>NZ_BAAATS010000001.1:0-66651 GCF_039533535.1 Streptomyces kunmingensis
AACCACCGCCAGCGACCGCCGTCAGCACCCCGACAAGATCACCAACAGAGTCACGGCATTGGGTCTAGAGCCTGTCTTCGAACCCCCGTCGGGGCGCAGGCGGGGGTTCGAAGACAGGCTCTGAGAGCCGCGGAACGCCGTACGATCGGGAAGATGGCTGGTCGACGGGGTGCGGTGCGCAGGGCGGGGTGCTTCGTGGCACTCGGTGCCCTGCTCGTCGGGCTGTCCGGGTGCGGTGCGGACAGCCCGCGTACGGACTCCCGTTCGGCCGCCGTGCAGCGGGTCCTGGACCGGCGGGCGGCGGCCGTCCTCGACAAGGACGCGGCCGCGTACCGGGCGACCGGCGGCGCCGACCCGTACCTGCTGCTCGACCTGGCGGCGGTCCCGCTGGAGTCCTGGACGTACAAGCTCACCCGGCTCGAAGGCTCGGGCTCCCGCGTCAGCGCCACGACCGAGCTGCGCTACCGCGTGGACGGCTACGACAAGGCGCCGGTGGTGGCCGAGCGAACACTGACGCTGCGACGCGAGGACGGCCACTGGCGGGTGGTGAACGACGAGCCCGCGGCCAAGGCCGGGCAGCAGCTGTGGGAGCAGGGCAAGGTCACGGCGGTGAAGGGCGCGCACAGCCTCGTGCTCGGCGTGGGGCAGCAGCGGTCGGTGCTGGAGTCGTACGCCGAGCTCGCGGACGACGCGGTGCCGGCGGTGACGGATGCCTGGGGGGACCGCTGGGCGCGCAGGGTGGTCGTCCTGGTCCCCGAGTCCCTCGACGGGATGGGCGGCTTGCTGGGTTCGCCCGCTTCCGGCTATCAGGGCATCGCGGCCGTCACGACGGGGGAGGCGGGCGGTTCGGGCACGGCGCCCGCGGACCGGGTGATCATCAACCCCGAGGCGTACGGGGTGCTCGGCGCCTTCGGCAAGCAGGTCGTCCTCACGCACGAGACCGCGCATGTGGCCACCCGGGCCGTGACCTCGCCTGCGACGCCGCTGTGGCTGTCGGAGGGGTACGCGGACTGGACGGGGTACCGGGGCACGGGCCGCACCGCCGGGCAGGCCGCGCCCGAGCTCCAGCGGGCCGTGGGGGAGGGCACCCCGCCCGGCACGCTGCCCGAGGACGCCGACTTCGGGTTCGACGGTGACTCCAGCAAGCTTGCGCGGGCCTACGAGAGTGGCTGGCTGGCCTGCCGGATGATCGCCGATCGGTGGGGTGAGGCGAAGCTCAACGCGTTCTATGTCGCGGTCGGGGGGCATCAGCGGCGGGCCGGGGCGGTGGAGGAGGCGCTGCGCAGCGTTCTCGGGATCGATGAGGCGGAGTTCCTGTCGGATTGGCGGGCGTATGTGCGCGGCGAGCTGAGCTGAAGGGACCCGCCGCTATGAGGTGCCCGGGGCTAGGGTGCCGGCGGCGTCGTGGCGGGGCCTGATGGGGTGACGCGCCCGGCGCGTGGGTGCCACTGGCGGCGTTGCAGCTGGGGCCGGTTGTGATGACGCGCCCGGTGCTGGGGGCCGCCTTGCCCACCCTGCCGCCCCTGGCGGCAGATTGCCCAAGGCGGGGGTGGCGGCAGATTGCCCGAGGCGGGGGTGGCGGCAGATTGCCCGAGGCGGGGGCGGCGACGGATTGCCTCAGGCAGGCGGGGTTTTGGCGAGTCCGGCGTGCAGCCACGTACGAGACGTGCGGGTGGGGACGGGTCGGTGTGCCCCCGCAGGACTCCGCAGGCACACAATCCCGGCCCACTCGCCTATGGCGGACAACGGGGGTGGAGACCGAACCGGCCGAGGAGGTACACCGACCCGGCCCCACCCAACCCACCCACTCAGGAGGAGTTGGCCGCCTCACTGAACCCGGCACGAACCGGATGCGGCGGCGCCGGAACCCGGGCGGCATGCCGCGGCTCGGTGACCGTCGCCCGCCACAAGCGACGGCAGGCGCTCAGCGTCGCGGCGACCAGCAGCCCGTTGCGGACCAGCAGAAGTGTGAGGCCGAGCGTGTCACTGGCCACCACATGCGAGAAATAGAGAGGGAACTCCAAGAACGTCACGAACGTAGCGGCGAGCACCAGCCAGACAGGCAGCGCCATCCGGCTGTCGCGGAACAGCAGACACACGGCCGCGAGACCGACCAGCCACAGCATGTACTGCGGGCTGATCACCCGGCTGGTCGTGGTGAACAGCAGCACCGCCGTCAGGGCAGCGTCGGCCTGCGTGCCCGACACCCAGGCCCGCGCCCGGATCCGCCACAGCACCAGCCACCCGAAGGCGAGCACGGTCAGCCCCTGAGCAAGGACGCTGACGACATCCACGTACGGACCGAGGAACTCCACCGACCCGTAGTTCAGCTGCACCGTGCCCGACCAGCCGAACCGCCGCGCCACGTGAAAGACCAGCGAGCCCAGCGACTCGACCTCGGTGCCACGATCACGCTGAAAGGTGAGGAAGGCGAACGCGCCGGGCATCGCGACGGCGAAGGTGAGTGCGAGCCCGCCCGCGGTCAGCGCCGCCGCACCCCACGACTCCCGGGTCGCCCGCCCCCGCCCAACGCCGACCAGCAGCAGCGCCGGCCACACCTTGAGCATCGCGCCGAGCGCGGCCATCACCCCCGAGGCCTTCGGATGCCGGGCGGCCGCCAGCAGCGCCGCGACGGCGACGGCGACGACCATCACGTCGTAGCGCGCGTACACGGTCTGCCCGAGCAGCGGCAGGCCCACCACCCACACCCATACGCCGCGCCGCGCCATGCCCCGGCGTTCGACGTACAGGAGCATCAGGAAGACGACCGCGTCGGCGAGGAAAGCCATCAGGAAGAAGGCCGACGTGTACGACAGGAAGGGCAGCAGCGCGGGGGAGAGGATCGCGACGGCCGCGACGGGCGGGTACTGCCACGTGACGTCGTCGAGCGGGAAGGTCCCGGTGCGCAGGATGTCGAACCAGCCCTGGTAGATGACCGAGACATCGCTCGTGACGTCCGGGCCGGGGACGACGACGACCTTGAAGACGCACAGCAGCAACAGCGCCCTGGTCAACGCCCAGATGACAAGGAGTGCTGCGGGATTTCGCGTCTTCATTCGAACCATCATGCCGGGAAGAACTGTGTGGTGGCCATGGACCGAGGCGGCGTGGCGGTTTCCGCCGGGTGGGTTCGGTACTGTCTGCGGCGATGCACAAGACAAACAAGACGCTGGTCGTGACCAACGACTTCCCTCCCCGGCCCGGCGGCATCCAGGCGTTCCTGCACAACATGGCGCTGCGCCTGGACCCGGAGCAGCTCGTCGTCTACGCGTCGACGTGGAAGCGCGGCCGGGAAGGTGCGGAGGCGACTGCCGCCTTCGACGCCGAGCAGCCGTTCACCGTCGTACGCGACCGTACGACGATGTTGCTGCCGACGCCGGGCGTGACCCGGCGCGCGGTGGGCCTGCTGCAGGAGCACGGCTGTACGTCGGTGTGGTTCGGGGCGGCCGCACCGCTCGGCCTGATGGCGCCGGCGTTGCGCAGGGCGGGGGCGCGGCGGATCGTCGCGACGACGCACGGGCACGAGGCGGGGTGGGCGCAACTTCCCGCGTCCCGGAACCTGTTGCGCCGGATCGGTGAGTCGACGGACACGATCACGTACCTCGGTGAGTACACCCGTTCGCGGATTGCGGCGGCGTTGACGCCGGCGGCGGCGGGGCGGATGGTGCAACTCCCGCCGGGGGTCGACGAGAAGACGTTTCATCCGGGGTCGGGGGGTGACGAGGTGCGGGTCCGTCTCGGGCTGTCGGAGCGCCCGGTCGTGGTGTGTGTCTCGCGGCTCGTCCCGCGCAAGGGCCAGGACACGCTGATCCTTTCGATGCCGCGGATCCTGGCGGCGGTGCCGGACGCGGTGCTGCTGATCGTGGGCGGTGGCCCGTACGAGAAGGAGCTGCGCAGGCTGGCGCGGGAGACCGGGGTCGCCGACTCCGTGCGCTTCACGGGCGCTGTGCCGTGGGCGGAGCTGCCCGCGCATTACGGGGCCGGTGATGTGTTCGCCATGCCGTGCCGGACGCGGCGCGGGGGGCTTGATGTCGAGGGGCTCGGCATCGTCTACCTGGAGGCGTCCGCGACGGGGCTGCCTGTGGTGGCGGGGGACTCGGGGGGTGCGCCGGACGCGGTGCTCGACGGGGAGACGGGGTGGGTCGTCCGGGGTGGTGTCCCCGAGGAGGCGGCGGATCGCATCGTGGCGTTGTTGGGCGATGCGGAGTTGCGGGGGCGGATGGGGGAGCGGGGGCGGGCCTGG
This sequence comes from Streptomyces kunmingensis, assembly GCF_039533535.1. Lineage (NCBI taxonomy): Bacteria > Bacillati > Actinomycetota > Actinomycetes > Kitasatosporales > Streptomycetaceae > Streptomyces > Streptomyces kunmingensis. The sequence continues at coordinate 4,244 of NZ_BAAATS010000001.1, forward strand.
GTTCAGGAGCGGTGGCGTTGGGATCTGCTGGCGGAGAGGTTGCGGGGGTTGTTGTAGGGGGTGTTTTCGCAGTTCCCCGAGCCCCTGAGAGGCGTACTTCGGCTGCGGGCCGGTGGGGCTTCTCGCGCAGTTCCCCGCGCCCCTTGAGATGCGCACTTCGTGCACCATCTCAAGGGGCGCACAAGATGCGCCCCACGCCCCAGCGCCAAAGCACGACGGCCCCGCAGACTCCAGGACCGCGAGAACCACCGCCCCGCAGCCGCAACCCCCTAGGGGCGCGGGGAACGGCGCGATCGGGGCAGCCCCGGACAGCTCGCAGCCCCGTAAAGCGCAGCCGCGTAAAACGCAGCCGGGGACGCGGCGTCGGGGCGCGCCCTCAACCCCGGTAGATCGCCTCGATCTCGTCCGCGTAGTCCTTCGCCACAACATTCCGCTTCAGCTTCAGCGACGGAGTCAGATGCCCCGACTCCTCCGTGAACTGCGCTCCGAGAACCCGGAACTTACGGACCGACTCGGCCTTGGACACCGCCGCGTTGCCGTCGTCCACGGCTGTCTGAATGGCGGCGAGCAGATCCGCGTCGCCCATCAGGGAAGCGACACTCGAGCCCGCCGGCTTGCCGTGGTCGGAGGCCCATTTGCCGAGGAACTCCTCGTCGATGGTGACGAGCGCCCCGACGAACGGCCGCCCGTCGCCGACGACCATGCACTCCGCGACGAGCGCATGCGCACGGATGCGGTCCTCGATGACGGCCGGGGCGACGTTCTTGCCGCCGGCGGTCACGATGATCTCCTTCTTGCGCCCGGTGATCCGGAGGTAGCCGTCCTCGTCGAGGGTGCCGATGTCGCCGGTGTGGAACCAGCCGTCGGCGAGGGCTTCTTCCGTAGCACCTTCGTTGTTCCAGTAGCCGGTGAACAGGTGCTCGCCGTGGAGCAGTACTTCGCCGTCGTCGGCGATGCGGACCACGGACCCCGGCAGCGGCTGCCCGACCGTGCCGATCTTCTGGCGGTCCCACGGGTTGAAGGCGGTGGCGGCGCAGGATTCGGTGAGTCCGTAGCCTTCGAGGACGGTGAAGCCGATGCCGCGGAAGAAGTGTCCGAGGCGCTCGCCCAGCGGGGCTCCGCCCGAGATGGCGTACTCGCCGCGGCCGCCGAGGACGGCGCGGAGCTTGCTGTAGACCAGTTTGTCGAACGTCTTGTACTTGAGCTTGAGGGCGAGCGAGGGCCCCTTGGGGGTGTCGAGCGCGCGGCTGTACTCGATCGCGGTGTCGGCGGCCTTGTCGAAGATCTTGCCCTTGCCGTCGGCCTGCGCCTTGGCGCGCGCCGAGTTGTAGACCTTTTCGAAGACGCGCGGCACACCGAGGATCAGGGTGGGCCGGAAGGCGGCCAGTTCGTCGGTGAGGTGCTTGATGTCCGGGGCATGCCCCAGCTTGATCGGAGCCATCAAGGACGCCACTTCGACCAGGCGGCCGAAGACGTGGGCGACGGGAAGGAACAGCAGTACCGAACACTCGCCCGTGCGGAACAGGGGCTTCAGCCGTTCCACCACGTTGCCGCACTCCGCGAAGAAGCTGCGGTGGGTCAGCACGCAGCCTTTGGGGCGGCCGGTGGTGCCGGAGGTGTAGACGATGGTGGCCGGGTCGTCGGCCTTGGCCACGCCGCTGCGCTCGTTCACGGTCGCGTCGGGGATCTCGGCGCCGATGCGGTTCAGCTCTTCGACGCCGCCCGCGTCGATCTGCCAGACGTGCCGGAGTCCCGGCAGCCGGTCGCGTACGGAGGCGACGGCCGCGGCGTGCGCGTCGGACTCGACGAGGATGCCGACGGCGCCGGAGTCCCCGAGGATCCACTGGATCTGCTCGGCCGAGCTGGTCTCGTACACGGGGACGGTGATCGCGCCGGCGCTCCAGATCGCGAAGTCGAGCAGCGTCCACTCGTAGCGCGTACGGGACATGAGGGCGATCCGGTCGCCCGGTCGCACGTCGGAGGCGATGAGGCCCTTGGCGGCGGCCTGCACCTCGGCGAGGAACTGGACGGAGGTGATGTCCGTCCAGGTGCCGCCGACCTTGCGGCCGATGACGGCGACGTCCGGATGCTGCGCGGCGTTTCTGCGGACGATGTCGGTCAGATTGCCGTCCGCGGGGACCTCGTACAAAGCCGGAAGGCTGAACTCGCGCAAGACTGCTGCTCCTCATAAGGCGCCGGCGCCACGACTCTGTGCGATGCGTCGGTGCGGTCCAAGATCGGGCAGGTGCTCAGAACGTGGCGCCGGACCTTTGGGTGCCGACGGACACATTGATTGAACTGAGCACGACTGGACTGCCCGGACGTTACCCACCGGTATGGCTTTTTCGGTAGGGGGTCCGGGCCAGATGTTCGCTGCGTCACACGTCACGGCGGTGCTGTGCGCAGAGTAGTCCAGGCGTTTCCCGACTGGGAAGTAACCGCAGGTCCGGCCCCCTCTACCGACCTTAAGGCCCGCGATTTAGGGTGATCGCATGCGCGTACATGTGGTCAGCGATGTGCACGGAAACTCCACCGACCTCGCACGGGCCAAAGACGGGGCCGATGCCCTCGTCTGCCTCGGTGACCTGGTCCTCTTCCTCGATTACGCCGATCACTCGCGCGGCATTTTTCCCGACTTGTTCGGAGTCGAGAACGCCGACCGCATCGTAGAGCTGCGCACCGCCCGCCGCTTCGAGGAGGCACGGGCCCTCGGAACTACGCTCTGGGCGGGCATCGACCGCGGCCCCGCCATCGAAAAAGCGGTGCGGAAGCAGTATGCGGAGATGTTCGCGGCCTTCCCCTCTCCGACGTACGCCACCTACGGCAATGTCGACATGCCCCGCCTGTGGAGTGAGTACGCGGGCCCCGGCACCACCGTGCTCGACGGGGAGCGGGTCGAGATCGGCGGCTGGGTCTTCGGATTCGTCGGCGGCGGCCTGCGCACCCCGATGCGCACCCCGTACGAGATCCCCGACGAGGAGTACGCCGCCAAGATCGAGGCCGTCGGCGAGGTCGACGTGCTCTGCACGCACATTCCGCCGGAAGTTCCCGAGCTGGTGTACGACACGGTGGCGCGGCGCTTCGAGCGCGGCAGCCGGGCGGTCCTGGAGGCCATCCGCCGCACCCGGCCCCGCTATTCGCTCTTCGGCCACGTCCACCAGCCGCTCGCCCGGCGCATGCGGATCGGTGCCACGGAGTGCGTGAATGTCGGCCACTTCGCGAGCACGGGCCGGCCCTGGGCCCTGGAGTGGTGACGGCGGGGCCGCTCACGCGCGGTAGCCTGCACGCGAGACACACGCATGCACGCCGGACCGCATCTGGAGGAGCCACCGCGATGGCGGAACACACCAGCTCGAGCATCACGATCGAGGCGGCACCGGCCGATGTCATGGGGGTGATCGCCGACTTCGCCCGCTACCCGGACTGGACGGGCGAGGTGAAGGAGTCCGAGGTCCTCGCGACGGACGACGCGGGCCGCGCCGAGCAGGTCCGACTCGTCATGGACGCCGGCGCGATCAAGGACGACCAGACCCTCAAGTACACCTGGACCGGCGCGAACGAGGTCTCCTGGACGCTCGTGAAGTCGCAGATGCTGCGCTCGCTCGACGGTTCGTACGTGCTGAAGCCGGCGGGTACGGGGACCGAGGTCACCTACTCGCTGACCGTCGACGTGAAGATCCCCATGCTCGGGATGATCAAGCGCAAGGCCGAGAAGGTCATCATCGACCGCGCGCTGGCCGGCCTGAAGAAGCGCGTGGAGACGGGTCCCTCAAGCCCCTCCGGTCCTTCAAGCCCCTCCGGTCCCTCAAGCCCCTCCGGCGATTGAGGAGCGGGGTCCGGGGCGGAGCCCCGTGGCCCCGGCACAGTAGCCTCGAACGTCATGCGCACCCTCCTCGTAACCGGCCCAGGCGGTTCCGGCCGCACCACCGTCGCCGCCGCCACCGCCCTGAAGGCCGCCGGAGAAGGGCTGCGCACGCACCTGATCACCGGTGACACCGTGGCGGAGCTGCCCGGTGTCACCGTCACCAGGCTCGCCCCCGCCGACGGGTTCCGTGACGATCTGCTGGCCCTTCAGGACCGGGCCCGCTCCGCGCTCGACCTGCTCGGGGCCGCCCGGCTCGACGCCGACGAGCTCACCCCGCTGCCCGGCAGCGACGAACTCGCACTGCTGCGCGCCCTGCGGGACAGCGCCGAGAGCGCCGAGCACCCCCACGACCTGGTCGTCGTCGACCTGCCGCCGGCCCCGCGCGCCGTCGCCGTCCTCGCCCTCCCCGGACAACTGCGCCGCTACCTGCGCCGCCTGCTGCCCGCCGAACGCCAGGCGGCCCGCGCCCTGCGCCCGGTCCTCGGCCGCCTCGCGGGCGTACCGATGCCCACCGAGGGGCTGTACGAGGCCGTGGCCCGCTGGGACGCCGAACTCGCCGCCGCCCAGGCCGTGATCGACGCCGACAGCACGCTCGTACGCCTCGTCGCCGAACCCACCCAGGCCGCCGACGAGATCCTGCGCACCACCGGCACCGGCCTCGCCCTGCACGGACTGCGCACCGAGACGCTGATCGCCAACCGCGTGCTGCCCGACGGATCCACCGACCCGTGGCTGGCCGACGCCGCGGCCCGCCAGCGCAAGATCACCGCCCAGTGGCAGGGGGCGTACGAGATACCCCACCTCGGCCGGGACCCGCGCGCCGACGACCTCGCGGGGCTCGATGTGCCGCTTCCCGGCGCCCCCGCGCCCCGCGCCCCCTGGCCCGTCGAGGACCGGCTCGCCGACGACGGTGTACTGGTGTGGCGGATCCCGCTGCCCGGCGCCGTGCGCGAGGAGCTCACGCTGATCCGGCGCGGCGACGAGATCGTCGTCGGGGCGGGACCGTTCCGCCGTATCGTTCCGCTGCCCTCCGCGCCCCGCCGCTGCACCGTGGCCGGAGCCGGGCTCGTCGACGGCGAACTGCGCGTACGGTTCGCGCCCGACCCGGATCTGTGGCCGCAGCCCCGGCACTGAATCCGGGCACGGGACCGGAACACCGCGCTGCACGTAGAGAGCTGCACATCGGGCTGCGTCGGCCTGTACTTCGCGCTGTACGAGGTAGTGAAGGTCATGCACCCGTTCGGGTACCGTCGAAGACGTCACCGCTTCAGCACCTTTTCAGCTCTCCGCAGGAGTCAGCCGCCATGAGCGACGCCACCGAGCAGCCCGCACCCCAGGTCGACGCCGACGCCTGGGAGCAGGCCTGCGCCGAGGATCTCGCGGCGGAGAAGGCCCGCCGCCGGGCCGAGTACGGGGCGCCGCCCGGCTCGGCCGCCGAGGAGCTGCGCAAGCTCGTCGACGCCGTCACCGACAAGCTCTCCGGGATACAGGCGCCCTTCCTCGGCGCCGTCGCGCAGGGCACCGCCGAGCAGGTCGCCAAGCAGGCCGTCCGCCAGGCCCGGTCCGTCGTCGAACCGCTCATCGAGCGCAACTCCGACGTCTTCGACCACCTGGCCGCCGCGGGCTCCGAACTGCTCGCCGCCTACCGGTCGGCCGTCGAGACCCAGGAGAGCCGCTGGACCCAGCGCTCCCAGGCCCCCAAGCCCCCCGCGTCCGAGGGTCGGGACGAAGGCCCCGACGGAGAACACATCGACCTGGACTGAACATCGCTCAGGTACGGTGGGCCCTAGCGGGGCTCGACCGAACTGAGGGATTCATGGGACTCACCATCGGCGTCGATATCGGCGGCACGAAGATCGCGGCCGGCGTGGTCGACGAGGAGGGCAACATCCTCTCCACGTTCAAGGTGCCGACGCCTTCCACGCCTGACGGGATCGTGGACGCGATCGCCTCGGCCGTGGAAGGTGCCAGGGCCGGGCACGAGATCGTGGGCGTGGGCATCGGTGCCGCCGGCTACGTCAACCGTCAGCGCTCCACCGTGTACTTTGCGCCGAACATCGACTGGCGCCAGGAGCCGCTGAAGGAGAAGGTCGAGCACCGCGTCGACCTGCCCGTCGTCGTCGAGAACGACGCGAACGCGGCGGCCTGGGGCGAGTACAAGTTCGGGGCCGGCAAGGGCCACCGCAACGTCATCTGCATCACCCTCGGCACGGGCCTCGGCGGCGGCATCATCATCGGCAACAAGCTGCGCCGCGGGCATTTCGGCGTCGCCGCCGAGTTCGGCCACATCCGCATGGTGCCGGACGGCCTGCTGTGCGGCTGCGGCTCGCAGGGCTGCTGGGAGCAGTACGCCTCCGGGCGGGCCCTGGTCCGCTACGCCAAGCAGCGGGCGAACGCGACGCCGGAGAACGCGGAGTACCTGCTCTCGCTCGGCGACGGCACCCCCGACGGCATCGAGGGCAAGCACATCTCCATGGCCGCCCGCCAGGGCGACCTGGTCGCCGTGGACTCCTACCGTGAGCTGGCCCGCTGGGCCGGCGCCGGTCTGGCGGACCTCGCCTCGCTCTTCGACCCCTCGGCGTTCATCGTCGGCGGCGGTCTGTCGGACGAGGGCGAGCTGGTCCTCGACCCGATCCGCAAGTCCTACAAGCGCTGGCTGGTCGGCGGAAACTGGCGGCCGGTGGCCGACGTCATCGCGGCCCAGCTCGGCAACAAGGCGGGCATGGTCGGCGCGGCCGACCTGGCGCGGGAGCCCGACCCGGTGATGTAGGACCAATGCGCTCCAGGTGCCCGTCGTTCCCCCCGGGGGCGGCGGGCACCGGCGTATCTTGATCGTCATGGACTCCGGCTCGCTCCCCAACTCCCTTACCGAGGCCGACGGTTCGGCCGTCATCCGCGTCCTCAGCTACAACATCCGCTCGATGCGTGACGATCCCGTCGCCCTGGCCCGCGTCATGAAGGCCTGCGCTCCCGACCTGGTCCTGATCCAGGAGGCGCCGCGCTTCTTCCGCTGGCGCAAGAAACTCGCCCGGCTCGCCCGCGCCGCGGACCTGGTGATCCTCTCCGGCGGCGGCAGCGCGGCGGGCCCGGCCCTGCTGTGCTCGCTGCGGGCGACGGTGGAGCGCACCGAGGATGTGCTGCTGCCGCTCACACCCGGGCTGCACCGGCGCGGCTTCGCCACCGCCGTCGTCCGCTTCGGCGGCGCCCGGCTCGGCGTCGTCAGCTGTCACCTGAGCCTGCAGAAGGACGAGCGGTACGCGCAGGGCGGCCTGCTGCTCGAACAGATCGAGACGATGGGTGTCGAGCACGCCGTCGTGGGCGGCGATCTCAACGAGCGCCCCGACGGACGCACCTTCCGCCGCCTCGCCGCCGTCCTGAACGACGCCTGGGCGACCCGCCCCTGGGGCAGCGAGTACACCTCGACCCCGGACGACCCCCATCAGCGTATCGACGCGATTCTCACCACCAAGGGCGTCGAGATCCTCGGCTGCGGCGTCCCGCCCGGGCTGCCCGCACACGAGCTGAGGGCGGCCACGGACCATCTGCCGGTCCTGGCCGCCCTCAGAATTCCCGCCGCCCGCTGAGGACAGGCTTGAAGACACTCGTCAGACGACGGCCCCGCGGCCCGGGTCGTCGTCCTCGTCCTCGTCCGACTTCATCCGCGCGACCAGCGTGGCGAAGCCGCCGAGGAAGCCGCCGACGCAGAGCGTCGCCAGCCACCACGTCATCGACCAGCCGAGCAGCACGGACAGGAGCAGCAGCACCGGGCCGCCGATCACGGCCAGCCACGCGAACCGGGCCGTGACATCGCTCGCCGGGAGCGGCGGCGGTTCCGGCGGCACGAAGTGGCCCTCGTCGTCCGCGTCGAAGTCGCTGTCGGACGGCTCCGCGACCGAGTGGTCCCGGGGGCCCGGGGCGGCGCCGACGCCCGGGGCGAAGGAGACCGACGAGCCGAGCGGGCCCCCGGCCTTCCCGGCGTCCTTCCTCGGCTTCCCGTCCGCCTCGTCCTTCGGCTCGCCGTCGGTCCGGTCCCGGTCCGGCGGCGCCGTCGTATTGGTCTCCGGCTCCAGAAGGGCCAGGTCCTCCACCGACTTGAACGGCTTGGCGCCCGGCGGGTCCGGCGGCTCCTCCCCGTACCCGGCGACGATCTGCGCCCACACCGCGTCCTCGTCGACCGGGATCGCTCCCTGCTCCTCCGGGTCCGGCCGCGACGGCCCGGTGCCGGCCGCCTCGGGCTCGCGGCCCTCGCCGCCGTCCGGGCTGTCGGGGCTCTCGGGCTCCCGTCGCTCCTGCTCAGCCACCGCTGGCCGTCCCTTCCGCGCCCTCGCCGGGGCTGCTCACGCCCTCGCTGGGGGTCTTGCCGACACTGGGGGCGAGCCGCCCGATGAACGCGTAGCTCTCCTCGAAGATCCGGCCCGCGTCATGGTCCAACGTCGCGACGTGGTAGCTCTGTTCCAGCAGAATCTCCGTGACGTCCCTGGAGGAGATCCGGCTGAGCACGCGGGCCGAGTCGGCGGGCGGCACCACATGGTCCTGGGGGCTGTGCAGCACCATCACCGGCTGGGTCACCTGCGGCAGTTCACGGTCGACGACCCGGAAGAAGCGGCGCAGCTGGTGCGCGGAGTGCAGCGGCACGCGGCTGTAGCCGATCTCGTGCGAGCCCTCCTTGGCGATGTCGTCGGCGACGCCCTTGACCGTACGGACGAAGTGCCGGGCCACCGGGAGGGCGTGCGCGGCCAGCCCGTGCACCTTGTTCCCCGGGTTCACCAGGATCAGGCCCGCCACCTCGTCGCCGTGCCGGGCCCCGAGGCGCAGCGCGAGGGCGCCGCCCATCGACAGGCCGGCGACGAACACCTGCGAGCAGCGCTCCGTGAGCTCGCGCAGCGCCCGGTCCACCTCCGCGTACCAGTCCTGCCAGCCGGTGACCGCCATGTTCTCCCAGCGGGTGCCGTGCCCGGGCAGCAGCGGGAGCGAGACGGTCAGCCCCTGCTCGGCCAGATACTCCGCCCAGGGCCGCAGTGACTGGGGGGATCCGGTGAAGCCGTGACAGAGGAGGACGCCGATCTCGCCGCCTTCGTGGCGGTACGGCTCGGCTCCGGGAAGGAGCGGCACCTTCGGTCTCCAGTTCGTGAAGAGGAGCAGCGGGACGTGCACTTCACCGTACGCGACCGGACTGACACCGACCAGGGTCGTCGGGCCCCTGAGCGGCCCCGCGGGTTAAGGTCTGAACCTCGGACGAGGGAAGGCAGTGGGTTGATCTACGGCGCAATGAAGGTGGCCATCGGGGGGCCGCTGAGGCTCGGCTTCAGGCCATGGGTGGAGGGCATGGAGAACATTCCCGCCGAGGGGGCCGCGATCCTGGCCAGCAACCACCTCTCCTTCTCCGACTCGTTCTTCCTGCCGGCCGTCCTCGACCGCAAGGTCACGTTCATCGCGAAGGCGGAGTACTTCACCACGCCCGGCGTGAAGGGCAAGCTGACGGCCGCCTTCTTCAAGGGCGTCGGTCAGCTCCCGGTGGACCGCTCGGGCTCGCGCGGCGCCGGTGAGGCCGCCATCAAGAGCGGCATCGAGGTGCTGGAGCGCGGCGAGCTGTTCGGTATCTACCCCGAGGGCACGCGTTCACCCGACGGGCGCCTGTACCGCGGCAAGCCCGGCGGTCTGGCCCGCGTGGCGCTGGCCACCGGCGCCCCCGTCATCCCGGTCGCCATGATCGACACGGAGAAGATCCAGCCGCCGGGCAAGGTGATGCCGAAGCTCATGCGCCCCGGCATCCGCATCGGCAAGCCGCTCGACTTCACCCGCTACCAGGGCATGGAGAACGACCGGTTCGTGCTGCGGGCGGTGACCGACGAGGTCATGTACGAAATCATGAAGCTTTCCGGCCAGGAGTACGTCGACATCTACGCGACCGCCGCCAAGCGGCAGATCGCCGACGCGGCGAAGGCGGAGAAGGCGGCGAAGGCCGAGCAGGAGAAGGCCGAGAAGGCCGAGCGGGAAGCGCACAAGGAGCGGAGCGGCGCCTGACCGCGTCGCGCGCGGTGCCGGCACGGGGGACGGTGGGGGACATGGGGAGCACGGTCAGGCGCGAGCGGGTCGTACGGATGTCGGTGGAGCAGCCGCTGTGGCGTGCCCTGATGGGCTACCGCGTGCTCACCATGCTGTACGCGATCGGCCTCTTCGCCTCCGCCTACGAGGTGTACGAGCGGCCCTGGGTCGCCATCGCCTACTTCGCCGTCCTGGCGGTGTGGACGCTCGCGACACTGCCGCAGGTGTCCGGCGCCCGGCGCTGCACCAAGCGGTTCCTCACCGCCGACCTGACGGTCGCCGTCGTCGGCATCCTGCTGTCACCGGTCGCGGGCCACGAGCGGGCCGTCACCGGCGGCTCGACCCTGCCCTCGATATGGACGGCGGGCGCGGTCCTCGCCTGGGCGCTCAAGGGCGGCTGGCGCTGGGCGGCCTCCGCGTCCCTGTTCATCGGCGTCGCCAACGTGATCCAGCGCGGCGACCTGAGCCGCAGCACCCTGCACAACGTGCTCCTGGTCTGCATCGCGTCCATCGCCATCGGCTACGTCGTCGAGGTGGCCCGCGCCTCCGAGCGCACCCTCGCCCGCGCCCTGGAGATCGAGGCCGCCACCCGGGAGCGGGAGCGTCTGGCCCGCGACATCCACGACAGCGTCCTCCAGGTCCTCGCCATGGTGCAGCGGCGGGGCAACGCACTGGGCGGCGAGGCCGCCGAGATCGGCCGGATGGCGGGCGAACAGGAGGTCGCGCTGCGCACGTTGGTGGCCGGCGGCCTGTCCCCGGCGTCCCGTGCCTCCGAGGACGCCGCGCTGGGCGCCGTCGTCCGCGCCGTCGACGAACCGGACCGCGCCGGGGACCCCGCCGACGCCGACAGCGCGGGCCCCCGCGATCTGCGGCCCCTGCTCGCCGGGCACGCGGGCGCGCGGGTCACCTTCTCCGAACCGGGCGCTCCCGTCCTGATGCCACCCGCCGCGGCCCGCGAACTGGCCGCCGCCGTCAGCGCAGCTCTGGACAACGTGCGGCTGCACGCGGGCGCGGACGCGTACGCGTGGATCCTGGTCGAGGACGATCCGGACGCGGTGATCGTGACCGTACGGGACGACGGGCCCGGCATCCCGGAGGGCCGGCTCGCCCAGGCCGAGGGAGAGGGCCGACTCGGTGTCGCCCAGTCCATCCGGGGCCGGCTGCGCGACATCGGCGGCACCGCCGAATGGATCTCGGTACCCGGACAGGGCACCGAGGTCGAACTGAACGTACCGAAGAAGAAATGATCAGCTGCGGCAGCAGTGACAGCAGTGACAGCAGTGGCATCAGCGATATCAGTGACATCAGTGTCATCACGGGGGAAGGCAGGACCGGAGCGATGAGCGAGCAGCAGACCGACGGCGGACGGACCACGATCAGAGTCATGGTGGTCGACGACCATCCGATGTGGCGCGACGCCGTCGCCCGCGACCTGGCCGCGGCCGGCTTCGACGTCGTCGCCACGGCGGGCGACGGCGAGCAGGCGGTGCGCCGGGCGCGGGCCGCGAGGCCCGACGTCCTCGTCCTCGACCTGAACCTGCCGGCCAAGCCCGGCGTCCAGGTCTGCAAGGAACTCGTCGGCGCCGACCCGGCGCTGCGGGTCCTGGTCCTGTCGGCGAGCGGCGAGCACGCCGACGTCCTGGAGGCGGTCAAGTCCGGCGCGACCGGATATCTACTGAAGTCCGCGTCCACCGACGAACTGATCGACGCGGTGCGCCGCACGGCCGTCGGCGACCCGGTGTTCACCCCGGGCCTCGCCGGTCTCGTCCTCGGCGAGTACCGCCGCCTCGCCTCCGAACCCGCCCCGGCCGCCGACACCGACGAACCCAAGGCGCCCCAGCTCACCGACCGGGAGACGGAGGTGCTGCGCCTGGTCGCCAAGGGGCTGAGCTACAAGCAGATCGCGGAGCGCCTGGTCATCTCGCACCGCACGGTGCAGAACCACGTCCAGAACACCCTGGGCAAGCTCCAGCTCCACAACCGCGTGGAGCTCGTCCGGTACGCGATCGAACGGGGTCTGGACGACGCGTGACCCCGCGCGGCACAGTTGCTTCAACTGCTCACCGTGACAAGGGAGTTACGTGATGAGGGTCGGAGTACTGACCGGCGGCGGCGACTGCCCCGGGCTCAACGCCGTCATCCGGGGCATCGTCCGCAAGGGCGTGCAGGAGTACGGCTACGACTTCGTCGGCTTCCGGGACGGCTGGCGCGGTCCCCTCGAGGGCGACACCATGCGGCTCGACATCCCGGCGGTGCGCGGCATCCTGCCGCGCGGCGGCACCATCCTCGGCTCCTCGCGCACCAACCCCCTCCAGGCGGAGAACGGCATCCGCCGCGTCAAGGAGAACCTGACCGAGGAGGGCGTCGAGGCGCTCATCGTGATCGGCGGCGAGGACACCCTGGGTGTCGCCGCCCGCCTCACCGACGACTACGGCGTCAAGGCCGTCGGCGTACCGAAGACCATCGACAACGATCTGTCCGGCACCGACTACACCTTCGGTTTCAACACGGCCGTCGGCATCGCGACCGAGGCGATCGACCGCCTGCACACCACGGCCGAGTCCCATATGCGGGTCCTGGTCGTCGAGGTCATGGGCCGCCACGCGGGCTGGATCGCCCTGCACTCGGGCCTGGCCGGCGGCGCCAACGTCATCCTCATCCCCGAACAGCGCTTCGACCTCGACCAGGTCTGCGACTGGGTCACCTCCCGCTTCACGTCCTCGTACGCGCCGATCGTCGTGGTCGCCGAAGGGGCGATGCCACGCGACGGTGAGGTGGTCCTCAAGGACGAGTCGCTGGACTCCTTCGGGCATGTGCGGCTTTCCGGTGTGGGGGAGTGGCTCGCGAAGCAGATCGAGAAGCGGACCGGGAAGGAGGCCCGCACCACGGTCCTCGGTCACGTGCAGCGCGGCGGAACCCCGTCGGCGTTCGACCGCTGGCTCGCCACGCGATTCGGGTTGCACGCGATCGACGCGGTCCGTGACGGGGACTTCGGCAAGATGGTCGCGCTGCGCGGCACGGACATCGTCCGCGTGCCCATCGCCGAGGCGACGGCCCGTTTGAAGACGGTGGATCCGGGCCTGTACGAGGAGGTGGGGGTCTTCTTCGGCTGAGGTCGGCTGGTGCCGGAGGGGCGTGAGCGGCCTAGACTCGCGGATATGGAGATCCTCGCATTTGGTGTGCAATCCGACGAGAAGCCCCTGATCGAGAAGGCCTTCGAGGGGCACCACGACGTCCGCTGTCTGGACGTCTTTCTCAACGAGGACACCGCTCCCATCGCCGCCGGCTACGAGATCATCTCCACCAGCGTCAACGCGACCCTGAACAACCGGGTGCTGCAGAGCCTCGCCGCCGGCGGCACGCAGATGATCGCCCAGCGCTCCACGGGCTTCAACAACATCGACCTGGAGGTCGCGGAGCGCCTCGGGCTCACCGTCGCGAGGGTCTCGTACTACTCGCCGTACTCGGTCGCCGAGTTCGCGTGGACCCTCGCGATGGCCGTCAACCGCCGTATCGTCCGGGCCGGCAACCGCACCCGGGACTTCGACTTCCGCCTAGACGGCCTGCTCGGCCGCGACCTGCGCGGCCGCACCGTCGGCGTCCTCGGCACCGGCAAGATCGGCGAGGCCTTCACCCGCATCGCGCACGGCTTCGGCATGAACCTGCTGGGCTGGGACGTCGCCGAGAACCCGGAATGCGTGGCCCTCGGCATGAAGTACGTCGACAAGGACCGGATCTTCGCCGAGGCCGACCTGATCAGCCTGCACGTCCCGCTGCTGCCCTCCACCGAGCACATCGTCGACGCCGCCGCGCTGCGCGCGATGAAGGACGACGCGATCCTCGTCAACTCCAGCCGCGGCGGCCTCGTCGACACCAAGGCCCTCGTCGCCGAACTGCGCGCGGGCCGCTTCACCGGCGTCGGCCTCGACGTGTACGAGGCCGAGGCGGGCCTGTTCTTCCTCGACAAGTCCCTGGAGGCCGTCGACGACGACACCCTGGCCCGCCTCGTCACCTTCCCGAACGTCCTGGTCACCTCGCACCAGGCGTACTACACCGTGGACGCGGTCGGGCAGATCATCGACACCACGGTCCGCAACGTCCTGGACTACCGCGCGGGCCGCCGCTCCGAGAACGTGCTGGTCCCGGCCGAAGCGCCGTCGCTCCCGGCGAGCTGAGCGAGCAGTTCCCGTACGATCCCGGCGCCGCGCAGCGACAGCACCGACTCCGGGTGGAACTGCACCCCGGCGAAGCCCGGACCGCGCAAGGCGTGCACCTCGCCGCTGGCCGCGTCCCGGCTGACCTCGACCTCGTGCGCGGCCAGCTCCACCGCCGCGTCGTCGTCGCAGCGGGCCACGAAACTGTTGTAGAACCCGACGGTCTCGGCCCGCCCGAACAGCTCGATGCCGGTCTGCGCCCCCTGGTACGGCACGTCCTTGCGGACGATCTCCAGACCCAGCTCGGCCGCGATCAGCTCGTGCCCGAGGCAGACGCCGAGCACGCCGTACCGGTGGCCGCGGAGCACCTCGGCCGTCAGCGACCGCAGGAACCGCATCTTCGGATCGGTGAGATCGGACGGGTCACCGGGGCCCGGGCCGAGGACCACCGGGCCCTCGTGCGCGAGGACCGCCTCCCGCAGCCCTTCCTCGTCGTAGCGCCGCACCGACACGTCGAGGCCCGCCGAGCGCAGCACGTGCGCCAGCATCGCGGTGAAGGTGTCCTCGCCGTCGACGACCAGCGCGTGCCCGGCCCGCTCCTCGCTGTGCCGGCCGGGGTCCTGCATCCGCAGCCAGAACGGGGCAAGGGCCGCGCGGCGTCCGTCGAGCGCCGCCCGTACCCGCGGGTCGTCGGCGAGCGCGGGCCGCGTGGACTCCTCACGCGGACGTCCCGGGCGCACCCCGAGCGCGGCCAGCACCCCGGCCGCCTTCGCGTGCGTCTCCGCGACCTCGCCCGCCGGGTCCGAACCGCGGACGAGCGTCGCGCCGACCGGCACCCGAAGGCGCCCGGCCGCGTCGATGTCGGCGGTCCTGATGAGGATGGGGGAGTCCAGGGTCTGCGCGCCGCCCGCGTCCCGGCCGACAAGGGCGAGCGCACCGGCGTAGTACCCGCGCCCGCCCACCTCGTGGCGCTCGATGACCCGGCACGCGTTCTGCACGGGCGAGCCGGTGACGGTCGCCGCGAACATCGTCTCCTTCAGCACCTCCCGCACATCAAGGCTCGACTTTCCCCGCAACTCGTACTCCGTATGGGCGAGATGAGCCATTTCCTTCAGCCGCGGCCCGACGACGACACCGCCCCTGTCACCGACGGTGCACATCATCTTCAGCTCCTCGTCGACGACCATCGACAGCTCCTCGATCTCCTTGCCGTCGGCGAGGAAGGCGAGCAGGTCGTCGGGGGTCGGTCCGGCGGCCGGGTAGCGGTACGTTCCGCTGATCGGGTTCATGACGACCGTGCCGCCCGACATCCGCACATGCACCTCCGGACTCGCGCCGACCAGCGTCCGCCCGCCCGCGTGCTCACCCGTGTGCACGACGAACGTCCAGTACGCGCCCCGCTCGCCGACGAGCAGCCGCCGGAACAGGGCGAGCGCGTCCTTGCGGGAGAAGCCCGGGATCTCACCCTCGTACGTCCGCCGGATCACGAAGTTCGCGCCCTCGCCGCGGCCGATCTCGTCCTCCAGGACACGCCCGACGATCCCGGCGTACGTGGTGTCGTCGACGTCGAAACCGCCGTCCCGGACGCGGACCTCGTGCCGCGGCAGCCGTTCGAGGGCCTCGGCGAGCGGGATCTCGTACGTCTCCTCGGGGGTGAGGACCGCCAGCGGCGTGCCGTCGTCGCGGACGTCGAAACCGCGCTCCCTGATCTGACGGAACGGCACCAGGGCCAGGCCCTCCGGGATGTCCGCGAGCCGGTCGTGCACCTGGACCGGGCCGGTCAGGACCTCGACGGTGTCGTGGTCACGGCCGGGGGTGCGCCTGCGCAGCAGGGCGAAGGGGCGGTCGTCGGTGAGGAGTCTGTCCAGGACGGACATGTCGAGTACGGACATGGGGTGCTGTTCCTTCCGGTGGGAGGAACAGCCCGGTGTCGGAAAACACTGAAGGCCGCCCCTCGGGCGGCCTTCGCGGATTCAGAAACGCGCAGTCAGTGGGCCGCCGGATGTGCGGTCCACCACCAGGTGCGGGTCAGAAACTGCGCGAACATGGGCGCAACCGTACCCGAACCCCGGCTCAGATGGGGTGCCCGCCTCTCAGCTGTCTCAAAAGATGAGCGGAGGGATGGACGCCCCATGCGACCCCGTAATGTTGTCGAGGTGACCGTGAACGCTAAGACCAGCGCGAGCGCTGGCAACACCTGGCGAAACCTGCCCGCGGCGCAGCAGCCCGAGTACCCGGATGCCGAGGCTCTGCGCGATGTGATCGCGGACCTCGAGTCGTATCCGCCGCTCGTCTTCGCCGGCGAGTGTGACCAGCTGCGCGCCCGACTGGCGGCCGTCGCCAAGGGAGAGGCGTTCCTGCTCCAGGGCGGCGACTGCGCCGAGGCCTTCGACGCCGTCTCGGCCGATCACATCCGGAACAAGCTGAAGACCCTCCTCCAGATGGGCGCCGTACTCACGTACGCCGCCTCGGTGCCGGTCGTGAAGGTCGGCCGGATCGCCGGCCAGTACTCCAAGCCGCGCTCCAAGCCGACCGAAACCCGCGACGGCCTCACCCTGCCGACCTACCGCGGCGACTCCGTCAACGGATTCGAGTTCACCGAGGCCGCCCGGATCCCGGACCCCGAGCGCCTGAAGCGGATGTACCACGCGTCCGCCTCCACGCTGAACCTGGTGCGCGCCTTCACCACCGGCGGCTACGCCGACCTGCGCCAGGTCCACGCCTGGAACCAGGACTTCGTGAAGTCGTCCCCGTCCGGCCAGCGCTACGAGCAGCTCGCCCGCGAGATCGACAACGCGCTGAACTTCATGCGCGCCTGCGGCACCGACCCGGCCGAGTTCCAGACCGTCGAGTTCTACGCCTCCCACGAGGCGCTGCTCCTCGACTACGAGTCGGCGCTGACCCGCGTCGACTCGCGTACGGGCAACCTGTACGACGTCTCGGGCCACATGGTCTGGATCGGCGAGCGCACCCGTCAGCTCGACGGCGCGCACATCGAGTTCGCCTCGAAGATCCGCAACCCGATCGGCATCAAGCTCGGTCCGACCACGACGAGTGAGGAGGCGCTGCAGTACATCGAGCGCCTCGACCCGGACCGTGAGCCGGGCCGGCTGACCTTCATCGTCCGCATGGGCGCCGACAAGGTCCGTGACAAGCTGCCCGAGCTGGTCGAGAAGGTCACCGCCTCCGGCGCGACCGTCGCCTGGATCACCGACCCGATGCACGGCAACACGTACGAGGCGGCCTCCGGTCACAAGACCCGTCGCTTCGACGACGTGCTCGACGAGGTCAAGGGCTTCTTCGAGGTCCACAAGGCGCTCGGCACGCACCCGGGCGGCATCCACGTCGAGCTCACCGGTGACGACGTCACCGAGTGCGTGGGCGGCGGCGACGAGATCTTCGTCGACGACCTCCACCAGCGGTACGAGACCGCTTGCGACCCGCGGTTGAACCGGAGCCAGTCGCTGGACCTGGCGTTCCTGGTGGCGGAGATGTACCGGGACCAGTAACGGCACCGGTAACGACGCTTTGCTTGCACGAACGCCGTGGGGCGCGGATCACAGGGATCCGCGCCCCACGGCGCTTTTGCGCTCCAGGCCCGGCGGGTATGGTTAGGCTAGCCTCACCGAGTAATCGGGACGGCGCACCCGTAGTCCCGGCCGGGAGGTGAACCCGCGTGTACGTCTGCAACTGCTTCGGTGTGACCGAGGACCAGGTCAAGCGGCACGCGGAAGGCGGCGCCTGCACCCCCCGCCAGATAGCCTCCGCCTGCAAGGCCGGCACCGACTGCGGGTCGTGCGTACGCCGTATCCAGGCACTGCTCGGGCGGGGCGGCTATCCCCGGCCCGCGCTCGTCGCCGTTGAGCGGGATGTCGAGCAGGGTGCCGACCCGGAGGAACAGGGTCTCGACCAGGACGAGGCCGCCGCGGCCTAGCTGTCCGGCTGCTAGCTGTCCGGCTGCTCGATCTGCTGCGCCAGGTAGAGCGCCTCACCCAGCTTCTCGATCAGCTCCAACTGCGTATCGAGATAATCGATGTGGTGCTCCTCGTCCTCCAGGATGTCCTCGAAGATCCGCGCCGACGTCACATCGCCCTTGGCCCGCATCACGTCGATGCCGCGCCTGAGGCGGTCGATCGCCTCGACCTCCACCTGCCGGTCGGCCTGGAACATCTCGGTGACGGTCTGCCCGACCCGTACATGGAAGAGCCGCTGGTAGTTCGGCAGGGCGTCGAGGAAGAGGATTCGTTCCGTCAGCCTGTCCGCGTGCTTCATCTCGTCGATGGACTCGGCACGGGTGTACTTCGCGAGCTTGGTCCAGCCATTGTTGTCCTGGATCCGGTAGTGGAGCCAGTACTGGTTGATGGCCGTCAACTCGCCCGTGAGCTGCTCGTTGAGGAATTCGATGACCTCGGGGTCGCCCTGCATCGCAGAGGCTCCTTCCACGTGGTGGACTCGGCAGGTTTCGCGCATCCTTGCACCGGCGCCGAAATGCGTCCAGTAAGTGCATGCTTAGTAGGAGTTGCCCGAATCGATGATCGGCTGCGGCCCGTCGGGGCCCGCTTGGTCATGGCCACTGCCCGGGGTCTGTCAGGATGGAGGCATGGGTCATCCGGTGGGTCGCGAGTCTGGGGGAGCAGTGCAGCCGGAGCTTCCGCCGGGGCAGCGACTGCAGCGCGGCTGGCCGGTCACGCACTACGGACCGGTGCCCAAGTTCCGGCCCGAGCGCTGGGAGTTCAGGGTCTTCGGGGCCACGGCCGACGGCGACAAGCACTGCTGGAACCACGAGGAGTTCTCGGCGCTGCCGTACGCGAGCGTGGTGGGCGACCTGCACTGCGTCACCAAGTTCAGCATGCTCGCCGCCGAGTGGGGCGGAGTCCTCGCCTCCACCATCCTGGAGCTGGCGCCGCCGGATCCCGCCGTCACGCATGTGATGGTCTGGGCCGAGTACGGGTTCAGCTCGAATCTGCGACTGTCCGATTTCGTCGCCGACCGCACCATTTTCGCCACCCACAAAGGCGGGGAACTGCTCACCGCCGAGCACGGGTTTCCGCTGCGGCTCGTCGTGCCGCACCTGTATGCCTGGAAAGGGCCGAAGTGGGTGCGCGGGGTCGAGTACATGACCGCGGATCGGCGGGGGTTCTGGGAGGAGCGCGGGTACCACAACGTGGGGGACCCGTGGGAGGAGCAGCGGTACTCGTACCAGGAGGTTCCGGGGGAAGGGCCTGAGCTTTAGCTCTCCTCTTTCGGGTTCTTCGTTTCGGGTTCTCCGTTTCAGGTTGCGGTTTCAGGTTGTGGCGCGGAGTGCCTTCAAGCGGGCTATGTCCGCCGCGTTGCCCTCTTTGCCGCCCGGCGTCTCGATGACCAGCGGCACGTTCTCCGTCGCCGGGTGCGTCATCAGGTCCTGGAAGGGTTCCGCCCCGATGTGGCCCGAGCCGATGTTCTCGTGGCGGTCCTTGTGCGCACCCACCACGTCCTTGGAGTCGTTCGCGTGGATCAGCTTGAGGCGGCCCTCGCCGACCGTGTCCACCAGGAGGTCCAGGGTCTGCTTCACGCCACCCGGGGCGACCAGGTCGTGGCCGGCCGCGTAGATGTGGCAGGTGTCCAGGCAGATGCCCAGCTTCGGGTGGTGGTCCAGGGCGTCGAAGTACGGGCCGAAGTCCCAGGTGCGTGAGCAGAGGGACGCGCCCTGGCCCGCGGTCGACTCCAGGAGGAGGAAGGGGTCGTCGTCGTGGGTCAGCTCGTCCAGGAGCGGGAGCAGGTGCTCGCGGACCTGGGCCAGGGCCACGGAACGGTCGCGGCCGCCGGTGGCCGAGCCCGTGTGCACGACTACGCCGAGGGCGCCGATGGCGCGGGCGCGGCGGAGGCTGTGCCGCATCGACACGACGCTTTTCTCCACGGTGGCTTCGGTGTGCGAGCCGAAGTTGATCAGGTACGGGGCGTGGACGTAGGCCGGGATGCCGTCGGCTGCGCAGGCGGCGCGGAACGTCTCGTCCTGCTGGGGGTTGCCGGGGGGAGTGGCCCAGCCGCGCGGGTTGGCCACGAAGACCTGGACGGTCTCGGCCTGGACGTCCTGGGCGTACGCGAGCCCTACGGAGGCCAGGCCGCCGGCTACGGGGACGTGGCCGCCGATGGGGTTGCGGGTGTTGCTGTTCACTCGGTCAAGAGTGCCATGGGTGTTTGGGTGTGCTGTGAAGGGAGGGTGGCTGGTTGCGGTTTCGTTGGCGGCTATGCGTTTTGCTGTGGCAGGTGTGTGGGTGGGTGCGGGGGCGGTCGGGGTATGTCCGTGCTCGCCATCTCGATGTCATTGCTGCTTGCTTCGGCCGCCGTGGCCAGGGGCAGAGGTGCTGCGCGCGGACATACCCCGACCGCCCCCTCCCGCCGTCGGATACCTGTCCCATTCGAGCCCGTCCGGCTGTGCCGACCCAGCCCCTCCGGCGGTTCCCGATCAAGCCCCTCCGGCGATTGAGGAGCGGGGTCCGGGGCAGAGCCCCGGGGCTCCGCCCCAGCGCGGAGCGCGTGGCAATCCCCCCACTCCGGCTGTGGCCGATCAAGCCCCTCCGGCGATTGAGGAGCGGGGGCTGGGGCGGAGCCCCGGGGCCGGGCGCGAGTGCCGGGTGCACGAATCGTCTCCGGCCCCTCCGGCGAAGGAGCTGTCAGCGGATGGTGATTTTGATCGTGGAGCCCTTGGGGGCCTCCTCGCCGGCCTCCACGGACTGACTCCGCACCGTGTCACCGAAGAGCCCGAGAATCCCCCGCTCCTCGTCCACCTCGAACCCCGCACCTTCAAGCTTGTCGTGCGCGTCATCGACACTCATGCCCGTGACGTCAGGCACCTCGACCATCGGAGGCCCCTTGGAGATCGTCAGGGTCACCGTGTCGCCCTCGGAGAGCTGACCCTCGCTGGGGGACTGACGGGCCACGTCACCCTTGTCCTCGTCGGAAGTCACCCGAGCCGTGGCGATCTCCGCCTCGAGACCGGCCTCCTCCAGCTCGGCCACGGCGTCGTCCTCGGACTCGCCCGTGACGTCGGGGACGTCGACCGGCGGGCCCTTGGAGACGACCAGGGCGACCGCGGAACCGGAGGTCCGGGTCGAGCCCGCCTCCGGGTCCGTGCTGATCACGGCGCCCTTGGCGATGTCCTCGCTGAACTTCTTGGTGACCATGCCCGGCGCCAGACCCCGGTTCTCGAGGTCGCTCTTCGCCGTCGCGAGACGCGTGCCCTCCAGGTCGGGGACCTTGACCGTCTTCGGGCCCTTGGACACCGTCAGGTTCACCGTCCCGTCGTCACGGATACGGGCGTTGGCCTCCGGGTCCGTGGCCATGACGGTGCCGCGCTTGTACGCGTCGCTGTACTTGTACGTGGTCTTGCCGCCGGCTCGCAGGCCCGCCTCGTCCAGGCGCTGCTTCGCCTGGGCCTCGGTCTTGGCCAGCAGGGGCGGGACCTTGGTGAACTGGCCCGAGTTGATGTACCAGACGCCCGCGCCGACCCCGAGGACCAAGAGGAGCGCCGCGATGATGGCGAACGTGCCGCGGCGCGGCCTGCCGCCCCTGCGGCGTGCGGGTGCCGGGGGTGACGGAGGCGGACTCTCCAGGCGGCTCGTGCGGTGGAAACCGTCCTCCTCCGCGGGCAGCGGCAACTGCACCGCGCGCGGGAGCACACTCGTACGGTCGTCCGCACCCGCGTGCTCCGCGTCCCGCGCCTGCGGCGGCGCCGTGTCCAGCTCAGCCTCGGTCAGCGCGGAACGCGCTTCGCGGACGTGGGCGAGGAGGGCCACCGCGTCGTGCGGGCGGACCTGCGGGTTGCGCGCCGTGGCCGACGCGACCAGGTTGTCGATCGCGGGGGGCAGGCCGGGTACGGCCGTGGAAGGCGGGGGGACGTCCTCGTTCAGATGCTTGTAGAGGATCTGGGCCGGGGTGTCGCCGGAGTGCGGCTTGCCGCCGGTCAGCATCTCGTAGAGGACCACCCCGCACGCGTAGACGTCCACGCCGGGCGTCGCCGTACCGTCCTCTATCTGCTCCGGCGCCAGGTACGAGACCGTGCCGAGGAGTGTCCCGGTGGTGTTCGTGACGGTGTCCACCGCCCGGACCAGCCCGAAGTCCGCCACCTTCACCCGGCCGTCGTCCCCTATCAGGACGTTCTCCGGCTTCATGTCGCGGTGCACGAAGCCCGCACGGT
Source organism: Streptomyces kunmingensis (assembly GCF_039533535.1). Taxonomy (NCBI): domain Bacteria; kingdom Bacillati; phylum Actinomycetota; class Actinomycetes; order Kitasatosporales; family Streptomycetaceae; genus Streptomyces; species Streptomyces kunmingensis. The sequence goes on from NZ_BAAATS010000001.1 coordinate 26,484, forward strand.
GCGCCGCCCCGAGCGCGGCGAGCACCGGCTCCAGGATGTCCAGCGCCGCACGGGGCTTGAGCGCACCACGGTCCCGCAGGACGTCGCGGAGCGTGCAGCCCGCGATGTACTCCATCGCCAGATAGACGTACGCGCCCTCGGCGCCCTGGTCGTAGACGCCCACGACGTTCGGGTGGTCGAGGCGGGCCACCGACTTGGCCTCGCGGATGAAACGCTCGACGAACGTCGCGTCCGTGGCCAGCGAGGGGTGCATCACCTTGAGCGCGAGCACGCGGTCGAGGCGGGTGTCCACGGCCCGGTAGACCGTGGCCATCCCGCCGACCGCGATGCGTGCGTCGACGCGGTACCGGCCGTCGAGCACATGCCCGAGCAACGGGTCCTGAAGGGTCGTGTCCACGCTGGTGAGTGTACGAGGAGTGACTGACAGGCCCCCTGCCCGCTGCGGGACCGGGCCCGTACTGCAGCAGAGCTGTGACCCTGTCAGAAGGCCGGGCGCTCCGGGTCGAGGTGGGCGCGGCCCTGGGTGGGTGAGGAGGCCTCCGCGAAGTGCCGCTTGGGGATGCGGCCCGCCCGGAACGCGAGCCGGCCCGCCTCCACCGCGTGCCGCATGCCCTCGGCCATGAGCACCGGCTCCTGCGCGCGGGTCACCGCAGAGGCGAGCATCACACCCGCGCAGCCCAGCTCCATGGCGAGTGCCACGTCGGAGGCCGTGCCCGCGCCCGCGTCCAGGATCACCGGCACGCGCGCGTGCTCGGTGATCAGCTGGAAGTTGTGCGGGTTGCGGATGCCGAGCCCGGAGCCGATGGGGGAGCCGAGCGGCATGATCGCCGCGCAGCCCACGTCCTCCAGCTTGCGGGCGAGCACCGGGTCGTCGTTCGTGTAGGGGAGGACCGTGAAGCCGTCGTCGACCAGGGTCTCGGCGGCGTCCAGAGTCTCGATCGGGTCGGGCAGCAGGGTGCGCTCATCGGCGATGACCTCGAGTTTGACCAGGTTCGTGCCGAGCGCCTCGCGCGCGAGGCGGGCCGTGAGGACCGCCTCGCCGGCGGTGAAGCAGCCCGCCGTGTTCGGCAGGACCTGTATGTCGAGTTTTTCCAGGACGGACAGGACGGAGCCGTGCACGGTCGCGTTCACGCGGCGCATCGCCACTGTGGTGAGTTCGGTGCCGGAAGCGGTCAGGGCGCGTTCCAGGATGTCGAGGCTCGGGGCGCCTCCCGTGCCCATGATCAGGCGCGAGGAGTACGTGGTGTCCCCGAGGACGAAAGCGTCGTCGGCCATGGACGAGTCAGCCTCCTTGTACGGCTGTGAGGACCTCGACGCGGTCCCCCTCGCGGAGCGCGGTCGCGGCCCACTGGGTGCGCGGGACGACGGTCTCGTTGAGGGCGGCGGCGACGCCGGAGTGCGCTGTGGTGAGCGTGGTGACGAGGGCTTCGAGGGTGAGGTCGGCGGTCACCGCGCGCGGCTCACCGTTGAGCGATACGTTCATGCGGGCTGCTCCATGGAGACGTCACTGAGGGCGCCGGGCCCTTGGCCGGAGAACCGCCCGGGGGTGAACGGGCGAGCTTCCTCCGGGAGTTCGCCGGTGGTCAGGACCTGCGCCATGGCGTCCCCGGTGACCGGCGTGAGCAGCACGCCGTTGCGGTGGTGGCCGGTGGCCAGGAGGAGGCCGGGCAGGGCCGTCGGGCCGAGCAGCGGCGCGTTGTCCGGCGAGCCGGGGCGCAGACCCGCGCAGGTCTCGGTCAGGGGCAGTTCCGTGATGCCGGGGACGAGTTCGTGCGCATCCCTCAGAAGCTCGTAGACCCCGCCCGCCGTGACCGTCGTGTCCCAGCCGAGCTCCTCGCTGGTCGCGCCCACGACGAGCTCGCCGCTGACGCGCGGCACCAGGTAGAGGTGGCTGCCGCGGACGACCGCGCGGACCGTGCGGCTGAGGAACGGCGCGTACCGAGGGGGCACGGTCAGCCGCAGGACCTGGCCCTTGACCGGGCGGACGGGCGGCCGTACCTCGTCCGGCACCCCCGCGAGCCGCCCGCTGTGGCTGCCCGCCGCGAGCACGGTCTGCCCGGCCGCGAGCTCGTCGCCCCCGCTCAGCAGGACGCCGCGCGCCCGGTCCCGTACGACAGAGAGCCGCTCGGCCCGCGACCGGTGGAAGACCACGCCCGCACGCTCGCAGGCCGTCACAAGGGCGTCCGCGAGCCTTCTCGGGTCGATCTGGTGGTCACCGTCGACCCGCAGGCCCCCGCGTACGCCCGGCGCGAGCATCGGCTCCAGACGGCGGCAGTCGCGGCCCGACAGCCACTCGGACTCCAGACCCGACTTCCTTTGCAGCGCGTGCAGTTCACGCAGGTGCGCCCGGTCGTCCGCGTCCAGCGCGACCGCCAGCGTGCCGCACGCGCGGTAGCCGAGATCCTTGCCGCTGGCCTCGGACAGCTCGGCCGCGAACTGCGGATAGCGGCGCGCGGACTCGACATTGAGACTCAGCAGCGTCTGCTCGCCGTAGTGCAGTTCGGTGACGGCGGCCAGCATGCCGGCCGCCACCTGGGCGGCACCGCCGCCCGGTTCGGGGTCCACGACCGCGACGGACAGACCGCGCTGCGCGGCCCGCCAGGCGGTGACCAGACCGATGATGCCGCCACCGACGACCAGTACGTCGGTGGCTTCGGGTGGAGTACGCGACATGGGCGTCCAGCCCCTCCCTTCGCCGGCATGACCCGGATCAGGTTCGTACGGTCGGAGGCCGCCCAGCCTCCCTCTCAGCCCGCTGCGTACGGGCTCCCGCGAGTGCTTTACGCCGTCACCCTAACTCCTGCGCACGACCCTCAGTAAGTACGGCCGCCAGTGGCAGGCAGGGCCGCTTGATCGCTAAACCGGTGACACGTGTGCAGGACGTCACGGCCCGGGAGTGGTCCGCGTCGCTGACTGACGCAAGATCAAGTGCCTAAGGTGATCCGGTGAGCGAGCAGCGGAGCGGCAACGGGACACCTCAGGGACAGCGGCACGTCGTCGTCGTCGGCGCGGGCATGGCCGGCGTGCAGACGGCCGTGGCCCTGCGTGAACAGGGCTTTCCCGGCAGGGTCACGCTGATCGGCGCGGAGCCGCACCGGCCCTACGACCGGCCGCCGCTGTCCAAGGCCGTCCTGCTCGGCAAGGCCGACGGCTCGGCCTTCGACGTGGACTTCGAGGCGCTCGGCGTCACTCTGGAGCTGGGCCGGGAGGTCACGGGGCTGCGGCCCGGCGACCACGAACTGGACACGGCCACGGGCCCGGTCGCCTACGACGTCCTGGTCGTCGCCACCGGCGCCGAACCGGTCCGGCTGCCGGGCGCGGAGAGCGTCCCCGGCGTACATCTGCTGCGCACCCTGGACGACGCCGAGCGGCTGCGGCCCGTCCTCGCCGAGCAGCGTGACGTGGTGGTCGTGGGCGCCGGGTGGATCGGCGCCGAGTTCGCCACCGCCGCCCGCGAGGCCGGCTGCCGGGTCACTGTCGTGGAGGCGGCCGAGCGGCCGCTGGCCGGGGCACTGCCCGCCGAGGTCGCCGCCCCCATGGCGGCCTGGTACGCGGACGCGGGAGCCCGACTGCGCACCCGCGCGCGCGTGGAGAGCGTCGAGCCGGGCTTCGTCACTCTGGACGACGGGACGCGGCTGCCCGCCGGAGCCGTCGTCATCGGCATCGGCGCCCGCCCGGCCACGGGCTGGCTGGCCGGCTCCGGCATCGAGCTGGGTGTCCACCGCGAAGTGGTGGCCGACGCGGGCCTGCGGACCTCCGTGCCGGACGTGTACGCCGTCGGGGACTGCTCCTCGTTCCCTTCGGGGCGCTACGGCGAGCGTCTGCTGGTCCACCACTGGGACAACGCCCTACAGGGGCCGCGCACCGTCGCGGCGAACATCATCGGTGAGACACCGGCGGTGTACGACCCGGTGCCCTACTTCTGGTCCGAGCAGTTCGGCCGATTCGTGCAGTACGCGGGCCATCACGGCGCCGCCGACACGACGGTGTGGCGCGGCGACCCGGCCGGCGCGGCCTGGTCGGTGTGCTGGCTGCGCGAGGGCGCTCTGGTCGGCGTGCTGGCGGTCGGCAAACCCCGCGATCTGGCCCAGGGCCGCAAGCTCATCGAGGCGGGCACCGTCCTGGACCCGGACCGCCTGGCCGATCCGGCCCAGCCCCTGAAATCCGCCGTGGCGTGACCGCCACCGGGCACGGAAACACCTGGTCAGCCCGCCCCGACTTCCGACTGTCAGTGCGGGATGGCACGCTTGTCCCGTGACCGAGATTGACGCAAAGATCGATGCTCTCGTCCCCGACTGGCTCACCCTTCCCGACATCGCCGAGCAGTTCGGCATCGAGGTGACGCGTGTGCGACAGCTGGTGAAGGAGGGCCAGGTGATCGCCGTACGCCGTGGTGAGAACAGGGCGTTGCACGTGCCCGCCGCCTTCATCGACGGCGACAAGATCGTCAAGGGCCTCACCGGCACCTTGACGCTCCTGCGGGACGACGGCTTCAGCGACGCGGAGATGCTGGAGTGGCTCTTCACCCCCGACCCGAGCCTGCCGGGGACGCCCGCGCAGGCCTTGAGCGAGAATCGCGGCACGGAGGTGAAGCGCCGCGCCCAGGCGCTCGCCGTCTGACCTGACAACCGTCCGGCGTGCGCACCACGGGCTTCGTGGTGCGCACGCCACCGACACAACGGGGGATGTCCCATGGCCGACCCGAAGCGCGCCCTGCTCGCCGATGCCCGGCTCTACCTGTGCACCGACGCCCGCAAGCGCCAGGGAGACCTGCCGGAGTTCCTCGACGCCGTGCTCTCCGGCGGCGTGGACATCGTGCAGCTGCGCGACAAGGGCATGGAGGCAGGCGAGGAGCTGGAGCACCTCGCCGTGTTCGCCGAGGCGGCCCGCCGCCACGGCAAGCTCTTCGCGGTCAACGACCGGGCGGACGTCGCGCACGCGAGCGGCTCCGACGTCCTGCACCTGGGCCAGGGCGACCTGCCCGTCCCCGCGGCCCGCGCCCTGCTCGGCGAGGACGTCCTCATAGGCCGCTCCACGCACGCCGCCGCGGAGGCCGCCGCGGCCGCCGTCCAGGAGGGCGTGGACTACTTCTGCACCGGCCCCTGCTGGCCGACCCCGACCAAGCCCGGCCGGCACGCGCCTGGCCTCGACCTGGTGCGCCACACCGCCGGCCTGGGCACCGACCGCCCCTGGTTCGCCATCGGCGGCATCGACCTGGGGAACCTGGACGAGGTCCTGGACGCGGGTGCCCGTCGCGTCGTCGTGGTCCGCGCCCTCACGGAGGCCGACGATCCGGCGGCCGCGGCGGCCGAGTTCGCCAAGCGCCTGCGCTCGGTGTGACCCCCGCACAGCGCCTCCGAGAAGCGGCGTCGCGCCCGGCTGTCCGCAAGGTGGACGGGGATTAGGGGCTACCGGATTCCCTCAGTAACCTGCCCGTATGGCCCTTGGCACCCCTTCCACCAGGACTGATCGAGCCCGCACCGTGCGCGACATGCTCGCGGCGGGGAAGGCGACGTACTCCTTCGAGTTCTCCGCGCCGAAAACCCCGAAGGGCGAGCGCAACCTGTGGAACGCCCTGCGCAGGGTCGAGGCCGTCTCGCCGGACTTCGTCTCCGTGACGTACGGCGCGGGTGGCTCCACGCGCGCGGGCACGGTCAAGGAGACCGAGCAGATCGTCGCCGACACGACGCTGACGCCGGTCGCCCACATCACCGCCGTCGAGCACTCCGTCGCCGAACTGCGCAACATCATCGGCCAGTACGCCGACGCCGGGATCCGGAACATGCTCGCCGTGCGTGGAGATCCGCCGGGCGACCCCATGGCCGACTGGATCTCGCATCCGGAAGGGCTGACGTACGCCGCCGAACTCGTCGAGCTGATCAAGGAGTCGGGGGACTTCTGCGTCGGCGTCGCCGCGTTCCCCGCGATGCATCCGCGCTCCGCGGACTGGGACACCGACGTGCGGCACTTCGTCGACAAGTGCCGGGCGGGCGCCGACTACGCGATCACGCAGATGTTCTTCTACCCGGAGGAGTACCTGCGGCTGCGCGACCGGGTCGCCGCGGCGGGCTGCGAGACGCCCATCATTCCGGAATGCATGCCGGTGACGAGCGTGCGCATGCTCGAACGACTGCCGATGCTCAGCAACGCGGACTTCCCTCCGGCGCTGAAAGAGCGGATCCTCACAGCGAAAGACGATCCAGCCGCTGTACGCTCCATTGGAATCGAGTTCGCCACGGAGTTCTGCGCGAAGCTGCTTGACGAGGGTGTACCGGGTCTGCACTTCATTACGCTCAACAACTCCACTGCGACGCTGGAGATCTACGAGAACCTGGGCCTGCACGAACAGCAGGCCTGATGGGCCGTACCCGCAAGGGGATACGGCCGTACGAGAGGGGCGTACATGGGCTGGGCGGTCCTCTACATCGCGTTCGGACTGGTGGCGCTGTGGCTCCTCGGTGAGGTGCTGCTGCAGTACAAGGCGCGTCTTCGCTGGCGCCTGCTCGCCTTCGGCGGCTTCCTCGGGGTGGTCCTCGGTGTCCTGATCCCGTCGGTGTACGTCATCGGCATCGGCGCGATCGCCTTCGCGGTCGGGCAGACGTACGTCACGCTGTCGTTCCGCCGCGGGTTCGCGGCGGGCTGGGCCATCAAGAACGCCCCGGGTGCGGCGGAGGGCGGCAGCAAGCGCCGCAAGAGGGAGCCGGCCCGCAAGGACCCGACGCTCGAGGTCTCCGACCTGGAGTACGAGCAGGGCGCGCAGCCGGAGTACGCGCAGGGCGTACAGCCGGAGTATGCGCAGGGCGTACAGCCGGAGTACGCGCCGGCTGCGGGAACCCCGGAGACGCCCGCGGAGTCCACCGCCGTGTACGCCACCACCGAGCCGATGCCCGACGACACCGGCCAGTACGGCGTCTACAGCGACGCGGCGTACGCCCAGGCGACCCAGGCCGACCACGGCAACCAGGGCTACGGCTACGACACCGGGTCCTACGGCTACGACCAGCAGAACTACGGCTACGACACCGGGCAACAGCCGTACGCCGCGCCCTACTCGGACCCGTACATCGGGGCGCAGAGCTACCCGGAGCAGCCCCAGTACGGCGACCCGTACGCCGCCGGCCAGCAGCAGTACAGCGACCCGTACGCGACGGCCAACGGTTACGGCACGGACACCCCTCCCGGCGGCGTCTGGGTGCCGCAGCAGCGCAACGGCGACGAGCAGCAGCAGGGCTACGGCGGCGAGCTGCCGCCCGAGCAGCCCTACCCGTCGTATCCGCAGCACGACCCGAACACCGGGTACGACACCGGCTACAACGAGCAGCAGTACCGGTACTGAGCCGACAGCCCGCCTCGGCTCAGTACCGGTACTGAGCCGACAGCCCGCCGCGGCTCACTGCGAGCCGCGGAACTCCGGGCCCTCCACGATCAGACCCGCCACCAGCGCCCCGGACATCCCCGCGTGCGGCAGTCCGCCGCCGGGGTGCGACCAGCCGCCCACGGCGAACAGCCCCGGCAGCTCCGTCCTGTTGGCCGGATGCAGCAGCCGTCCCTGAGCCGCGGCAAGGGCGGGCGCGGGCACCGCCCCGCCCGCCGCCCCGGTCGCCTCGGCGATGTCCTGCGGCGTACGGATCTCGTGCCACAGGAGCCGGTCGCGCAGGCCGGGCACGGCACGCTCGGCCGCCGTGAGGACCGCTTCCACGTCGGCCTCGCCCACGCGCGCGTGCGGCGGCACGGTCACAGTGACGGTGACCGCCTCGTGGTCGGCGTCCGGAACCTGGGACGCCTCGGCGGTCCGCAGCACGGCGACGGTCGGTCTCGCGGGCCGCGGACCGCCGTCGAACAGCCAGGCCGCCTCGGCGTCCCGGTCCGACCCGTGCACCACCGTCCGGTACGGCGTGCCGTCGGGCCGGGGCCCGCGCAGCGCCAGATGGACCGTGAGCCGGCTCGGCACCGACGCCTCGGACTGAGCCGGTACCTCGCCCCGCACCGACTGCCCGGGCAGCAGCCCGTCGAGCACACTCGGCGCGACGCCCGCCACGACGAACTCGGCGTCCTCGGCCGGGTGCCCGGCCGGCTCGACGCCTGCGGCGCGGCCGTCCTTCACCACGATGCGCGTGACAGCCGTACCGAATCTGAACTCGACCTTGCGCTGCAGACAGCGCGCGTACACCGCGTCCGCGAGCGCCCGTAGGCCCCCGCTGACCGCCCACGTCCCGAACGTCTGCTCCATGTACGGCAGGACGGCCGCGCTCGCCGGTGTCGTACGGGGGTCGAGGCCGTACGCCAGCGCGTACTGCTCCAGGAGCGCCACCAGGCGCGGGTCCCCGCCCAGCTCGAGCACCCCGATGTCGGCGAGCGTCTTCGCCGTGCGGTCCTTGCGCAGCAACCGCTTCTGGGTCACGGCCGGGTACGGCTCACGGTCGGCGAGCACCTGCCAGTTCGGCCACAGGGGCTCTTCGAGCAGGGGGCGCCGCGAGCGGTCCCAGGCCTCCCGCGCCCGGTTCATCAACGCCGACCAGCGCGTCCCCGCGCCCGCGCCGACCGCCGCGTCCAGCGCCTCTGCCACCCCGGCACGCCGCGCGTTCGGCAGGTCCGTGACGGTGCCGTCCGCGAAGACGTGCCGGACCGCGGGCTCCACCTGCGTCAGACCGACGAGGTCCTCCAGGGGCTCCTTGCCCGTCTTGATGAACAGGTCGCGGTAGACCGCGGGCAGCGGGAGCAGCCCCGGGCCGGTGTCGAACGCGAAGCCGTCGCGCTCGATCCGGCCGACGGCGCCGCCGTACGTCGACCCGCGCTCGAAGACCACCGGTCGGTGGCCCGCGACGGCCAGCCGAGCGGCGGCCGCCATGGCGCCCATGCCTGCGCCGATCACCGCAATTCGTGCCATGCCAGGGACTTTATCGGCCGCCACTGACAACGCCGCTCGCAGGTCACGAGGGCGGCGGAGCCTCCCGGAGGAGGCGCTTCTCCTCGCGCCGCTGGGCGCGTCTGCGCAGGAACCGGCGGATGCGGCGGACGAGGAGGAAGAGCATCAGCAGCCCGAGGACCAGCAGGACCGCCGCGATGATCGCGGCCGCCTCGGGGTGGAACATCGCGAAGGTCACGACGGCGCCGACCCCGAGGTCCTCCGCGGTGCTCAGCACGAAGTTCGAGGCCGGCTCGGGCGAGGTGTTGACCGCCATCCGGGTGCCCGCCTTCACGGCGTGACTGGCCAGGGCCGTGGAGCCGCCGATCGCGCCCGCCGCCAGATCGGACAGCGAGCCGCTCTGCCCGGCGAGCAGCGCCCCGACGACCGCGCCCGACACCGGCCGGATCACGGTGTGCACCGTGTCCCAGGCCGAGTCCACGTACGGGATCTTGTCGGCGACGGCCTCGCACAGGAAGAGCACTCCGGCGACGATCAGGACGTCGGGGCGCTGCAGCGACTCGGGGACCTCGTCGGTCAGGCCGGTCGCGCCGAAGATGCCGAGGAGCAGGACCACCGCGTACGCGTTGATGCCGCTCGCCCAGCCGCTGGTGAAGACCAGGGGGAGTACGGACACGGACAAGATCGTAACCAGTAGGGCACTCTCCGTGCCTGAGGTTGAGCGCGCAGGGCTGAGTATCCGTACTCAGTAAGGGAGATGAGTAGATGCACGGATGGGTCGCGACCTGCGCAGACGGAAGAGTGGTCACCACGGAGAGGGGCGCGGCTCCGGTACCGCCGACACGGGGCGGCGGAACGGACGCGGCGCCCTTGGCCGCTCCTCTCGCCCGCAAGGGTGGGAGCGAGGCACGGGGGACCCGGGGGAGACCCAACGGGGGTCCGACGGGGGAAACGGGGGATACGCCGGTCCGGTGAGGCCTGAGATCGACCACAGGCCTTGCCGGACCGGCGCTCTTTTTCCGCCCGCTCAGGCCCGCCCGCTCAGGCCCGCCCGCTCAGGCCCGCCCGGTCAGCGGCTGCCCGGTCAGCGGCTGCCCGCTCAGGCCCGCCCGGTCAGCGGCTGCCCGCCACCGACCCGCCCCTGGAGCAGGAACGACAGCGCCGCGTGCACATCGTCCAGCGAGCGTTCCGGCTGGAACGCCTGCCAGTCGAGCGCGGCCACGAGCACCATGCCCACCAGGGCGGCCGCCGTCAGCGGGATGTCGATCTCGTCGCTCAGCTCACCGCCCTCCACGGCGCCGCGCAGCACGCCCTCCACGACGGCCACGGCCTCCTGGCGGACCACGGCGAGGGTGGACTGCCAGGCACGGTTGGTGCGCCACAGTTCGGCTACGTAGAGCTGCGTGAACGCCGGGTACTCGTCGATGAAGACGAGGCCGGCGCGGATCATCGCGTCCAGCGCGTCGACCTTGCTGCCGCCCTTCTCGCCGGCCCTCTGCGCCGCGTCCCGCAAGGAGGCGGTGAGGAGCCCGACGCCGTGTCGCAGCAGCTCCTCGAAGAGGACCGACTTGCTGGCGAAGTTGTAGTAGACGGTGCCCTTGGCGACCCCGGCGCGCTCGGCGATCTCGTCGACCGTCGTGGCGGAAAAACCCTGCTCCGCGATGAGCGTGACAGCGGCTTCGTAGAGCTTCTGCCGGGTGGCCTGGCGCCGTGTGCTGCTTTCCATGCCCCCGATTCTCACAGGCCGCGTCGCGCCGGCGTTCACAGGCTCAGCTCCGGGTGCAGCCGGTCGAGTGTCCACACCTGTTTGCGCCGCGCCGTCAGGGCGGTGAGCGCGAGGGCGCCCGCCGTGAACGCCGTCAGCACCACACACGCCTGCCATACGGGACCGAGTCCGCCGCCGGATATGAGTCGCCGCAGGGCCTCGACCACGTAGCTCATCGGCAGGTACGGGTGGATCGCGTTGAAGAAGCCCGGGCTGGTCTGCACGGGATACGTGCCGCCCGCCGACGTCAGCTGCAACATCAGGAAGGCGAGCACAAGGATGCGGCCCGCCGCGCCGAAGCGTGCGTTCAGCCACTGCACGAGGGCGGCGAAGCACGCCGTGACCAGGCACAGGAAGCCGACCGTCCCGGCCGCGTGCAACATCTGCAGCCCAAGTGCCCAGTGCAGTACGGACATCAGGGCCGCCACTTGGAGAAGCCCGAGGGCGGCGACCGGCAGCCAGCCCGCGAGGGCCACACGCCAGGAGGAGGCCCCCACGGCGAGCGCGCGCCGGTTCAGCGGCTGGATCAGCATGTAGGCGACCATCGCGCCCACCCACAGGGACAGCGGAATGAAGTACGGGGCGAACCCTGTCCCGTAGTTGGGCGCCTGGTGCAGTGACTGGGAGGCCAGCTTGACCGGGTCCGCCATCACCTCGGTGCGCTGGTCGCGGTCCTTCTTGTCGTAGTCGGGGATCTTCTGGACGCCGTCGTGCAGTCCGCCGGCCAGCTTGTCCGAGCCGTCGGCCAGCTTGAACATGCCGCCTTCCAGGTCGTTCGCCCCGGTCTTCAGCTTGCTCACACCGGAGTCGAGCGCGGTGGAGCCGCTCTTCGCCGTTCCCAGTCCTGTATGCAGCTTCTTGGCGCCTGTCGCGACCTGGCCCGCCCCCTTGTTCAGTTTGTTGATCTGGGCGACCGCGTTCTCGACATCCTTGTCGAGCGTAGGGGCGTGCTTCGCGAGCGCCTCCGACTGCTTCTGCAGCGTCTCAAGGTGGCTGTCCATGAGGCCGAGGTTGCCGTGCTCGTCCTGGATGAGCGTGTTCAGGTCGTCGGAGACGGTGGCGACGTCCGCGGCCGCCGTCCTGGCCTTCTTCAGGTCCGGGCAGGCCGGGTCGTCGATCAGTGCCTTCTCACAGCGCCGCTCGTAGACCGCGGCGAGGATGTCGGAGCTCGCGTGGGCGCCCTTGCGGGCGGCGGGCGCGAGCTTCACCAGGTCGTCCAGGTTGCTCCGGACGCCTTTCGCGGAGTCGGCGACGAGCCGGGCCGTATCGCCGATCTGCTTCTTGCTCCCCTTGAGGAAGGGAAGCACCTGTCCGGCGGCCCCGTTGACCTTGTCCGCGAGCGTCTGTGTGCCGTCGGAGACCTGCCGGGAGCCCGTCTCCAGGTCGGCGGCGCCCTGGTCGAGCTTCTTCAGGCCGCTCGCCAGGTCGCCGCTGCCCTTCTTGGCGCCCTTCAGCCCGTCGGCGAGATCCTTCGAGCCCTTCTTCGCCTTGCCGATGCCGCCCTCGAGGTCGTCCGCGCCCTTCGCCGCCTTCTGGGTCGCGTCATGGATGTCCGAGAACGAGATGAAGATCTTGTCGAGGAAGGACCGCGACGCGTTCGTGGACGCCGCGGAGCGCACCTCGGAGAAGACCGTCCGGGAGATCTGCCCCACGATGTAGTTGTTCGCGTCGTTCGTCCGCACCCGAAGGGCACCGGTCTCGGGGCTGTCCCCCGAGCTGGACGCGATCCGCTTGCTGAAGTCCTCGGGCATCGTCAGCGACAGGTAGTACGTGCCGTCCTCCACGCCGCGCTCGGCCTGCGCCGCACTGACCTCGTGCCACTGGAAGGTGTCGCTGTCGTACAGCCCCTCGGTGATGTCATCGCCCGCGGTGATCTTCTTTCCGGCGGCGGCCGCACCCTTGTCGTCGTTGACGAGCGCCACGGGAATCTTGTCGAGCCGCCCGTACGGATCCCAGAAGGACCACAGGTACAGCGCCCCGTAGAGCAGCGGAAGCAGCAGAAGCGCGACGAGCGCGGCGCGCGGCAGTTTTCCCCTGCCGAAGCGCTTGAGCTCAAGCGCGGCGAGCTTCGGCGAGCGCATCGGCCGTCTCCTTCTCGGTGTCGTTCGGCGCGGTGGCGCGCGGGGGAGCGGTCGATACGACGACGTCCGCTTCGTCCGGTGCCTCGCTGCACACGGCGACGACCGTGGTGCCCGCCGCCGCGACGCTCCGCAACTGGTTCCAGACCTCGGCCCGTTCGGCGTCCGCGAGCTTCAGGTCGGTGTCGTCGACGCCGATCAGGAGGGGCCGGCCGATGAGCGCGAGCGCGAGGGAGAGACGCAGCGCCTCGACGCGCTCCAGGTCGCGTACGGCCGTGCGGCTGCCCTTGGGCAGGGTGTCGAGGTCCAGGCCGGCAGCGGTCAGGGCGGTGTCGATCCGCAGTTTCGCCGCGGCCACGCGCTCGGAGCGGGGGCGCAGCAGTCCGCGCAGCGAACCGTCGAAGCGGCGCTGCAACAGCGCCCGTTCCCGCAGGTGTTCCGCCACGGTGAACGCCGGGTCGAGGTCGGTCACGCCCGGTACGTGTGCGAGCGCGCTGATCCGCCGCACGGCCGGCATCTGCTTCGGTAGGCGCAGCCCCCCGACGGTGGCTGTCCCCTCGGCGGAGCGCATACGTCCCGTCAGCGCGAGCAGCAGACAGGTGCGGCCGCTGCCGGACGGACCCGCGACCGCGATGAGCGAGCCGGGTGCCGCGTCCACGTCGACGCCGCGGAACGCCCAGCCGCGCGGCCCCTTCACCCCGAACCCTTCGGCGGCGACGGCGGCCCCGCCCTCCGGACCGTCCATGGTCATGCTCCCCCTCGGCGGCTCCCCGCACGGACATATTTTGTACTGACTAGTCAGTGCAAAAGTTAGCGCGAACTCCCGAGGGAAGGCAAAAGGCCAGGTCAGGGCCGATTGTCAGTGGCGTACCGCACGATGGGCACATACGGCCACCGCGCCGTCACACAGACGACAGGAGGTTCGTCATGGCCAGGTACCCCGCAGCCGCCGCACGCAGCCGCGCCACCACCGGCCCTGCCCCCTCACTGACCGGACCGGCAACCGACGTCCACCCCGTGCTGCGCCGGGCGAGCGCCCCGCCCGCCGCCCTCGACCTGCTCGCCCAGGCCCGCGCCGGACTCGAAGAAGCGACCGTGCTCGAGATGCCGAACGAGCGGTACGCGACAGCCCACCTCGCCGCCCTGCGCACCGCCGCGGCCGTGCTCGCCGCCCGCGGCCGGCCCGAGGCCACCCCCAAGCGCCGCGCCAGAATCCGCAGCGCCTGGGAAGTGCTCCCCGAGATAGCGCCCGAACTGGCCGAATGGGGCGCCCTGTTCGAAGCCGGGGCCACCCGCCGGGCGCGCGCGGAAGCGGGCATACGCGGAGCGGCCAGCGCCCGCGACGCCGACGACCTGCTGCGTGACGTGGCGATGTTCCTGCGCCTGGTCGAGCGGATGCTCGTCCTTCAGCCCGTACTGCCCCAGCCGCGCCAGGAGGACGACACCCGCGTGCCGGAGCGGGAGGTGCCCGACGCGGGGTGACCAGCGCTTGCGGTGTCGTACACGGATGGCGGGGCCGCCCGTCCGCGCCCATTAGGGTGGAGACGCCCGAACCTGTTCACGCCGAGGAGTCAGCTGCCGTGTCGGACCCGATGCGCCCCCCCGTCTCCCACCCTCGAGCGACGTCGCCGCACACCGACCCCTCGCGCTCCCGAGCCTCGCTGCGTACCGCAGTGGTGTGGGAGGTGCTCAAGGACGCCCTCGACCGCCGGGTCAAGGCCGCGGGGAGCCAGACGCTCGACGTCCTGGACACCGGAGGCGGCAGCGGCAACTTCGCGGTGCCGGCCGCCCGCCTCGGTCACCGCGTCACCGTCGTCGACCCCAGCCCGAACGCGTTGTTCGCGCTCGAGCGCCGGGCCGCCGAAGCCGGTGTGGCCGACCGGGTGCGCGGCGTCCAGGGCGACGTCTCGGGCCTGTTCGACGTCGTCGAGCGTGACGCGTACGACGCGGTCCTGTGCCACGGAGTCCTGGAGTACGTCGAGGAGCCCACGGAGGGCGTGCGCAACGCGGTGGGCGCGCTGCGCTCCGGCGGTGTGCTCAGCCTGCTCGCCGCGGGCCTCGGCGGCGCCGTCCTCGCGCGCGCCCTCGCCGGCCACTTCAAGGAGGCGCGGACGGCGCTCGACGATCCGGCGGGCCGCTGGGGCGAGGGCGACCCGGTGCCCCGCCGTTTCACCGCCGAGCAGCTCTCCCGGCTCGTCGGCGACGCGGGCGTGGACGTGGGCGCGGTGCACGGCGTACGGGTCTTCGCCGACCTCGTTCCCGGGGTCCTCGTGGACACCGAGCCCGGCGCCTTCCAGGAGCTTTTGAAGCTCGAGGCGGCCGCCGCCGAACTGCCCGCTTTCCACGCCGTGGCGACGCAACTGCACGTGCTGGGTGTGAAGCAAGTGACGGACGAGACCTGACCACTCCGGTCATCCGGCGCTGATCAGCGGCGCAGCGGCAGATGGAGTACGCCACAGGCCCCCCGATCGGGCGCCTGTCGCCGTATGATCGGGGTAGACCGTCCGGCATGACGGGTCGGCCGCTGGGGAATGACGCTCAGTGAGCCGGAGCGGCGTGGCGCGGTCCGGAATGGTGAAGTTGGCGTAGAGGGGCGGGTTTCACGGGGGCGATTCCCTGCCTATCCTTAAGGGGACCCCCGGTCGCCCCGGCGACTGCACGATGAGGAGGACTCCGTGCCGCTCTCGGAGCACGAGCAGCGAATGCTCGAGCAGATGGAGCGAGCGCTGTACGCCGAAGATCCCAAGTTCGCGACAGCGCTTGAGGGAAGCGGGCTGCGTACATATACCCGACGTCGGGTCTACCAGGCAGTCGCGGGCTTCCTGGTGGGTATCGCGCTCCTCATGGCAGGTATGGTCGCGCAGCAGATCTGGATCAGTGTGGTGGGGTTCCTCGTCATGCTGGGATGTGCGGTGCTCGCCGTCACCGGTTGGCGCAAAGCGCCGAAGCCGGGCGAACAGCCGGCGGGAGCGGTGCCAGGCGCACCCGCTGCCCGACGGCAGAGCAAACCGAAGCGCTCGATGATGGACCGGATCGAGCAGCGCTGGCAGCGCCGTCGCGATGAACAGGGTGGCCGCTGAGCGGCTTCGCCGCGGTAGCCGGGATCACACACGTGCAGAAAGGGTGACCGCCTCGGGCGGTCACCCTTTCTGCGTAAGAGCCCGTACCCGGATGCAAGGTCCGGCCGCCGTGGTGGCGGCCGGAGCCTTCCGGCCGCGAGAACAGGTGCTCAGCTCTCCTGGTTGGAGGCCCGGGAGCGGAAAGCTCGCTCGATCGCCGACGCCCAGCGGGCTCGCACCCGCACGGTGAACGACTCCCAGCGCTGCGACGCCGCCCACACCACCCGGACGGCCGAGCGCGGCGCGAGCGACGCGCGCAGCCGGGCCGGCCCGCTCACCTTGGCATGCAGCGCGGCGTACAGATGCCGCACATCCTCGCCGAGGCCCGAGACCGGCACAGGCCGTGGCGCGTACAGCACCTGCTCCACCGCCGCCGCCACCCGGTTGACGGCCGCGGCGGCCGGCGGCTCGAGCTGACCGATCCGCACGATCCGCGCCGCCGCCTTGCGCGGAGTCTGCGAATCGTCCGGCGCGATGCCGTGATCCCACGCGGTGTCCGTCACCTCGCGCCAGGCCGCCAGCGTGCGCGGGCCGATATCGGTCGCCGCGTGGCCGAACGAGCCGAGGCGCCGCGTCCTGACCCGCCGACGCCACATCATCGGCAGCAACAGCAGCACGATGACCACCAGCACGCCCAGGACGATCAGCAGGAAGCCCAGCGGCAGACCGCCGTCCTCCGAGTCGTCCACGAACGCCGGCGCCGTGTTGCCACAGCTCCCGTCCTTGCGCTGGGCCGCCGAGCAGCTCTCCGCCGACGAGGGCTGCGAGGCCGAGGGAGCCGAGGAGGTGGACTCGCTCGGTGCCGCCGGGTCGCTCGGACCGCCCACCGGGGCGGTGTCCTGCGTGTACTCCGGGACCGTGCCGCGGTTCGGCGTCGGCTCGAAACGGGTCCAGCCCACGCCCTCGAAGTACAGCTCCGGCCAGGCATGCGCGTCGCGCAGCCCCACCGAGTAGTTGCCGTCGCCCGCGGGCGAGCCCGGCGTGAAACCGACCGCGACGCGGGCCGGGATGCCCAGCGTCCTGGCCATCGCCGCCATCGAGAAGGAGAAGTGGACGCAGAAGCCCTCCTTCTGCTTCAGGAACCGGGCGATGGCGGCGGAACCGCTGCCGGCCTGCACCTCCGTGTTGTACGTGAAGCCGCCGTTGACGGCGAAGTAGTCCTGGAGCTTGACCGCACGCTCGTAGTTGTTCGCCGCGCCCGCCGTGACCCGCCGAGCGGTGGTGCGCACCACGTCCGGCAGCGAACCCGGCACCTTCGTGAACTCGCGGGCCAGGTCCGTCGGGGCCGACCCGGCGTCGGCCAGCTGCTCCGCCGTCGGCTCCACGATCAGGCTGTCGACGGTGTACGACTTCCCGCGCGTCGTCTGCCCGTGGTCGCCCACCAGGGTCCGGCCGACCTGCTCGAACCGCCAGCGCCCGTCGATCGACACCTTCGTCGCGGGATACGGCATCGGCAGCCAGTCCTGCGCGTACCAGTCGGCCGCGGAGATCCGGGTGCTGACCGCGGTTCTGCCGATGTCCCCGCCGAGCCCCGGCGGACCGGGCAGCGCGGACGGCACGTCGGTGATGCTGCGCACCGAGGGGCGCCAGGTCGTGCCGTCGAACTCGTCGAGCGCGACGATCCGCAGATACATGTCGGAGGTCTGCTCGGCGTTCGTCCGGTACGACATCACCGTGCGGTCCTCCGGCTGGTTCAGGCTGTTCTGCAGCGAGACCAGCGGGTTGACCGCGGAGATGGTGCCGCCGCCCCCCGAGCCGTTGCCCACGCCGCCGCCGGAGGGGCCGAAGAGGCCGCCGTCGATCGCGAACACGGGGGCGAGGGGCACCAGCGCGGCGATGCTCAGCGCGACGATGCCGATGCGGCGGCCGGTGCGGACCGGGGCGACCGCGCCGCCCTTGCCGTCCTGGCCCGCCGCCGCGCCGGGCACACGCCCGGTGCCGCCGAACACCCGGCCCCACTGCGAGAGCCGGTCCCGGCTCTCGGCGAGCAACAGCAGAAGGTAGCCGCCGGCGGCGAACAGGAACCACAGCCAGTCGATCGCGCTGTCGGAGAGCCCCGCGGCGACCGAGTACAAGGCGAGCAGCGGGAGCCCGGCCGGGGCCGCGCTGCGGAACGTCACCGCGAGCGCGTCCACCATCAGCCCGATCACCAGCGTGCCGCCGACCAGCATCAGCCGGATGCCGTCGGAGAGCGGCGCCGGGATCATGTACCGGCCGACGTCGTCGCCACCGGCCTCCAGCAGCGCCCCGAAGTGCTGGAAGGCCTCCGGGCCCGGCAGGATCGCGCCGAGCGCCTGCTCGTGCGCGAAGACGAGCGTGAGCAGCAGCAGGGAGACCAGCGCCTGGGCCGCGACCGTCAGCGGCCGCGCGAGCGGAACCCTGCGGGCCGCCGCGCCCACCGCGGCCTGGAGCACCAGCAGGATCGCGGCCTGCATGATCCAGGTCGGCTTGTCGACGAGGGGGAGCAGGGCGCACGCGGCCAGGAACGTGGCCAGCGTCGCGCAGATCGACAGACGGGCACCGCCGCTCATGACCAACCCCCTGACGTGCTGGGGGCCGATGTCCCCATGCGCTCCCGATCGGCTTGGCGCCACATGTCCACGACGGAGGCTCCGGGCGGTACGACGACCGCGGTCCAGCCGGCCTCCTGGAGCATGCGCAGCCGCTCGGCGCACTGCTGTGTGACGGGCGCGCCCGGGCCCTGGGCCCAGGCGGCGCTGTCCAGGAGGAAGGCGACCGCGCCTCCGCTTCGCCGGCGCATCTTGGCGGCCACCGCCGCCTGTTCCTCGTCCAGGTCACCGAAGAAGGCGACCAGAAGTCCTTCGTTCCCCCCGCGCAGTACGTCGTACGCCGCGGAGAGTGTGTGCGCGTCGGAGTTCTCGACGACGGCGAGCGTGTCCATCATCAGGCCCGCCGCGTCCGCCGATTCCTGGCTGGCGCCCGCGAATCCGTCCGTGCCCTCGCCCGGTACCGCGTTGCCGCCGTCCGTCAGCAGGCGGACGGAGAAGCCCCGTTCCAGCATGTGCACCAGCGCGGAGGCCGTGCCGGACACCGCCCATTCGAAGGCCGAGTCGGGGCCAGCGCCCTGGTACGCCGGAGCGCGCGTGTCTAGCAGCACCGTGCAGCGGGCGCGCTGCGGCTGCTCCTCGCGGCGCACCATCAACTCGCCGTAGCGCGCCGTCGAGCGCCAGTGGACACGGCGCAGATCGTCGCCGTACCGGTACCCGCGGGGGATGACGTCGTCCTCGCCGGCCAGTGCGAGCGAGCGCTGCCGCCCGTCCCCGTACCCCTTCGCCTCGCCGGCGAGGCGCACCGGCGGCAGGGGCTCCACGCGCGGGATCACCGTCAGGGTGTCGTACGTGGAGAAGGAGCGGGTCAGCTCGCACATGCCGAAGGGGTCGGTGAGCCGTAGTTGCAGCGGCCCCAGCGGATAGCGGCCGCGCAGGTCGGAGCGGACCCGGTAGGACACCTCGCGGCGGCCGCCCGCCTCGACGCGGTCGAGGACGAAGCGGGGCCGCGGCCCGAGCACGTACGGCACCCGGTCCTGGAGCATCAGCAGGCCCGTGGGCAGCCGCGAGATGTTGTCCATCCGCAGGTGGACGCGCGCCTCCGAACCGGCGGGCACGCGCGCGGGGGAGAGACGGCGGCTGCCCGCGACCCGGTAGCGGGTGCGGTACAGGACGCCCGCGCAGAGAAGCGGCAGGACGGCGAGGAGCAGACCGACCCGGAGCAGATCGCTCTGGCCCAGGACGTACGCGCAGATCGCCGCGGCGATCCCGGCCGCCAGGAACGAGCGGCCGCGCGTGGTCAGTCCGGCGAGCGCGGTGCGCAGACCGCTCTTGTCGCCCTTGTCGTCCGTCGCGCCGTCGTCCTCCGTGAAGCCGCCCCCGGCGTCCGCTGTGTCGTACCCCCCCGCCGTCATCACAGGCCCCGGGCGCCGGGCGGCTGCTGGCCGTAGATCGGAGGAGCCGAGGGGTAGCCCTGGGGTGCGCGCGCGTCGGCGGCCGGGACCGGGATGCGCTGGAGGATGTCGAGGACGACCTGCTCGGCCGTGCGCCGGTTCAACTGGGCCTGCGCGGTGGGCAGCAGACGGTGCGCGAGGACCGCGACGGCGAGCGCCTGCACATCGTCCGGCAGCGCGTACTCACGGCCGCTGAGCGCCGCCGAGGCCTTGGCGGCCCGCAACAGGTGCAGGGTCGCGCGCGGGGACGCGCCGAGTCTGAGATCCGGGTGGGTGCGCGTGGCGGCGACCAGGTCGACCGCGTAGCGCCGTACGGCGTCGGCGACGTGGACCGTGCGCACCGCGTCGACCAGCTTCACGATGTCGTGCGCGTGCGCCACCGGCTGGAGATCGTCCAGGGGCGAGGCGCCCCCGTGGATGTCCAGCATCTGCAGTTCGGCCTCCGGGTGGGGATAGCCGATGGAGACGCGGGCCATGAAGCGGTCGCGCTGGGCCTCGGGCAGCGGGTACGTGCCCTCCATCTCGACCGGGTTCTGCGTGGCCACCACCATGAAGGGGCTCGGCAGTTCGTACGTCTTGCCGTCGATGGTGACCTGGCGCTCCTCCATGGACTCCAGGAGCGCGGACTGGGTCTTCGGAGACGCCCGGTTGATCTCGTCGCCGATCACGATCTGCGCGAAGATCGCACCCGGTTTGAACTCGAAATCCCGGCGCTGCTGGTCGAAGATGGACACACCGGTGATGTCCGACGGCAGCAGGTCGGGCGTGAACTGGATACGGCGCACCGAGCAGTCGATGGACCGTGCCAGTGCCTTGGCGAGCATCGTCTTGCCGACGCCCGGCACATCCTCGATGAGCAGATGCCCCTCCGCGAGCAGCACTGTCAGCGAAAGCCGTACGACCTCCGGCTTGCCCTCGATCACACCCTCCACCGACCTGCGGACACGCTCCACAGTGGTGGTCAGATCAGTGAGGCTCGCTCGATCGTCATAGGTCGTCACCCGGCCCTCCTCGGCCCGTACTTTCCCGGGCCGTCGCTCTGCGATGCGGACCGGCCCACCCCGAAACACGGACACCACGCGCGAAAAGTTCCGTCGCTCGCGCGGGGTGCCACATACGCATTCTTGTTGCCGTTACCGGTTCGTGTCACTCGCCTGTGGATAACTGGCCGCGATATGTCGGGGCTTACCACCTTTTGAGGGCATGCCGGGGTCTGGATTCAGCGAGGCTGGATCTCCCGCAGCTCGCCCGTCTTCACATCCAGCACAAAGCCGCGCACGTCGTCGGTGTGCGGCAGGAAGGGGGAGGTGCGCACCTTCTCGATGGACTGGCGCACATCCTGGTCTACGTCCTTGAACCCCTCGACGGCCCAGGTCGGGCGCTGTCCGACCTCCATCTCCA
Source organism: Streptomyces kunmingensis (assembly GCF_039533535.1). NCBI lineage: Bacteria > Bacillati > Actinomycetota > Actinomycetes > Kitasatosporales > Streptomycetaceae > Streptomyces > Streptomyces kunmingensis. Next base: position 47,674 of record NZ_BAAATS010000001.1, read on the forward strand.
GCTCCTGGCGGAACTCGTCGCCGAGCCCCTCCATGCCGCAGCCGCTGTGGTGGACGAGGACCACGCTGCGGGTGCCGAGCGCGCGCTGGCTGATGGTGAGCGAGCGGATCACGTCGTCGGTGACGACGCCCCCCGCGTTGCGCATGGTGTGGCAGTCACCGAGCTCCAGGCCGAGCGCGGCGTACAGGTCGAGGCGGGCGTCCATGCACGTGACGACGGCGACGTGCGCCGCGGGGCGCGCGCTCAGGCCGGGGTCGCTGAAGGCGGCGGCGTAGCGCGCGTTCGCCTCGACACAACGGTCGGTCACGGTGGCAGCGCCCGTTATGGCGTCGTCGGACGGGCTGGAGGCGGGAGTCGTCATGGTGACGACGGTAGTCGTCGAAGACGCCTGTGGCCTGCTGTGGGAGGGGACAAAGAACGTGATCACGCCTTGTTGTGAGCTAACCCACAGCCGGGAAAGGGGCGCGGCCGAACGGGTGAATCGGCGGCGCACGTGACGTCGGCCGACGCGGTGCGCGACGCGCAGGCCGGTTGATTGACCGAGGGGCACCGTGGACTAAAGTGACGCCGAACCCCATTAACGAAGCAACACGGAGATCCCGGCGCCGCCGGACGCTCCCCGCGTGCGCGGCGCGTACGTACGGCTCGGCCTCCTCCCGCTCCGGTCGGCCGGCGTCACTTCCCCGGCGCCGACGGACCACCATCCCCTTCAGGAGCGGGCGGGGACCCGGCAGTGCGTACGCGACCGCCCGCCGGACCTGAGAGGGCCCCTTGAGTCAGCGACATGTTCCGGTGATGCTCCAGCGCTGCCTGGACCTGTTGGCCCCGGCGCTCGCCGAGCCGGGAGCGGTCGTCGTCGACTGCACGCTCGGCCTCGGCGGACACAGTGAGGCCCTCCTCTCCACGTTCCCCTCGTGCCGCCTCGTCGCCCTCGACCGCGACAAGGAAGCGCTGCGGCTGTCCGGCGAGCGCCTCGCCCGCTTCGGCGACCGGGCCACCCTCGTGCACGCCGTCTACGACGAACTGCCCGAGGTCCTGGACCGGTTGGAGATCCCCCGCGTCCAGGGCGTCCTCTTCGACCTCGGCGTCTCCTCCATGCAGCTCGACGAGGCCGACCGCGGCTTCGCGTACGCGCAGGACGCGCCGCTCGACATGCGCATGGACCAGACGACCGGGCCGAGCGCCGCCGAGGTCCTCAACACGTACCCGCCGGGCGAGCTGGTGCGGATCCTGCGCCAGTACGGCGAGGAGAAGCAGGCCAAGCGGATCGTCTCGGCCGTCGTGCGCGAGCGCGAGAAGGAACCGTTCACCAACAGCGCGCGGCTCGTCGAGCTGATCCGCGACTCCCTGCCGCAGGCCGCCAAGCGCACCGGCGGCAACCCCGCCAAGCGCACCTTCCAGGCCCTGCGCATCGAGGTCAACGGCGAGCTGAGCGTTCTGGAGCGGGCCGTCCCGGCCGCCGTGCGGGCACTCGCGGTCGGCGGCCGGATCGCTGTCCTGTCGTACCACTCGCTCGAGGACCGGCTGGTCAAGCAGGTGTTCGCGGCCGGTGCCGCCACCACGGCGCCGCCCGGCCTGCCCGTCGTCCCCGAGCGATACCAGCCCCGGCTCAAGCTGCTCACCCGCGGTGCCGAACTTCCCACGGAGGAAGAGGTCGCCGAGAACCGCCGGGCCGCCCCGGCACGGCTGCGGGGTGCGCAGCGCATCCGCGAGGAGGTCGCCGAGTGAGGCACGCGCGCGTGGAGAGGTGGCCATGACCGCCAGGAGCGGCTCGAAAGACGGCCCGAAAGACGGCTCCAGGGACGGCTCGAAGGACGCGAGGGGTTCCAAAGGCCCCAAGGGGCCCGGGAGTTCCAGCGGGACCGGAGGGGCCAGAGGAGCCAGGGCGCCCAAAGGCTCCCAGGGGCCGAAGAGGTCCGGCGGCTCCGCGGGCGGGCCACGGGGGAGGGCCGCCCGCTTGGCGCGGCTGTTCCCGGTCGCTCCGTCCGGCGGCGCCCAGGCCGCACGGACCCCGTTCGTCCTCCTCGTGGTCCTGCTGCTCGGCGGTGGCCTCATCACGTTGCTGCTGCTGAACTCCTCCCTCAACGAAGGATCGTTCAAGCTCAGCAGGCTCAAGAAGCAGACCACCGAGCTGACCGACGACGAGCAGCAGCTCCAGCGCGACGTCGACTCCTACTCGGCGCCCGACGCCCTCCAGCGCCGCGCCCGCGAACTCGGCATGGTCCAGGGCGGCGACCCCGTCTTCCTCACCCCGAACGGGACCGTCCGCGGGGTGCCGAGCCCGGCCGCGCTGACCGCACCGGCGTACCAGGCGCCCCCGCCGCCCGAGATGATCCACGCGGCCCCGAGCGCCTCGGAGTCGGCGGCCACGACGCCCACCACGACGCCTCCCACGCCGGCGACGCCCGGCGCGACGCCCTCCGCCGGTCCGTCCACCGGCCCCTCGGCCGGTGCTCCGGCCGGTCCTTCGGCCCATCCGTCCGCGCAGCCGGATCCGAACACCTCGGCGACGCCCACGGCCCCCGCCCCTTCGAACCCCGGCAGGTGACGCCATGACCGACAGGGAGCCCCCGCGCCGCCGCGTGCCAGGACCCGCGCGCGGCGGCAGAACGTCCCGTCCCGCCCCGCAGCGGCGCTCGGGTCAGGGCGCGCGCCCTGCCGCACGGCGCCCGCGCCCCGCGTCCTCGAAGTCGCCCACTCCACTGCGCCTGGGCAGCCCCCGGCCCCGCCTGCGGATGGTGAGCCTGGGCCTCACGCTCGTCCTCATGGTCTTCGTCGTCCGTCTCCTCCAGGTGCAGGGTGTCGACGCCAGCGCGTACGCCGCCAAGGCCGAGCTGAATCGGTACGTCAGCCACACCATCGCCGCCGAGCGCGGCGGCATCACGGACCGCAGCGGCGTCTCGCTGGCGACGAGCGTGGACGCGTACGACATCACCGCGGACCCGACGCTGTTCACACAGAAGGCCACCAAGGTCAAGGACGCGCCCGAGCAGGCGGCGGCGCTCCTGTCGCCGATCGTCAGGATGGACGCGGACAAGCTGGCCGAGAAGCTGCGGACCAAGAACACCCGGTACGTGCGGCTCGCCGCGCGGCAGACACCGCAGGTCTGGAAGCAGATCAAGGACCTCAGGTCGACGCTGAACGAGAAGGCGAACGCCGAGGGCCGCGAGGCGAGCGTGCTGTCCGGTGTGCTCGCCGACCCCAGCAGCAAGCGCGTGTATCCGAACGGGGACCTCGCCGCCGGGATACTGGGCTGGGTCAACGCCGACGGCAAGGGCGGCGGCGGGGTCGAGCAGCAGCTCGACGCGGAGCTCGCGGGCAAGAACGGCAAGATCCGCTACGCCCAGTCCGGCGGACAGCAGGTGCCGACGGCCGGCAGCACCGAGCAGCCCGCGGTGGCCGGCTCCGACGTCGAGCTGACCATCGACCGCGACATCCAGTGGGCCGCGCAGGACGCGATCGCCGAGCAGGTGAAGAAGTCCGGGGCCGACCGCGGCTACGTGATAGTGCAGGACACCCGGACCGGTGAGGTCCTGGCCATGGCGAACGCGCCCGGCTTCGACCCGAACGACCTGTCGCAGGCCAACGCCACCGCGCTCGGCAACGCCGCGCTCCAGGACGCGTACGAGCCCGGTTCCACCGCCAAGGTCATGTCGATGGCGGCGATCCTGGAGGAGAACGCGGCCACCCCGCTGACGCACGTCACCGTGCCCAACCGGCTGCACCGCGGCGACCGGCTCTTCCAGGACGACATCGACCACCCGACGTGGAACCTGACGCTCAACGGCGTGCTCGCCAAGTCCAGCAACATCGGCACGATCCTGGCCACCGGCGAGCTCGGCTCCACGCAGCCGAAGGCCAACCAGACCCTCTACTCCTACCTGCGCAAGTTCGGCATCGGCCGGCAGAGCGGCCTCGGCTTCCCCGGTGAGACCGCGGGCATCCTCGCTCCGGCGGACAAGTGGTCGACGTCGCAGCAGTACACGATCCCGTTCGGGCAGGGCTTCTCCATCAACGCGATGCAGGCGGCCTCCGTGTACTCGACCATCGCCAACGACGGCGTGCGCATCGAACCGACGTTCGTGCGCGGCGAGAAGGGCCCCGACGGCCGGTTCACCCCCGCCCCCCGGCCCAAGGAGACCCGGGTCGTCAGCGCGAAGACGGCGAAGACGGTCGCGAAGATGCTGGAATCCGTGGTCGACGACGAGGAAGGCACGGGGACGAAGGCCCGGATCCCCGGCTACCGCGTCGCGGGCAAGACGGGCACGGCCAACCGTGTCGACCCGGCTACCGGCCGCTACAAGGGGTACACGTCGTCCTTCGCCGGGTTCGCGCCCGCCGACAAGCCGCGCGTCACCGTCTACTGCGCCATCCAGAACGCTACGAAGGGGAGCTACTTCGGCGGCCAGATCTGCGGCCCCATCTACAAGCAGGTCATGGAGTTCGCTCTGAAGACCCTCCAAGTGCCGCCCACCGGCACCAAGTCCGCACGGCTGCCCGTCACGTTCCAGCCATGACGGCCAGGACATGCCGTGACCATGATCACCTCACAGTGAAGACACCCTGAAGAGCTCGTGACAACCATCACCCCGGACTCCGGGAACCACCGACCCCGACGCCCCTCGCTTCGCTCAGCGGGGGGTGCGCCCGGTACGCTCACCGCCGTGCCACACGCTGATCAGTCCCAAACCACCCAGAAGGGCGCACCCGTGACATATCCCGGGCCGCCGCGGCCGGTCGAGGTATCCGCCACCCCCCTCGCGGAACTGGCAGATCAGCTGGGTGTCCCCGTGCCCCAGACGACCGACGCGTCCACCCTCCCCGGCATCTCCGGGATCACCCACGACTCCCGTGCGGTGCGCCCCGGCGACCTGTACGCGGCCCTGCCCGGCGCCCGCGCGCACGGCGCCGACTACGCCGCCCAGGCCGCCACCCTCGGCGCGGTCGCCGCCCTCACCGACCCGGCCGGCGCCGAGCGCGTCGTCGAGGCCGGGCTACTGCCGCTCGTCGTGGACAACCCGCGCGCGCGGATGGGCGAGCTGGCCGCCACGATCTACGGCCACCCGGGCAAGGACCTGCTCCAGCTCGGCATCACCGGCACCTCCGGCAAGACCACCACCGCGTACCTCGTCGAGGGCGGTCTGAAGTCGGTCCGCTCGACCGGACTCATCGGCACCGTCGAGATGCGCATCGGGGACGAGCGCATCAAGTCCGAGCGCACCACCCCCGAAGCCACCGATCTCCAGGCCCTGTTCGCGGTCATGCGCGAGCGCGGCGTCGATGCCGTCGCCATGGAGGTCTCCAGCCACGCCCTCGTGCTCGGCCGGGTCGACGGCTGCGTCTTCGACGTCGCCGTCTTCACCAACCTCAGCCCGGAGCACATGGAGTTCCACTCCGACATGGAGGACTACTTCCGGGCGAAGGCGCAGCTGTTCACACGCGCACGCAGCAAACAGGGCGTCGTGAACTTCGATGACGAGTACGGCCGCCGGCTCATCCGCGAGTCCGAGGTCCCCGTCGTCACCTTCTCGGCGGAGGGCCACCCCGACGCCGACTGGCGCGCCGAGGACGTCGAAGTGGGGCCGCTCGGCTCCACGTTGACCGTCGTGGGCCCCAAGGGCGAGCGGATCACCGCCAAGGCACCGCTGCCGGGCGCCTTCAACGTCGCCAACACCCTCACCGCGATCGTCACCCTCGCCGTCGCCGGGATCGACCCGCAGACCGCGGCCGACGGCGTCGCCGCGGTACCCGGCGTACCGGGCCGCCTGGAGCGCGTGGACGCCGGCCAGGAGTACCTCGCCGTCGTCGACTACGCGCACAAGACCGACGCCGTCGAGTCCGTCCTGAAGGCGCTGCGCAAGGTCACCGAGAACAAGCTGCACATCGTGCTCGGCTGCGGCGGCGACCGGGACAGGACCAAGCGGATGCCGATGGGCGCGGCCGCCGCCCGGTTCGCCGACACGGCCATCCTCACCTCCGACAACCCGCGCGGCGAGGACCCCCTCGCGATCCTCGCCACGATGCTGGCGGGCGCCGCCGACGTTCCCGCGCACGAGCGCGGCGACGTCGCCGTCTTCGAGGACCGGGCCGCCGCCATCGCCGCGGCCGTCGCCCGGGCCGAGCCCGGCGACACGGTGCTCGTCGCGGGCAAGGGCCACGAGCAGGGCCAGGACATCGCCGGGGTGGTGCGTCCCTTCGACGACCGCCTGGTGCTTCGCGAAGCCATCGAGCAAACCCAGGGATGAAGTTGTGATCGCCCTCTCCCTCGCCGAGATCGCCTCAGTTGTCGGCGGGCAGACGTACGACATACCGGATCCGCAGGTCCGGGTCACCGGGCCGGTCGTCATCGACTCGCGCAAGGTCGAGACCGGCAGCCTGTTCGCCGCGTTCGCGGGCGAGCGCGTGGACGGCCACGACTACGCGCGCGATGTCGTGGAAAAGGGTGCGGTCGCCGTTCTGGCGTCCCGCCCCGTCGGCGTGCCCGCCGTGGTCGTCGACGACGTCCAGACGGCGCTCGGTGCGCTTGCCCGGCACGTCGTCGAGCGGCTCGGCGCCACCCTCGTCGCGCTGACCGGCTCGGCCGGCAAGACCAGCACCAAGGACCTGATCGCCCAGGTGCTGCGCAGCAAGGCACCCACGGTCTTCACGCCCGGCTCGTTCAACAACGAGATCGGCCTGCCGCTGACCGCCCTCTCCGCCACCGACGAGACGCGGTTCCTCGTCCTGGAGATGGGCGCCCGCGGAAAGGGCCACATTCAGTACCTGACGGGCCTCACACCCCCGCGGGTCGGCGTCGTCCTCAACGTCGGCACCGCGCACATCGGCGAGTTCGGCGGCCGGCAGCAGATCGCGGAAGCGAAGGGCGAGCTGGTCGAGTCGCTGCCCGCAGACGGCACCGCGATCCTCAACGCGGACGATCCGCTCGTACGGGCCATGGAGTCCCGTACGAAAGCGAAGGTGCTGTTCTTCGGAGAGGCCGCGGAAGCCGACGTACGTGCCGAGAATGTCCGGCTCACGGAGAACGGGCAGCCCTCGTTCAGCCTTCACACACCCTCCGGGTGCAGCGAAGTGACCTTGCGCCTGTACGGTGAGCACCACGTGTCGAACGCGCTCGCCGCGGCCGCCGTCGCCCATGACCTTGGCATGTCCGTGGAGGAGATCGCGCTCGCGCTCTCCGAGGCGGACTCCCTGTCCCGCTGGCGGATGGAGGTCACCGAGCGTTCGGACGGCGTCACGATCGTCAACGACGCCTACAACGCGAACCCCGAGTCCATGCGAGCGGCCCTGCGCGCGCTGGTGGCCATGGGCCGGGGGCGGCGTACGTGGGCGGTGCTCGGGCACATGGCCGAGCTCGGCGACGACGCGCTGGCCGAGCACGACGCGGTCGGACGGCTCGCTGTCCGGCTCAACGTCAGCAAGCTCGTGGCAGTCGGGGGCAGGGAAGCGTCCTGGTTGCAACTGGGCGCCTATAACGAGGGTTCGTGGGGTGAGGAGTCGGTGCACGTGTCCGACGCACAGGCGGCTGTCGACCTGTTGCGCAGCGAGCTGCGCCCGGGTGACGTCGTGCTCGTGAAGGCCTCCAGGTCGGTGGGCCTGGAGAGCGTGGCACAGGCGCTGCTCGAGGGCGAGGTCGATGCCCGATGATGAAGCAGATCCTCTTCGCGGGCGTGATCGGGCTCTTTCTGACCCTGATCGGGACGCCTCTGCTCATCAAGCTCCTTGCGCGCAAGGGCTATGGGCAGTACATCCGTGACGACGGCCCGCGTGAGCACCACGCCAAGCGCGGTACGCCGACCATGGGTGGTATCGCCTTCATCCTGGCGACCCTCATCGCGTACTTCCTGTCCAAGCTGATCACCGGCGCGACCCCGACCCTGTCGGGTCTGCTCGTGCTCGGTCTGATGGCGGGCATGGGACTGGTCGGCTTCCTCGACGACTACATCAAGATCGTCAAGCGGCGTTCGCTCGGTCTGCGGGCCAAGGCGAAGATGGCCGGTCAGCTCACCGTCGGTATCGCCTTCGCGGTGCTGTCCCTGCAGTTCGCGGACGCCCGTGGGCAGACCCCTGCCTCGACGCGGCTCTCCTTCGTGGAGGACTTCGGCTGGACCATCGGCCCGGTGCTCTTCGTCGTCTGGGCGCTGTTCATGATCCTCGCGATGTCGAACGGCGTGAACCTGACGGACGGCCTCGACGGCCTCGCCACCGGCGCCTCCGTGATGGTCTTCGGCGCCTATACGTTCATCGGCGTCTGGCAGTTCCAGGAGTCCTGCGCCAACGCGCAGACCCTCACCAACCCAGCGGCGTGTTTCGAAGTCAGAGACCCATTGGACCTGGCCGTCGTCGCATCAGCATTGATGGGCGCCTGCTTCGGCTTCCTGTGGTGGAACACCTCGCCCGCCAAGATCTTCATGGGTGACACGGGCTCGCTGGCCCTCGGTGGCGCCCTCGCCGGTCTCGCGATCTGCTCGCGCACCGAGATGCTCCTCGCGCTGCTCGGCGGCCTGTTCGTGATGATCACGATGTCCGTCGTCATCCAGGTCGGCTCCTTCAAGCTGACCGGCAAGCGCGTCTTCCGTATGGCGCCACTCCAGCACCACTTCGAACTGAAGGGGTGGTCCGAAGTCCTTGTCGTGGTCCGCTTCTGGATCATCCAGGGCATGTGCGTGATCGTCGGACTCGGCCTCTTCTACGCAGGATGGGCAGCCAAGAAGTGACATCTGGTCAGGGTTCCTGGCAGGGGATGAACATCACCGTCGCCGGTCTCGGCGTGAGCGGCCTCAGCGCCGCCCGCGCCCTGGTCGGCCTCGGCGCGTCGGTCACCGTCGTGGACGGCGGGGAGGGCCCCGCCCACCACGAAAAGGCCGCCCTTCTTAAAGAAGAGGGCATCTCCGTACGACTGGGGGATGCCGCCACCCTGCCCGAGGGCACCGACCTTGTCGTCACCTCCCCGGGCTGGAAGCCCTCCTCGCCGCTGTTCGCGGCAGCCGCCGAAGCGGGCGTCGAGGTCGTCGGGGACGTCGAGATCGCCTGGCGGCTGCGCGGCCCCGACGCGGCGCCCTGGCTCGCCATCACCGGCACGAACGGCAAGACGACCACGACGCAGATGCTCGCCTCGATCCTGACCGCGGCAGGCCTGCGCACGGCCGCCGTCGGCAACATCGGCACCCCGATCGTCGACGTCGTCCTCGAAGGAGACGACGCGTACGACGTGTTCGCCGTCGAGCTGTCCTCGTACCAGCTGCACTGGGCGCCCTCGCTGCGCGCCCACTCCGGCGCCGTCCTCAACCTCGCGCCCGACCACCTTGACTGGCACGGCTCCATGGAGGCGTACGCCGCCGACAAGGGCCGTATCTACGAGGGCAATCAGGTCGCCTGCGTCTACAACACCGCGGACAAGGCCACCGAGCGCCTCGTCCGCGGCGCCGACGTCGAAGAGGGCTGCCGGGCCATCGGCTTCACCCTCGGCACCCCGGGCCCCTCCGAACTCGGCGTCGTCGAGGGCATCCTGGTCGACCGGGCCTTCGTCGAGGACCGCCAGAAGAACGCCCAGGAACTGGCCGAGGTCTCCGACGTGACCCCCGCCGCCCCGCACAACGTCGCCAACGCCCTCGCGGCGGCGGCCCTCGCCCGCGCCTTCGGCGTCGAACCGGCCGCGGTACGCGACGGACTGCGCAACTTCACCCCCGACGCCCACCGCATCGCCCACGTCGCCGACGTCGCCGAGGTGGCCTACGTCGACGACTCCAAGGCGACCAACACCCATGCCGCGCAAGCCTCGTTGGCCGCCTACGAGTCGATCGTGTGGATCGCCGGCGGGCTCGCCAAGGGCGCGACCTTCGACGAGCTGGTCAAGGGCGCGGCACAGCGGCTGCGCGGCGTCGTCCTGATCGGCGCGGACCGCGCCCTGATCCGCGAAGCCCTGGAGCGACACGCCCCCGAAGTACCCGTCGTCGACCTCGACCGGACCGACACTGGGGCGATGTCCGCGGCGGTCCAGGAGGCGGCACGGCTCGCCCGTCCGGGGGACACCGTGCTGATGGCCCCGGCCTGCGCGTCGATGGACATGTTCACCAACTACAACAAGCGCGGCGAGGCGTTCGCGACTGCGGTCCGCGAACTCGGCGCCGCCGGCGTCTGACGGTACCTTCGGGTGCCCGGCGTCACCGGGCACCCTCGGGAGGGGAACGTGGCAGCGCACCAGCGAACGCCGAGCCGGCTTCACAGGCTCTCACCGTGGGGGAGCGGCAATGGCCGGTAGCAGCGCGCGCACCACCAAGCGCCCCCCGGCCCCGCCGAGAAAGACCAGCAGGGTCTACCGGGCGCGCGCCAATCCCCTGCGCCGCCTGTACACGCAGGCCCGCCGCGCCTGGGACCGGCCGCTCACCGCGTACTACCTGATCCTCGGCTCCGCGCTGCTCATCACCGGTCTCGGCCTGGTGATGGTCTACTCGGCTTCGATGATCACGGCCCTGCAGATGGGCCTGTCCAGCTCGTACTTCTTCCGCAAGCAGTTCGTCGCGGCCGTTCTCGGCTCGGTCCTGCTGGTGCTCGCGATGCGGATGCCGGTGAAGCTGCACCGCGCCCTCGCGTACCCGATCCTCGCCGTCAGCGTCTTCCTGATGGCCCTGGTGCAGGTGCCGGGGATAGGGGTGTCGATCAACGGCAACCAGAACTGGATCTCGCTCGGCGGCCCCTTCATGCTCCAGCCCAGCGAGTTCGGGAAGCTGGCGCTGATCCTGTGGGGCGCCGACCTGCTGGCGCGCAAGCACGACAAGCGGCTGCTGACCCAGTGGAAGCACATGCTGGTGCCGCTGGTCCCGATGGCGTTCCTGCTGCTCGGCCTGATCATGCTCGGCGGCGACATGGGCACGGCGATCCTGCTCACCGCCATCCTGTTCGGCCTGCTGTGGCTCGCGGGCGCCCCCACGCGGCTGTTCGTGGGCGTCCTGTCGGTGGCCGGCGCGATCGGCATCATGCTCATCAAGACCAGCCCGAACCGCATGGCACGCCTCGCCTGCCTGGGCCGCGCCGACGCCGGACCCGACGACATGTGCTGGCAGGGACTGCACGGGATCTACGCCCTTGCCTCCGGCGGATTCTTCGGTTCCGGCCTGGGCGCGAGTGTGGAAAAATGGGGTCAACTTCCCGAAGCGCACACCGACTTCATCTTTGCCATCACCGGTGAGGAACTGGGCCTGGCAGGGACGCTGTCGGTGCTCGCCCTGTTCGCGGCTCTAGGCTATGCGGGTATCCGCGTGGCCGGACGCACGGAGGACCCCTTCGTGAGATATGCCGCGGGAGGCGTGACCACCTGGATCACGGCGCAGGCCGTGGTCAACATCGGTGCGGTGCTCGGCCTGTTGCCGATCGCCGGAGTCCCGCTCCCGCTGTTCTCGTACGGGGGGTCCGCCCTGCTGCCGACCATGTTCGCCGTAGGCCTGCTGATCGCGTTCGCGCGGGACGAGCCGGCGGCGCGGGCGGCCCTGGCCATGCGGCAGCCACGGATGAGATGGAACACGATGCGACGGCGCGCCTCGGCGCGTACGTCCGGAGAGCGGTGAATTTCGGTGCATGTCGTACTCGCCGGTGGGGGGACCGCCGGCCACATCGAGCCGGCGCTCGCCCTCGCGGACGCCCTGCGCAGGCAGGACCCGACCGTGGGGATCACGGCGCTCGGCACGGAGCGCGGCCTGGAGACCCGTCTCGTACCGGAGCGCGGCTACGACCTGGCGCTGATCCCCGCCGTACCGCTGCCACGCAAACCCACCCCTGAACTGATCACCGTTCCTGGGCGGCTGCGCGGCACCATCAAGGCGGCGGAGCAGATCCTGGAGCGCACGAAGGCGGACTGCGTCGTCGGGTTCGGCGGCTATGTCGCGCTGCCCGGCTACCTCGCCGCCAAGCGCGCCGGCGTCCCGATCGTCGTGCACGAGGCCAACGCCCGGCCCGGCCTCGCCAACAAGATCGGGTCGCGGTACGCGGCAGGCGTTGCCGTCTCCACCCCGGACAGCAAGCTGCGCGACGCCCGCTACATCGGCATCCCGCTGCGCCGCACGATCGCCATGCTCGACCGGGCCGCGGTCCGCCCCGAGGCCCGCGCCGCGTTCGGCCTCGACCCGAACCTGCCGACGCTGCTCGTCTCCGGCGGCTCCCAGGGCGCTCGCCACCTGAACGAGGTCGTCACGCGCGTCGCGCCGCTGCTCCAGCAGTCCGGCATCCAGATCCTGCACGTGGTCGGCCCGAAGAACGAACTGCCGCAGGTCCAGCAGATGCCGGGAATGCCCCCCTACATCCCGGTACCGTACGTGGACCGGATGGACCTCGCGTACGCCGCGGCCGACATGATGCTGTGCCGCGCGGGCGCGATGACCGTCGCCGAACTCTCCGCCGTCGGACTCCCGGCCGCCTACGTCCCGCTGCCCATCGGCAACGGCGAGCAGCGGCTCAACGCCCAGCCGGTGGTCAAGGCCGGCGGCGGGGTGCTGGTCGACGACGCGGAGCTGACCCCCGAGTGGGTCCAGGGCAACGTCCTGCCCGTGCTCGCCGACCCGCACCGGCTGTACGAGATGTCCCGGGCCGCCTCGGAGTTCGGCCGCCGGGACGCCGACGACCTGCTCGTCGGAATGGTGTACGAGGCGATCAACTCACGCCGCTAGGGGCGTACGACATGTGAGGCAGGGGAGCGTGGCCGGAGCGACCACCGCGGACCGCGGCGAACGAGACGAAGCCGAGGCGTCCGAATCCGGCCCGCCCCCGCCACCCCGCCGACTGCGCATCCCGAGCATGCGCACCCTTGTCGTGACCGGAGTCCTGCTCGTTCTGGTCGGAGCGGGCTCCATCTGGCTCCTTTACGGATCGCAGTGGCTGCGCGTCGAGCGCGTCACCACCTCCGGAACGGGCGTCCTCACGCCCGCGGAGGTGCGCGCGGCGGCGGCGGTACCGGTCGGCGCCCCGCTGATTTCCGTCGACGCCGACGCCATCGAGGACCGAATTCGCCGGAAACTGCCTCGAATCGACTCGGTGGACGTGGTGCGTTCCTGGCCGCATGGAATCGGGCTGAAAGTGACGGAACGCCAGCCGGTCCTGATTGTCGAAGACGCCAGAAATGCGGGCAAGTTCGTCGAAGTGGACCACGAAGGTGTTCGTTTCGCGACGGTGGACAAGGCCCCGAAGGGCGTTCCCCGGCTGGAATTGACGCCGGATCAGAGCGGCGCGGCGGCAAGCCTGCGACGCTTCGGTCCGGACCGGCTGGTCCGCGAAGCGGTCCGCGTCGCGAGGCGGCTTCCGGACGCGGTGGCGCGCGACACCCGTACCGTCAAGGTCCGTTCGTACGACGACATCTCCCTGGAGCTCACCGCCGGACGGGAGGTCGTATGGGGAAGTGCCGAGAAGGGGGAGACGAAGGCGCGCGTACTCACCACCCTCATGAAAGCCGATCCGAAGGCCGAACACTTCGACGTAAGTGTTCCCACCGCCCCGGCCTCATCAGGGAGTTGACGCTCATCAGCGCAGGCCAGCACCCTGGTTGGGCAGCGCTACGGCTGATCACATAGGGTGAAAAGAAAAACGGGAGGTTCGGCGTGTTCGTTGAACGGGCGCCACTTGTCGACTTAGTGTCAGGTTCGGAAGAGTCCAGGGAACAGACACACTGGTAACCCTAAACTTCACCGTTAGGGTTCGGGTCGGCAGTCGACTAGTAGTCCGGACCGTCCCCATTCGACATCAGTCGTCGCTTCGGCAGAACGCGAGGCGGCGACACGTAACTCGAGGCGAGAGGCCTTCGACGTGGCAGCACCGCAGAACTACCTCGCAGTCATCAAAGTCATCGGTGTCGGCGGCGGTGGTGTCAATGCCATCAACCGGATGATCGAGGTCGGTCTCAAGGGCGTCGAGTTCATCGCCATCAACACCGACGCGCAAGCTCTGTTGATGAGCGACGCGGACGTCAAGCTCGACGTCGGCCGTGAACTCACCCGCGGACTCGGCGCCGGAGCCAATCCGGCAGTCGGCCGCAAGGCGGCAGAGGACCACCGCGAGGAGATCGAGGAGGTCCTCAAGGGGGCCGACATGGTCTTCGTCACCGCCGGCGAAGGCGGCGGCACCGGCACCGGCGGCGCACCCGTCGTGGCCAACATCGCCCGCTCGCTGGGCGCCCTGACGATCGGTGTGGTCACACGGCCGTTCACCTTCGAGGGGCGGCGCCGGGCCAACCAGGCGGAGGACGGCATCGCCGAGCTCCGCGAAGAGGTCGACACCCTCATCGTCATCCCGAACGACCGGCTCCTGTCCATCTCGGACCGCCAGGTCTCCGTCCTCGACGCCTTCAAGTCGGCGGACCAGGTCCTGCTCTCCGGTGTCCAGGGCATCACCGACCTCATCACCACCCCCGGCCTGATCAACCTCGACTTCGCCGACGTCAAGTCCGTGATGTCCGAGGCCGGTTCGGCCCTCATGGGCATCGGCTCGGCCCGCGGCGACGACCGCGCGGTGGCCGCCGCGGAGATGGCGATCTCCTCGCCGCTCCTCGAAGCGTCCATCGACGGCGCCCGTGGCGTGCTGCTCTCCATCTCCGGCGGCTCCGACCTCGGTCTCTTCGAGATCAACGAGGCCGCGCAGCTGGTCAGCGAGGCCGCGCACCCCGAGGCGAACATCATCTTCGGTGCGGTCATCGACGACGCTCTCGGCGACGAGGTGCGGGTCACCGTCATCGCCGCCGGGTTCGACGGCGGACAGCCGCCGGCCAAGCGGGACACCGTGATGGGCTCGTCGGCCAAGCGCGAGGAACCGGTACCGGCCGCCCGTCCGGCGCCGGCCCCCGAACCCTCCCGCCCGACCTTCGGCAGCCTCGGCAGCGTCACGCCGCGCGAGGAGCAGACGCCGGAGCCGGCCGAGAAGCCCACCCCGGTGAGCGAGGCCCCCTCCGCGCCGGTCAGCACGCCCCACGTGCCGCGGCCGTCCTACCCGGACAGCCAGGCCGAGGAGCTGGACGTCCCGGACTTCCTGAAGTGACGTTCCTGAACCCGATGGGAACCGCACGGCAGTGATAGGACAGCCCACAGCTGTGACCTCTACGAGTGGCGCGCACTTCGCCTTCACCGACCGGTGGGGCGGGGTGAGCGCCGCTCCGTACGAGGAGCTCAATCTCGGCGGCGCGGTCGGCGACGACCGCGAAGCCGTACTGCGCAACCGCGAGTTGGCCGCGCAGGCGCTCGGCGTCGAACCGGCCAGGGTCGTCTGGATGAACCAGGTGCACGGCCCCGACGTGGCGGTGGTGGACGGGCCCTGGGCCACGGACGCCGACATCCCGCACGTCGACGCGATCGTCACCACCCGGCGCCGGCTCCCCCTCGCCGTGCTCACCGCGGACTGCACCCCCGTGCTGCTGGCCGACCCCGTCGCCGGGGTCGCGGCCGCCGCGCACGCGGGACGCCCGGGCATGATCGCCGGGGTCGTCTCGGCGGCCGTACAGGCGATGGTGGAGCTCGGCGCGGACCCGGCCCGGATCGTGGCCCGTACCGGCCCCGCGGTCTGCGGCCGGTGCTACGAGGTGCCGGAGCAGATGCGGGCGGAGGTCGCCGCGGTGGAGCCCGCGGCGTACGCCGAGACCAGCTGGGGCACCCCGGCCGTCGATGTGAGCGCCGGGGTGCACGCCCAACTGGAGCGGCTCGGGGTGCGCGACCGGGAGCAGTCGCCGGTGTGCACGCGGGAGTCGCAGGACCACTTCTCGTACCGCCGCGACCGGACCACGGGCCGGCTCGCGGGCTATGTCTGGCTGGACTGATACGACATGACGGACCTTCAGGGACGTAAGGAAGAACTCGCCTCGAACCTGGCCGCGGTGGAGGAACGTATCTCCGAAGCCTGTGCGGCGGCCGGCCGGAAGCGCGAGGACGTGACCCTGATCGTGGTCACCAAGACCTATCCCGCGAGCGATGTGCGCATTCTCTCCGGGCTCGGGGTGCGGCACGTGGCCGAGAACCGCGACCAGGACGCCGCACCCAAGGCCGCGGAGTGCGCGGATCTGCCCCTCACCTGGCACTTCGTCGGTCAGTTGCAGACCAACAAAGTACGTAGTGTGGCGAGTTATGCCGATCTGGTGCAGTCCGTGGACCGGGCGAAGCTCGTCACGGCGCTGTCCAAGGAGGCCGAGCGGTCGGAGCGCGAGCTGGGCTGCCTGATCCAGGTCGCGCTCGACGCCCAGGAGGACGGCCGGGGCGAGCGCGGTGGCGTGGGCCTCGGCGGAGTGGAGGAGTTGGCCGCGCGCGTGGCCGAAGCTCCGGGGCTGCGGCTCGACGGACTGATGACCGTCGCGCCGCTCGCGGGGGTCTACGCGGGTCGGCAACAGGCGGCGTTCGAGCGCCTCATGGATTTGTCGACTGCCCTGCGCGCGGCTCATCCGGCTGCGAACATGGTGTCGGCAGGGATGAGTTCGGACCTCGAACAGGCCGTGACGGCCGGAGCGACACATGTGCGCGTCGGTACGGCGGTACTCGGAGTCCGACCCCGGCTCGGGTAACGTCGCCAAGGATCGGACCACAGCAGAAAATATGGTCATTCTCGCTGATGGGCGAGGAGATCACGTGGATCGCGGGCACTTCGGTTGACGTCAGCCGATCCACCACAGAGCGGAGGACTCAGAGCATGGCCGGCGCGATGCGCAAGATGGCGGTCTACCTCGGCCTCGTGGAGGACGATGGGTACGACGGCCGGGGGTTCGACCCCGACGACGACTTCGAACCCGAGCTCGACCCGGAACCCGAGCGTGCCCCTCGACGGCACGACCGGCACGAACCGTCGCATCAGTCACACAACTCCCGCGCCACAGAAGCGGACGAATCGGTACGAGTGGTGCAGCCGCCCGCGCAGCGTGAGCCGGTGCGTCAGCCCGCTTCGGTCTCTGCCGATTCCGGACGTCCGGCGCGAATCGCCCCCGTGGCATCCATCACACCTGAACGTCAGAGCCTGGAGAAGAACGCACCGGTGATCATGCCAAAGGTCGTGTCCGAGCGGGAGCCCTACCGCATCACCACGCTGCACCCCCGGACGTACAACGAGGCCCGTACCATCGGGGAACACTTCCGTGAGGGCACTCCGGTGATCATGAATCTGACGGAGATGGACGACACCGATGCGAAGCGACTTGTCGACTTTGCCGCTGGTCTCGTCTTCGGCCTGCACGGCAGCATTGAGCGGGTGACCCAGAAGGTGTTCCTGTTGTCTCCTGCTAACGTCGATGTCACGGCGGAGGACAAGGCCCGTATCGCAGAGGGTGGGTTCTTCAACCAGAGCTGAGACGCAGTACTAGTTCGACGACTGGCTTACTAGTCGCGAGGCACGAGAAACAGGGGAGAGGGAACCGCCGACATGGGCGTGGTTTTGGATGTGGTCTACATCGCGCTGATGTGTTTCCTCATCGTGCTGATCTTCCGGCTGGTCATGGACTACGTCTTCCAGTTCGCCCGCTCGTGGCAACCCGGCAAGGCGATGGTGGTCGTTCTGGAGGCCACCTACACTGTCACTGATCCACCGCTCAAGCTTCTGCGGCGGGTCATCCCGCCGCTGCGTCTCGGGGGCGTGGCGCTCGACCTGTCCTTCTTCGTACTGATGATCATCGTCTACATCCTGATCACCGTCGTGAGCGGCTTGTGAACGATACGGTCTTGCCGAATGCCGACGACTACGTTGAGGTGAAGAGATGCCGTTGACCCCCGAGGACGTGCGGAACAAGCAGTTCACGACCGTCCGCCTCCGAGAAGGCTATGACGAGGACGAGGTCGATGCCTTCCTCGATGAGGTCGAAGCCGAACTGACCCGCTTGCTCCGCGAGAACGAGGACCTGCGCGCCAAGCTGGCCGCAGCCACCCGCGCCGCTGCGCAGAACCAGCAGCAGGGCGGGATGCGCAAGGGCCCCGGTCCCGGCGGCCCGCAGGACCAGCAGGGCCAGGGTGGCCCGCAGGACCAGCAGGGACCCCCGCAGGGTATGCGCGGTCCGGGCGCCCCGGTGCCCGCCGGCATATCGGGCCCGCCGCAGCAGCAGATGGGCGGCCCCATGGGGGGCCCGCCGCAGCTGCCGAGCGGTGCCCCGCAGCTTCCGGCCGGTCCCGGTGGCCACGGCTCGCAGGGCCCCGGCGGCCCGCAGGGTCCCGGCCCGATGGGTCAGGGTCCGATGGGCCAGGGCCCGATGGGTCAGGGTCCGATGCAGGGCCAGATGGGCGGCCAGCCGCAGCTGGGCGGACCGATGGGCGGCCCCATGGGCGGCCACGGCGGTCCTCCGCAGATGCAGCAGCCCGGCCAGGGCGGCCCCGGTGGCGACAGCGCCGCGCGCGTCCTCTCGCTGGCCCAGCAGACCGCCGACCAGGCGATCGCCGAGGCCCGCTCCGAGGCCAACAAGATCGTCGGCGAGGCTCGCAGCCGCGCCGAGGGTCTCGAGCGTGACGCCCGTGCCAAGGCCGACGCCCTGGAGCGGGACGCGCAGGAGAAGCACCGCGTCGCGATGGGCTCCCTGGAGTCCGCCCGCGCCACGCTGGAGCGCAAGGTCGAGGACCTGCGAGGCTTCGAGCGCGAGTACCGCACGCGCCTGAAGTCGTACCTGGAGTCGCAGCTGCGTCAGCTGGAGACCCAGGCCGACGACTCGCTGGCCCCGCCGCGTACCCCGGCGACCGCGTCGCTGCCGCCGTCCCCGGCGCCTTCGATGGCTCCGGCCGGTGCGGGTGCCCCGTCCTACGGTGGCAACCAGGGCATGGGCGGCAACCAGCAGAGTGGCGGCCCGTCCTACGGCGGCGGCCAGCAGCAGATGTCGCCGGCCATGACGCAGCCGATGGCGCCGGTGCGGCCGCAGGCGCCGCAGCCGATGCAGCAGGCTCCCTCGCCGATGCGCGGGTTCCTCATCGACGAGGACGACAACTGAGGGCGGCCCGCGCCTGAGACACGGCGTCGGCGTTCATTCAGGCCGCGGCCCGGATCGTGTTCACGATCCGG
>NZ_BAAATS010000001.1:66813-158936 GCF_039533535.1 Streptomyces kunmingensis
GGGGGGGCCCGACCCTTTGCGGGGGACTGCAGCGGGCGCCTGCTGTCACGGTGCCCCGGGCTGTGGGCTGTGCCCACGCGCTCCGCCGCGCGGGACGCCTGCCCACAGCGGGCGATCGAGCCGGCTACGCCTTGCGGAGGCGGAAGACCAGGCTCAGGCCCTCGTCCGTGAACGGGTCCCCGTACGTGTCGTCCGCCTCGCCCTGGGCGAAGTCCGGGCTGAGGACCTCGTCGGCGATCAGGCCGGAGTGCTCGGACAGGGCCGAGATCACCGCCGGGTCCGTCGACGTCCAGCGCAGGGCGATCCGGTCCGCGACGTCCAGGCCGCTGTTCTTGCGGGCCTCCTGGATCAGGCGGATCGCGTCACGGGCCAGGCCCGCCTGCCGCAGCTCCTCCGTCAGCTCCAGGTCCAGCGCCACGGTCGCACCCGAGTCGGAGGCCACCGACCAGCCCTCGCGCGGGGTCTCCGTGATGATGACCTCGTCCGGGGCGAGCGTGACGGTCTCGCCGTCGACCTCGACCGACGCCGTGCCCTCGCGCAGGGCGAGGGAGAGCGCTGCGGCGTCCGCGTCGGCGACCGCCTTCGCGACGTCCTGGACACGCTTGCCGAAGCGCTTGCCGAGCGCCCGGAAGTTCGCCTTCGCCGTCGTGTCGACCAGGGAGCCGCCGACCTCGGAGAGCGAGGCCAGCGAGGAAACGTTCAGCTCCTCGGTGATCTGCGAGTGCAGCTCCGGGTTGAGGGTCTCGAAGCCCGACGCCGCGACCAGCGCGCGCGAGAGCGGCTGGCGGGTCTTGACGCCCGACTCCGCGCGCGTGGCGCGGCCCAGCTCCACCAGGCGGCGCACGAGGTCCATCTGGACCGACAGGTTCGGGTCGATCGCCGAGCGGTCGGCCTCCGGCCACGACGACAGGTGCACCGACTCCGGGGCGTCCGGGGAGACCGGGACGACCAGGTCCTGCCAGACCCGCTCCGTGATGAACGGCGTGAGCGGCGCCATCAGCTGCGTGACCGTCACCACCACGTCGTGCAGGGTGCGCAGCGCGGCCTTGTCGCCCTGCCAGAAGCGGCGGCGCGAACGGCGCACGTACCAGTTCGACAGGTCGTCGACGAACGCCGAGAGGAGCTTGCCGGCGCGCTGGGTGTCGTACGTCTCCAGGGCCTTGGTGACCTCGTCCGTGAGCTGGTGCAGCTCGGACAGCAGCCAGCGGTCCAGGACCGTGCGCTCGGCCGGGGCCGGGTCCGCCGCGCTGGGCGCCCAGTCCGACGTACGCGCATACAGGGCCTGGAAGGCGACCGTGTTCCAGTACGTGAGGAGCGTCTTGCGGACGACCTCCTGGATCGTGCCGTGGCCCACGCGACGGGCCGCCCACGGGGAGCCGCCGGCCGCCATGAACCAGCGCACCGCGTCGGCGCCGTGCCGGTCCATCAGCGGGATCGGCTCCAGGGTGTTGCCCAGGTGCTTGGACATCTTGCGGCCGTCCTCGGCGAGGATGTGGCCCAGACAGACCACGTTCTCGTACGACGACTTGTCGAAGACCAGGGTGCCGACGGCCATCAGCGTGTAGAACCAGCCGCGGGTCTGGTCGATGGCCTCGGAGATGAACTGCGCGGGGTAGCGGGACTCGAACAGTTCCTTGTTCTTGTACGGGTAGCCCCACTGCGCGAACGGCATCGAACCCGAGTCGTACCAGGCGTCGATGACCTCCGGGACGCGCACCGCCGTCTCCGTGCAGCCCTCGTGGGTGCAGGTGAAGGTGAGGTCGTCGATGTAGGGGCGGTGCGGGTCGAGCGAGGACTGGTCCGTGCCCGTCAGCTCCGTCAGCTCCGCGCGGGAGCCGACGCACGTGAGGTGGTTCTCTTCGCAGCGCCAGATCGGCAGCGGGGTGCCCCAGTAGCGGTTGCGGGAGAGCGCCCAGTCGATGTTGTTGCTCAGCCAGTCGCCGAAACGGCCGTTCTTGACGGTCTCCGGGAACCAGTTCGTTTTCTCGTTCTCCTCGAGGAGACGGTCCTTGACGGCCGTGGTGCGGATGTACCAGGACGGCTGCGCGTAGTACAGCAGCGCCGTGTGGCAGCGCCAGCAGTGCGGGTAGCTGTGCTCGTACGGGAGGTGCTTGAAGAGGAGGCCGCGGTTGCCGAGGTCCTCGGTGAGCGCCTCGTCGGCCTTCTTGAAGAAGACGCCGCCGACGAGCGGGACGTCCTCCTCGAAGGTGCCGTCGGGACGGACCGGGTTCACGACCGGCAGACCGTACGCGCGGCAGACCTTGAGGTCGTCCTCACCGAACGCGGGGGACTGGTGGACCAGACCCGTACCGTCCTCGGTCGTCACGTACTCGGCGTTCACCACATAGTGCGCCTCGGCCGGGCTGGGCCCATTGGTTCCCTCGCTGACGCTCGGGAACTCAACCAGCTCGAACGGGCGCTGGTACTTCCAGCGCTCCATCTCGGCGCCCGAGAAGGACTCGCCGGTCGGCTCCCAGCCCTCGCCGAGCGACTTCTCGACGAGCGGCTCGGCGACGACGAGCTGCTCCTCGCCGTTCGTCACCACGACGTAGCGGACCTCGGGGTGCGCGGCGACCGCCGTGTTCGACACCAGGGTCCACGGTGTCGTCGTCCAGACCAGGAGCGCGGCCCGGCCCGCCAGCGGACCGGAGGTGAGCGGGAAACGGACGTAGACCGAGGGGTCGACGACCGTCTCGTACCCCTGCGCCAGCTCGTGGTCGGAGAGGCCGGTGCCGCAGCGCGGGCACCAGGGGGCGACGCGGTGGTCCTGGGTCAGCAGCCCCTTGTTGAAGATCTCCTTCAGCGACCACCAGACCGACTCGATGTACTCGGGGTCCATCGTGACGTAGGGGTCGTCGAGGTCGGTCCAGTACCCCATGCGGGTCGTCAGCTCGGCGAAGGCGTCGGTGTGCCGCAGCACGGACTCGCGGCACTTGTCGTTGAACGCGGCGATGCCGTACGCCTCGATGTCCTTCTTGCCGCTGAAGCCGAGCTCCTTCTCGACCGCCAGCTCCACCGGGAGGCCGTGGCAGTCCCAGCCCGCCTTACGCGCCACGTGGTAGCCGCGCATGGTGCGGAAGCGGGGGAAGACGTCCTTGAAGACGCGGGCCTCGATGTGGTGGGCGCCCGGCATGCCGTTGGCCGTGGGCGGGCCCTCGTAGAACACCCACTCGGGGCGCCCCTCGGACTGCTCCAGGGTCTTGGCGAAGATCTTCTGCTCGCGCCAGAAGTCGAGCACGGCGTGCTCGAGGGCGGGCAGATCGACCTGGGCGGGCACCTGGCGGTACTGCGTCATCAGTCTTCCTCCGGCGGACGTGCTTCTCTCCGTCGGAGGGACGAGAGGCTGCTGCGCCGTGTGCGGCGCGCTCCCGCGGTACCACCCTCCTTGGCCCTCCGGTGCGTGATGTGCTCCGGTGAGCCCCCTCATTGGGGTCGCGATGCCGGGTCTACTGACCGCTGCGTGCGCACTGCGGCGTTCTTCCGGCGGCTCCGGGGTGATCTTCGCGTCGCGCTCGCCTCCGGGCTTCCACCGACCCCGGATCGCTCTTGGCTGCGTACGCCGCTACTCGGCCCCATCCACGCTTCTCGCTGCGCCCAGTGTACGGCGCCCCGACGGGGGCGGCCGACCGGTTTTCCGTGGGGCGCGGGGCGCGGCGCGGAACTGCGCGCGGTGACCCGAATGGCGATACGTACGGTGACTGATCCGGACTGGTCGCCCGGCCGGCGCGGGGCAGGCGGACATCGGCCGGATTTGCCGGGCTTACCGGCCGGGGAGCTGGGCACGAACACCGCGGGTTCGTCGTACGGGAGGCCGCGGGACGGCCGGATCGTCCCGTGTGCCCCGTTGCCGCGGGCCTTGAGTCGATTTATCGTCCCAGCACGATTCGCGTGCAAGATCACACTTCGTGAAGGGGCCGCGGCCATGGTGGCGAAAAAGACCGCCGTTCAGCAGTCGGCGTCCGGCAGATCCACGGGCGCGGGTGCCTCCGGCGGGGCGGCCGAGGCCTCCGGCGGGGTAGCCAGGGCCTCTGATGAGGACGTGGCGCCCAAGACGACGGCGACCGGCAAGAAGAAGAGTGCGGCGAAGCCGGCCGCAAAACGTACGGCTGAGAAGACGACCGCTAAGAAGACGACCGCTAAGAAGACGACCGCTAAGAAGGCGACCGCCAAAAGCGCCGCCCCTTCGGGGGAGAGCGACAGTGCGGTCGTGGGTGCCGGAAAGGTCGCGGCGGGGAAACGTACGACCAAGAAGGCGACCGGGACGGCGAAGAAGGCCGACGCAGCCGAGAGCGGCGCCGGGGAGAAGCCCACCGGACGCAAGAGTGCGGTGAAGAAGTCGGTCGCCTCAGCGGCCGAGGGCGCGGCCGAGGCCGCGAAGACGACGGGAGCCACGACAGTGGTTGCGAAGAAGACTCAGGGCACGGCCACGGCGGCGCAGAAGCCCGGCGGGGTTCCCAAGGCGCGGGAGTCCGCCGTGGTCCCCGGGGAGCTGGCCGTGCGGCCCGGGGAGGACCCCTGGACCCCGGACGAGGTCGGAGAGGCGCGTGCGGAGCTGCAGAGCGAGGCGCTGCGGCTCGGCAGCGAGATCGAGGCGGCGGAGACCGGGCTCGCCGGTCTCATGCGGGACTCCGGGGACGGGGCCGGGGACGACGAGGCCGACACCGGGACGAAGAACATCACGCGCGAGCACGAGATGGCGCTGGCCGCCAACGCGCGGGAGATGCTGGAGCAGACGCAGCGGGCCCTGGAGCGGCTCGACGCCGGCACGTACGGGCTCTGCGAGAACTGCGGGAACCCCATCGGCAAGGCGCGGATGCAGGCCTTTCCCCGGGCGACGCTGTGTGTGGAGTGCAAGCAGAAGCAGGAGCGCCGCTACTGAGGTCACGGGCCGCACCGTCCCTGTGTGGCCGCGCGGGTGTGCCGTACTCTCGTCCTCAGTCAGGTACCTAGGTTGAGGGACTCACGTGGCAGAGGCGGAGAGCATCATCGGTACGCCGGATTCCCCCGAGGCGGGGGCAGCGGAGCCGGAGAAGGCCGACGGGGCCGATTCGCCGGCCGATGTGTCGGAGGAGTCGTCGCCCGACGAGGCCGTCGCCCCTGTGTCCCGGGGCAGGCGGCGCATCGCCGCGCTGTTCCTGGTGGCCGCTCTGGCGTACGGCCTGGACCTGATCAGCAAGCTGATCGTGGTCGCGAAGCTGGAGCACCGCGACTCCATCCGCGTCCTCGGGGACTGGCTGCAGCTCGAGGTGATCCGCAATCCCGGGGCCGCCTGGGGCATCGGCGAGGCCTTCACGATCGTCTTCACCCTGATCGCGGCGGCGGTGATCGTCGTCATCGCGAGGCTGGCGAAGAAGCTCTACAGCACGCCGTGGGCGATCGCGCTCGGCCTGCTGCTCGGCGGGGCGCTCGGCAACCTCACCGACCGGATCTTCCGCGCTCCGGGCGTCTTCGAGGGTGCCGTCGTCGACTTCATCGCGCCGAAGAACTACCCCGTCTTCAACCTCGCCGACTCCGCGATCGTGTGCGGCGGCATCCTGATCGTGCTGCTGTCGTTCCGCGGGATCGACCCGGACGGGACCGTCCACAAGGACTGAGGACCCGGGGCACAGCCCCTGGCGACAGGGGCTGTGGTGCGGGGCTGTCGGTGCCCTCCGGCATACTCGACGTGTGAGCACGATTCCCGAGATCCGAACCCTGCCCGTGCCCGACGGCCTGGAGGGCGAGCGCGTCGACGCCGCCATCTCCCGCATGTTCGGCTTCTCCCGCACCAAGGCCGCCGAGCTTGCCGCCGCCGGGAAGGTCACGGTGGACGGTTCGGTCGTGGGCAAGTCCGAGCGCGTGCACGGCGGGGCCTGGCTGGAAGTGGAGATGCCGCAGGCGCCCGCTCCGGTGCAGATCGTCGCCGAGCCCGTCGAGGGCATGGAGATCGTGCACGACGACGACGACATCGTGGTCATCGTGAAGCCGGTCGGCGTCGCCGCCCACCCGAGCCCGGGCTGGACCGGGACGACCGTCATCGGCGGGCTCGCCGCCGCCGGGTACCGGATCTCCACGTCCGGTGCCGCCGAGCGGCAGGGCATCGTGCACCGCCTCGACGTGGGCACCTCCGGCCTGATGGCCGTCGCCAAGTCCGAGCGTGCGTACACGTCGCTGAAGCGGCAGTTCAAGGAGCGTGTGCCGGACAAGCGCTACCACGCGCTCGTGCAGGGGCACCCCGACCCGATGAGCGGCACCATCGACGCGCCGATCGGGCGGCACCCGAACCACGACTACAAGTGGGCCGTGACGGCCGAGGGCAAGCCGTCGGTCACGCACTACGACCTCATCGAGGCGTTCCGGGCCGCTTCCCTGCTCGACATCAAGCTGGAGACCGGCCGTACGCACCAGATCCGGGTGCACATGTCCGCGCACCGGCACCCCTGCGTCGGCGACCTGACGTACGGCGCCGATCCGACGCTCGCCAAGCGGCTCGGGATCACAAGGCAGTGGCTGCACGCGGTGCGGCTCGGGTTCGAGCACCCGGCCGACGGGCAGTGGGTCGAGTTCTCGAGCGAGTACCCCGAGGACCTTCAGGTCGCGCTCGACCGGGTGCGGGCGGAGAGCGAGTGAGCTCCGCCGGGCAGGGGTACGTCGTGCGGGTCGCCGAGACCGACGCGGACCGCGAGTCCTGTTTCGCCGTGCGGCGGGAGGTCTTCGTCGACGAGCAGGGCGTGCCGGAGGAGTTGGAGTACGACGCGTACGACGCCGGGGCCGTGCATGTGCTGGCAGTCCGGGAGGACGGGTTGCCGCTCGGAGCGGGACGGCTGTTGACCGGTGAGGCCGCGGCGGTGAAGAACGGCGGGGCGGCGGATGTCGGGGCGCTCGGTCGGCTGGCCGTGCTGAAGGTGGCCCGAGGGCTTGGTGTCGGGGCGGCTCTCGTGGGGGCTGTCGAGGAGGCTGCCCGGGGGCGGGGGATGGCCGCGGTCGATCTTCATGCGCAGACGCATGCGCTGGGCTTTTATGAGCGGTTGGGGTATGTGGCGTACGGGGCGGAGTTCCCGGATGCGGGGATCCCTCATCTCGCGATGAGGAAGTCTCTGGGGTAGCCGGCTCGGCCGGGGTTCTTCGTGGTCGTGTGCCGGTCTCGTCGTGGCCGGTCGCGCAGTTCCCCGCGCCCCTGGCGGGGTGGCAGCCTGCGGTGTTGAAGTGTGCGGGGCGCTGGGGGGTAGGTGCGCAGTTCCCCGCGCCCCTGGCCGGGTTGGTGAGTGCGGGGCGCTGATAGGCGGGTGCGCGGTTCCTCGCGCCCCTGAGAGGGTGTTCAATCGCTGGGTGTGAGGCGGGCCGTAGGGGGGTTTGCCCGGTTACGCGTGGCACCCTTGAGGCCGGAACGTCTTGATCGTCGACTCTGGTCGGAGCACCCGTGGATCAATTGGCCCTGCTGTTCGTGCTGTTGCTCGGGGCCGTCCTGAGCGTGCCGCTCGGCGACCGGCTCAAGCTGCCGGCGCCCGTCCTGATGACGCTGCTCGGCATCGTCCTCGCCCTGATCCGGGCCGTACCGAACGTCGACATCTCGCCTGACCTGATCCTTCCGCTGGTCCTGCCGCCCCTGCTCTACGCGGCCGTGCACCGCACCTCATGGCGTCAGTTCGCGGCCAACAAGCGGCCCATCTTCCTGCTGGCCGTCGCCCTCGTCTTCGTCACCACCGCCGCCGTCGCCATCGTGGCGAACGCCGTCGTGCCGGGCCTGCCGATCGCCGCCGCCGTCGCGCTCGGCGCGCTCGTGGCGCCGCCCGACCCGGTCGCCGCGACCGCCGTCGCGGGGCAACTCGGTCTGCCCAGGCGTCTGGTGTCGATCCTGGAGGGCGAGGGCCTGTTCAACGACGTGACCGCGATCGTGCTCTACCACGTGGCGATCTCCGCCGCCGTCAGCGGCAGTTTCTCGGTGCCGCACGCCGCGCTCGAACTGGTCCTGTCCGCCGTCGTGGCCGTCGCCGTCGGCGTCGGGCTCGGCTGGGCCGCCAACCGGCTGATGGGCTACCTCGGCGACGCCACCCTCCAGATCGGCCTCACGCTCCTGGTCCCGTACGCCTCCTACGTGATGGCCGAGGAGCTCAGGGGCTCGGGTGTGCTCGCCGTCCTGACCGTCGCCATGTTCCTGGCCGAGCGCGCCTTCGACGCCGACGACGTGCTGACGCGGCTGACCGGCCGCGCCTTCTGGGACGTCGTCGACACCCTCGTCACCGGTGTCGCCTTCGGGCTCATCGGCCTGGAGGTCCACAACGTCGTCCGCACCGCGGAGGGCCACTGGGGCGAGATGCTCGGCTGGGCGGCCGCCGTCGTCGGCGTCGTCATCGTCGTACGTCTGCTGTGGCTGATGCCGATGACCTGGGTGACGCAGCGGTTGCACGCGCGGCGCGACGTCGCCGAGGAGATCCCGGTGAGCTGGCGCGAGACCGTCATCATGTGGTGGTCGGGGATGCGCGGCGTGGCCTCCGTGGCGCTGGCCCTCGCCATCCCGCTGACCATGGACGACAACTCCCCCTTCCCGAAGCGGGACGAGATCGTCTTCATCGCCTTCGGGGTCATCATGGCGACCCTGATCCTCCAGGGGCTCAGCCTGCCCTGGCTCGTGAAGAAGCTCGGGGTGCAGGCCGACACCGCGCTGGAGCAGGAGTACGAGAAGGAGCTCGCCCTGCGGGCCGCGAAGGCCGCGAAGCGGCGGCTCAAGGAGATCGAGGACGTCGAGGAGCTGCCGGAGGACGTGCAGGAGCAGATGCTGCGGCGGGCCTACGACATCGGGCTGCGCATCAACCCGGAGATGGGGGCGGAGGAGCGGCGCGCGACGCAGGCCAAGCGCTACGCCCGGATCAAGCGGGTCCGGCGGATCCAGAACGAGATGATGTCGGCGGCCCGGCACGAGGTGCTGGCCGCGCGCAGCGAACCCGGCGCCGACCCCGAGGTCGTCGACCGGGTGCTGCGGCATCTGGATGTGCGGAGTCTGCGGTAGAGCGGTCCGGTTCGCCCGAGGAGGGCGGCGGGGTCAGCCGCGGCCCGTGCGCGGCGCCCGGCCGTCCCGCATGAGGTCGAAGGTCGGCAGGGACGTGCCGATCTCGTCCGGGGGGATCAGGGCCGTCGCCGTGTTGATCCGCGGCAGCGCGTACGGGTGCTGCTCGGTCAGCCAGCGGAGCAGCTGCTCGCGGACCCGGACCCGTACCGTCCAGATGTCGTCCGCGTCCTTGGCCGTGACCACGGCGCGGACCTGCATCGTGCTGGGCGTGGTGTCGGTGACGGCCAGGCTCCAGTCGCGGCCGTCCCAGGCGGCGCAGTCCAGCAGGATGTCGTGCAGCTTCTCGCGCATCAGCGGCACAGGCGCGCTGTGGTCGAGGTGGAAGAAGACGGTGCCGGTCATCTGGGAGCCGCCGCGCGACCAGTTCTCGAACGGCTTCGATGTGAAGTACGACACCGGCATCGTGATCCGGCGCTCGTCCCAGGTGCGGACGGCGAGGAAGGTGAGGGTGATCTCCTCGATGGTGCCCCACTCGCCGTCCACCACGACGGTGTCGCCTATGCGCACCATGTCGCCGAACGCGATCTGGAACCCCGCGAAGAGGTTGCCGAGCGTCGACTGGGCGGCGACACCGGCGACGATGCCCAGGATGCCGGCCGAGGCCAGCAGTGAGGCGCCGGCGGCCTTGAACGCGGGGAAGGTCAGCAGCATCGCGGCGACCGCCACGACGCCGACGACCGCGGTGACGATGCGCTGGATCAGCGTGACCTGGGTGCGCACCCGGCGGACCCGGGCCGCGTCGCGGTGGCTGGTGGCGTAGCGGGCGTAGGACGATTCGACGACGGCGGTGGCGATCCGCACGATCAGCCAGGCGGTGGCGCCGATCAGGACCAGACTCAGGGTCTGGCCGATTCCGGCGGAGTGTTCCTTGGCGATCTGTGCGTGGTCGTAGAACCCTCGCAACAGTGCCGCGCAGAGGACGAATTGAAGTGGCAGGCGGCAGCGGCGCAGCAGTCCCCACAGCGGAGTCTCGTGATGGCGTCGGTCGGTGCGTTGCAGCAGCTGGTCGACGGCCCACCCGAGGAGGAGTGTGAGCACGACCGAGCCACCGACAACGATCAGCGGGCGCAGTACGTTCTCCATCCCTCGACGGTAACCGGGATCGACCACCTCTAACCTGTGGCGTTCCTGGCACCATGGGCCACATGAACATCATGCTTTTCCACTCCACGTACGGACTGCGGCCCGCCGTGGAGGCCGCGGCCGACCGGCTGCGCGGCGCCGGGCACGAGGTGTGGACCCCGGATCTCTTCGAGGGGCGCACCTTCGACACCGTCGAGGAGGGCATGGCCCACCGGGACGAGATCGGCAAGGACGAGCTGCTCAAGCGCGCCGTGCTGGCGGCCGCGCCCTACTCCGACCGCGGGCTCGTGTACGCGGGCTTCTCGTTCGGCGCCGCGACCGCCCAGACCCTCGCCCTCGGTGACGAGAAGGCGAAGGGGCTGCTGCTACTGCACGGCACGTCCGACCTCGCGGCGAACGCCTCGGTGGACGAGCTGCCGGTCCAGCTGCACGTCGCCGAGCCCGACCCCTTCGAGACGGACGACTGGCTGACCGCCTGGTATCTGCAGATGGGGCGCGCGGGGGCGGACGTCGAGGTCTACCGGTACGCCGGGGCCGGCCACCTCTACACCGACCCCGATCTGCCCGACTACGACGAGGAGGCCGCCGAGGCCACCTGGCGGGTGGCGCTGGGCTTCCTGGAGTCGCTCTAGATCACAACGGAGGCTTCCTCCGGAGCGCTCAGATCATGACAGGGCCCGGCGCGTGCGCCGGGCCCTGTTCAGTGAGGTGCGAGGTGGGGGGTCAGCCCTTGAGGGCCTTGTCCACCGCGGTGTTCCACTCGTCGACCGAGCCGGGCGCGTTGTCGCCGTCGGAGCCGGTCAGCTTCTTGCCGTCGAGGACGAAGGACGGGGTGCCCTGGACCCCGTACTTGTTGTCGTCGAACTGCTTCGACATCTCCAGGGCCCACCTGTCGAAGGTGCCGTCCTTGACGTCCTTCTGGAAGGCCTTGTCGTTCTTCAGCTCGGGGACGGTGTTCGCGATCTTGATGAGGTACGCGTCGTCCTTGAACTTGTCGGTGGTCTCCTCCGGGTGCCACTTCGTGGAGTAGAGCGCTTCCTTGTAGTCCCAGAAAGCGTCCTTCGACACGTTCAGAGCGGCGCCGAGCGCGCTCAGCGCGTTCTTCGAGCCCTCGCCCTGGAGGTTGTTGTCGAGGAAGGTGGCACCGACGAACTGGATCTTGTACTTGCCGGCGTCCATGTCCTTCTTGATCGTCGGGCCGACGGCCTGCTCGAAGGCGGCGCAGACCGGGCAGCGCGAGTCCTCGTACGCGATGATCGTCTTCTTGGCCGAGTCCTCGCCGAGGATCACCGTGGTGTTGTTCTTGCCGCTGGTGTTCTTCGGGGCGACCAGGGCGTCCTCCTTGGCGGCCTCCCAGTGGGAGGGCTTGTTGCCCTGCACCACCAGGTAGCTGACCACGCCGGCTATCGCGAGGACACCGACGATGGAGCCGGCGACGACCGCCGTCCGCTTCGCCTTGTCCTTCTTGGCCTGGCGCTCCCGCTCGATCCGCAGCCGCTCGCGGGCCGCCGACTTCGCCTGCTGGCTGTTGCGCTTGCTCATGATCTGTTGCTCCGTGGGTTCGTGAAAGCGGTTGGGGGACTGTCGTGCTCAGGCTCGGGTTCAGGCAGCCGGGCACGGCGGTCCGCGCCGTCCTACGGAGTGCAACCGGATCGACGGGCGGGCGACCCGCACGCGAGCGGCGGGGAGCGGTCGCTTCGGGGCCGGCTCCAGGTGGCCGGTGACCGCGGCGAAGGCGATCAGCAGCGGGCGGAACGCGAACGCGGCGATCGCGCGCAGCAGCTGCGCCAGGGCCTGCTCACCGCGGCGCAGCCAGCCGGCCGCGAGCAGGCCGACCGTGACGTGCGCGCCGAGCAGCAGCCAGGACGCCGCCGGGTCGCTGTGGGCGAGCAGGGCGGCGGCCTCGTCGGTGGTGCCGCCGGTCATCCGGGCCAGCGGCGTGCCGACGGTCCCGCCGCACAGCACGTCGAAGCCGAACGAGCGCAGAGGGCCGGCGACCGGGCCGCCCGCCTCGCCGTAACAGACGTGCTGGCCGGTGGTGAAGACCGTGTCGGCGGCCAGCTCCAGCGGGACGAGCAGCGCCGCGATGCGGCCGAAGCCGCGCTCCCGGCCGGCCAGCGCGTACGCGATCACGAAGACGGCGACGGCGGTCGCGGCGACCGTCGTGAGCGGCAGCGGGGCCCGGGACAGCAGGACGTGCGACGCGGCGGAGAGCGTCACGACGAGCGCCGTGAAGAGCGCCGCGCGCACGGCTCTGAGCTGGGTCCCGGAAACGGCCCCGGATATGTCGTCCATCGCGGAGGAGTGTGTCATGTCCGGCTGTAGGCGATGCCTAAAGGGTGGCTGTGTGTTATCGAATCGTGCGGGCGCGGAAGCCGCCCCGGGGGCTAGGCGGGCAGCCCCGGAATGCGGCCGTTGCGGAACAGGTCCACGAAGATCTGGTGGTCCGCACGCGCGCGTGCCCCGTACGTGTGCGCGAAGTCGACGAGCAGCTTCGCGAGACCGTCCTCGTCGGCGGCGATCGCCGCGTCGATGGCGCGCTCCGTGGAGAACGGCACCAGGGACTGGCCGGAGAGGTCGTCCGCCGCCGCGTGCATCGCCGCCGTGGCCCGGCCGAGGTCGGCGACGACCGCCGCGATCTCCTCCGGGTCGTCGATGTCGCCCCAGTCCAGGTCCACCGCGTACGGCGACACCTCGGCGACGAGCTGGCCCGATCCGTCGAGCTCGGTCCAGCCCAGCCACGGGTCCGCGTGCGCCTGGAGGGCGCGCTGCGAGATGACGGTGCGGTGGCCCTCGTGCTGGAAGTAGTCGCGGATCGCCGCGTCCGTGATGTGCCGGGAGGCCGCCGGGGTCTGGCCCTGCTTCATGTAGATCACGACGTCGTTCTCGAGCGCGTCGCTGTTGCCCTCCAGAAGGATGTTGTACGAGGGCAGGCCCGCGGAGCCGATCCCGATGCCGCGGCGCCCGACCACGTCCTTCACGCGGTACGAGTCCGGGCGGGTCAGGGACGACTCCGGCAGCGTCTCCAGATAGCCGTCGAACGCCGCGAGCACCTTGTAGCGCGTCGCCGCGTCCAGCTCGATGGAGCCGCCGTCCTCGGCGAAACGGCGCTCGAAGTCGCGGATCACCGTCATGGAGTCGAGGAGTCCGAAGCGGGTCAGCGAGCGGGCGTCGCGCAGCGCGTCCAGGAGCGGGCCCTCGGCCGTGTCCAGCGTGAAGGGCGGCACCTCGTCGCTCTTGGCGCCCGTGGCCAGCGCGTGGATGCGCTCGCGGTAGGCCGCCGTGTACGTGCGCACCAGGTCGCTGATCTGGTCGTCGCCCAGCGCCTTGGAGTAGCCGATCAGCGCCACGGAGGCGGCGAACCGCTTGAGGTCCCAGGTGAACGGGCCGACGTACGCCTCGTCGAAGTCGTTCACGTTGAAGATCAGCCGGCCGGTCGCGTCCATGTACGTGCCGAAGTTCTCCGCGTGCAGGTCTCCGTGGATCCACACCCGGCTGGTGCGGTCGTCCAGGTAGGGGCCGCCGTGCTGCTCGCGCTCCATGTCGCGGTAGAAGAGGCAGGCCGTGCCGCGGTAGAACGCGAACGCCGAGGCGGCCATCTTGCGGAACTTGACCCGGAACGCGGCGGGGTCCGCGGCCAGGAGTTCGCCGAAGGCGGTGTCGAAGACGGCGAGGATCTCCTCGCCGCGCTGCTCAGCGGTGGGCTGCGGGACCGACATCGCCGGGTGCCTCCTGGTACAGGTGGTGCGTGGGCTCGTGTGACACGCAGGACGGGTGTTCTGCCCTGTCCAACGCCCGACCGTACTCCGGAGTGCCCGTCGCTTGTCACCCCGCGGTCGTAGACTTCCAAGCTGTCCCCACCGCGTCGCCGCATGTTCGTCCTTTGGAGCTCCAGCCGTGTCAAAGCCGCCCTTCACGCACCTGCACGTCCACACCCAGTACTCGCTGCTGGACGGTGCCGCGCGGCTGAAGGACATGTTCAACGCGTGCAACGAGATGGGCATGACGCACATCGCGATGTCCGACCACGGGAACCTGCACGGGGCGTACGACTTCTTCCACTCGGCCGAGAAGGCGGGCGTCACCCCGATCATCGGCATCGAGGCGTACGTCGCCCCCGAGTCGCGGCGCAACAAGCGGAAGATCCAGTGGGGCCAGCCGCACCAGAAGCGCGACGACGTGTCCGGTTCGGGTGGGTACACGCACAAAACGATCTGGGCGGCGAACAAGACGGGCCTGCACAACCTCTTCAAGCTGTCCTCGGACGCGTACGCCGAGGGCTGGCTGCAGAAGTGGCCCCGGATGGACAAGGAGACGATCTCCCAGTGGTCGGAGGGGCTCATCGCCTCCACCGGCTGCCCCTCCGGTGAGCTCCAGACCCGTCTTCGCCTCGGCCAGTTCGACGAGGCGCTGAAAGCCGCCTCCGAGTACCAGGACATCTTCGGCAAGGACCGGTACTTCCTGGAGCTGATGGACCACGGCATCGAGATCGAGCGCCGGGTCCGTGACGGCCTCCTGGAGATCGGCAAGAAGCTCGGCATCCCGCCACTGGTGACGAACGACTCGCACTACACGTACGCGCACGAGGCGACCGCGCACGACGCCCTGCTCTGCATCCAGACCGGCAAGAACCTCTCCGACCCGGACCGCTTCCGGTTCGACGGGACGGGCTACTACCTGAAGTCCACGGACGAGATGTACGCCATCGACTCCTCGGACGCCTGGCAGGAGGGCTGCCGCAACACGCTCCTGGTGGCCGAGCAGATCGACACCACCGGCATGTTCGAGAAGCGCGACCTCATGCCGAAGTTCGAGATCCCGGACGGTTTCACCGAGGTCACCTGGTTCCAGGAGGAGGTCCGGGTCGGCATGGACCGCCGCTACCCGGGCGGCGTCCCCGAGGACCGGCAGAAGCAGGCCGAGTACGAGATGGACATCATCATCCAGATGGGGTTCCCGGGGTACTTCCTGGTCGTCGCCGACTTCATCATGTGGGCCAAGAACAACGGCATCGCGGTGGGCCCCGGCCGCGGTTCCGCGGCGGGTTCGATCGTCGCGTACGCCATGGGCATCACCGACCTCGACCCGATCACGCACGGCCTGATCTTCGAGCGGTTCCTCAACCCCGAGCGCGTCTCCATGCCCGACGTCGACATCGACTTCGACGAGCGCAGGCGCGTCGAGGTGATCAGGTACGTGACCGAGAAGTACGGCGCCGACAAGGTCGCCATGATCGGCACCTACGGAAAGATCAAGGCCAAGAACGCGATCAAGGACTCCGCGCGCGTGCTCGGCTACCCGTACGCGATGGGCGACCGGCTCACCAAGGCGATGCCCGCCGACGTCCTCGGCAAGGGCATCGACCTCTCCGGCATCACCGACCCGCAGCACCCGCGCTACAGCGAGGCGGGCGAGATCCGCGGGATGTACGAGAACGAGCCGGACGTGAAGAAGGTCATCGACACCGCCAAGGGCGTCGAGGGCCTGGTCCGGCAGATGGGCGTGCACGCGGCCGGCGTGATCATGTCCAGCGAGCCGATCGTCGACCACGCCCCGCTGTGGACCCGGCACACCGACGGCGTCACCATCACGCAGTGGGACTACCCGCAGTGCGAGTCGCTCGGCCTGCTCAAGATGGACTTCCTGGGCCTGCGCAACCTGACCATCATGGACGACGCCGTCAAGATGGTGCGGGCGGGCAAGGGCATCGACCTGGAGATGCTCTCCCTCCCGCTCGACGACCCGAAGACCTTCGAACTGCTCTGCCGCGGTGACACGCTCGGCGTCTTCCAGTTCGACGGCGGCCCGATGCGCTCCCTGCTGCGCCAGATGCAGCCCGACAACTTCGAGGACATCTCCGCCGTCTCGGCCCTGTACCGGCCGGGCCCGATGGGCATGAACTCGCACACGAACTACGCGGAGCGCAAGAACGGCCGCCAGGAGATCACGCCGATCCACCCGGAGCTCGAAGAGCCCCTGAAGGAGACGCTCGGCCTGACCTACGGCCTCATCGTGTACCAGGAGCAGGTGCAGAAGGCCGCGCAGATCATCGCCGGTTACTCGCTGGGCGAGGCCGACATCCTGCGCCGCGTGATGGGCAAGAAGAAGCCCGAGGAGCTGGCGAAGAACTTCGTCCTGTTCCAGGAGGGCGCGAAGAAGAACGGCTACTCGGACGCGGCGATCCAGGCCCTGTGGGACGTCCTGGTGCCGTTCGCCGGCTACGCGTTCAACAAGGCGCACTCCTCCGCGTACGGACTGGTCACCTACTGGACCGCCTACCTGAAGGCGAACTATCCGGCCGAGTACATGGCGGCGCTGCTCACGTCCGTCAAGGACGACAAGGACAAGTCGGCGGTCTACCTCAACGAGTGCCGTCGCATGGGCATCAAGGTGCTCCCGCCGAACGTGAACGAGTCGGTCCACAACTTCGCGGCGCAGGGCGACGACACGATCCTCTTCGGCCTGGAAGCCGTCCGTAACGTCGGTACGAACGTGGTGGACTCGATCATCCGCTCGCGCAAGGCGAAGGGGAAGTTCGACTCGTTCCCCGACTACCTCGACAAGGTCGAGGCCGCCGCCTGCAACAAGCGCACCACCGAATCGCTGATCAAGGCGGGCGCGTTCGACACGATGGGGCACACCCGCAAGGGCCTCACCGCACAGTACGAGCCGATGATCGACAACGTGGTCGCGGTGAAGCGCAAGGAGGCCGAGGGCCAGTTCGACCTCTTCGGCGGCATGGGCGAGGAGGACAGCAGCGAACCGGGCTTCGGGCTCGACGTCGAGTTCTCCGCCGACGAGTGGGAGAAGACGTATCTGCTCGCCCAGGAGCGGGAGATGCTCGGCCTGTACGTCTCCGACCACCCGCTGTTCGGCCTGGAGCATGTCCTGTCCGACAAGGCGGACGCCGGCATCGGCCAGCTGACCGGCGGCGACTTCTCCGACGGCGCCGTCGTCACCGTGGGCGGCATCATCTCCGGCCTCCAGCGCAAGATGACCAAGCAGGGCAACGCCTGGGCGATCGCGACCGTCGAGGACCTCGCCGGCTCCATCGAGTGCATGTTCTTCCCGGCGACCTACCAGCTGGTCTCGACGCAACTCGTGGAAGACGCCGTGGTGTTCGTGAAGGGACGCCTCGACAAGCGCGAGGACGTGCCGCGCCTGGTCGCCATGGAGATGCAGGTCCCCGACCTGTCGAACGCGGGCACCAACGCTCCGGTGATCGTCACCATCCCGGCGCTG
This sequence comes from Streptomyces kunmingensis, assembly GCF_039533535.1. Classification (NCBI taxonomy): domain Bacteria; kingdom Bacillati; phylum Actinomycetota; class Actinomycetes; order Kitasatosporales; family Streptomycetaceae; genus Streptomyces; species Streptomyces kunmingensis. The sequence goes on from NZ_BAAATS010000001.1 coordinate 84,185, forward strand.
CGGGTCACCCCGCCGATGATCAGCCGCCTCGGCGAGATCCTCAGCAACCACCGGGGCGACAGCGAGGTGCGGATCAAGCTCCAGGGACCGCGCAAGACCACCGTGCTCCGCCTCGACCGGCACCGCGTGAAGCCGGACCCGGCGCTCTTCGGCGACCTGAAGGTACTGCTCGGCCCGGCCTGCCTGGCGGGCTGATCCCGTAGGGTCACGTGCCCACGTACGTCGAGGGGCGCACCCCGGATCCTGGAGTGCGCCCCTCGCTACGTGCCAATTGCTTTAAGCGGTGCGTCAGTTGTGACCGAAGCGCTTCTGGTGCTTACGGGCGACGTCCGACGGGTTGCCCATGATCTGCGGCTCCATCGTCGCCTGCGCCTGCGGCTGGGACTCCGGGAGCGCCGACTTGGACTGCTCCTGCGACAGCTCGGCCTGGGACGCGCGGTTCTGCTGGCCGCCCTGCTTGCGGTTCTTGTTCTTGGCCATATTGATCTGCCTCCTATGGGGGGAGATTGGGAGATCTCGGGGCCAGGTTCGCGTTCAGATTCACATAGCCTGATAAAGATCGCATATCGGGCAATTACCGTGTGTAACACGGGGGATAGGGGCGCACGCCTCCCGCGTTCACCGCATCCGCCACGCCGAAGATCGAGTTCGGGCCGTTAACCCCAGCGCGGTCGGGCAGACTCGAAGGAAACCCGAAGCGAATACGCGGGCGCCGCCCCGTGAGCGCGTCCGGACTGTCGTAAGTCGGCGAAAGAGGGTGGATCGCGTGGACCGCTGCATCGTCCTGGTGGATGCCGGATATCTTCTGGGGGCCGCCGCCAGCCTCCTCGCGGGCGAGCCCTCCCGCTCCCGGATCCACGTCGATCACACCGCCCTCATCCAGGGCCTGCGCGACCGCGCCGAGACCGAGACCGAGCGCCAGCTCCTGCGCATCTACTGGTTCGACGGCGCCCCCGACCGCGTCCCGCAGCCCGAGCACCGCAGGCTGCGCGTCATGCCCCGGGTCACCGTCCGGCTCGGCGCCCTGACCCGCAGCGACGGCCGCTGGGCACAGAAGGGCGTCGACGCGGCCATGCACGCCGAGCTGACCGAGCTCGCCCGCAACCGGGCCTGCTCGGACGTGGTCCTCGTGACCGGCGACGGCGATCTGCTGCCCGGCATGATGGCCGCCAAGGAGCACGGCGTCGCCGTCCACCTGTGGGCCGTGCAGGCCGCCGACGGCGATTACAACCAGTCCGAGGACCTCGTCGCCGAGGCCGACGAGCGCCGCGTGCTCGACCGGACCTGGATCACCAAGGCCGTCCGCGCCAAGGAGCTCGGCGGCATCTGCGCCCCGCAGTCCGTGCCGCGCCCCGAGATCGCCGCGATCCTCTCCGCGCCCCTGCCCGAGTCCGCCCCCGCCCCGGCCGGACGCCCTGTCGACGACGGCGTGGACACCCCGCCCGCACAGCACGCGCCCGCCGCCCGGCCCGAGAGCGACGCGGAGGACCGGTCCGGCGCCGCCAAGGGCGTCCCCACCCCGAAGGACCTGGCCGCGCTGCGCGGACCCGGCACAGGGACCGCGCCGGCGGCCGCGCAGCACCCCACGAGCGCGACCCTGCGCTGGTCCTCCGACAAGGGCTGGGTGGAGCGCCCCGGCGGCCCCGGAAGCGGCGGCGAGCCCCCGGAGGCGGCCTCCCTGCCCACCCTCGCCCAGCTCACCACCGCCGAGCAGCGGTGGGCCGACCGCGAGGAGGACATCACCGCGGTCAGCGGCGACCCCTACGAGGTGGGCCAGGTCTTCGCCCGCCGGTGGATGGCACGCCTCGCCGACACCGTGCAGTTCTCGAAGCTGGCGACCATGTACCCGCGGGTGCCCCACCGCATCGACGGGGAGCTGCTCAGGTACGCGGCGCGGTTCGGGCTCCTCGCCCACAAGGACGACCAGATCGACGAGCACGACCGGTACGCGATCCGGGCCGGATTCTGGCGCGAGATCGACGTGCGCACCGCGGAGCACGCGACCGCGGGAGAGTGACGTCCCCCGCACGTCGGACCGGCCGTCGGCTGCCGTCCGCGCCGCCGCGACGCCGACGCCCGCCTCATTTGTCCGGCCCCGCGCGCAATGGGGCGGGCCGGACCCCGTACTCTCGTTCCTCGTGAGTACGCGCACCGATGGAGCCGCCCCGGACCATAAACGGGACGCTGTGGTGTGCGCGGTGCGGGGCCTCAGCAAGACCTATCCCGCCGTGCGCGGGCGGCGCGGGGCGCCCGGCATCCCCCCGGTGCGCGCCACCGACGACGTACGGCTCACCATCCGGCGCGGCGAGATCTTCGGGCTGCTCGGGCCGAACGGCGCCGGTAAGTCCACTCTCGTACGGCAGCTGACCGGGCTGATGCGGCCCGACGCCGGCAGCGTGGAGATCCTCGGGCACGACATCGTGCGCCACCCGGAGCGGGCCGCGCGGATCCTCGCCTACCTCGGCCAGGAGTCGACCGCCCTCGACGAGCTGACCGTCTCGCTCGCCGCCGAGACCACCGGGCGGCTGCGCGGCCTCGCCCTCAAGGACGCCCGGGCCGAGCGGGACGACGTACTGGAGGAGCTGGGGCTCACCCCGCTCGCCGCGCGTCCGCTCAAGAAGCTCTCGGGCGGGCAGCGGCGCCTCGCCTGTTTCGCCGCCGCGCTGGTCGGCGAGCGGCCCCTGCTCGTGCTCGACGAGCCGACGACCGGCATGGACCCCGTCGCGCGGCGGGCCGTATGGGCCGCGGTGGACCGGCGCCGGGCACAGCGCGGGACGACCGTCCTGCTGGTCACGCACAACGTCATCGAGGCCGAGACCGTCCTCGACCGCGTCGCCGTGCTCGACGCGGGACGGGTCATCGCCTGCGACTCCCCGGCCGGGCTCAAGGACCGCGTCGCCGGTGAGGTGCGGGTCGAGCTGGTGTGGCGCCAGGAGGCGCCGGTGCATCTGCCGGAGGTCGCCGGGCTGCGCGAGCACGCGGTGGAGTCCGGACGGCGCTGGTCGCTCCGGCTCGCCCCGGACGCGGCCCGCGCCGCCGTCGCCGCCGTCACCGGCGGCCCGGCCTTCGACCACCTCGACGACTTCACGCTCGCCACCCCGAGCCTGGAGGACGTGTATCTGGCACTCGGCGGCAGCCGCAGCAGCGTGAAGGGCCTGGTGAAGGCATGACCGCCGTATCCGCCGAAGCCGTGCGGGAGCGCACCGGCGGGCAGCAGCCGCCGGCCGTGACCGTCGACGACGGGCTCGCGCCCCGGGCCAGATTCCTGCCGTCGCTCGCCGCGGTCTACCGCGCCCAGCTCTCCCGGGCCCGGGTGGCCCGCATCCCGCTGCTGTTCGTGGCGACCTTCCAGTCCATCGGCATCATGATCCTCATGCGCGGCGTCGTCGACCAGGGCGGCACCGAGGCCCGCGCCGTCGTCGCGGGCTCCGCGGTCCTGGTCGTCGCGTTCGTCGCGCTCAACCTCCTCGCCCAGTACTTCGGGCAGCTGCGCGCGGCCGGCGGGCTCGACCACTACGCGACGCTGCCCGTGCCGCCCGCCTCCGTGGTCCTCGGCGCCGCGGGCGCGTACGCCTCGTTCACCGTGCCCGGCACCGTGGTCACCGCGGTCGCCGGCTGCGCCATGTTCGACCTGCCGCTGACCCATCTCTGGGTGCTCGTCGCCGTGATCCCGCTGGCCGGCGCCGCCCTGGCCGGACTCGGCGCCGCCCTCGGACTGCTCGCGCCACGGCCGGAGCTGGCCACGCTGCTCGGCCAGTTGGGCATGTCGGCGGCGCTGCTGCTCGGCGTGCTGCCCGCCGACCGGATGCCGCAGGTCGTGCAGTACGCGCGGGATCTGCTGCCCTCGACGTACGGCGTCGAGGCCTTCGCGCGGACCTTCGGGGACCGTCCCGACTGGCCCACCGTCCTGCTCGACCTGGGTGTCTGCGCCGCGGTCGGCGTCGCCTCGCTGGCCGTCGCCACATGGGCCTATCGCCGGGCTGCCGTCCGGTGACGCGCCCGCCAGGTACGCCTGGCACGATGGCAGGGTGACCGCACCGCTGACGCCGCCGCCCCATCAGCCCCCGCACAACAACGGGCACAGTGACCCGTGGCAGGCCCCCGACCCCATGACGGGACATCTGCCCCCCGCGCCGCCCGCTCCCGAGAAGGACGGGCCCGGGCTGCGGGCCGAGCTGCGTGAGGCCGCATCGGTGACGTTGGGTGTCGCGCTCGTCGGGCTGCTGCTCGGGGCGCTGTGGCTGTGGCTCGCGCCGCGGATCCCGCTGGTGTCGGACAGCACGGCGGTCTACCTCAAGGACACCGAGGGGGAGCAGGCCGTCGGGGTCGACGGGACGTTCACCCTGCTCGGGCTCGCGTTCGGTGCGGTGAGCGGGCTCGTGGTCTTCCTGTGGCGCAAGCGCGGAGGCATCCCCCTGGTCGTGGGGCTCGCCCTGGGAAGCCTGCTCGGCGGCCTGCTCGCCTGGCGGTTCGGGATCTGGCTCGGCCCCGCGCAGGACGTGGCCGCGCATGCCAAGGAGGTCGGCAAGGGCGTGGTGTTCGACGCGCCTCTCGAACTCAAGGCCAAGGGGGCGCTGCTCGCGTGGCCGCTGGCCGCGCTGGTGGTCCACCTCGGACTCACGGGGCTGTTCGGGCCCCGGGACCCCGATCCGTACGCCGGTTACTACGACCACGCTCCGCGGGCCGCCGAGGAACCGCCGGGCAGCACCCAGGCCTGAAGGACCGAGGGTCACGCCCCTTCGGGGAGCAGCCCCGCCTCGCCGAGCCGGCTCCGTACGTGCGCGAACTCGGCCTCGCCCAGCGGGACCTGCGGCGCCGCCGTGGCCGGGCAGTCGATGATTCCCCGGAGGTGGACGGCCGCCTTGAACGCGCCGAGCGCCGAGGACGAGCCGCCCATCCGGGCCGGGTCCCCGGCGTCGACGATCGCGAACAGCGCGGCGAGGCGGTCCTGTTCGCGCCGGGCGGTGTCCCAGTCGCCGGCGCGGGCGGCCTCGTAGAGACGTACGTAGCCGTGGGCGTCCACATTGCCGAGGCCCGGGACGACGCCGTCGACGCCGGCGAGCAGGGCGCCGTCCACCGTGAGTTCGGCGCCGGTGAGCACCGAGAAGGCGGGGGCGGCCGCGCGCAGTGCGGGGAGCAGGCGGCGCAGGGAGCCCTCGTCGCCGCTGGAGTCCTTGAGCCCGGCGAGCGTGCCGTCGGCGGCCAGGGCCAGGACCGTGTCGCGGCTCAGCTTGGTGTGTACGGCGGCCGGGATGTCGTAGGCGAACACCGGCAGGTCCGCGCCGGCCCGGAGCCGCCGGAAGTGGTCGGCGATCTCGGCGGGGTGCGTGCGCGTGTAGAACGGCGCGGTCGCCACGAGCGCGTCCGCGCCGGCCTTCACCGCGTCCTTCGCCCGGTCGAGGACCCGTGCGGTCGTCGTCTCGATGACGCCCGCGAGCACCGGGACCCGGCCGGCCGCCGCCTCCACCGCGGCCTCCAGCGCGGTGCGCCGCTGGATGTCCGTGAGGTAGGCGGCCTCGCCGCTGGAGCCCAGCAGGAACAGGCCGTGCACCCCGGCGTCGAGGAGATGTCCGGCCAGCCGCCGCACCGAGTCGACGTCCACCTCGCCCTCCGGCGTGAGCGGCGTGACCAGCGGGGGGACGACGCCGCGGAAGGGGGCGGGGAACGGGGCGCGGAGAGTCATGGCGGTGGTCTCCCTGAGCAGGTCGGCGGGCGGGCAGGGCGGGGATCCGTCGGGACGTAGGACGTCCCATGTTTAGGGTGACAGTGCGGTACCGGCCTCGGCGGTGTCAAGGGTGCGCCAGGAGAGCGGCCCGGCCCGGGAACGCGGCGGCCGCGGACGGCCGCGGAGACCGTCGCGCCTCGGCGCGTCCGGCGTCTCCGCGGCCGGTCGTACTCGCGCTGCTCGTCAGGGGCAGGCTCTCAGGCGGGCCGACGCCCGTGGTTGGCCTTGCCCTTCTTGATCCGCCACTTGCGCTTGCGCGTCTTCTTCGACATGTCCTTGGTGCTTAGCCGAAGCGGCCCGGCACGTCGAGGGGTCACGCGCGTCCGACGGGAGCGAGCACGGCGTCGGTGAGCGCGGCCAGGTCGCCCGGGGCGAGCTCGACCTCGAGGCCCCTGCGGCCCGCGGAGACACAGATCGTCGCGTGCTGCCCGGCCGAGGAGTCGACGACCGTACGCAGCTTCTTGCGCTGGCCGAGCGGGGAGATCCCGCCCCGGACGTAACCGGTGGTGCGCTCGGCGAGCGCCGGGTCGGCCATCGCGGCCCGCTTGCCGCCGACCGCGGCCGCCAGGGCTTTGAGGTCGAGCTGGCCCGCCACCGGCACGACCGCCACGGTCAGCTGTCCGTCGACGTCCGCGACGAGCGTCTTGAAGACCCGGTCGGGGGAGACGCCCATCGCCTCGGCGGCCTCCTCGCCGTACGAGGGGTGCGACGGGTCGTGGTCGTAGGCGTGCACCGTGAACGCCGTGCCCGCGGCGGTCAGCGCCACCGTGGCGGGGGTGCCCGCGGACTGCTGCTGCTTCTTGGCCTTCTTCGCCAACGTGCTGGTCCCCTACGTCAGTTGAGGCTGGTCGCCTGTCTCGTCAGGTCCGTCGCGGGCAGCGACGGGAGATGCCGGATGATCGCCGTCTCGCCGCGCAGCAGCTTCAGCTCGTCGCGCAGCCGGGACGCCGCGTCCGGAGCCTGGAGCAACCGCTGCTTGGTCGGTACGTCGAGCACCGCGGCCGCGGCCACCAGGTACGACACCACCGACGGGTCGTCGGGCAGCTCGGCGCCCGTCGCCAGGGACCGCTCGCGGGCCCCCGCCAGCCGCTTCTGGTACGAGCGGAACGCGCGCAGCACGCCCTCCGCCAGGGCGCCCGCCTCGTCGCCGTCCTCCTCGGGCAGCTCCTCGACCTCGGCGGTCAGATAGGCGCCCGAGGCGTCCACCGAGAGCAGCTTCACCCGGCGGGTGCCGGTGGCCAGGACCTCGAAGCTGCCGTCGGCGCGCTCGCGGATCGTCGCCGCGTCCGCGACGCAGCCCGTGCCGTGGAACGACGACAGCGGGTCGTCGCCGAAACCGGCCGCGGGGCCCGCGCCGGCCTCCTTGGTGGTGATGTCGTCCGGCATGCCGGAGGCGCTCGGCGCGACCTCGTGGCCGTCACGGATCGCGACGACGGCGAACCGGCGCGGCTCGTCGGAGACGGCCGGATCGGCGTCGATGTCGTCGGGGGCGGCGGTCGGGTCATCGGGGGACGCCTTCAACAGGTCGCGCATCAGGGCGCGATAACGCTCCTCGAAGACGTTCAGCGGGAGCACGAGCCCCGGGAACAGCACCGAGTTGAGCGGGAAGAGCGGAAGCCGGACGGTGGTCACGACACTCAAGCCTAATGGGCGCCCGGGCGGGCCGGTCCGCCGCGCAGCGGGAGCGTGGCCGCGACCTCCAGGCGGACCCCGTCGCGCAGCTCCAGGAACCGGTCCAGCGGATCCTCCGCCAGCCGGTCCCAGGGGAACGACGTCGCGTACGGGCCGAGCAGCCGCAACTGCTCCAGGGCGTCCGGCCAGCGCTCCAGCTCGATGAGGACGCAGACCACCAGATTGCGGACCTCCGCGGGCCAGGGGTCGGCCGCGCCGTACGTACGGGACAGCTCGATCGCGAGGTCGGCGGCGGCGTCGAGGCGGGCCCGCGGAACGCCCTGCGGGGAGCGCGCCGTCAGGTACGCGAAGGCCGCGCGCGCGGGCAGGGCGTGCAGCAGGGAGCCGGGCAGGGCGTCCTGCGCGGCGCGCTCGGCGAAGTCGAAGCACTCGGCGTGCGAGCCGTACCAGGCCGCAGACAAATACCGCAGCGCCGCGACGTGACAGCCGTAGTGGTGCGGGGAGCGGCGTACCGCCTGGGCCCACACGTCCTCGAAGTCGGTGTGCGGGGCGTTCGTGCCGCGCGCGTGGTCCAGGGCCACCCGCCAGGGCACCGGGTCGCCGGGCTCGGCCTCGGCTGCGGCCACGATCAGCGGGCCGACCTCGCGCAGCAGCTCGGCGCGGGCGGGAGAGCCGAAGGCGCGGTCCACGGCCAGCTCGGCCTTGACGAGGAGCAGGTCGGGGTCGTGCGGGGAGGCATCCTGCCAGGCGTCGAACCATTCGGTGCGGGACGCGGCGAACGCGGCGAGGCGCCGCACGTAGCGGTCGCGGTTCTCCCACTCGGCCGCCTCGCGCGTGTGGGCGAGGACCTTGGCGGCCGGGCCGTACTCGCCGCCGCCCGCGGCGACCAGGGCGGGCGCGAGGCGCTCGTCCGGGGCGTCGAGGAGGACCTCCTCGTCCGGTGGCAGGCCCGCGGCCAGGACACCGGTGTGACGGATCATGCGGGCGGTCCGTACGAAGGCACGCAGGAACGGCACGGCTGCCTCCTCTACGCGCGTACGGAACGGGTGATCGCGCTGGGATGACGGCCGGGAAGGGCCGATGGTTGCTCACGCGGCGGTAACGGTTTCGGCAGGCCCGCCCTCACCGGCGCCCTAGTTGCGGCGCAGCAGCCGCGTCGTGCCCGCCGCCACCGTCGTCGCCAGGATCCAGCCGAGCAGCACCATGGCCGCCGCCGCCCACTGCCAGCCGCCGCGCAGTTGCCAGCTGCTGGACTGGCCGAGGTCGATCACCGGCAACAGGAGGTCGAGGGCGAACAGGGTCGCGTTCCACTGCGGGCCCTCGCCCGCCTTGATCGGCGGATGGGAGGCACGGCTGAACGCGAACGCGCCGACCGCCCAGAGCACCGCCATCCAGACCGCGGCCCGGCCCGGCCGGTAGCCGTAGGCCACCGTCCAGTCCTGGAGGTAGCCCCACACCTTCGCGGCGGGCGGCAGCGTCTCGCGGCGGCGCCGCTGCTTGGCGAGCAGCACCTCGCGGGCGTCGGAGTCCTCGCCGCTGTTGCGCAGCACCGCGGCGAACCGTTCGTACGGTTCCGGGTTGTACTCGGGGGTCGAGGCGGCGAGCCACTCCAGCCGCCGCACGAGCGGGAAGGGGCCGAGCGGGATGAGGTTCTCGTATGTGAATCCGCCCATCCGCAGCTGCCCCGGGCCGGGCCAGGCCGCCCACTTGTCGACCAGGTTGACGATCTTCGCGCCGGACAGCACGACCCGCCCGCGCTGCGGCCGCTCACCCAGGAAGCGCAGCTCGGGCGTCTGGAGGCGGCGCATCGAGATCTCCTGGTCGTTCTCCAGGACGAAGAGTGCCGAGTCCAGGTCGACCGCGTCGCCGAACCGCCCGTCGTCGAGCCGGACGCCGCCCACGCAACTGAAGCGCTGCACGCGGGTGCCGCGCGCGGGGGTGACGCCACCGGCCAGCAGCGGAGTGCCGAGCCCCGCGGGAGTCAGGTACAGCGTGCGCTCGACGGTCATCTGCGGGGCGTTCAGGGCGTTGCGGCCCTGCGTGTTGCTGAGCCGGCTGCCGCGCAGCGAGAGCGAGACGCCGACCGTGGCGCCGCGCAGGCTGACCTCTCCGTGCGTCTCCACCATCTCGGCCTGGAGGTCCTGCCCCACCGTCAGCCCGTCCGCCATGACCGACTTGCCGCGCCGGTCGCGGAAGACGACGGCCTGGTTGAGCAGCAGGTCCGTGCCGATGTGGGCGTCGGTCAGCCGGATGCCGTGGTGGAAGCGGCAGCGCGGCAGGTGCAGATCGCCCTGGGTGCGCACCCGGGCGCCCTCGAGCCGCGGCACCGAGCAGTCGATGAGCCGGACCGTCGTGAACTGCGCCTCGGGCAGCAGCACCTCCTTCTCGAAGCGGCACTGCTTCAGCTCCAGGTACGGATCGATCGTGCCGCCCGCGAGGTCCAGCACGTCCGTGATCTGGATGCCGTACAGCTTCAGGGACGAGACGCGGCCGGAGAGGGCGGGCGGCCCGTCGAGCAGCAGCCAGGCCACGATCCGCGCCCGCACGCTGCGCTCGGGGCCCCAGGCGTGCCCGCCGTGCGGGTCGTCCTCGGCCGAGACCCCGCTGCGCAGGTCGTAGACGGTGCCGTTGCGAAAGGCCAGCCACATGCCCGCTTCCGCGGCGGTCAGCCCGTCCGGCACATCCCCTTCGCCACTGTCGGTCGTCACATCGACCACGCATGCCCTTCTTCCCCGTGCACCCCTCGGTCACCTACTACTCGCGGGTTTCGTACAACCGTTCATGCCCGCTGGGTGACCGTCTGAACGCTAGCGGTGAAGGTCCCTGGTCCCGCGCCGGTACAACGGCCGAAACAGGTCGTGTATCAGCCATTGATACGGGCCGCCGGTGCCGATCCGGCGTCTGAGAGAATTGCCATGTGATCTCTCGAATCGATCTGCGCGGCGCCGCCCTCCCCGAGGGTCAGGCCCTGCGCTCGCTGCTGCCCCGTGCCGACTTCGACGTCACGGCCGCCCTGAAAAAGGTGCGGCCGATCTGCGAGGACGTACATCATCGTGGCGACGCGGCGCTGATCGACTTCGCGCAGAAGTTCGACGGGGTCGCGCTGAAGAACGTGCGGGTCCCGGCCGAGGCGATCGCCGAGGCCCTGACGACCCTGGACCCGGATGTCCGGGCCGCCCTGGAGGAATCGATCCGGCGCGCCAGGATCGTGCACCGCGCCCAGCGCCGCACGACCGAGACCACGCAGGTCGTGCCGGGTGGCACGGTCACCGAGAAGTGGGTCCCGGTGGACCGCGTCGGGCTGTACGCGCCCGGTGGCCGCGCCGTCTACCCGTCCTCGGTGATCATGGACGTGGTCCCGGCGCAGGAGGCCGAGGTCCCCTCGATCGCCCTCGCCTCACCGGCCCAGAAGGAGTTCGGCGGCCTGCCGCACCCGACGATCCTGGCCGCCTGCGCGCTGCTCGGCGTCGACGAGGTGTACGCGGCCGGCGGCGCCACCGCCGTCGCGATGTTCGCGTACGGCACCGAGTCCTGCCCGCCCGCCCCGATGGTGATGGGCCCCGGCAACATCTGGGTGGCCGCCGCCAAGCGCTTCTTCACCGGCGTCATCGGCATCGACTCCGAGGCGGGACCCACCGAGATCGCCGTCCTCGCCGACGCCACCGCCGACCCCGTGCACGTCGCCGCCGACCTGATCAGCCAGGCCGAGCACGACCCGCTCGCCGCCTCCGTCCTGGTCACCGACAGCGAGGAGCTGGCGACCGGGGTGGCCAAGGAGCTTCAGGCGCAGGTCGCGGTCGCCAAGCACCGCGAGGAGCGGATCGAGCCCGCGCTCGCCGGCAAGCAGTCCGCGATCGTCCTCGTCGACTCCATCGACGACGGCCTCGCGGTCGTCAACGCCTACGGGGCCGAGCACCTGGAGATCCAGACCGCCGACGCGGCCGCCGTGGCCGAAAAGGTGCGCAACGCCGGCGCCGTGTTCGTCGGCCCGTACTCCCCGGTCTCGCTGGGCGACTACGCGGCGGGGTCGAACCACGTCCTGCCCACGGGTGGCTGCGCCTGCCACTCCTCGGGCCTGTCCGTGCAGTCCTTCCTGCGCGGCATCCACGTCGTGGACTACACCCGCGACGCCCTCGCCGAGATCACCCAGCACGTGGTGACCCTCTCCGAGGCCGAGGACCTGCCCGCGCACGGAGCCGCGCTCAAGGCCCGCTTCGGCTGGAAGGTGCCCACGGCGTGACCCGCATCGACGACCTCCCCGTACGGGACGAGCTGCGCGGCAAGTCCCCGTACGGCGCACCCCAGCTGGACGTGCCCGTCCGGCTGAACACGAACGAGAACCCCTACCCGCTGCCCGAGCCGCTCGTCGCGCGGATCGCCGAGCGCGTCGCCGACGCCGCCCGCAGCCTCAACCGCTACCCGGACCGGGACGCGGTCGAGCTCCGTACCGAGCTGGCGAAGTACCTCACCCGCACCACCGGGCACGAGGTCACCACCGAGCAGGTCTGGGCGGCCAACGGGTCGAACGAGGTGCTCCAGCAGCTGCTCCAGGCGTTCGGCGGCCCCGGCCGCACCGCCCTCGGCTTCGAGCCCTCGTACTCCATGCACCCGCTGCTCGCCCGCGGCACGAACACCGGCTGGATCTCCGCCCCGCGCACCGCCGACTACTCCCTCGACGTGCCCGGCGCGATCGAGGCGATCCGGACGCACCGGCCGCACGTCGTCTTCATCACCAGCCCGAACAACCCCACCGGTAACGCGGTCGCGGCCGAGGACGTCCTCGCCCTGTACGAGGCCGCCGGCCGGGACGCGATAGTGATCGTCGACGAGGCGTACACCGAGTTCAGCCACGGCGACTCGCTGCTCCCGCTGATCGAGGGCCGCCCGAACCTCGTCATCTCGCGGACCATGTCGAAGGCGTTCGGCGCGGCCGGACTCCGGCTCGGCTACCTCGCCGCCGACCCGGCCGTGGTCGACGCCGTCCAACTGGTGCGCCTGCCCTACCACTTGTCGGCCGTCAACCAGGCCACGGCGCTCGCCGCCCTGGAGTACACCGACACCCTGCTCGGCTATGTGGAGCAGCTCAAGGGCGAACGCGACCGCATCGTCGAGGAGCTGCGGGGCCTCGGCTTCGACGTGACGGTCGCCGACGCCAATTTCATCCAGTTCGGTGTCTTCCAGGACCCGCACGCCGTCTGGCAGTTCATCCTCGACCGCGGCGTCCTCATCCGTGACAACGGGGTGCCGGGACGACTGCGGGTCTCCGTCGGCACACCCGAGGAGAACGACGCGTTCCTGGACGCGGCCCGCGAAGTGAAGAAGGCCCAAATGAACACTCAGGAGCGTGGCGCATGAGCCGCATCGGACGCGTGGAACGGACGACGAAGGAGACCTCGGTCCTCGTCGAGATCGACCTGGACGGCACGGGCAAGGTCGAGGTGGCGACCGGCGTCGGCTTCTACGACCACATGCTCGACCAGCTCGGCCGGCACGGCCTCTTCGACCTCACCGTCAAGACCGAGGGCGACCTGCACATCGACTCGCACCACACCATCGAGGACACCGCCCTCGCCCTCGGCGCCGCCTTCAAGCAGGCGCTCGGCGACAAGGTCGGCATCTACCGCTTCGGCAACTGCACCGTCCCGCTGGACGAGTCCCTTGCACAGGTCACCGTCGACCTCTCCGGCCGCCCCTACCTCGTGCACACCGAGCCCGAGAAGATGGCGCCGATGATCGGCGAGTACGACACGACGATGACCCGGCACATCCTGGAGTCCTTCGTCGCGCAGGCGCAGATCGCCCTCCACGTCCACGTGCCGTACGGGCGCAACGCCCACCACATCGTGGAGTGCCAGTTCAAGGCCCTCGCGCGCGCCCTGCGCTACGCCAGCGAGCGGGACCCGCGCGCCGCCGGCATCCTTCCTTCGACGAAGGGCGCCCTCTAGCCATGAACGGCCTCGCGACCGTCCTCATCGTCATCGGCCTGTTCCTGCTCGGCGGCGTCTACTCGTTCGCCAAGCAGGGCATGGGCAAGAGCCTCATCACCCTGCTCTCGATCAGCGCCGCCATGTGCCTGGTCGCCGGTGTGCTGCGACTCGACTACTGGAACTGACAGCTGCCATGACCTCTCCCTCGAATCCCGCGAGTCCCGCGAATTCCTCGAGTCCCGCGAGTAAAAAAGTCGTCGTCTTCGACTACGGCTTCGGGAACGTCCGGTCCGCCGAGCGCGCCCTCGCCCGCGCGGGCGCCGACGTCGAGATCACCCGCGACTACGACACGGCCATGAACGCGGACGGGCTGCTCGTGCCCGGCGTCGGCGCGTTCGCCGCCTGCATGAAGGGCCTCAAAGAGGCCCGCGGCGACTGGATCGTCGGCCGCCGCCTGTCCGGCGGACGCCCCGTCATGGGCATCTGCGTCGGCATGCAGATCCTCTTCGCGCGCGGCATCGAGCACGGCGTCGAGACCGAGGGCCTCGACGAGTGGCCCGGCGCCGTCGAGCCGCTCAAGGCCGACATCGTCCCGCACATGGGCTGGAACACCGTCCGCGCGCCCGAGGACAGCACCCTCTTCGCCGGCCTCGACGCCGACGAGCGGTACTACTTCGTGCACTCCTACGCCGTCCAGGACTGGCAGCTGGAAGTGCACAACCCGCATCTGCGCGCCCCGCAGGTCACCTGGGCCACGCACGGCGAGCCCTTCGTCGCCGCCGTGGAGAACGGCGCACTGTGGGCGACACAGTTCCACCCCGAGAAGTCCGGCGATGCCGGAGCCCAGCTGCTGAAGAACTGGATCGGAACCCTCTGATGGCTCCCAAGCTCGAACTCCTCCCCGCCGTCGACGTCCGCGACGGGCAGGCCGTCCGCCTCGTGCACGGCGAGTCCGGCAGCGAGACCTCCTACGGCTCCCCGCTGGAGGCCGCCCTCGCCTGGCAGTCCTCCGGCGCCGAGTGGCTGCACCTGGTCGACCTGGACGCCGCGTTCGGCACCGGCGACAACCGCGCCCTGATCCGCGACGTCACCGACGCCATGGACATCAAGGTGGAGCTGTCCGGCGGCATCCGCGACGACGACACCCTCGCCGCCGCCCTCGCCACCGGCTGCACCCGCGTCAACCTCGGCACCGCCGCCCTGGAGACCCCCGAGTGGGTCGCCAAGGTCATCGCCGAGCACGGCGACAAGATCGCCGTCGGCCTCGACGTCCGCGGTACGACGCTGCGCGGCCGCGGCTGGACCCGCGACGGCGGCGACCTCTACGAGACCCTCGAGCGCCTCAACGCCGAGGGCTGCGCCCGCTACGTCGTCACGGACATCGCCAAGGACGGCACGCTGCAGGGCCCGAACCTGGAACTGCTGCGCACCGTCTGCGCGGCCACCGACCGCCCTGTCGTGGCCTCGGGCGGCGTGTCCTCGCTCGACGACCTGCGCGCCATCGCCGAGCTCGTCCCGCTGGGCGTCGAGGGCTCGATCGTCGGCAAGGCGCTGTACGCCAAGGCGTTCACCCTGGAGGCCGCGCTGGAGGCGGTCTCCTCATGAGCGACGCCGTACGCCGGGTGCAGTCCGGAGCCCCCTGGGAGGAGGACTTCGGGTACGCGCGCGCCGTCGAGCTGCCGACCGGTCTCGTCCTCGTCTCCGGCTGCACGTCCGTAGTCGACGGGGAGATCGCCGAGGGCGGCCCCTACGAGCAGGCCGTGAACGCCTTCAACGTGGCGATCCAGGCACTCGGGCAGCTCGGCCTCGGCCGCGACGACATCGTGCGCACCCGCATGTACCTCACGCACGCGCGGGACGTGGACGAGGTCGGCCGGGCCCACAAGGAGCTGTTCGACACCGTCCGCCCGGCCGCGTCCATGCTGATCGTCTCCGGCTTCGTCGACCCGTCGCTGGTCGTCGAGGTCGAGGTGGAGGCGTTCCGCCCCGCAGGAGAAACCAAGTGAGTCTCGCCGTACGCGTCATCCCCTGCCTCGACGTCGACAACGGCCGCGTCGTCAAGGGCGTCAACTTCCAGAACCTGCGCGACGCGGGCGACCCCGTCGAGATGGCGAAGGTCTACGACGCCGAAGGCGCGGACGAGCTGACGTTCCTGGACATCACGGCGTCCTCCGGCAACCGCGAGACCACGTACGACGTGGTGCGCCGCACCGCCGAGCAGGTCTTCATCCCGCTCACGGTCGGCGGCGGCGTCCGCACCGCCGACGACGTGGACAAGCTGCTGCGCGCCGGAGCCGACAAGGTCGGGGTGAACACCGCCGCCATCGCCCGGCCCGAGCTGATCCGGGAGATCGCGGAGCGGTTCGGGCGGCAGGTGCTCGTGCTCTCCGTCGACGCGCGGCGCACCGAGTCGGGCTCCTTCGGGGTCACGACCCACGGCGGACGCCGCTCCGCCGGCATCGACGCGGTCGAATGGGCGCACCGGGCCGCGGAGTTGGGGGCGGGGGAGATCCTGCTCAACTCGATGGACGCGGACGGGACGAAGGACGGCTACGACATCGAGATGATCGAGGCGGTTCGTCGACACGTGTCCGTGCCGGTGATCGCGTCCGGTGGGGCGGGGGCGTTGGGGCACTTCGCCCCGGCGGTGGGGGCGGGGGCCGATGCGGTGCTCGCGGCGTCGGTCTTCCACTTCGGGGATCTGCGGATCGGTGAGGTCAAGGGGTCGTTGCGCTCTGCGGGGTATCCGGTCCGGTAGCGCGGGCCCGTCTGCCGGGGGCTGTCTCGTCACCGGCCGCGGATCGCGTCGTGGCTGGTCGCGCAGTTCCCCGCGCCCCTGGAGCATGCGGCTCCGCCGCAGCCCCATGAGGCGCGCTGCACGCGCCCTCCGAGATGGCGCACGCAGTGCGCATCTCAGGGGCGCGGGGAACGGCGCGAGAAGCCCCACCGGGCCCGCGGTCGCAAACGAGACAGCCCCCGGCAGACGGGCCGGCGTACACCCAATGGGCGGAACCGGTGATTTCGCCGATGCGCAACACACGGGTCACCCCCCACCGTGGTCGCAGTCAGTGACCACGGTGGCCTCCCGGGACGGATGCCACCTCATCCCCCCGAGAGGACCCGCATCGTGCAGAAGATGCGAACCCGCATGATCCGTACGGGACTTGCCACCCTGCTGGCCCTGGGCGGCCTCGCCACCTCGCAGGCCGTGACAGCCCAGGCCGCCGACAACCCCTACGAGCGCGGCCCCGCCCCCACCGTGTCCAGCATCGAGGCGCTGCGCGGCTCGTACTCCGTATCGCAGACGACCGTGTCGTCCCTGAGCGTCTCCGGGTTCGGCGGCGGCACGATCTACTACCCGTCGTCCACGGCCGACGGCACGTTCGGGGCCATCGCGATCTCCCCGGGCTTCACCGCGTACCAGTCGTCCATCGCCTGGCTGGGCCCGCGTCTCGCCTCGCAGGGGTTCGTCGTCTTCACCATCGACACGAACACGACGGTCGACCAGCCCGACAGCCGCGGGCGTCAACTCCTCAGCGCACTCGACTACTTGACGCAGCAGAGCTCGGTGCGCAGCCGTATCGACACCAGCAGACTCGGGGTCATGGGGCACTCCATGGGCGGCGGCGGCACGCTCGAAGCCGCCAAGAGCCGGCCCTCGTTGCAGGCCGCGATCCCGCTGACCGGCTGGAACACCGACAAGACCTGGCCGGAGGTGAAGACGCCGACGCTGGTCGTGGGCGCGGACGGTGACACCATCGCGCCGGTCGCCACCCATTCCGAGCCGTTCTACGGGAGTCTGCCGAGCTCGCTCGACAAGGCGTACCTGGAGCTGCGCGGAGCCACCCACTTCACCCCGAACTCGTCCAACACCACGATCGCGAAGTACAGCATCTCGTGGCTGAAGCGGTTCATCGACAACGACACCCGCTACGAGCAGTTCCTCTGCCCGCTGCCCTCGGCGAGTCTGACCATCGCCGAGTACCGCGGCAACTGCCCGCACACGTCCTGATGTTCTGGACGGCTGTGCGTGAGCACAGTGTCGGCCGGCGCCGGTTGGGTTCGTTCCCAACCGGCGTCGCGGGTGCGGCGGTTCGTCCGTACGGTGACGTAAGTGAGCGCCAGACGTGTCCTGTTGCTGACCGCGGCCGCCTACGAGAGCGATCCCGAGGGGCCGCGCGTGGACGGCGGCCTCGTGCTGCGGGCCGCGGCGGCCGCCGGGCTCGACGCCGACGCCCTGGACGCCGCCGAGCGCGCGGGCCTGGAGCGGAGCCCGGACGGACGGCTGCGGCTCCCCGGCCGCCGGGCGGTGTACGAAGCGGCGCGGCCCGCTCACCGCAGGGCCGCCCACCGGCTGCTGGCCGAGGCCGCCGCGGGGGAGCGGCACCGGTCGGCGGCGCTGCTGCACCGGGCGCTCGCGGCGCCCTACCCGGACAGCGGCATCGGCGACGAACTGGCCGCGGCGGCACGGGCGTCGGGCCCGTCGCACGGCGAGCGCGCCACTGCCCTCGCCCATGCGGCGGCCCTCGCCACGGAGCCGGCCGTCCGGGCGGAGCGGCTCGTCGCCGCGGCGGACCAGGCCCGCCTCGCGGGCCGCCCGCACCGCGCACGCGAACTGCTCGACCGGGCAGCCGCGTTGACGCCGCCGGACGAGGTGCGCGGGAGCGCCGCGCTCGTGCGCGGCCTGCTGACGTTGCGCGACGGGCCCGTCGCCGACGCCCGCGCCTCCCTGCTGCTGGCCGCCCGGCTCTGTCCCCGGGACCGGGCGCTCGACGCCCGCCTCGCCGCGGCGGAGGCGGCGTGGGCGCTCGGCGACGCGGAGGCGTACCGGGAGGCGGTGGGGGAGCCGCGGGCCCCGGGCGCCAGTGCCCGCTTCTACGGGTTCGCGATGGCCGCCGCCCTCGACGACCGCTACGCGGCCGGGCGGGCCGCGCTGCGCCGCGTCGTCGCCGAGGCCGCCGACGCGGGCGACCCGGACGCCCTGCTGCGGGCCGGGTCCGCCGCCCTGGTCGCCGGGGACGTCGAGGCCGCCTGCCGCCTCGGCAGCCTCGCCCTCGCCGCCGCCCGCGCCCTCGACGCGGGGCCCGAGCTGCCGCGCGCCCTGGAACTGCTCGCGTACGGCGAACTGCGTGCCGGGCGCCATGCCCGCGCCCGGGCCCACGCCGAGGAGGGACTGCGAGCCGCGCGCGCCACCGGGCAGCGCAACGTCCTCGCCCACCAGCACGCGATTCTGGCCCTGGTCGCCTCCCTCGACAGCGACGCCGTCACCGTCGCCCGGCACGCGGCGGCCGCGCAGGACATCGCCGCCCGGCACGGCCTCGTCCAGGCGGCCACCCTCGCCCAATGGGCGCTGGCCCGTGCCGATCTGGCCCGCGGTCGCGCGTGCGAGGCGGCGGCCCGGCTCGGACCGCTCGTCCGGCCCGGGCCGCGCCGCGGGCACTTCGCGGTCCGGATGCTCGCCGTGCCGTGCTTCGTGGAGGCGGCGGTGTCGGCCGGTGATCTGGAGGGGGCCCGGGCCGCCGTCGCGGAGTTCACGGTGTGGGCCGACCGCGGCTACGACCGGCAGGCGAAGGCCCAACTGGCGCGCTGCCACGCCCTGTTGGCGGCCGGTGATCCCGTCCGTGCGGAGGCCCGCTTCACCGAGGCGCTGGCCCGGCACGAGCGGACCGGCGGCGACTTCGAACGGGCCCGCACCGCCGACCTGCACGGTCAGTGGCTCCGCCGCGCCCGCCGGCCCGCCCGCGCCCGGGTGCTGCTGCGCGACGCCCTGGTCGCCTTCGAGCGGTGCGGCGCCACGGTCTGGGCCGCCCGGACGGCCGCCGAACTGCGCGCCACCGGAGACGCCCCGGCGTACGAGGAGCCCCCGGGCAGACTGGCCGAGCTGACGCCGCAGCAGTTGCGGATCGCGCACTGCGTGGCCGAGGGCGCCACCAACCGTGAGGTCGCCTCGCGCCTGTCGGTGAGCCCGCGCACCGTCGACCACCACCTGCGCAACGTCTTCGCCCTGCTGGGCGTGCGCTCGCGCGTCGAACTGGCCCGCCTGGTGGACCGCGCGGAACGGCCCGTCGCCCACTCCTGAGGACCCGCCCTCGCGCCCCGCCCGGCCCCGCGCGCCCCCTTACGCCCGCATCACGGTTTGTGCGCGGCACCGTGTCGTTATCACCAGGGGCTGGAGACCGACCAGACGGTATGTCATTCTTCGGGCCCAGGGCGGCTCCGGCACGCCCCGGCACGAGCCGAGCCGAGGAGGACCGTGACCGTGATGCCCGCGCACCTCGTACGTCCCCGACCCCGCCCCCGGACCGGAGCCGCCCCCGCCGGGTCCGACGCGGTCGCCGTGCTGCGCCGCGCAGCGCTGCCCCTCATGGGCCAACTCCCCTCCCTCACCGATCGGTTGACAGCCGAACTGCACGCCAGAGAACCGGCCTACCGCGCCGCGATCGACGCCGACCCCGGCGACATCCGGCGGGAGGTGCAGCGCTCGCTCCGGCACAGCGTCGCCTCCCTGCTCGACCCCGGCCGCTCCCGCGAGGCCGCCCGCGTCTGCTCCGCCAGGATCGGCGCCGAGCGTGCGGCCCGCGGCCTCCCGCTCGACGCCCTCCTGCACGCCTTCCGGCTCGGCGGCGCCCTGGTCTGGCAGGCGCTCGTCGACGAGGTGACCCGCCACCACCCGCGCGACGCGCATCTGCTCGTCCACCTCGCCGCCGACGTGCGCACCTACGTCGACGAGCACTGCGCCTGCGTCGCCGAGGCCTACCACCGGGCGGAGCACGAACTGACCTGGCGCCGCGAGAACCGGCGCCGCCTGATGGCCGCGGCCCTGCTCGACGGCGCCACCCGCATCGCCGACCTGCCCGACGCCGCCGCCGCCCTCGGCCTGCCCGAACGCGGCCGGTACGCCGTCGTCCTCGTCGCCGGCGGCCGGGGCGCGGCGCCCGCGCCCGCCGGGACCCGGACCGTGTGGCACCCGGGACCCGACGCCGAGCGCGGCATCATCGCCCTCGGGGAGTGCGACGTACGCGAACTCGCCGCGCGGTGGCGCGCGTCGACGGACCGCGCGGCCGGCGTCCGGGTCGGCGTCAGCTCAGCCGTCGAAGGCCTCGCCGCCGTCGGGGGCGCCCGGCGCCTGGCCGAGACCGCCCTGCGGATCTGCCCCGCGGGCGGCGGCACCGTCCTCCTCGACGACGAACTGCCCGCCGCCCTCGTGGCCGGGGCCCCCGCGCTCGGCGGCCTCCTCGTCGACCGGGTACTCGGCCCGCTGCGCGCCCTGCCGCCGGCCGACGGGGCGCTGCTCCTCGACACCCTGACCGCCTGGCTGGACTGCGACGGCTCGGCGCAGCGCGCCGCGTCCCGCCTCTACTGCCACCGCAACACGGTCCTGAACCGCCTGCGCCGCTACGAATCCCTCACGGGCCGCAGCCTGACCCGCCCCGCCGACCTCGTAGAACTCGCCCTGGCCCTGAACGCACACCGCCTGCGCCCATAGAGGCTCTACAACCCCAGCGCCTTCGTCTCGCTCAGCTGGGTGATGGCCGCCTTGTCGCCCTCGAGGTCCACGTTCGCCGCGTCCTGGCGGCCGAAGGTGTACATCAGCAGCTCCGAGGGTTCGCCGGTGACCGTCACCACCGGCGCGCCGCGGTGCGCGACCGCCGTCCGGCCGTCCGGGCGGCGCAGCACGACCCCGACGGGGGCCTTGCGGCCCATCACCCGGGCCATCCGCTCCAGGCGGGACCACAGCACCTCGCTGAAGACCGGATCGAGCTCGCGCGGCGACCAGTCCTCCTGCGCGCGGCGCACGTCCTCCGCATGGATGTAGAACTCGACCACGTTCGCCGCCTCGTCGAGCTGCTTCAGGGCGAACGGCGAGAAGCGCGGCGGCCCCGTCCGGATCAGCTGGATCAGTTCCTCGTACGGCTTCTCCGCGAACTCGTGCTGCACCCGCTCCAGGCGGGAGGCGAGCTGCTTGACGAGGGTGCCGCCGGCGGCATCGGGGCGGCGCTCGCGCACCACGACGTGCGCCGCGAGGTCGCGGGCGGTCCAGCCCTCGCACAGAGTGGGGGCCTCCGGGCCCGCCGCCTCCAACAGATCGGCGAGGAGAAGTCGTTCACGCTTGGCATGGGTCGACATGCCCGCAAGCCTACGACCGCCCGCACCGTCCGGACAGTGGACTCCCCACGGAGACGCGCCACGAGCGCGGCACAATGGCACGTATGACCGCCGAGCCCCAGCCCAGTGACCTCGACCCGGCCATCGCCGCCCGCCTCAAGCGCAGCGCCGACGGCCTGGTCCCCGCCATCGCCCAGCAGTACGACACCGGCGAGGTGCTGATGCTCGGCTGGATGGACGACGAGGCGCTGCACCGCACCCTGACCACGGGCCGCTGCACGTACTGGTCGCGCAGCCGCCGCGAGTACTGGGTCAAGGGCGACACCTCGGGCCACTTCCAGCACGTGAAGTCCGTCGCCCTGGACTGCGACGCGGACACGATCCTCGTCAAGGTCGACCAGGTGGGAGCCGCCTGCCACACCGGCGCCCGCACCTGCTTCGACGCCGACGAACTGCCGGTCACAGCCCCTTCCGCTTAAGACCTAAGCTCCTCCCATGGATCTCGAGACCTTCCGCAAGCTCGCGACCGACCGCCGAGTGATCCCCGTCAGCCGCAAGCTCCTCGCGGACGGCGACACGCCCGTCGGTCTCTATCGCAAGCTCGCCGCAGAGCGCCCCGGCACGTTCCTCCTGGAGTCCGCGGAGAACGGCCGGTCCTGGTCCCGGTACTCGTTCGTCGGCGTGCGCTCCGCCGCCACGCTGACCTCGCGCGACGGACAGGCCCACTGGCTCGGCACCCCGCCCGTCGGCGTCCCCACAGGCGGCGACCCCCTCGCCGCCCTGCGCGCCACCATCGAGACCCTGCACACACCGCGCTACGAGGGACTCCCGCCGTTCACCGGCGGCATGGTCGGCTACCTCGGCTACGACATCGTGCGCCGCCTGGAGAAGATCGGCCCCGGCGAGCGGGACGACCTGAACCTGCCCGAGCTGACGATGCTGCTCACCAGCGACCTCGCCGTGCTCGACCACTGGGACGGCTCCGTCCTGCTCATCGCCAACGCGATCAACCACAACGACCTCGACACGGGTGTCGACGAGGCCTACGCCGACGCCGTGGCCCGCCTCGACGCCATGGAGGCCGACCTCGGCAAGCCGGTGCACACCGCCCCCGCCGCGCTCCCGGCCTCCGAGCTTCCCGAGTTCACCGCGCTGTGGGGCGGAGAGCAGTACCAGGAGGCCGTCGAGGACATCAAGGAGCGGATCCGCGCGGGCGAGGCCTTCCAGGTCGTGCCCTCCCAGCGCTTCGAAACCCCTTGCACGGCAAGCGCGTTGGACGTGTACCGCGTCCTGCGGGCCACGAACCCGTCCCCGTACATGTACCTCTTCCGCTTCGACGGATTCGACGTCGTCGGCTCCTCCCCGGAGGCCCTCGTCAAGGTCGAGGACGGCCGCGCCATGGTCCACCCCATCGCCGGGACCCGGCCGCGCGGCACCACCCCCCAGCACGACCAGGCGCTCGCCGACGAACTGCTCGCCGACCCCAAGGAGCGCGCCGAGCACCTCATGCTCGTCGACCTCGGCCGCAACGACCTCGGCCGGGTCTGCGAACCCGGCTCCGTCGAGGTCGTCGACTTCATGTCCGTCGAGAAGTACTCGCACGTCATGCACATCGTCTCGACCGTGACCGGCCGGGTCACCGGCGACCGCACCGCCTTCGACGTCCTCACCGCCTGTTTCCCCGCCGGCACCCTCTCCGGCGCCCCCAAGCCCCGCGCCATGCAGATCATCGACGAACTGGAGCCGTCCCGGCGCGGCCTGTACGGCGGCTGCGTCGGCTACCTCGACTTCGCCGGCGACTCCGACACCGCCATCGCCATCCGCACGGCGCTGCTCCGCGACGGCACCGCGTACGTGCAGGCGGGCGCGGGCGTCGTCGCCGACTCGGACCCCGTCGCCGAGGACACCGAGTGCCGCAACAAGGCCGCCGCGGTGCTCCGCGCCGTCCACACGGCGAACCGGCTCGGCGCCCCGAGCGCCGGTGTGAAGTGACCCACGCCTCGCGCCCCTGGGGCACACACACCTGTACGGACAGGCGATAGTGGAATACGTGACTGCCGTACCGCACCCCCGAACCGAAGCCGCCGAGACCACCGGGCCGAGCAAGAACGGCCGGCGCAGTCTCGGCGTCGCCCTGCTCTTCGGTGCCGCGGGCGCCGCGGTCGCGCTGCTCGCGTCCCGGCAGGAATGGTGCTCGGGCGTCGCCGCCGTCGCGGGCGGCAAGCTGCCGCTGACCGCCAAGGGCAGCGACGTCACGGGCCTGCCCGCCTCCCTCGCCATCGTGGGCCTCGCCGCCCTCGTCGCCGTGTTCGCGGTGCGCCGCGCGGGCCGCGTCCTGGTCGCCGTGCTGCTCGCGCTCAGCGGCGCGGGCGCCGTCGCCGCCGCGATGCTGGGCGCCGGCGACAGCTCCGCGCTCGACGAGAAGGCCGCCGCGGCCTCCGGCGACGCGTCGTCCACCATCCACGCCCTCAGCCACACCGCCTGGCCCTACGTCGCGGCCGCAGGCGGCGCCCTCCTCCTGATCGCCGGCATCCTCGCCGTCGTCTACGGCGCGGCCTGGCCCTCCATGGGCGGCCGCTACGAGCGCGACGGCGCCCCGCGCGCCCGCAGGCAGAAGCCCGTCGACCCGGACCGCCCCGAGGAACTGTGGAAAGCCCTCGACCGCGGCGAGGACCCGACGGGCACGGCCTGAGAGCCCGACCCCGCGTTCGTCCCGTACGCGCCGGTACGGGACAATGGACCTGTACGACTTGATCGCGGTACGCCCCATCGCCCCGGGCGAGGACCGGGCGCGGCCGCATAGGCCATAAGCAACGAGGAGCAAGCCATGGCGGACAGCAGCCACGGACACACCCCGGCCGCCTGGACCGGTGTCATCATCGCCTTCATCGGGTTCATCGTCGCGGGCACCTTCATGGTGATGGTGCAGCCGGTCGGCTTCTGGGTCGGCATGGCTCTGCTGGTCATCGCCCCGATCGTCGGCGGCGTGATGAGCATGGCCGGCATGGGCAAGCCCAGGCGCGCCGAGCTGGTACTGCCGGCCAGGACGACCGGCAGCACCGCCGGCTCGGAGGCCTGACACTTCCGGTACGTGACAGGGGCGGGGCGGCGACCAGTTCGCCGCCCCGCCCCTGACGTATGTCCGGGGGAGCCGGGCACGGCAGACGGGTGTCCGGGGGAGCGGAGCGCGGGTCGCCGGGGGACAATCCCCGGGTGACCGTCGATGCGACCCACACCGCCCGCCCCGGCCCGCTGCGCCGGGTCGCCGTCCCGCTGGGCATCCTCGGCGGTGTCGCGGCCGCCTTCGCCTATGTCGGCGCCGTCGACCCGAACGAGGCGGGCCACTACCCCGCCTGCCCGCTCCTGCGCGCCACCGGCGTCTTCTGCCCCGGCTGCGGCGGCCTGCGCGGCGCCCACGCGCTCGTCCACGGCGACCTGACGGGCTCCCTGGGCGCCAACGCCCTGGCGGTCGCCGGGTACGTGCTGTTCGCGGTGGTGTGGGCCGTATGGGTGGTACGGGCGGCCCGCGGACGGCCGACGAGCCTCGGTCTCGGGCGCGTACACCTGTGGACGCTCGGCGGACTCGTGCTGGCCTTCACCGTTGTCCGGAACCTGCCCTTCGGTGGCTTCCTACACCCTTGATCAACAACATTTGTCCAGGTAGTGGGACCGCCATCAACCGGATGCAGAGCCTTCGCCCTCCTCCGGATACCATCGCAGTGACCACTCGGTTGCTCAGAGAACCGAATTGCAAGAAAGGAAGTCCGCTCGCGTGAGTGTGCTCGACGAGATCATCGACGGAGTCCGTGCCGACCTCGCGGAACGGCAGGCGCGCGTCAGCCTCGACGAACTCAAGGAGCGCGCGGCGAAGGCTCCCGCGGCCAAGGACGGAGTCGCGGCCCTGCGCGGCGACGGCGTCAAGGTCATCTGCGAGGTCAAGCGGTCCAGCCCCTCCAAGGGCGCCCTTGCCGCGATCGCCGACCCGGCGGCCCTCGCCGCCGACTACGAGGCGGGTGGCGCGGCCGTCATCTCCGTCCTCACCGAGCAGCGGCGCTTCGGCGGCTCCCTCGCCGACCTCGAAGCGGTCCGCGCCAAGGTGGACATCCCGGTCCTGCGCAAGGACTTCATCGTCACCTCCTACCAGCTGTGGGAGGCCCGCGCGTACGGGGCCGACCTCGCCCTGCTGATCGTCGCAGCCCTCGACCAGCCCGCCCTGGAGTCCCTCATCGAGCGCGCCGAGTCCATCGGTCTCACGCCGATCGTCGAGGCGCACGACGAGGACGAGGTCGAGCGGGCCGTCGACGCCGGGGCGAAGATCATCGGCATCAACACGCGCAACCTCAAGGACCTCTCGGTCGACCGCGGCACCTTCGAGCGCGTCGCCCCGGACATCCCGGACCACATCGTCAAGGTCGCCGAGTCCGGCGTGCGCGGCCCGCACGACCTGATTGCGTACGCCAACGCCGGCGCGGACGCCGTCCTCGTGGGCGAGTCCCTGGTGACCGGCCGCGACCCGCGCTCCGCCGTCTCCGACCTCGTCGCCGCCGGCGCGCACCCCGCGCTGCGCCACGGACGGGGCTGACCCCGCGCCATGCCCATTGCCGCCCGCCTCGCACCCGGCTGCCGCCCCCGCGGCTGCCGGGCGCCTGCGCGGCGCGTGCATGGTCGCAGGGTGCGGTATGTCATCGGCGATGAGCCGGGCCAGGTGAACGGCATGCGATGGCAGAGCGCCCCGTCAGGGGCGCGGGGAACGGCGCGATCAGCCACGATGTCGCGCCGGCCGGACGATTCGTCTGCCCACTACGGCGCGTAGCCGTCCTCACCTCGGTGGGGCTCGCCCGCGCAGTTCCCCGCGCCCCTGGCGGGGTCGATCGCATCGCAGATCACCCATTCACGCCACGTGAGGTATAGGCATGCCCAGCGAGTACTTCCACCCGGACCCAGAGGGTCAAGTCCCCAGCGCAGAAGGCTACTTCGGCGCGTACGGCGGCAAGTTCATCCCGGAGGCCCTCGTCGCCGCCGTGGACGAGGTCGCCGTCGAGTACGAGAAGGCCAAGAACGATCCCGAGTTCGCCCGCGAGCTCGACGACCTCCTCGTCAACTACACCGGCCGCCCCAGCAGCCTCACCGAGGTGCCCCGGTTCGCCGAGCACGCCGGCGGAGCCCAGATCTTCCTCAAGCGCGAGGACCTCAACCACACCGGCTCGCACAAGATCAACAACGTGCTCGGCCAGGCCCTGCTCACCAAGCGCATGGGCAAGACCCGCGTCATCGCCGAGACCGGCGCGGGCCAGCACGGCGTCGCGACAGCCACCGCCTGCGCGCTGTTCGGCCTCGAATGCACCATCTACATGGGCGAGATCGACACCGAGCGCCAGGCCCTGAACGTGGCCCGCATGCGCATGCTCGGCGCCGAGGTCATCGCCGTGAAGTCCGGCAGCCGCACCCTCAAGGACGCCATCAACGAGGCGTTCCGCGACTGGGTCGCCAACGTCGACCGCACGCACTACCTCTTCGGCACGGTCGCGGGCCCGCACCCCTTCCCGGCGATGGTCCGCGACTTCCACCGCGTCATCGGTGTCGAGGCCCGCCGCCAGATCCTGGAGCGCGCCGGACGCCTTCCCGACGCCGCCATCGCCTGCGTCGGCGGCGGCTCGAACGCCATCGGCCTCTTCCACGCCTTCATCCCGGACACCGGCGTCCGCCTCGTCGGCTGTGAGCCGGCCGGCCACGGCGTCGAGACCGGCGAGCACGCGGCGACCCTGACCGCCGGCGAACCCGGCATCCTGCACGGCTCCCGCTCCTACGTCCTCCAGGACGAGGAGGGCCAGATCACCGAGCCGTACTCGATCTCGGCCGGCCTGGACTACCCGGGCATCGGCCCCGAGCACGCCTTCCTCAAGGACAGCGGCCGCGGCGAGTACCGCGCCGTCACCGACGACGCCGCGATGCAGGCACTGCGCCTGCTGTCGCGGACCGAGGGCATCATCCCGGCCATCGAGTCCGCGCACGCCCTCGCCGGCGCCCTCGAGGTCGGCAGGGAGCTCGGCCCGGACGCGCTGATCATCGTCAACCTCTCGGGCCGCGGCGACAAGGACATGGACACCGCAGCCCGGTACTTCGGTCTCTACGACGAGGGTGCCGACGCCGAAGTCGCGGCCGACGCCGCCGACACCGCCGAGATCGAGGGGGACGCCAAGTGAGCGGGAACATCCAGCTGTTGAACGACACCCTGGCCGGCGCCAGGGCCGAGGGCCGCTCCGCCCTCATCGCCTACCTGCCCGCCGGGTTCCCGACGGTCGACGGCGGCATCGAGGCCATCAAGGCCGCCTTCGACGGCGGCGCCGACGTGGTCGAGGTGGGCCTGCCCCACTCCGACCCGGTGCTCGACGGACCGGTCATCCAGACCGCCGACGACATCGCGCTGCGCGGCGGCCTCAAGATCAAGGACGTCATGCGCACGGTGCGCGAGACCTACGAGGCCACCGGCAAGCCGGTCCTCGTCATGACGTACTGGAACCCCATCGACCGCTACGGCATCGAGCGGTTCACCGCCGAACTCGCCGAGGCGGGCGGCGCCGGCTGCATCCTGCCCGACCTTCCCGTGCAGGAGTCGGCGACCTGGCGCGAGCACGCGGAGAAGCACGGTCTCGGCACCGTCTTCGTCGTCGCGCCCAGCAGCCAGGACGAGCGCCTCGCCACCATCACGGCCGCCGGTTCCGGCTTCGTCTACGCCGCCTCGCTGATGGGCGTCACCGGCACCCGCGAGTCCGTCGGCAACCAGGCGCAGGACCTCGTGCGCCGCACCAAGGCCACCACCGACCTGCCGGTCTGTGTCGGCCTCGGCGTCTCCGACGCCAAGCAGGCCAAGGAGGTCGCCACCTTCGCCGACGGCGTCATCGTCGGCTCGGCGTTCGTGAAGCGGATGCTCGAAGCCGAGGCCGTCGGCGACACCGCCGCGGGCCTCGCGGCGGTCCGGGCCCTCGCCGCGGAGCTCGCCGCGGGCGTACGGGGCAACGCCTAGCCAGGTCACCCATATGGGTGGAAGTGGGTCGGGGAGGCACGCTCGTGCCTCCCCGGTTCGTTGGCGCAGGTGTGAGCGAGAAGAACCGTGAGGGAAAGCGCGTGGCCCGGGACCGGCTGGCCGCGGAGCGCGAGAAGCAGAGAACCGCGGAGAAGCGGCGCCGGACGCTGATCGTGGGCGCCGCCGTCGTCTGCGTGCTCGGCCTGGCCGCCGTGATCGGGGTGGTCGCCGCGAACTCCGGCGACGACAGTTCGAGTGACACGTCCGGATCCGCGGCCGCGCCGAAGGGAGCCGGGGGCAAGGACGATCTGGCGGTGCCGGTGGGCAAGGACAGCGCGAAGTCGACGCTCACGGTGTGGGAGGACTTCCGCTGCCCCGCCTGCAAGTCCTTCGAGGACGGGTTCCGTTCGACGATCCACGAGCTGACCGACGCAGGCCAGCTGAAGGCCGAGTACCACACGGTCACGCTCATCGACTCGAACATGGGCGGCAGCGGCTCCCTGCGCGCGGGGAACGCGGCGGCGTGCGCGCAGGACGCGGGCAAGTTCACCGAGTACCACGACGTGCTGTACGAGAACCAGCCGAAGGAGACCGACGACACCTTCGCGGACAACGGCAAGCTGATCGACCTGGCCGGGAAGGTCGACGGGCTCGTCACCGACTCCTTCAAGTCCTGTGTGAAGGACGGCACGCACGACGGCTGGATCAGCAAGTCCTACAAGGCGTTCCAGGACGGCGGCCACAAAGGCACCCCGACGGTGCTGCTCAACGGCAAGAACCTCATGGACGACCAGAGCATGACTCCGGCCAAGCTGAAGCAGATGGTGCAGGACGCCGACAAGTAGCGCGCCGGTAGGTCCTGTTAACAGGTCTTGTAAACAGCACGTATGAGCAAGCCTTGTTATGGAGACGTAGCCGGGCTGCCGGACGAGTCCGCGGCCCGGCACGGTAGCGTCGACCCTGCCATGGAACTTGCCTACATCCCCAGTCCGTCGCAGGGCGTGGTCCACCTCGGGCCCATCCCGCTGCGCGGCTACGCGTTCTGCATCATCATCGGCGTCTTCGTGGCCGTCTGGCTCGGCAACAAGCGCTGGGTCGCCCGCGGCGGGCGCCCCGGCACGGTCGCCGACATCGCGGTCTGGGCGGTGCCGTTCGGCCTGGTCGGCGGGCGTCTCTACCACGTCATCACGGACTACGAGCTGTACTTCAGCGAGGGCCGGGACTGGGTCGACGCCTTCAAGATCTGGGAGGGCGGCCTCGGCATCTGGGGCGCCATCGCGCTCGGCGCGGTCGGCGCCTGGATCGGCTGCCGCCGCCGGGGCATCCCGCTCCCGGCCTGGGCCGACGCCCTCGCACCCGGCATCGCCCTCGCGCAGGCCATCGGCCGCTGGGGCAACTGGTTCAACCAGGAGCTGTACGGCCGGGCGACCGACCTGCCCTGGGCCCTGAAGATCACGTCGGACACGGACGGGCGGGTGCCCGGCACGTACCACCCGACGTTCCTGTACGAGTCCCTGTGGTGCATCGGCGTCGCGCTGCTCGTCATCTGGGCCGACCGCAAGTTCAAGCTGGGCCACGGCCGGGCGTTCGCGCTGTACGTGGCCTCGTACTGTGTCGGCCGCTTCTGGATCGAGTACATGCGCGTGGACGACGCGCACCACATCCTCGGTCTGCGCCTCAACAACTGGACGGCGCTCTTCGTCTTCCTGCTCGCCGTCGTCTACCTGGTCGTGTCGGCGAAGACGCGCCCGGGACGCGAGGAGATCGTCGAACCGGGGGCGGAGGGAACCGGCGAGGCCGGTAAGGATGAGGCCGGTAAGGATGAGGCCGGTAAGGATGAGGCCGGTAAGGATGAGGCCGGTAAGGACGAGGCCGGCAAGGATGGGGACGGCAAGGACGAGGCCGGTGAGTCCGTGAAGCTGGACAAGTCCGAGGAGCCCGGCCCAGCCAAGGACACCGCCGAGGCCGAGAAGGCCTGAGAGTTCGCGGCTGTACGTCGAAGAGGGCGCCGGACCTGGGGGTTCGGCGCCCTCTCGCGTTGAGCCGAGGCGGAGTGCGGTGAGGCCTCGTCCTCAGACGCCGGACCGGCTTGCGCGGCGTTCCGCCAGCGCCAGCGTGCGGCGCGCCCCCGCCACCACCGCCGCGTCGACGAAACGGCCGTCCGGGAGAGCCAGCGCGCCGGCGTCCGTGGCCGCCGCCCGCACGACCTCCTCGGCCGCCGCCACCTCCGCCTCCGTCGGACGGAACGCCTCCTCGATCACCGGGAGCTGACGCGGATGGATCGCCGTGCGGCCGAAGAAGCCCAGCTTGCGGCCCTGCGCGCACGAACGGGCCAGGCCCTCCGTGTCGCGGATGTCCGGGTGGACGGACTGCGGCGGAGGCGGCAGATGTGCCGCCCGGGCGGCGACCACCGCACGGCCGCGCACCCAGGACAGGCCCGCCGCGTCCGCGACACCCAGATCGGCCCGGAGGTCCGCCTCACCGAGCGCGATGCCTCGTACGGAAGGGTGGGACGCGATGTCATAGGCGTGCTCCACGCCCAGCGCCGACTCCAACAAGGCGTACAGCGGCGGGACCTCGACCGCCCAGTCGGCGACCCTCGCCACGTCGGCCGCGTCGTGCACCTTGGGCAGGCGCAGCGCGTCCAGGCCCGGAAGCGGGGTGAGACGACGTACCTCGTGCTCGGCGAGCGGCCCGTCCAGCGCGTTCACCCGCACATGCACCGGCACCTTGTGCTTGTCGGCGAGCAGCTCCGCCGTCGCATCGAGTGCGTACCCCTTGCGGTCGGGGGCGACCGCGTCCTCCAGATCGACCAGGACCACGTCGGCGCCCGAACCGAGGGCCTTCGCGACGACGTCGGGGCGGTCCCCGGGGACGTACAGCCAGGTCAGGTACACGTTGGCGCTCATACCGCACCAGCTTCGCGCAGTTCCGCGATCTCCGCCTGCGACAGGCCCAGGCCGCCCAGGAGCTCGTCCGTGTCGGCTCCGTGCGGGCGGCCCGCCCACCGGATGGCACCCGGCGTCTCGGAGAGGCGGAACAGGACGTTCTGCATCTTCACCGTGCCGAGCTCCGGATCGGGGAGCTCCGTGATGGAGTTCAGCGCCTGGTACTGCTCGTCCCGGAGCACGTCGCGGATGTCGTAGATCGGGGCGATCGCCGCTTCCGCCCTCTCGAACGCCGTCACCACCTCGTCGCGGGTATGGCCCCCGATCCAGCCGCCGACCGCCTCGTCCAGCTCGTCCGCGTGCCCGGCCCGGCCCGCACCCGTCGCGAACCAGTCCTCGGCGATGAACTCCGGCCTGCCGACCAGCCGCATCACACGCTCCGCGATCGACTGCGCGGAGGTCGACACCGCGACCCACTTGCCGTCGCTCGTGCGGTACGTGTTGCGCGGCGCGTTGTTCGTCGAACGGTTGCCGGTGCGCGGCTGGACGTAACCGAGCTGGTCGAACCACGTGGCCTGCGGGCCGAGGATCGCCAGCATCGGCTCGATGATCGCCATGTCGACGACCTGCCCGCGGCCCGTGGCGTCCCGGCCGCGCAGCGCCGCCATCACCGCGTACGACGTGGCCAGCGCGGCGATGGAATCGGCCAGGCCGAACGGGGGCAGCGTCGGCGGGCCGTCCGGCTGGCCCGTGATCGCCGCGAAGCCGCTCATCGCCTCCGCCAGCGTGCCGAAACCGGGGCGGCGCGCGTACGGGCCGAACTGGCCGAAGCCGGTGACACGGGCCAGGACCAGACCGGGGTTGGCCGCGCTCAGCTCCTCCCAGCCCAGGTTCCACTTCTCCAGCGTGCCCGGGCGGAAGTTCTCGATGATGACGTCCGACTCGGCCGCCAGCTTGAGGAGGACCTCACGGCCACCGGGGGAGGAGAGGTCCAGGGTGAGGTTCCGCTTGTTGCGGCCCAGGTGCTTCCACCACAGGCCGACGCCGTCCTTCGACGGCCCGTGGCCCCGGGACGGGTCCGGCCTGCGCGGGTGCTCGATCTTGACGACCTCGGCACCGAAGTCGCCGAGCATCGTGGCGCAGAGCGGGCCCGCGAAGAGAGTGGCCAGATCCAGGACCCGGAGGCCCTTGAGGGGGCCCTCGGGGGTGGTGGGTCGTTCTGTGCGGGGGGTCGTAGTCATGCGGCTGCCTCCAGCGTGAGCCCGGCCAGTTCGTCGAAGCCGATACCGTTGAATCCCCCCACCGTGGTGGCCAGCCGGTTCCTCAGCGGCGCCGTCCACCTCTCGCCCAGCGCCCCCGGCTCCCTCGCCAGCAGGCCCGCGATCGAACCCGCCGTCGCGCCGTTGGAGTCCGTGTCCCAGCCGCCCGCCACCGCCCGGCAGATCGAACCCTCGAAGTCGCCGTCCGCGTGCGTCAGCGCCGCGGCCAAGAGCGCCGCGTTCGGCAGCACATGCACCCAGTGATGCGCCGGAGCCGCGTACACGCGGTGCAGCTCGTCCACCACCGTGTCGAAATCCCGGTGCGTGCGGGCCAGATCCATCCCCAGGCGGATCGCCTGCGCGTATCGGGAGTTCGGGGGGACCACACCGAGGCCCGTGCGGAGCGCTTCGTGGATGTCTGTGGCGTGCGATGACGCCGCCGCCACCGCCGCCGTGAACATCTCCCCGTACACACCGTTCGCCGTGTGCGTCAGCACCGCGTCCCGGTGCGCCTGCTCCGCCGCCCGCGCCGGATCACCCGGATTCGTCCAGCCGAAGACATCCGCCCGGATCTGCGCGCCGATCCACTCCCGGAACGGGTTGCGGCGGACAGCTGTGGCCGGCGGTTCGATGCCGTCCAGCAGATTGCGGTACGCGACCCGCTCCGCCGTGAACGTGCGGCCCGCCGGCAGCTCGTCCAGCCACAGCCTCGCCACGTCCTCGGTCGTGAACTCCGCACCGTGGCGCTGGAGCAGCATCAGGTTCAGCAACGGGTAGTTGAGGTCGTCGTCCTCCGGCATCCCGTCGATGTTCTCGGCCAGCGAGGTCGGTGCGCTGCGACGGTTCCACGGGTGCGCGGCGGCGATCTCCGGCGCCAGGCCCACCCCCGTGAACCAGGAGCGCAGCGGCCAGTTGCCCGTGGACTTCGCGATCGCCCGGATCCCCGCCAGAGGCAGCTTCTCGACCGGCTTGCCCAGCAGGCAGCCCGCCGCCCTGCCCAGCCATGCCGCGTGCAACGCCTCGTGCGAGGCCTTGTACGAGCTTCCGTGAGCGGCGGTTTCCGAGCGTGGCCAGGCCGGGCACGCCGCCTTGATCCCCGCCAGATCCGTGGGCTCGTCCGCCTCGCGGGGCGAGGGGATCGTCGCCAGTTCGTCCAGCAGCTCTGCCGCCAGATCGCGCAGCGCCGGGTCGGCGGGCGCGGATGACGCCCCGGCCCGCTCCGGAGCCAGATGGCCGCCCGCCGCGACCCAGCGCCGCTCGGTCCCCGACACCTCACGGCCGTCCTGCGCCGCCTGACGCAGTTCATGGCCGATCAAGTCCTCGGGCTGTACCCAGGTCAGCCGCAACATCGCACCCCTCACCGTCCCGCGATCGTCGCGAACGCCGACTCATGAGCGCGGCGGCGCTCCAGATCCCGCGCATGTACCTCGCGCGTGACCTGGGTCAGCGCCCGGGCCGGCGCGTGCAGGTCCAGCCTGCTGGCCCGCGCCACCTCCGTGCTCCACTCCTTGGGGACCGCGCCCTCCCCGTACAGCGCGCCCACGATCGAGCCGCTCATCGTCGCGATCGAATCGCAGTCCCTGCCGTAGTTGACCGAACCCAGCACCGTCTGCCGGAAATCGCCGCCACCGATGAGCAACATGCCCAGCGCGATGGGGAGTTCCTCGATCGCATGCAGGCGGGAAGGGCGGCGGGCGCCCAGCGACGGCTTACGGTAGTCCGGGCCCACCGTGTCGAACGGGGTGACCGTGTGTCGTAGGGGAGCCAACGCCTCTTCGAAGTCGTCGTAGCGCGACGCCACCTCGCAGACCGCCTCGATCGCCGACCTCGTCCCGTCCTTGGCCAGAGCCAGCGCTTCCTCGACGACCGTGGTGGGCGTCGCGTCCGGCTTGTACGCCGCCGCCACCGCCGCCGCGAAGACCCCGGCCGCCTCCCGGCCGTACGAACTCTGGTGCGCGCCCGCCACATCCAGCGCCTCGTTGTACGCCTTCAACGGGTTGCCCGCGTTGACCGCGCCCACCGGCGCCATGTACATCGCCGCGCCGCAGTTCACGATGTTGCCCACGCCCGCCTCCCGCGGGTCGATGTGCCCGTAGTGGATCCGCGCCACGATCCACTTCTCCGCCAGGAAAATGCGCTGGAGCGGCAGCGCCTCCGCCTCCAGCTCCGGGATCCAGCGCGGCGTCGTGATCAGATCCGGCACCAAGTGGTCCGCCACCGCGTACGCGTCCAAGTGGTCGCGGACCTTCTCGTACACGCGGATCAGCGCGTGCGTCATGAGGGTGTCGTCCGTCACGTGGCCGTCGCCCTTGTGGTACGGGGCGATCGGGCGCGCCGTCTTCCAGTCGTCCTTGTAGAACGGCTCCACGATGCCGCGTACCCGGCCGCCGTGCCGCTCCTCGATCGCCTCCGGCGTCCAGCCCTCTACCGGGCCGCCGAGCGCGTCGCCCACCGCCGCGCCTACCAGGGCGCCGGTGGTGCGGTCCTCCAGGGACGGGTGAGTGAGGGTGCTGCTCATGCCGAAGTTCCTTCCGGGAGCTGTGAGTTGGAGGAAGAGGAGGAAGAGGAGGAGTGGGAAGAGTGGGGGGAGAGGTGTGCCTGTGTTTCAGCCAGGCGCGCTGCCAGATCCGTGAGGTCCGTGCCCGCCAAGTGCGGCAGCGCACAGCCCGCCAGCGTGCGGCACGCCTGACGCCACGTCTGCGGGAGCGCCTCCGCTCCGCCCAGCGCGCCCGTCAGCGCACCGGCCAGAGCCGGCGCCGAGTCCGCGACCCTGGACAGGCAGGCCGTCGTCGGGACCGCCTCGGATACGGCACCGGCCGCCGCCGTTGCCACGGCCAGGGCGACCGGCACCGTCTCCGCCGCCGCGATGCCGTAGCTGTACACGTGATCGACGATCTCGTGCTCCAGCACAGGTACGAGCGCGAACGCGTTGCCCGGCAGGCCCGGGCGGGCGGCCGCCGTGGCGCGGCCCAGGTCCACCGCTCGGTGCGCGTTGCGGTGGATCTCCGTACCCTCCGGCAGCTGGGCCAGCGCCGCGTCCACGCACGTCTCCACCTGCGCGCCGCCCAGAGCCGCCGCCACGGCCGCCGCCATCGCGCGGGCGCCGTGCACGCCGTCGCCGTCCTGCGTGTAGCGGGCGTCGAACTCGGCCAGGTCCGCGGCGCGTTCGGGCTCACCGGGGTGGACCACGGCCAGGACCGCGGCGCGTACGCAGGCGGCGTCGTCGAAGTAGTGCGGGTTGTCGTGGCCCGTCGCGGGCGGGCGGAGTCCTGCGGCCAGGTTGCCCAGGCCCGCGCGGACGGAGATGCGGGCGCGGAGCGGGATCTCTGCCGACTCGATCTCGTCGGCGCGGGCCGCTGCCGCGGCGATCTCGTCGGCGAGGGTGTTCCAGGCCAGGGAGAGCGCCGAGCGGACTCGGTGGTCCGGGGGGAGGTCGCCCAGGCCGTCGGCGTACGCGTCCAGGATGGCGGTGGCCGTGAACGCGGCCCATTCGGCGTCGTCGGAGGGGCCCAGGCGCAGGGGCTCGGGCGGTTGGTTCAGGGCGATCGGGACGGGGAGCGTCGTCGTGGCGTTCTGTTCCGCGAAGGTGTCGAGTTCGCGGGTGAGACGGCGGGTCCAGTCGGGTAGGCGGGCCGCGCGGTGTCGTCCCGACGGCCAGCCGGCTGCGTCTCCCGCGGCGATGCCCAGCAGAAGGCCCTCGATTCGGGACGCTGTGTCTGTCGGGGTGGTCGTCATGGGGTGGGCCGGCCTTTCGGTGCTGGTTGTTGTTGTTGTTGTTGTGGTGGTGGTGGGGGTGGGGGGCGGCGCGTGTGTGGGTGGGTTGGGTGGGGCCGGGTTGGTGTACCTCCTCGGCCGGTTCGGTCTCCACCCCCGTTGTCCGCCGTTGGCGGGTGGGCCGGGACTGGGTTCCCGCGGAGTCCTGCGGGGGCACACCAACCCGTCCCCACCCGTACGTCTCGTACCTGTCTGACCGCCGTCCCGACCATGAACAACCCATCGCAACCCCACTCCCACCCCGCCCCGCCTTGGGCGACCTGTGGCTCCGCGCCGTTCCCACCCCGCTCCGTCTTGGGTACTCCGCCGACGCCGCAACCCCGCCCGCCTTGGGCAATCTGCCGCCTGGGGCGGCAGGGTGGGCAAGGCGGCACCCCAGCGCCGGGTGCGT
Organism: Streptomyces kunmingensis; assembly: GCF_039533535.1. Classification (NCBI taxonomy): domain Bacteria; kingdom Bacillati; phylum Actinomycetota; class Actinomycetes; order Kitasatosporales; family Streptomycetaceae; genus Streptomyces; species Streptomyces kunmingensis. Next base: position 120,911 of record NZ_BAAATS010000001.1, read on the forward strand.
CGTGGCAACTGGCCCCCGCCGTGGCGCCGGTGGTGGGAGCCGAGTGCCGGGTGCGTCGTGGCAACTGGACCCCGCCGTGGCGCCGGTGGTGGGAGCCGAGTGCCGGGTGCGTTGTGGCCGCAGCGTTGGGGGACCCCGTGGGGCGGGGTCATGCTGCTGCTCCCTTGGGTGGGGGCGGGGTCAGGCGGTCTGCCACGTCCAGGATGTGGCGGCCCGCCATGGAAGGGAGGCAACTGCCCCGGACCGGGCCGATCGCCGCCGACCAGGACCCCGGGATCGAGGACTCCCCGCCCAGCGCCCCCGCCAACGCCCCGGCCACCGCCGCCGTCGTATCCGCATCGCGCCCCATGTTCACCGCCGTGAGGACGGATTCACGGAAGTCCCCGCGGGCCACCGCGAACGCCCCGAACGCCAGACCGACCGCCTCGGGCGCCAGATCCGTCCACGGGTAACCGCCGATGACGACGGCCTTGCGCACCGCCCGTTCCATGGACAGCTGCGTGGCGTCCGGGTCGCGTCGGGCCCGGCGCGCCGCCTGCACGGCTCGGTGCAGGGAGCGCGCCGTCCAGGAGTCGTCCGGCACCACGGAGAGCGCCGCCTGGACCACCGCGTCCGGGTTGTGGCTGACCATGGCCGCCGCCACCCCGGCCGCTACCGCCCGCCCGCCGTGAATGCCCTCACCGTCGTGCGACACCGTGCCGTCGATGGAGACCAGGCGCGCCGCTTCGGCCGGGCGGCCCGCAGCGTAGACGCCGAACGGTGCCGCCCGCATCGCCAGCCCGTCGCTCCACGCATGCCGGTGCTGCGCCGAGATGGGCGCCGCGAGGCCCCTGCGCAGGTTCTCCAGCGTGCCGCGCTCGCTGAAGCCCGCCCCTTTGAACGGGCCCTCGTCCCGGTCCGCGATCCACGTGTGCCAGGCCGCCTCGACATCCGCGATCGTGAGGGCCGCCCCGTGCTCCGCGAGGAGGAGGCCGGAGAATATCGCGTACTCGGTGTCGTCCGTCCCGGCTGGATTGTCCGCGACGAAGTCCTCGATGCGGCCCCAGCGTTCGCGGATCTGGGACGGTTTCATGTTCTCGGCGGGCGCGCCCAGCGCGTCGCCGATCGCGAGGCCGAGGAGCGCGCCCCGCGCCCGGTCCCGCGAGGAGATCGCGCCGGACGGTGGAGCGTGCGGGATCGTGCGCAGCCTGCGGGGGTTCGCGGTGCCGTCCGCGGGGGGATCCGGGTCGACGCTGACGCTCATGGTGTGTTCGTGCTCTTTTCTGGGGTCGTGCTCGGTTCAGCGTTGGTAGCGGTCGAGGATGCGGTTGCCGTCGGCCGCCAGGCGCTTGCGGAGTTCGTCGATGCCGAACGCGCCGTTGTAGTACTCCTGGTAGGCGGGCGTGGCGATCTTGTCCTTCCACTCCGCGTAGCCGCGCACCCCCAGGACCGGGGACGGGCGCAGGGCCGTGGCGATGTCCGCGCCCGTCTTCCATCCGTTCGCGTCGGTGTTCAGGGACGGGGCTTTGAGTGCCTCTGTGCTCGTGGGCAACAGCCAGTCACCTTGCGCCAGTTGGACCTGGTGCTTCGGCTGTGTGAGGTACGCGACGAAGTCCGCCGCCGCTTGTTTGTGCTGGCTGTCCTGCGAGACCGAGAGGGTCTGCGGGGCCGTGCCCTGCGCCATGCCGCCGGCGCCCGACGGCATGGGCAGCACCGTCCAGTCGAAGTCCTTCGGTGCCTGTTGCTGGACCTGCTGGCGATAGGAGAAATTGAGCGGCAGCATCGCGTAGCGGCCCGCGAAGAAGCCGGGCAGCGTGTCCGAACCCGACATGCCGAGGCCCGACTTGGGCGCGGTGTGGTCCTTGTTGACCTGCCGGTTGATCAGCTGTGCGACGGCCGAGTCCTTGGCGTCGTAGCGGATCTCGTTCTTGCCGTCCTCGTCCTTGTAGAACGTCTTGCCGTCCGTGGACAGGGAGAGGTTGACCGACTGGCTGACCGGCTCCTTCATCGACCACGCCACCCCGTAGCGATTCGGCTTCCCGTTGTCGCCTTTGCCGTGCGTGAGTTTTTTGCTCGCTGACTCGAACTCCCGCCACGTCCACGGGTGTTGCGCCGTGGGGATGCGGACGCCCGACTGCTTCAGCAGCTTGGTGTTCGCGATGAGTACGCGGGGTTCCTGGAGGAACGGGACGCCGTACGTCGCGTGCTCGTAGGTGGTCGTCTCCCAGGAAGCCTCGGGGATGTCCTCGCGCAGGGACTTCGGGAGGTACTTCGTCAGGTCGGCCAGATAGCCGCCGTTCGCGAAGTCCGTCAGGTCCGAGGCGTCGTCGTGGAAGATGTCCGGCGCCTCGCCGCCCTCGAAGGAGGTGAGGAGCTGGTCATGGATGTTGTCCCAACTCCCTTGGACGTATTTGATTTTGGTGTGGGCGTGCGTTTTGTTCCAGTGGCTTACCAGAGCTTTGTTGGCGTCCACCGATTCCTTCTGCCAGGCCAGGCTCAGGAATTCGAGTGTGACCGTGCCGTTCGCCTCGTCCGCGTTTCCGCCGCAGCCGGCCAGGAGCGCGATCGTGAGCGCCGCGGTCGCCGATGCCGTCAGCTTGCGTGCGCGCATCAGCCCTTCACCGCCCCGCTGAGCATGCCGCCCACCAGGCGGCGCTGGAGCAGTGCGAAGAAGACCAGGCTGGGGATCGTGGCGAGGACCGAGGCCGCCGCCAGCGGGCCCAGGTCCGCTACGCCCTCGGCGCCGAGGAAGCGGGTGAGGATGACCGACATCGTCTGGTTCTCCGGGGACTTGAGGAGTACGAGCGCGAAGAAGAATTCGTTCCAGGCCGTCACGAAGCTGAACATCAGCGTCGCGACGAGGCCGGGGGCGAGGAGGGGGAGGACCACGCTCGTGAGCGTGCGCAGGCGGCCCGCTCCGTCCATCGCGGCCGCCTCTTCGAGGGAGGCCGGCACCGACTTCACGTAGCCCTGGAGCATCCAGAGCGAGAAGGGCAGGTTCCAGACGACGTAGACGATGATCAGGCCGGGGATGCTGTCGATCATGTGCAGGTTCTTCAGGACCAGGAACAGCGGGATGATGACGAGTACGAAGGGGAACATCTGGCTGACCAGGATCCAGATGGTGCCTGCCTGGCTGACGCGCGTCTTGTAGCGGACCATCACGTACGCCGCCGGGACCGCGATCGCCACCGAGATCAGTGAGGCGCTCACCGCGACGATCAGGCTGTTCAGCGCCGAGTGCAGGAGCGGTTGTGCTTCGAACGCCGCCCTGTAGTTGTCCAGGCTCGGGTGCTGGGGGAGCCATGTCGGGTCGATCGAGCCCAGCTCCTGCGGGGACTTGAACGAGGTCGACAGCAGCCAGAGGAGGGGGAACGCCAGGAAGACCAGGTAGCAGAGGAGGGCCAGGTACTGGCCTGTGCGGCCCGCCGCGCGCCGTGCTCGGAGCTTGGGGAACGTCGTCGTACTCATGCCGCGTCCTCCTTGAGCCGCTTGCGCAGGAACAGGGTGAGGAGGATGGCAATCACCGCGATCATGACCAGGCCCATCGCGGCCGCGTAGCCGAACTGGCCGTACTTGAATGCCTCTTCGTAGGCGAACAGCATGGGGAGTCTCGTCTGGCCTCCCGGGCCCCCTTGCGTCAGCACGTAGACCAGGCCGAAGGAATTGAAGTTCCAGATGAAGTTGAGGGCGGTGACCGCCAGGACCACCGGCTTGAGGGCCGGCCAGGTGACCGTGGTGAAGCGGCGCCACAGGCCCGCGCCGTCCAGCTGGGCCGCCTCGCGCAGCTCGAGCGGTACGTTCTGCAGGCCCGCCAGGAGGACGACGGTGGTCTGGGGCATGCCCGCCCATACGCCTACGACGATCACCGCGGGCAGCGCGTAGGAGAGGTCCGAGAGCCAGTCGACGTTCTCGTGGATCACGCCGAGTTGCGTGAGCGTCTTGTTCAGGATGCCCGCGTCCGAGTGGTAGAGGAGGCGCCACATGATGCCGACCACCACCTCCGGCATCGCCCAGGGGACCAGTGCGAGGGTGCGGGCCAGCCAGCGGAAACGCAGGTTCTGGTTGAGGAGGAGCGCCAGGCCCAGGGCCAGTACGAACTGGAGTGCCGTGACGCACACCGCCCAGATCAGGCCGATGCGGAACGACTCCCAGAAGAGGCTGTCGTGGCGCAGGTCCAGGAGGTTGTCCAGGCCGACGAACTGGGTGGGTGAGGTGCGGCCCGCCTGCGAGTCGGTGAACGCGAGCGAGAGGCCGTACAGGAGGGGGCCGACGCTGAGTATCAGGATCGGGATCAGCGCGGGGAGCAGCAGGAACCAGGCGCCCCGGTCCAGGCCGAGCGCTCTTTTGCGCTGGCCGGGAGTGCGGGGCGGCGGTGTGCCGCGGCTGCCCGGGACGGCACTGTCCCGGGAGGCGGTGAGACTCATGGCTCGAACCTCGTGACTCTCAAGCGTCGGGCGCCGCCCGGCCCGTGGAGGCGCGGACGACGAGGCGGGGAGGGGCGGTGGTGGTGTGCGGAGTGGGGGAGTCGGGGGCGCCGAGGCGTTCGAGGAGCAGTTCCGCGGCGCGTCGGCCGCGCTCGGTGGAGCCGAGGTCGACGCTGGTCAGCGGGGGCCAGCCGGCCTGGGCGAGCGCGCTGTCGTCCATGCCCGCGACCGCCACGTCCTCGGGTATGCGCAGGGCGCGGGCGTGCAGGGCGCGGGCCGCGCCCAGTGCCAGCTGGTCGTTGGCGCAGAAGACCGCGTCGGGGGAGCGGTGCAGGAGCGCCTCGGCCGCTTCGGCGCCCGACTCGATGCCGAAGTCGGTGTGCACGACGAGCGACGGGTCGTAGGTGAGGCCGCAGTCGGCGAGCGCCGCGCGGTAACCCTCGTGACGGTTGCGGCCGGGGACCGTGTCGGCAGGGCCGTTGACGAAGGCGATGCGGCGGCGGCCGGTCTCGTACAGGTGGTGTACGGCGAGCGAGGCGCCCGCGACGGAGTCGGCGCGCACGCTGTCCACCGGCACCTCATCGGGGAGGGACCCGATGACCACGACCGGGCCGGCCGCGGCGCGCAGCGCCTCGATATGGGCGTCGGTGATGCGGATGGGGCAGATGATCAGGCCGTCGCTGGTGCGGTCGCCGAGGCTGCGCAGGACGGCCAGTTCGTCGTCGACGACGGCGTCCGTGGAGTGCAGGAGCAGGCGGTAGCCGGCCGCCTTCGCCACCGACTGGATGGCGCGGACCATGGCCACGTACACCGGGTTGCCGATGTCGGGCATCGCGAAGGTGAGCTGGCGGGTGCGGCCGTCCTTGAGGGAGCGGGCCACCGCGTTCGGCACATAGCCGAGCTCGGCGGCGGCGCGCTCGACCCGTTCGACGGTGTCGCGGCGGGCGCCGAGGCCGTTGAGGACGCGCGAGACGGAGGCGATCGAGACTCCCGCGCGCTCGGCGATGGAGACGATCGTCGGCTGGCCCCGCTGCGGTGAGGCCGCTGTTCTCGGCATCCTTTGCCCCCTTGTGTCCCTGTCCTGTAAACGTTTCCCGTAGCTGGAAACGTTTACAGATGGTGCTGTCATGGTTCCCACTCCGTCAACGGAGCAGTCAGGTGATCCATCTCACGAGTGAGTCGGGGAAGAGGGAGGTCAGCGGCTGCCTCGTTCGTTGCACAGGGCGCAAAACCGCAGGTAAGTACGGCCTTCCTTGCTAGCGGGCGCCCGCTCTCGCGCGTACTTTCAGGACGTAGGAAGACCAGAGGGAGTGGGGATCACGAGCATGGCCATCATCGAGACCGAGGCGGCGCTGCACGACGCGCACCGGGACAATCACACCCACCGCGATGTCAGCGGCGGCTGGCTGCGCCCGGCGGTGTTCGGTGCGATGGACGGGCTCGTCTCCAACTTCGCGCTGATGGCCGGTGTCGCCGGCGGCGCCGTCTCGCAGCAGACCGTGATCATCACCGGTCTGTCAGGGCTTGCCGCCGGTGCCTTCTCCATGGCGGCCGGTGAGTACACCTCCGTCGCCTCCCAGCGCGAGCTGGTCGAGGCCGAGCTGGACGTCGAGCGCCGCGAACTGCGCAAGCACCCGGCCGACGAGGAGCGGGAGCTCGCCGAGCTGTACGTGTCCCGCGGCGTCGAGCCCGAGCTGGCCACGGAGGTCGCGCGGCAGCTCTCGAAGGACCCCGAGCAGGCCCTGGAGATCCACGCCCGCGAGGAGCTGGGCATCGATCCGGGCGATCTGCCCTCGCCGATGGTGGCCGCGGTGTCGTCGTTCGGCTCGTTCGCGCTGGGGGCCCTGCTGCCCGTACTGCCCTATCTGCTGGGAGCGAGTGACCTGTGGCCGGCCGTCGTGCTGGCGCTGATCGGGCTCTTCGCGTGCGGGGCCGTCGTGGCCAGGATGACGGCGCGCTCGTGGTGGTTCAGCGGGTTGCGGCAGCTGGCCCTGGGCGGTGCCGCGGCGGGTGTGACGTATCTCCTGGGCAGTCTTTTCGGTACTGCAATAGGTTGACGGTTCGCTGGTCACGGCCGGAAGATGGCTATACACAGCCTCGTATAACTAGTCGTTACTGGACTGTTTCGACTGTTTGACCACGGGGCATGAGCCGTAAGCGCTGTGGGCAATGAGGCCCGCGTCGCGCAACGGCGTACCGGCCCCCGGTCCACCCATCAGACCGCCGGGTCTCCTCCCGCCGCCACCCGCGGTGTCCGCATGTTGGAACGAAGTATCCAGTTTCCGAGATTCGCTCCATCATGTAACCTGCACGAAATTTTGCAGCAGCATGAACTTCAGCAGTACTTCAGAGGTACTGCGACAGCGCATCGGCAGAGCATCCATACGGCTCGGCGGCGCTTCAGCAGTACTTCAGCAGTACTCCAGCAGGAACTCGCAGAGGGCCAACGTCGTCCCTCGGCACACCAATGCCACGACGACGACGGGAGAGCCGATGCGTACGCCGCGCCAGCCGTCCCAGCACTCCAACAACGGCCGGGACACCATGAACCGGTCGCACATGGATGCTCGCCCTGCCGCCCAGGGCATGTACGACCCGCGCAACGAGCACGACGCCTGCGGCGTCGGCTTCGTGGCCACCCTCACCGGCGAGGCGAGCCACACGCTGGTCGAACAGGCGCTCACGGTTCTGCGCAACCTGGAGCACCGCGGTGCCACCGGCTCCGAGCCCGACTCGGGTGACGGCGCGGGCATCCTGTCCCAGGTTCCGGACGCTTTCCTGCGCGAGTCGGTCGACTTCGACCTGCCCGCGGCCGGTTCGTACGCCGTCGGTATCGCCTTCCTGCCCGAGCAGGGCACCGAGGAGTACGTCTCGCACATCGAGACGATCGCCGGCGAAGAGGGCCTGACCGTCCTCGGCTGGCGCGAGGTCCCGGTCGCCCCGCAGCTGCTCGGCGCCACCGCCCGCTCGACGATGCCCGCCTTCCGGCAGATCTTCGTCGCGGACGGTGTCAACAAGGACATCGCGCTCGACCGCAAGGCCTTCCTGCTGCGCAAGCGCGCCGAGCGCGAGGCCGACGTGTACTTCCCGTCGCTCTCCGCCCGCACCATCGTCTACAAGGGCATGCTGACCACCGGCCAGCTCGAGCCCTTCTTCCCGGACCTGTCCGACCGCCGGTTCGCCTCGGCCATCGCGCTCGTCCACTCGCGCTTCTCCACGAACACGTTCCCGTCGTGGCCGCTCGCGCACCCCTACCGCTTCGTCGCCCACAACGGTGAGATCAACACCGTCAAGGGCAACCGCAACTGGATGCGCGCCCGCGAGTCCCAGCTCGCCTCCGAGCTGTTCGGCACCGACGCCAACGGCACGCAGAAGCTGGAGCGGATCTTCCCGGTCTGTACGCCGGACGCCTCGGACTCCGCGTCCTTCGACGAGGTCCTGGAGCTGCTCCACCTCGGCGGGCGTTCGCTTCCGCACAGCGTCCTGATGATGATCCCGGAGGCGTGGGAGAACCACGACTCCATGGACGCCGACCGGCGCGCCTTCTACCAGTACCACTCCACGATGATGGAGCCCTGGGACGGCCCGGCCTGTGTCACCTTCACCGACGGCACCCAGGTCGGCGCCGTTCTCGACCGCAACGGTCTGCGTCCCGGCCGTTACTGGGTCACCGACGAAGGCCTCGTCGTCCTCGGCTCCGAGGTCGGCGTCCTCGACATCGACCCGGCGAAGGTCGTCAAGAAGGGCCGCCTCCAGCCCGGCCGGATGTTCCTCGTCGACACCGCCGAGCACCGCATCATCGAGGACGACGAGATCAAGGCCGGCCTCGCCGCCGAGAACCCGTACGGGGACTGGCTGGAGACCGGCGAGATCGAGCTCTCCGACCTGCCCGAGCGCGAGCACATCGTGCACACGCACGCCTCCGTCACGCGCCGCCAGCAGACCTTCGGCTACACCGAGGAAGAGCTGCGCATCCTCGTCGCGCCGATGGCCAGGACCGCCGCCGAGCCGATCGGCTCGATGGGCACGGACACCCCGATCGCCGCCCTCTCGGCGCGCCCGCGGCTCCTCTTCGACTACTTCACCCAGCTGTTCGCGCAGGTCACGAACCCGCCGCTGGACGCCATCCGCGAAGAGCTCGTCACCTCGCTGCGCTCCTCGCTGGGCCCGGCGGGCAACCTGCTCGAGCCCACGGCCGCCTCCTGCCGCTCGGTCACCCTGCCCTTCCCGGTGATCGACAACGACGAGCTGGCCAAGCTCATCCACATCAACGCCGACGGCGACATGCCCGGCATGAAGGCCGCGACCCTCTCCGGCCTGTACCGGGTCTCCGGCGGCGGCGACTCCCTCGCCGCCCGCATCGACGAGATCTGCGCCGAGGCCGACGCCGCCATCGAGGCCGGCGCCCGCCTGATCGTCCTCTCGGACCGGCACTCCGACGCCGAGCACGCGCCGATCCCGTCGCTGCTGCTCACCGCAGCCGTCCACCACCACCTCATCCGTACGAAGCAGCGCACCCAGGTGGGTCTGCTCGTCGAGGCCGGTGACGTCCGCGAGGTCCACCACGTCGCGCTGCTGATCGGCTTCGGCGCCGCCGCAGTCAACCCGTACCTGGCCATGGAGTCGGTCGAGGACCTGGTCCGCGCCGGCACGTTCCTGGCGGGCGACGAGAACGGCGACCCCGAGCAGGCCATCCGCAACCTGATCTACGCGCTCGGCAAGGGCGTCCTGAAGGTCATGTCCAAGATGGGCATCTCGACCGTCGCCTCCTACCGCGGCGCGCAGGTCTTCGAGGCCGTCGGCCTCGACGAGGCCTTCGTCGAGAAGTACTTCAACGGCACGGCCACCAAGATCGGCGGCGCCGGTCTCGACGTCATCGCCGAGGAGGTCGCCGCGCGCCACGCCAAGGCCTACCCGGCCTCCGGCATCGCCCCGGCGCACCGCGCGCTCGACATCGGCGGCGAGTACCAGTGGCGCCGCGAGGGCGAGCCGCACCTGTTCGACCCGGACACGGTCTTCCGTCTCCAGCACGCGACGCGCACGCGCCGCTACGACATCTTCAAGAAGTACACGGGCCGGGTGAACGAGCAGTCCGAGCGTCTGATGACGCTGCGCGGCCTGTTCGGCTTCAAGTCCGGCGAGCGGCAGCCGATCTCCATCGACGAGGTCGAGCCGGTCTCGGAGATCGTCAAGCGGTTCTCGACCGGTGCCATGTCGTACGGCTCCATCTCCAAGGAGGCGCACGAGACCCTCGCCATCGCCATGAACCAGCTGGGCGGCAAGTCCAACACCGGTGAGGGCGGCGAGGACCCGGACCGTCTCTACGACCCGGCGCGCCGCTCCAGCATCAAGCAGGTCGCCTCCGGCCGCTTCGGTGTGACGAGTGAGTACCTGGTCAACGCCGACGACATCCAGATCAAGATGGCGCAGGGCGCCAAGCCCGGCGAGGGCGGTCAGCTGCCCGGCCACAAGGTCTACCCGTGGGTCGCCAAGACGCGTCACTCGACGCCGGGCGTCGGGCTCATCTCGCCGCCGCCGCACCACGACATCTACTCCATCGAGGACCTGGCCCAGCTGATCCACGACCTGAAGAACGCGAACCCGCAGGCGCGGATTCACGTGAAGCTGGTGTCGGAGGTCGGCGTGGGTACGGTCGCCGCGGGTGTGTCCAAGGCGCACGCGGACGTCGTTCTCATCTCCGGCCACGACGGCGGTACGGGTGCTTCGCCGCTCACGTCGCTGAAGCACGCCGGTGGTCCCTGGGAGCTCGGTCTCGCCGAGACCCAGCAGACGCTGCTGCTCAACGGCCTGCGCGACCGCATCGTCGTCCAGACCGACGGCCAGCTGAAGACCGGCCGTGACGTGCTCATCGCCGCGCTCCTCGGCGCCGAGGAGTTCGGTTTCGCGACCGCGCCGCTCGTCGTCTCCGGCTGCGTCATGATGCGCGTCTGCCACCTGGACACCTGCCCGGTCGGCATCGCCACGCAGAACCCGGTGCTGCGCGAGCGGTTCTCCGGCAAGGCCGAGTACATCGTCAACTTCTTCGAGTTCATCGCCGAAGAGGTCCGCGAGCTGCTCGCCGAGATGGGCTTCCGCACCATCGAGGAGGCCGTCGGTCACGCCGAACTCCTCGACACCGAGCGGGCCGTGGACCACTGGAAGGCGCAGGGTCTCGACCTCGAGCCCCTCTTCCACGTCCCCGCGCTGCCGGACGGCGCCGTGCGCCACCAGCTGACCACGCAGGACCACGGCCTGGAGAAGGCGCTCGACAACGAGCTGATCAAGCTCGCCGCCGACGCCCTCGCCGCGAACGACCAGACGGACGCCCAGCCGGTCCGTGCCCAGGTCGCCATCCGCAACATCAACCGCACGGTCGGCACGATGCTCGGCCACGAGGTGACGAAGAAGTTCGGCGGCGCGGGTCTGCCCGACGACACCATCGACATCACCTTCACCGGCTCGGCGGGCCAGTCGTTCGGCGCGTTCGTGCCGCGCGGTGTGACGCTGCGCCTCGAAGGCGACGCCAACGACTACGTCGGCAAGGGCCTGTCCGGCGGCCGGATCATCGTCCGCCCGGACCGCGGCGCCGACCACCTCGCCGAGTACTCGACGATCGCCGGCAACACGATCGCGTACGGCGCGACCGGCGGCGAGCTGTTCCTGCGCGGCCGCACCGGCGAGCGCTTCTGCGTCCGCAACTCCGGTGCCACGGTCGTCTCGGAGGGCGTGGGCGACCACGGCTGCGAGTACATGACCGGCGGCCACGCGGTCGTCCTCGGTGAGACGGGCCGCAACTTCGCGGCCGGTATGTCGGGCGGTGTCGCCTACGTCATCGACCTGAACCCGGACAACGTCAACGTCACCAGCCAGGGCGCCGTCGAGGCCCTGGACGACACCGACAAGCAGTGGCTGCACGACGTCGTGCGCCGTCACGCGGAGGAGACCGGCTCGACGGTCGCCGAGAAGCTGCTCGCCGAGTGGACCGTGTCCGTGGAGCGCTTCAGCAAGATCATCCCCAGCACGTACAAGGCAGTGCTCGCCGCCAAGGACGCCGCCGAGCGAGCCGGTCTCACCGAGACCGAGATCACCGAGAAGATGATGGAGGCGGCGACCAATGGCTGATCCCAAGGGCTTTCTCAACCACGGGCGCGAAGTCGCCGAGACGCGCCCCGTCGACGAGCGCGTGCGTGACTGGAACGAGGTCTACGTTCCCGGCTCGCTGCTCCCCATCATCAGCAAGCAGGCGTCGCGCTGCATGGACTGCGGCATCCCGTTCTGCCACAACGGCTGCCCGCTGGGGAACCTGATCCCCGAGTGGAACGACTTCGCGTACCGCGAGGACTGGTCGGCGGCGCAGGAGCGGCTGCACGCCACGAACAACTTCCCGGAGTTCACGGGCCGCCTGTGCCCCGCTCCGTGCGAGTCGGCGTGTGTGCTCGGCATCAACCAGCCGCCCGTCACCATCAAGAACGTCGAGGTCTCGATCATCGACCAGGCGTGGGACCGCGGCGACGTCGCGCCCCAGGCCCCGGAGCGGCTCTCCGGCAAGACCGTCGCGGTCATCGGCTCGGGCCCGGCGGGTCTCGCCGCGGCCCAGCAGCTGACGCGGGCCGGTCACACGGTCGTCGTCTACGAGCGCGCGGACCGTATCGGCGGACTGCTCCGCTACGGCATCCCCGAGTTCAAGATGGAGAAGCGGCACATCAACCGCCGTATCGAGCAGATGCGCGCGGAGGGCACCAAGTTCCGTACCGGTGTGGAGATCGGCCGGGACATCGACGCCAAGAAGCTGCGCAAGCGGCACGACGCCGTGGTCATCGCCGCGGGCGCCACGATCTCCCGCGACCTGCCCGTCCCGGGCCGCGAGCTGAACGGCGTCCACTTCGCCATGGAGTACCTGCCGCTCTCCAACAAGGTGCAGGAGGGCGACTTCGTGCAGCCCCCCATCACCGCCGAGGGCAAGCACGTCGTCGTCATCGGCGGCGGTGACACCGGCGCGGACTGCGTGGGCACCGCCCACCGTCAGGGCGCGGCCTCGGTCACACAGCTGGAGATCATGCCGCGTCCGGGCGAGGACCGGAACGCGGGCCAGCCGTGGCCGACCTTCCCCATGCTCTACAAGGTCACCTCCGCGCACGAGGAGGGCGGCGAGCGGGTCTACTCCGTCTCGACGACCCACTTCGAGGGCGACGAGGACGGCAACGTCCAGGCGCTGCACCTCACCGAGGTCGAGTTCATCGACGGCAAGCTCACCCCGAAGCCCGGCACCGAGCGCAAGATCCCGGCCCAGCTGGTCACCCTTGCCATGGGCTTCACGGGTACGGACCAGGAGAACGGGCTCGTCTCGCAGTTCGGCCTGGACCTCGACGCCCGCGGCAACATCGAGCGCGACGCCGAGTTCCAGACCAACGTCCCCGGCGTCTTCGTCGCCGGTGACGCGGGCCGCGGTCAGTCGCTCATCGTCTGGGCCATCGCGGAGGGCCGCTCGGCCGCCCGCGGTGTGGACAGCTTCCTGTCCGGCGCCTCGGAGCTGCCCGCCCCGATCCGCCCGACGGACCGCTCCCTGACGGTCTGACCCCGACGGCCCTGACGGGCCGTCAACAAACGTCCCGTACAACGGCGTACGGAACTGAGCGCGACGCCTGCCCCACTGTCCCCGACCGGACGACCGGGTGGGCGTCGCGGTGCGTCCGGGGTCGGTGCGTCCGGGGGCCGGGCCCGCGGTCAGCCCGAACTCGCCTCCAAGTCCTCGAACTCCACCGCCGCGTCCTCCGTGTACGCGCCCACCCGCCCCTCGTTGTACGGCCGTTCGGGGTCCGTGTATTCCACGAGGGGTTTGTCGTCCACCGTGACCGACATGGTCGCGCCGTTCTGTTCCACCCGCACGTCGGACCAGTCGCCCACCGGGTACTGCTCGTGGCCCGTGGCCAGGAAGCGCTGGCCACCGGGGTAGGCGGGGTCGCGCTTGCCCAGTTCCCAGCCGTTCGGCTTGAGGGTGATGTAGTAGAAGTGCTCCGGGTCGGTGTACGCCCAGACCAGCCACGGCACTTCCCAGGGGTTCGGCGCGGGGACCCGCAGCTGCTTCTCCGTGCGCATCCGCGCCTCGTAGCGCACGTCCGTGTACGAGGCGGTGCTGACGACGAGGCCCGCGTGCGTGGTGCCGGGGTCCTCGGCGGGCATCGGGGAGAGCGAGAGGGAGCCGTCGTCGCCGACGTTCGTGCCGTGCCCGTTGAAGACCGAGAACCACCGGCCGTGCGTGGAGCCGTCCTGCCAGGGCGCGGGCGGCGGCTCGGACCCCCCGGAACCGCACCGGCTCAGGCTGACCGCGAGGACCGCGGTCAGCGCGACGGCCAGTGCGAGGCCGGTGAGCAGGCGCCCCCGCCGCTCCCGCAGAACCGGCGGGATCCGAGGACGGGCGCGCGGGAGTAACGGCGTCATGCGGTCGAGTATGGCCCTGATGCGGTGAGGCCGACGGGTACATCGGCAGCGAAGTCCTCGGCCAGCTGTCCGAGGATGCGCAAGGCGGCCTTGCCGTCGCCGAACGGATTGCCCGCGTGCGCCATCCTCTTGTACTCCGCCGGATCGTCGAGCAGCCGCTTCGCCCAGGTCACCAGGGCCTCGGGGTCGGTGCCGATCAGCCGGGCCGCGCCGGCCTCGACCGCCTCGGGCCGCTCCGTGGTGGTGCGCAGCACGAGCGCCGGCTTGCCCAGGCTCGGCGCCTCCTCCTGGATGCCGCCGGAGTCGGTCAGGACGAGGTCGCAGTCGGCGAGCGTCGCCGCGAAGTCGAGGTAGTCCAGCGGCTCGACGAGCGCGATGCCCGGGCGGTTCTCCAGATCGGGCAGCAGCGCGTCCCGCACGGCCGGGCTCTTGTGCAGCGGCAGCACGATCTCCACGTCACCGCGGACCGCGAGGCGGCACAGCGCCCGGCCCATGTCACGCATCTGCTCGCCCTGGTTCTCCCGGCGGTGCAGAGTCACCAGGATCCGCCGGGCACCGGTACGGAACGCGGAGGTGCCGCTGCCCTCGGCGAGCACCCACAGCAGATTGTCGATCACCGTGTTGCCGGTGGTGAACACCTGCTCCGCGGGGACCCCCTCGTCGGTCAGGTGCCGGGCCGCGGCCGTGGTCGGGGCGAAGTGCCAGCGGGCGATCCGGCCGATGAGACTGCGGTTGAGCTCCTCCGGGAACGGGTTGTCGATCACTCCGGTACGCAGCCCGGCCTCGACGTGGGCGACCGGGATCTTCTCGTAGAAGGCGGCCAGCGCCCCGGCGAGAGCGGTCGTCGTGTCGCCCTGCACCAGCACCAGATCGGGCCGCTGCTCGCGGATGGCCTGGCCCAGTTCCCGCACGAGCCGGGCGGTGAGGTCGGAGAGTTTCTGCCGGTTGCGCATGACATCGAGCGCGATCCGGGTGCCGGCGCCCAGCATGCCGAGCATCTGCTGGAGCATCTCGCGGTGCTGGCCGGTGGTGACGACGATCGGCTCGAACTGTGTGCCGGCCGCCATCTCCCGCGCCACCGGCGCCAGTTTGATGGCTTCGGGCCGCGTGCCGAGCACGAGCATGGCGCGTACGGGTACGGCTGAGGGACGAGTGGACATGCGAGCCCCCTTGGGCAGACGCGATCGCCACAGGGGTGACCGCGTGAGGGTGATGAGAGAGGTGAGGTGGGCGGCGGGACCGGCAGCGCGTGTGACGTGGGCGGGCAGTGCCCTCAGGTGCGTGCGGTCTTCAGCCAGGTCCGCTGACCGGTGAGCATGCGGTAGAAGCCCCACCAGCCGGCCGCGAACCAGATGTAGCCGTAGAAGACGAAGACGTGCGCGATGAGCACGGAACGGACCAGGCCGAGGTCGCGCTCACGCTTGGCGTAGACGAAGCCGTAGGCGTAGGCGGCCGTGAACGAGAGCACGTACGGACCGACCAGCCACATGGGCGAGACGAGCGGATACCCGGCGCGCAGCGAGGCCACGGTCATGGCGGCGAGCGCGACGAGGAAGGACAGCGGCAGCAGCGAGGTGAGCAGGATCAGCACCGGGCTGGAGAGGTGGTAGAGCAGATCGAGCGCGGCTCTCAGCGGCACGGACCGCAGGATGAGCGGGACGAGACCGGCCGACTGCAAATGGCCCTGGAACCACCGGGATCGCTGGCGGATCAGGCGCCGCAGGCTGAGTACCGCCTGCTGGGAGACCGCGGCCGCGGTGCAGTGCTGGTTGGTCCAGCCCTTGGCGATCAGCCGGACGCCGAGGTCGAGATCCTCGGTGAGGCTGTCGCTCCACGGGCCGTCGCCGTCCAGCGTGTCGAGCGCGGCGAGCCGCATGAACTGGCCGTTGCCGCCCATGCCGACGCTGCCGATGGAGCGGCGGGCGCTCTGGAACACATCGCCGTAGACCACGAACTCCATGTCCTGCATACGGGCGAGCAGGCTCAGATGCCGGTTGTACATACGGACGCAGACCTGCACCGCGCCGGTCCGCGGGTCGTCGAAGTACGGGTCGACGGACTGTACGACGTGCGGATCGAGCCGGCCGTCCGCGTCGACGACACAGACCACGACGTCCTCGGGGGCGTGCCCGTCGAGCAGGCCGGACTCCCGAAGGTGGCGCACCCCGTCGTTGAGGGCCGCTCCCTTGCCTCTTCGCGCGTTCGGCGGATTGCGCCGGTGCAGGTGGACGAGGGCCGGGTCGGCGGCCAGCGCTATTTCGGAGGTGCGGTCGTCCGACCCGTCGTCGATGACGAGCGCCATGAAATTCCGGGCGGGCAGTGCGGTGATACGAGCCAGGCTTTCCGCCAGCACTTTCTCTTCGTTGAGGCAGGCCAGGAGAAATACGTAGAACCGCTCTCTCCGCTTGTTCTTGGAATGGCGGATTCTGCGCCGTGAAAGCGTGAAGAGGGTCGTGTTGTAGCATCCGGCCATCGCGATCAACGTAATACTTGACCAGAGAAGCAACTCATTGATCATGGTTGCTCCCGGACGGTGCCCCCGGTGTCCGCGGTCGGTGACGCAGGTGTATCCGGGCCAGCAATATCAAACAGGCCGTAAGGCAATACAGAAGAAATCCAGCCCCGGCTGTGGCCTGTAACGCCCTGGCCAGAGGCAGTCCGGGCAGTGCTTCCGGCGCCGCCATCGCCCCTGCCAAGGGCAGCATTGCCCCCAGGGCGGGTCGTCCGTACATTGTCCCCCCATATTTCACAGCGCATCCCCAATGCGCGAAAGGAACGTAGCAGACATCCGGCCTCGTTCAGAAGCGGATCCGGAAAGGAGAGGCGCGCGCTTCTCCGGCGCGCATCGAGCGCCCCCGCACTTCACCGTTCGCCCCCTTGACAGCTTTCTTGATCGCTCACAAGAATCGCTGAATTCCTGCCCGTGAAAACCTTTGCTGTTGATGGCAGAGTGGAGAGAAAGAATGGTGAGGCCAGTGTTACGACGTCGTAGACGAGGATTCTCGAAGTTCTCCTTACTGTTCCTGCTCGTCGCCGCGCTTCTGAGCGGCCCTTTTATGGCCGCGGGCGCCGGCGCCGCCGACAATGACCGCCGCAGCGGCCACGAGACCGTCGGCAGCCGCGCCGGCCTCAGCGGCATCGACCTCAAGGGCTGGGCGAAGGCACAGGCCAAGGCCGACAAGGCCCGCAAGAAACAGCCCCGCGCGACAACCACGGCCACCGCACCGTCGCTCAAGGCGCTCCCCACCGCGGTCGCCGCCCCCGACGCCACCCCCACCACGCTCGTGCTCTACGACACGGCGGGCGCCTACGGTCACCTGGGCGAGCTGTACGCCATGGCCGCCGCCAACCTCGCGGGCCACTTCGGTTCCGTGACGACCAAACCGGTCAAGCAGTACACCGCCGGCATGGCCGCCACCTACAGCGCCGTGATCTACATCGGCTCGACGTACTACTGCTGCTCCACCCCCGACGAAGTGCCGGCCGCCTTCTACCAGGACGTCTCCACCACGACCACACCCGTGATCTGGATGGGTGCCAACATCTGGAACATGGCCAACTCGGTGGGCGTAGCGCAGTTCACGCAGAAGTACGGCTGGGATCCGACGACGTCGTACTACGAGGACGGCGGTTCCGTCGGAACCGTGACGCAGGTGACGTACAGGAATCAAGCACTGACCCGGAAGATCCCGGCGGGCCAGGACGGGGGCGTGCTGCGCCCCAACATCCTGACGGGCCCCGGTTATCCCGCGGTCACCACGCTCGCCCAGGGCCTCGACAGCTCCAACGGGCACACCTTCGGCTGGGCGGTCCGCTCGGCCAACCTCACCTACGTCGGCGAGATCCCCTTCGCCTACGTCTCCGAGACCGACCGCGTCATCGTCGTCGAGGACCTGCTCTTCGACGCCCTCGCGCCCGACACGCCCGAACGGCACCGCGCGATGTTCCGCCTGGAGGACATCAGCCCGGACTCGGACCCGGCCGAACTGCGCGCCATGGCCGACTCGTTGTTCGCGCAGGACGTCCCGTACGGCATCAACGTGATCCCCGTCTACAAGGACCCGAACGGCACCTACAACGACGGTGTCGCGCAGACGATCACGCTCGCGCAGCGGCCGCAGGTCGTCAGCGCCCTGAAGTACATGCTGGCCCGGGGCGCCGTCCTCATGAACCACGGCTACACCCACCAGTACGGCAACGCCGCCAACCCCTACAACGGCGTCACCGGGGACGACTTCGAGTTCTACCGCGCACACGTCGACACGGCGGACAACGTCGTCTACGACGGCCCGGTCGCCGAGGACTCCACCGCCTGGGCACAGGGGCGCGTGACCAGCGCACTCGCCGAGTTCACCGCCGCGGGCCTGCCCAAACCGACGCTGTGGACCACCCCGCACTACGCGGGCTCCGCCACCGACTACAAGGTCATCAGCGACAACTACGCGGCACGCCTCGAGCGTTCGCTGTACTTCTCCGGCACGCTCGGCGGCACGTCCGCCGGACCCAACACCTTCATCGGGCAGTTCTTCCCCTACGTGGTGAAGGACGTGTACGGCACCAAGGTGCTGCCCGAGAACATCGGCAACTACGAGCCGGACCCCTACAACAACCATCCACCGCGACTGCCCGCCGACCTGATCGCCGCGGCCAAGTCCAACCTGGCCGTCCGTGACGGCGTCGCCAGCTTCTTCTACCACCCGTACTTCCCGACCCAGCCGCTGAAGGACACGATCGACGGCATCAAGGCGCTGGGATACACCTTCGTCAGCCCGACGAGCCTGTGAGGATCACCGCCATGAAGAGGGCCGCCGCCGTCGCCACGGCGGCGGCCCTGCTCGCCGTCGCCGCGTGCACCTCGGACAGCGGCCCGCGGCCCGACACCCCCCAGAGCCCGAGCAGTTCCGGAACCGGCTCCAAGACCGGCGCCGACCTGCGCGGCATCACCCTGCCCTCCTGGTACCGCAGCGACTACGACAGCCCGGCAGCCGACCGCTACCTGCGCGGCATCCGCGCCACCGGCGCCCGCTGGATCACCCTCACCCCGACCTGGTACCAGCGCGGCCGCACCGACGCCACCATGCGGCCCACCGAGGAGAGCGCGAGCGACGCGAGCCTGCGCCACATCACACGACGTGCCCACACCCTCGGACTCAAGGTGATGATCAAGCCGCACGTCGACCTGACCGGCGGCGGGGACCGCGCCGGGATCCGGCCCCGCGACCGCCGCGCCTGGTTCGCCGCCTACCGGCACTTCATCGGCCACTACGCGGAACTCGCCACGGACATCCGGGCCGAACAGTTCGCGGTGGGCACCGAACTCGCCGGCGTCTCCGGCGACCGCGCCGCCTGGCACACCGTCATCGAAGCGGTCCACGACCACTACGACGGGCCGCTCACCTACGCCGCCAACTACGACGAGTACCAGAAGATCCACTTCTGGAAGGAGCTCGACCTCATCGGCATCGACGCCTACTGGCCCCTGTCCGACCGGCCCACCCGCTCCCTCACCCGCCTGCGACGCGCCTGGGCCCCCATCCGCGAGGACCTCGCCGCGTACGCGCACGAACAGGGCCGGCGCATCCTGTTCACCGAAGCCGGATACGTCAGCCAGCAGGGCGCCACCACCGCCCCTTACTCCTGGACCGTCAGCCGCGTCCCCGCCCCCGCCGAACAGGCCGCCGCCTACCGGGCGTTGCTGGACAGCTTCGACGGCCAGAGCTGGTGGGCCGGCGTCTGCTGGTGGATGTGGGACGACTGGCCCGACAGCGGCGAGACCCCGGAACGCCTCGCGTACAGCCCACGCGGCAAACCCGCGGAGGAGGTGCTGCGCCAGAAATGGTCGGGCTGAGACCCACCGACGCTTCGGCCGGCCCTCAGCCGACGTGGTACGTCTCGCCGTACATCCGCCACGTCAGCGGCGTCTCCAGCGACAGGTTCCCGTCGTACAGGAACTGCCGCTGGGCGGTGTCGACCCGGCTCGTGTCCCGGTGCGCCTTCTGCGACTTCATCAGCGAGCGCCGCTCGTCCAGGAAGATGTCGAGGTACGCCTTCTCGGCGCCGCCCTCCGACGGGGTGTCGGCCTCCTTCATGGCCCGCTCGCGCAGTCCGTGGAAGCTGTCCGGGCCGGCCCCGGGGCCGTGCATGACCATCGCGTCGTAGTAGATGAACTGGCCGAGCGCCCCGAGCCCGTCGCGCTCGGCCAGACGGACCGCCGGATCGAAGTAGACGCGGTCGCGCTCCTCGTCCTGCGCCTCGCGGAACGCCGCCACCTTCGCCTCCGCCTTCCAAGCCGCCCGGAAACCGGGGTCGAGACCCTCGTGGGAATCCGTACCGTCGACCGCGCGCAGGGCGGGGAGATAGCGGGCCAGACCGTTGTCCGGACGGCCCTCGGTGTACCGCTCGACCAGGGTCAGCAGATCGTGGGTGCCGGTGCAGAAACCGATGATGCCCGCCGTGTAGCCCTGACCGTCCCCGATGTCCTCGACGTAGCCGTACTGTCCGCGCCAGTCCAGCGTGGAGTTCTCGGCACTGGCGACGAGCTTCTGCGCCAGCTCCTTCTTGTCCGGGGCGTCGAGACCGGACGGCGCAGCGGTCGCCGACGCACCGGCGCGGGCGGGCGGCGCGTCGTTCCCGCCGTCGGACGGCAGGACGAGGACCGCCGCCGTGACGGCGGACGCCACAGCGAGGAACGAGAGGACCAGGCAGCCTGCGCGTTTCATGCGGGAAAGCGTATGCGGGAGCCCCCGGGCGCCCTCTACAGCGCCGCCACCTTCAGGGCGGCCGCCACCACGAGCAGCACCACGACCGCCCCGCACACCACCCCTTGCACCAGCCCCCTGCGCTCCCGCGGCGCGTACACGAGCCCCGCCGTCAGCAGAGCGCCGGTCAGCAGACCGCCCAGATGCCCCTGCCACGACGCGAACGTCGCGGAGACCAGCAGCCACAGCAGCAGAAACGCCATGAACCGATTGACCTGCCGCATCTGCGCCCCGAGCCGCCGCGCGATCACGTAGTACGCCGCCCCCAGCCCGAAGATCGCGCCGGACGCTCCCACCGTCGAGGTCTCCGGCACGATCAGCAGCACCACGACCGAACCGCCGAGCGCGGACACGAGGTAGACGACGAGATAGCGCAGGCGGCCCAGCTGGGCCTCGACGATCCGGCCGAGGTTCCACAGCGACGCCATGTTCAGCACGATGTGCAGGAGTGCGAACGCGCCGTCGGTGGGCGGCAGATGGAGGAACGCGCCGGTCAGCAGCCGGTACCATTCCCCGCCGGCCACCCCGCCCGTGTGCCAGCCCGCCGGATAGTGCTCCTGGTACACATAGAGCCCGCCGTCCGGACCGACCAGGCCGAGCCCCAGCATCTGCAGCCGCTCGACGATGCCCGGCCAGATCACCTCACCGAGATACACGAGCACGTTCACGGCCATCAGCGCGTACGTCACCAGGGGCACGGCCGATATCCGGCCGCCCGCCACCGTGCGGCCCTGCCGCACCGAGGCAGCCCCCTCGCTCACGCATCGCGGGCACTGGAACCCGACGGACGCCTCCCGCATACAGGCAGGACATATGGGCCGCTCGCAGCGGACACAGCTGACATATGTCCCGACATCGGCGTGGCGGTAACACGTCGGCGTCGCGGCGGACTGAGGTGTGGGCTCCACGGCCGGCTCCTGAGGTCATCAACGTCGGGCGGCGAACAACATAGCCAACCCCGCGCGCCTGGTCGGAGCGGGTGCGCCCGGCGTACCCTCGGCGTTCATGATCGACGCCGTCGTACGCTCCCTGCCCGCCGCCGACCGCGCCGCCGTCGCCTGGAAGAACGGGGGCGGAACCACCCGCGAGATCGTCTGCTCACCGCCGGGCGCGGGCATGGCCGACTTCCGGTGGCGGGTCAGCCTCGCCGACGTGGCCGCGGACGGGCCGTTCTCCACGTTCCCCGGCGTCGACCGCACGCTCACCATGGTCGAGGGCGACGGCATGGAACTGACCGTCGAAGACACCGTCACCCTCGTCAACTCCCCTTACGCACCAAGGAACTTCGCAGGCGACGTGGCCACCGACTGCCGGCTGCTCGGCGGACCCGTCGTCAACTTCAACGTGATGTGGCGGCGCGACGCCCTCACCGTCCCCCCGGCCGTCGCCGTCGTCCGCGGCCGGCTGCCCCTCGCGCCGGGCACCACGCTCGTCGTCGCCCTCACCGAGGACGGCGCCGAGACCGCCGGACTGACACTCGGCCCCTACGACGCCGCGCTCGTGGAAGGAACGGGCGAACTGCACGCGAAAGGGCCCGTCGCCCTCGTCACCGGGCTGCGCGCCCCGCACGCCGACGGCCCCGAGGCCACCCGGTGACCGCCCGCGCGGACCACAATGGGGACGTGCCTACGAAGAAGCAGCCCCAGGTGAAGAAGGTCCAGGCCACCCCGGACGAGCGGCGCCGCGAACTCCTCGCGACCGCCGCCGAGGTCTTCGCCGCCCAGGGCTACAACGCCACCACCGTCCGCAGGATCGCCGACGAGGCGGGCCTGCTCGCCGGCAGCCTCTACTACCACTTCGACTCCAAGGAATCGATGCTGGAAGAGATCCTGCGGACCTTCCTCGACGAGCTGTGGGCCGGCTACGACACCGTGCTCGACGCACAGCTCGGCCCCCGGCAGACCCTGGAGGCCCTCGTCACCGAATCCTTCCGGGAGATCGACCGGCACCGCCCCGCCGTCGCGATCTACCAGAAGGAGGCCAGGCAGCTCGCCGGCCTCGAGCGCTTCGAGTTCCTCGCCGAGTCCCAGCGCCGCTTCGAGGAGACATGGCTCACCACACTGGAGCGCGGGGTCGCCGGCCAGGTGTTCCGCGCGGACCTCGACCTCCGCCTCGCCTACCGGTTCGTACGCGACACCGTATGGGTCGCCGCGTCCTGGTACCGGCCCGGCGGACACCACAGCCCGGAGGAGATCGCGCGCCAGTATCTGGCCATGGTCCTGGACGGACTCGCGGCCCGGTGAGTACGCGTGCTAAGATCAGCGTGTTGCAGTTTTGGTACCCATAGACTTTATGTGCGCCTGACGGAAACCTCCTCAGGCGCATTATTGTTTTGCCGGGGCGTTCTCGGAATGGGGGGCTGCTACCTGTTTCAAGGAGAATTACATGGCCACCGGTACCGTGAAGTGGTTCAACTCGGAAAAGGGCTTCGGCTTCATCGAGCAGGACGGCGGCGGCGCTGATGTCTTCGCTCACTACTCGAACATCGCCACCTCGGGCTTCCGCGAGCTCCAGGAAGGCCAGAAGGTGACCTTCGACGTCACCCAGGGCCAGAAGGGCCCGCAGGCGGAGAACATCCTCCCCGCCTGATCCAGCATCACCGGGCCGGGGCCCGCACCTTCACGGTGCGGGCCCCGGCTCATGCTGTCCCCACCCCCCGGAGTCCCCGGAAGGCATGCCGCATGGCCAGCTCAGCCCGCCCGTCCCGCCGTCGCAGTCCCCGCCCCGCAGCAGCAGGAGCGCGGCGCGCCCCCGAGCAGCAGCGCAGGCAACAGCCCACGCCGCCACGCGAGTTCACCATGCCGGAGAACACCACTCCCGCGCTGCCCCCGGTCGAGACCTTCGACGAACTCGACATGCCCGCCGCCCTGCTGAAGACCCTCGGCGCGCAGGGCGTCACCGCGCCGTTCCCGATCCAGGCCGCGACGCTGCCCAACTCGCTCGCCGGACGTGACCTCCTCGGCCGCGGCCGCACCGGCTCCGGCAAGACCCTCGCCTTCGGCCTCTCGATGCTCGCCCGCACCGCCGGTGCCAAGGCCGAGCCGCGCACCCCGCTGGCCCTCGTGCTCGTCCCCACGCGCGAACTCGCCCAGCAGGTCACCGACGCCCTCACCCCGTACGCCACCTCGCTGCACCTGCGGATGGCCACCGTCGTCGGCGGCATGTCGATCTCCCGCCAGGCCGGCCAGCTGCGCCGTGGCGCCGAGGTCGTCGTCGCCACCCCCGGCCGACTGAAGGACCTCATCGAGCGCGGCGACTGCGCCCTCGGCCAGGTCCGGATCACCGTCCTCGACGAGGCCGACCAGATGGCCGACATGGGCTTCATGCCGCAGGTCACCGCGCTGCTCAAGCAGGTCGCGCCCGGCGGTCAGACCATGCTCTTCTCGGCGACGCTCGACCGGAACGTGGACCGGCTCGTCAAGCAGTTCCTCACCGACCCCGTCGTGCACTCCGTCGACCCGTCCGCGGGCGCCGTCACCACGATGGAGCACCACGTCCTGCACGTCCTCGACGAGACCGAGAAGAAGGCCGTCACCGCGCGCATCGCCGCCCGCGAAGGCCGCGTCATCCTCTTCGTCGACACCAAGCGCTCCGCCGACCGGCTCGCCAAGCGGCTCCTCGCGAGCGGCGTGCTCGCCGCGCCGCTGCACGGCGGCCGCAGCCAGCCGCAGCGC
This sequence comes from Streptomyces kunmingensis, assembly GCF_039533535.1. Taxonomy (NCBI): domain Bacteria; kingdom Bacillati; phylum Actinomycetota; class Actinomycetes; order Kitasatosporales; family Streptomycetaceae; genus Streptomyces; species Streptomyces kunmingensis. Next base: position 145,187 of record NZ_BAAATS010000001.1, read on the forward strand.
AACCGCACCCTGGAGCAGTTCAAGGACGGCCGGGTCACCGCACTCGTCGCCACGAACGTCGCGGCGCGCGGCATCCACGTCGACGACCTCGGCCTGGTCGTCAACGTCGACCCGCCCACCGAGCACAAGGACTACCTGCACCGCGGCGGCCGTACCGCCCGCGCCGGCGAGTCCGGCAGCGTCGTCACGCTCGTGCTCCCCGAGCAGAAGCGTGACGTGCAGCGGCTCATGCGGGACGCCAAGGTGCAGCCCCGCACCACCCAGGTCCGCTCCACCGACGAGGAACTGGTGACGATCACCGGGGCGCGCGAGCCCTCCGGCGTGGCCGTCACCATCTCCGTCCCCGAGCAGGCCGCACCGGCCGCCGCCGCCAAGCCGCGCCGTTCGCGCCGCTCGCGCGGCAGCGGCCCGGGCTCCGGTGGCGCAGGGCGCGCCGCGGGTGGCGAGGGCCAGCGCTCCTCGCAGGGCGGTCAGCGCTCTTCGCAAGGTGGCCAGCGCTCGGCCCAGGGTGGTCAGCGTTCCGCGCAGGGTGGTCAGCGTTCTTCGCAGGGCGCGGGTGCGGGTGCGGCCGGCGGCCGACGTCGCTCGGGCACCGGCGCGGCGAACGGTGCCGCGACCGGCGGCAACCGACGCGGCCACGGCCCGCGGGGCCCGCGCCAGGCTGCGGCCTAGCCACTTCGCGCAACTTCCAGGAGCCTGCGTCCCGTCCCCGGTGGGGGAGGGACGCAGGCTCTTTGCGTATCGGCTCGGTGGTCGGTGGTCGGTGGTCGGTGGCCGGTCGGCCGGTCGGCCGGTCGACTACCGAGCACCGACCCGTGCTGTGCGCGGGTGGTGGCGGTGGGCGGAGGCGTCCGTTACCGTGATCCTTCACCAAACGTTTGTTTGGTGGTGTTGGGCGGGCGTCGCCGGGAGCCACCGGGAGTCGCCGGGCATGGTCGGACATCGTCAGGCATGGTCAGGCGTGGTCGGGCATCGTCGGGAGGAGGCCTCGTGAGTCACGGGCCGGACCTGAGCGGGAGGGTCGCCGTCGTCACGGGTGGGACCAGGGGAGTGGGCGCCGGGATCGCGGCCGGGTTCGCCCGGGCCGGCGCGCGGGTCGTGGTGTGTGCCCGACGGCCCCCCGAAGTCCCCCTGCACGGCTGCGAGTTCATGCCCCTGGACCTGCGGGACGCGACAGCCGTGCGCGAGCTGTTCGCGGGGCTCGACCGGGTGGACGTACTGGTGAACAACGCCGGCGGTACCCCGTACCGGCTGCTCGGCGGCACGGACGCCGAACGGCACGCGCGCGTGATCGAACTGAATCTGACGGCACCGCTGACCGCCTCCCTCGCCGCCCGCGGACAACTCGCCGCAGCGCGCGGCTCGATCGTGATGATCGGCAGCGTCAGCGGGACACGCCCCTCGCCCGGCTCGGCGGCGTACGGGGCCGCGAAGGCCGGCCTGGAGAACCTGGCACGGTCCATGGCAGTGGAGTGGGCGCCGGACATCCGGGTCAATACCCTCGTGCTCGGCATGGTCCGCACGGAACTCTCCGCCCTGCACTACGGCGACGACGACGGCATCGCGGCGGTCGGCGCGACGGTGCCGCTGGGCCGCCTCGCCGAACCCCGCGAGATCGGCGAGGCCGCCGTGTTCCTGGCATCGGACGCGGCGTCGTACATCACCGGGGCGAGCCTGCTCGTGCACGGCGGCGGCGAGCGCCCCGCGTTCCTGGACGCGGCAACGGCCAACAAGGAGGCATGAGATGAAGCGGACGGCGGAGTCGGAGCCCGGTGGCGGCGGGGGATTGTGCGAGGGACGGGTGGTGGCCGTCACCGGCGCCGGCCGCGGACTGGGGCGCGCCCACGCCCTCGCCTACGCCGCCGAAGGCGCGAAGGTCGTCGTGAACGACCTCGGGGTGGGCCTCGACGGCGCGCCCGCACCCGACAGCCCCGCGGCTCAAGTCGTGCGAGAGATAAGGCAGTCGGGCGGCGAGGCCGTGGCCCACGGGGGCGACATCGCCACCTCGGACGGCGCCGCGTCCCTCGTCGACACGGCCGTCGACACCTTCGGGCGGCTCGACACGCTGGTCAACAACGCGGGATTCCTGCGCGACCGGATGCTGGTGAACCTGGCCGAGGACGACTGGGACGCCGTGATGCGGGTGCACCTCAAAGGCCACTTCCTGCCGCTGAAGCATGCCGCGGCGTACTGGCGGGCGGAGGCGAAGGCGGGGCGTACGGTGACGGCCCGGGTCGTCAACACCACATCCGGGGCAGGCCTGTTGGGCTCCGTCGGGCAGGGCAACTACAGCGCCGCGAAGGCCGGGATCCTGGGTCTGACGCTGGTGGCCGCGGCGGAACTGGCGCGCTACGGGGTGCAGGTCAACGCGATCGCGCCGGCCGCGCGGACCCGGATGACCGAGGCCACGTTCGCCGAGACGATGGCGGCCCCGACGAGCGGCGGATTCGACGCGATGGCACCGGAGAACGTGTCGCCGCTGGTCGTCTGGCTCGGATCCGGAGCAGCCTGCGCCGGGGCCACGGGACGGGTCTTCGAGGTCGAGGGCGGCCGGATCACGGTGATGGCGGGCTGGCGGCCCGGCCCGACCGTCGACAAGGCGGAACGGTGGACTCCGGAGGGGGCGGGCAGCGCGGTACGGGAGTTGCTGGAGCGGGCCGAGGCGCCCGGGGGTGTCTACGGGGCGTAAGCGACTATGGGGCGTGTGCGTCTACGGGCGTAAGCGTCTGCGGGGCGTAAGCGACTACGACGTGTGTGCGACTACGGGGCATGTGCGTCTACGGGACGCAAGCGTCTACGGGCGTAAGCGTCTACGGGCGTAAGCGTTTACGGGACGTAAGCGTTTACGGGACGTAAGCGTTTACGGGACGTAAGCGTCTCGGGGCGCAGGAGAGGGGGCCGGCGCCGGATCTACGTATCGCACTCCAGAACCGTGCGGCACAGCCCGCACCGCGCGCGCACCCGCCCGCGCACGGGCACCCGGATCCGCTGATGGCACGTCGGGCAGGGGAACGCCACCCGTAGCCCCGACCGCCCCTGCGGCCCGTCCGCCGAGAACGAGTACGGGCCCGCCGGCGCGGGTCCGCGCGCCCCGTGGTCCTGCGCGTATCGGCGGTCCTTCGCATACCGGCGCCGGCCCGCCCAGCCCGCCGCCGTGAGCGGCGGCTGCTGCTCGTCGCGGCGCGCCTGCGCAAGGCCCTTGGTGTACGCCGTGTACGCCTGCGCGCTGGTGAACCACGTCTCCGGCGCCTCCCCGAACGCCAGCGACCGCTTCGCCAGTACGTACCCGAACTCCTCCGGCGTCAGATACCCCAGCTTCTGCGACGACGCCGCGTCCTCCCGGTACGCGTCGAGCAGCAGCCAGCCCGCGCCCAGATACGTCGCGGCGGTGTCGGTCAGGATCTCGTTGTCCCGCGTCCCCGGGAACGACAGGTCGAGGCGGTGCAGATACACATGCATGACCTCGTGCGCGAGAGCCGCCCCGATGTCCCGGCGATGCGTACGGAACCGGTCGTTCAGCTCGATGAAGTACTCGGGCCCCGCGGCCAGTTCCACGCTCGCCGCGTGCTCCATCTCCCGGAACCCGATGATCATGCGGGCGTCCGGCAGGTGGTAGTGCCGCACCAGTTCACGCGCCACGCGCTGCGCTCCCAGGTGCAGGTCGTCCTGGTCGCCGAAAGCCACGTCGGCCGGGGCGACACTCGTCGCGAACGTGTGCACCGTGTCGTACGAGAGACGCCTGTACAGCGCGGTGATCGCCGACCGCACGGTCTCCAGATGCGGATAGCCGTGCACCACCGGTCCGCCGTTCGCCACGCGCGCACCCCCTGGGGCCGCCGGGCCGCGTACTCCCGGGGCCCGCCCCCGGTCCCGGCGCCTCCAGAGTAAGGCCGTCGCCCGCCCTCGGCGCCAGTCCCCTTCCGGTGGGACGCGACGGCCGCCCCGCGTCCGTTAGTCCAACACCTGTCCCTTCTTTGTCCATGGGCTCCCTCGCCCCACGCGGCGCATCGTGATCGACACCCCGAACCGCCGTGAGAAGGAGTGCGCCGTGCCCCCCAAAGGCCAGCCGATGCCGCCCACCGGCCACCCGATGTCCGCGACCGGCAGGGCGCTGCCGCCCGCCGACCCGTCGACGGAGCCCAAGGGCCCCAGCCGCAGGACCGTCGTCGCCGCCGCCGGGGCCGCGGCGGGCACGACCATGACGCTCGGCCTCACCGGCGCCGCCACCGCCGCCAACACCCCGGGCACCGCCGTGCTCCGCTCCCCGGACCTCGAGGTCCGCGTCGCCACCGGCTTCCCGGCCGTCGTCTCCTACACCGACCGTGCCACCGGCGCCGTCCTGCACGCCCAGCCCGACCCGGTCACCACCGTCCTCGTCGACGGCGTCGCGCACACCCCGAAGGTGACGGCCACGACCGGCACCGGCCACGCCGACTACCGGCTCACCCTTACCGGCCCCGGTGCCACGACAACCGACCTGCCCTCCACCATCGACGTACGCATCACCGTCGAAGGCGACCGCGTCCACTGGCGCGTCACCCGCATCCGCGACACGGCCGCCCTGCGCGTCGGCACCCTGCGCATCCCCGGACTCGCACTGCTTTCCGTGCGCAGCGACCAGCCCGGCGCCGCGCTGCTCGCCGCGAAGGTGCAGCTCGACAAGGCCAAGAGCGGCGACACCCTCGTCCGGCCGAAGGCCGACAGCCCCGCCGAGACCCCCTCCGGCTGCGCCTACGCCGTCGTCGCCCACGACACGCTCGGCGGCGCCGTCGAGACCAACACCGTCTACGACAAGCCGGACAGCGCCAGCAGCTGGGAGAACGGCCGGCTCTGGCGCGAGACCGTCCGCGCTGCCGACGGCCGCACCGAGGCCCGCCTCGTCCCCGGCCAATGGACCCACCGGGCGGCCACCGCCCCCGTCGACGCCACCGAACCCCTCCCGTACGCCACGGTGATCATCACCGGGGACCGGAACGGTGACGGCGTCGTCGACTGGCAGGACGCCGCGATCGCCTTCAGGGACATCGCCGTCACCCCGCGCGGCGCCGACGAACAGCACCTGCGGGTCGTCCCGCACATCCCGTTCAACTTCGCCTCACAGGCCACCAACCCGTTCCTCGCCACCCTCGACGAGGTCAAACGCATCCACCTCGCCACCGACGGCCTGCGCCAGTACACGCTCCTCAAGGGCTACCAGTCCGAGGGCCACGACTCCGCGCACCCCGACTACGCCGGGAACTACAACACGCGCGCGGGCGGCCTCGACGACCTCAACACCCTGGTCCGCGAAGGCAGCAAGTGGAACAGCGACTTCGGCGTGCACGTCAACGCCACCGAGTCCTACCCCGTCGCGAACGCCTTCTCAGAGACCCTCGTCGACAAGACGAACAAACAATGGGACTGGCTCGACCAGAGCTACCGCATCGACCAGCGCCGCGACCTGGTCTCCGGTGACATCATCAAGCGCTTCGCCGACCTGCGCCGCGACGCCCACCCCGCCCTGAACACGCTCTACATCGACGTGTTCCGCGAGTCGGGCTGGACCTCCGACCGCCTCCAGCGCACCTTCCGCGACCAGGGCTGGAACGTCACGTCCGAATGGGGCCACGGCTTCGAACGGTCCTCGCTCTGGTCACACTGGGCCACCGAGACCGACTACGGCCCCGACACCTCCCGCGGCATCAACTCCCGCCTGATCCGCTTCGTCCGGCACCACCAGAAGGACGTCTTCGCCGACAAATGGCCCACCCTCCTCGGCGTCGCCCGCATGGGCAACTACGAAGGCTGGACCGGAAAGACCGACTGGACCACCTTCTACCGCCTCATCTGGACCCACTCGCTGCCCGCCAAATACCTCCAGGCACAGCCGATCACGACGTGGGACGAGCACGAGATCACCTTCTCCGGCGCCACCCGCACCAGCGTCAGCGACGCCACCGGCACCCGGCGCATCACCACCGACGGCCGCCTCGTCTACGACGACGGCGCCTACCTGCTGCCCTGGGAGCCCCGCAAGGCCACCGACCCGGCGAAGCTGTACCACTACAACCCGGCCGGTGGCACCAGCAGTTGGCGCCTCCCACGCGCGTGGGCGGGCCTCTCCCGCGTCGCCCTGTACCGGCTCACCGACCAGGGCCGCGTCTTCGTCACCCACGTACCCGTCTCCAGCGGGCAGGTCACGCTCGAGGCCGACGCCGACCAGCCGTACGTCCTCTACCGGCGCCGCACCGACCTGGACCGCGACCCCGGCTGGGGGCAGGGCACCGCGCTGCGCGACCCCGGCTTCCACTCCGGTTCATTGCGCAGCTGGCAGGTCGCGGGCCCCGCGTCCGTCGAACGAAGCGACCTCGGCGACCACGAACTCGTCATCGCCCCCGGCGCCGCCGCCACCGTCGCGCAACGCCTCACCCGACTCGCGCCCGGCACCTACGCCGCCTCCGTCCAGGTCGAGGTCGGCGCCACGGCCGGCCAGCGCCGCAAAGCCTCCCTGGAAGTACGTACCGCCGACGGCGTCACCGCTACCAACTGGACGGACACCTCGACCGCCGTCAACTACGTGGCCGCCGACCGCAAGCACGGCACCCGCTTCCAACGCATGTTCACGTACTTCACCGTCCCCGAGGGCGGCGGCCCCACCACCCTCACCCTGCGCGCCGCCGCCGGACCGGCCCGCGTCCGCTTCGACAACGTACGCATCGTGCGGGCCACCCGCCCGGCCCTTCCCCAAGGCGTTCTCGCCGCCGAGGACTTCGAGCACGTGCCGCAGGGCTGGGGCCCCTTCGTGAAGGGCGACGCGGGCGGCTCCACCGACCCCCGCACCCACATCGCCCAGCGCCACGCCCCCTTCACGCAGCGCGGCTGGAACGGCAAGACGATCGATGACGTCATCGACGGCACCCAGTCCCTGAAGTCACGCGGCGAGAACACCGGCCTCGTCCACCGTACGGTCCCGCACACCGTCCGCTTCGTCCCCGGCAAGCGGTATCGCGTGCGCTTGCGGTACGAGTGTGAGCTCGCGGGCCAGTACGCCTGGATCACCGGGGTCGACGACCCCGCGCCCCGGGAACTCGGCCGCCAGGACCTGCCCGTGGCCGTGGCCCCCACGCTGCTGGAGTACGAGTTCGCGGCGCCCGTGCGGGGGGATGTGTGGGTGGGGTTGCGGAAGGTGGGCGACGACGGCACCGCGGAGTTCACCCTCGACGCGTTCGAAGTGACCGAGGTGGCCATGCCCTGACCGCCTGGGCCCTGGACCTGGGCCCGGGTGGCTTGGCGCTGCGTTGTTCGTCTGCGGGTCCGGTGGGGGCTGGTCGCGCAGTTCCCCGCGCCCCTGAGATGCGCACTGCGTGCGCCATCTCGGGGGCGCGCGGGTGCGGCCCGCGGGGCTGCGGGAGGCGCACCCTCGCAAGCCTGCGCGAGACGGGCTCTCACAGGGCTTTGGGAGACGCGCCCTCACAGGCTGGCCCGATACGCGCCCTCACAGGCTGTCGCGAGAGGGGCCCTCGCAGGGCTGCGTGAGCGGGGCCCTCAGGAGACGCGCCCTCTGAAGCTGCGGCGGAGCCGCATGCTTCAGGGGCGCGGGGAACTGCGCGAGAAGCCCCACCGTGCCGCACCCGCCACCGCACAGCCACCCGGCACACGATCCGGCACCCGGCCGACACCCAGCCACCCCGCACAAAACCCGCCCCCCGGGCCGACGCCAAGTCACCCCGCACAAGCCCCCCGGGCCGACGCCAAGTCACCCCGCATAAGACCCCCCGGGCCGACGCCAAGTCACCCCGCACAAGATCTCCCAGGCCGACGCCAAGTCACCCCTTGCAAGATTGCGCGCCGCCGCCCGAGGCGAGCCGTACGGGGGAGGGGCCGGGGCGGTCCAGCTCCAGGACCCAGATCTCGTTGGCGCCGCGCCGCAACACCGGCCCGGGTACATACAGCGAACCCTGCGGCCCAGCAGCCCAGTACCGGCCCAGGCAGAAGCCGTTCACCCACACGAACCCCCGCCCCCACCCGGGCAGTTCGAGACCCGCGTCCCCGACCCCGGCCACCTCGAACGAACCCCGGTACAGACCGGGCCCCGCCCCGCCCGGCTCCCCGGACGACAACCCCGCCACCGCCGCAGGCGTGAACGCGTCCAGGCGCAACCCCCGCGCCCGCACCCCGTGCAGATACTGCCGCTCGTGCAGCAGCCCGCCCGTGATCCCCTTCGGCTCACCCGTACGCGGCCCGTAGTTGACCCGGCCGAGCGACTCCACCCACAGCTCCACGCGCGCGTGCCCGCCCACCGGCTCCGCCAGCACCGGCTCCTCCTCCGTGAGGACCCCGGCCCGCTCCCCGTCGACGTACACGACGGCGAGGTCCCGCAACCCGCTCGCCCGCAGTGGATACGGCGCCCGCGGCCCCGGCACGGTCACCGCGTACCGCACCAGACCCCGGTCCACGTCCAGCTCCTCGAACGACGGCGGCACCGCATGCTCCGACTCCGGCCCGCCCAGCGCCTCCAGCACACCCTCCAGCGGCGTGAAAGCGCTCAGCCGGGCCGTCACCGGCCCGGACAGGACCGCCGGCGGCTCCGGCACCTCGGGCAGCGGCTGACGCGCGTACCCGCCGAGAACCTCCCGGAAGAGCCAGAACTTCTCCGTGGGGCGCCCGAACTCGTCGATCGGCGCGTCATAGTCGTACGACGTGACATCCGGCTCCAACGGCCCGTCATGCAACGGCCCGCCCCGGTTCGCCCCCGCCCAGCCCCCGAAACTCGTCCCGCCGTGCGCCATGTACAGGTTGACCGACGCCCCGCACTCCAGGATCTCCCGCAGCGCCCGCGCCGCGTCCCGCGGATCCCGTACGACATGCTCGGCGCCCCAGTGGTCGAACCAGCCGCACCAGAACTCCATGCACATCAGCGGCCCCTTCGGGCGGTGCTCGCGCAGCGTCGCGAACGCCTCACGCGCGTGGGAGCCGAAATTCGCCGTCGCCAGGATGCCCGGAATCGAGCCGCCCGTCAGCATGTGGTCCTCCGGGCCGTCCGACGTGAACAGCGGCACTGTCACACCGAGCTCGACAAGAAGGTCGGCAACAGCCCGCAAGTAGACCGCGTCCGAGCCGTAACTCCCGTACTCGTTCTCCACCTGCACCATGATCACGGGACCGCCCCGGTCGATCTGCCGCTCCACAATGTGCGGCATCAACACCCGGAACCAGCGCTCCACACACCCCAGAAACTCCGCATCCCGCGTACGGATCCGCGCCCCCAAGGGACCCGTCACCCAGTGCGGCAGCCCCCCGTTCTCCCACTCCGCACACATGTAAGGGCCGGGCCGGGCGATCACCCAGAGCCCCGCCTCCCGCGCCGCGTCCAGGAAACGGCCCACCGCCGCCACATCCCGCACCTCACCGGGACGCGGCTCATGCAGGTTCCACGGGACGTACGTCTCCACACAGTTCAGGCCCATCGCCCTCAGCATCCGCAACCGGTGCGCCCACTGCTCCTCGTGCACCCGGAAGTAATGCAAGGCCCCCGACAGCAGCCGCACAGGCCGCCCGTCCACCTCGAAGTCGTCCTCGCCCACCCTGAACTCGGCCATCCCGTGCTCCTCCGTGCCTGATAGGCGCCTCACCTACCGGCCGCCACCTTCACCTCTGGCGGGCGACGGGGTCCATGGACAAAGATCGGCTGATGTTGGACGGGGACGCCCGCACGAAACACCACGGGAGGGGACACATGTCCACGTACCACACCTGGATGCGGTACTTCACACCCAGCCCGGTCCACCACCGCCTCGGCCTGGTCTGCCTCGGCGTGGGACTCCAGCACGGACTGCTGCCGACCGTCGGCCCCCGCACCCTCGACCACCACGTCGCCGTCGTCATCACCGCCGGCAGCGGCTGGTTCCAGGACGACGACGGCCGCCGGACCCCCGTCACCGCCCCCGCCCTCCTCTGGCTCACCCCCGGCCGCCCCCACCACTACGGAGCCGACCCCGACACCGGCTGGGACGAATGCTTCGTCGACTTCACCGGCCCCGCCACCACCACGTACACCGAACTCGGCTACATCGAACCCGACCGGCCCCTCGTCGCCCTCTCCGACGCCGCCCCGGCCCGCGCCGCCGTCGGCCGCATCGCCCGCGCCGCCCGCCGCGGCAACCCCCTCCTCGAAGTGGAGACCGGCGCCGCCGTCCACGAACTCCTCGTCGCCCTGCGCCGCGCCCGCGCCGACATGGCCCCCGACGGCGACCCCGTCCTGCACGCCCTCGCCCGCGACGCCTTCCGGCCCCTGTCCGTCGCCGAACACGCCGCCCGGCACGGCATGACCCCCGCCGAACTGCGCACCGCCGTCCGTAGAGGCGCCGGCTGCAGCCCCAAGGACTACCTCCTCGGCATCCGCCTGGGCCGCGCCAAAGAGCTCCTCGCCGCCACCGAACTCCCCGTCGCCGCCGTCGCCCGCCGCGTCGGCTACGACGACCCCGCCTACTTCTCCCGCCTGTTCACCCGCCGCGTCGGCACCGCACCCGTCCGCTTCCGCGAACAACAGGGCCGCGCCGTACCCGGCGGCTGGTCCGACCGGATCCCCGACCCTGACGACCCACCCATGCTCCACGTAGGGTGACCTGTCATGACCAACAGCACGTCCGCCCCCCAGCCGGCCGTCGACCCGGCGGTCCGCGCCGAACTCGGCCGGCTCCGCGACAGCATCGACAACATCGACGCCGCCGTCGTCCACATGCTCGCCGAACGCTTCAAATGCACCCAGCAGGTCGGCCACCTCAAGGCCCAGCACGCGCTGCCCCCGGCGGACCCGGCCCGCGAGTCCCGCCAGATCGAACGCCTGCGCCAGCTCGCCGAGAACGCCAAACTGGACCCCGCGTTCGCGGAGAAGCTCCTGAACTTCATCATCAGCGAAGTGATCCGCCACCACGAGCAGATCGCCGAGGACAGCAAGCGCTGACCCTCCGGGGGCGGGTCCGGCAAATTCAGCCCCTCCGGCGATTGAGGAGCGGGGGCCGGGGCGGAGCCCCGAGACCCGCGCGCCCACGCAGGTAGCGCTGTCGCCCGCGGGCCGGCGGGGCTTCTCGCGCAGTTCCCCGCGCCCCCGGCAGGGCACAAGGCATCCGGCAACATAGGGCCATGCCCGTACTGACACGCGACGAAGCGCAGACCCGAGCCCGGCTCATCGACGTCCAGCGATACACCGTCGACCTCGACCTGACCACCGGCGCCGACACCTTCGACTCCCACGCCGAGATCCGGTTCACCGCCCACACCCCGGGCGACACCTTCGTCGAGCTCAAACCCGCCGAACTGCGCTCCGTCACCCTCGACGGACAGCCGCTGGACCCCGCCGCCCTCGACGGCAACCGGCTGCCCCTCACCGGCCTCACCGAAGGCCCGCACGAGCTGCGCGTCGACGCCACCATGCGCTACTCGCACACCGGCGAGGGCATGCACCGCTTCACCGACCCCACCGACGGCGAAGCGTACGTATACACACAGCTGTTCATGGAAGACGTACAGCGCGTCTTCGCCGCCTTCGACCAGCCCGACCTGAAGGCCCTCTTCGACCTCACGGTCACCGCCCCACAAGGCTGGACCGTCCTCGCCAACAGCGTCACCGAGCACCTCGGAGAGGGAAAGTGGCAGGCCGCCACCACCCCGCTGATCTCCACCTACCTCGTCGCCGTCGCCGCCGGCCCCTGGCACTCCGTGCGCACCGAGCACCGCGGCCTGCCCTTCGGCCTGCACTGCCGCCGCTCGCTCGCACCCCACCTGGACGCCGACGCCGACGAAATCCTCGACGTCACGCGCGCGTGCTTCGACCGCTACCACGAGAAGTTCGACGAGCCCTACCCCTTCGACTCCTACGACCAGGCGTTCGTCCCCGAGTTCAACGCCGGAGCGATGGAGAACCCCGGCCTCGTCACCTTCCGCGACGAGTTCGTCTACCGCTCCGCCGTCACCGACACCGAGCGCCAGACCCGCGCCATGGTCATCTCCCACGAAATGGCCCACATGTGGTTCGGCGACCTCGTCACCCTCCAATGGTGGGACGACATCTGGCTGAACGAGTCGTTCGCCGAATACATGGGCTACCAGACCCTCACCGAAGCCACCCGCTTCACCGACACCTGGGTCGACTTCGGCGTCACCCGCAAATCCTGGGGATACGACGCCGACCAGCGCCCCTCCACCCACCCCGTCGCCCCCGAAGCCGTCGAGGACACCGCCTCCGCCCTCCTCAACTTCGACGGAATCTCCTACGCCAAGGGCGCCAGCGCCCTGCGCCAACTCGTCACCTGGCTCGGCGAGAAGGACTTCCTCACCGGGATCAACACACACTTCACCCGCCACAAGTTCGCCAACGCCACCCTCGCCGACTTCATCGACTCCCTGTCTTCAGGAGCCTCCGGCACCGACCGCGACGTCCACGCATGGGCCGACGCCTGGCTGCGCACCACCGGCATCGACACCCTCACCACCCAGGTCACCGACGCCACCGACGACACGACCTTCCACCTCGACCTGCGCAACGCCGGCAGCCCGGGCCAGTGGAGCGGCCCCGACCCGACCAAGGACCGCGACGGCCGAAAGCACCTGACCACCCTCACCTCCCCGCCATCGAGGCGCCCGCACCGCATCGCCATCGGCCTCTACGACACGGACCCCGGCGACCCGCACCGACTGACCCGGCGCAAGCTCCTGGAAGCCGACGTCCACGCCTCCGGCGGCACATCGATCTCCGGCCCCGGCCCCCGCCCCGCCCTCATCGTCCCCAACGACCAGGACCTCACCTACGCCAAGATCCGCCTCGACCCCGCCTCCGAGAAAACCGCCCTGCGCCACCTCTCCGGCGTCCCCGACCCCCTCACCCGCGCCGTCCTGTGGAACACCCTGCGCGACATGGTCCGCGACGGCGAACTCCCGCCCGCCACCTACCTGGAGACCGTCGGCGCCCACCTCGCCGCCGAGACCGACCTCGCCCTCGTACAAGGCGTCCTCGCCTTCGCCCGCACCCAGGTCGCCGACCGCTTCAGCACCCCCGCCGACCGGCCCGCCGCCCTCGCCCTCCTCACCACCCTCTGCGAAGACCTGCTGCGCCGCACCGAGGACGGCACCGACCCCGGCCTGCGCCTCACCGCCGTACGCAACCTCATCGACACCGCCCAGCACGCCGACACCATCCGCGGCTGGCTCGACTCGGGCGCCGTCCCCGGCGGCCCCGAACTCGACCCCGAGCTGCGCTGGCGCATCCTCGGCCGCCTCAGCGTCCTCGGCACCATCGACGACGCCGTCATCGAGGCCGAACTCGCCCACGACCCCAGCGCCACCGGCCAGGAAGGCGCCGCCCGCTGCCGCGCCGCCCTGCCCGACCCCCAGGCCAAGGAAGCCGCCTGGAACGCCCTGTTCACCACCGACCCCGACCGAGAACTCTCCAACTACCTGTTCACCGCCACCGCCCAGGGCTTCTGGCAACCCGAACAGACCGATCTCGTGCGCCGCTACGTACCCCGCTACTTCACCGACGCCACCGCCCTCGCCGAACGCCGCGGCCCCGCCATCGCCGAGGCCGCCGGCCGCCACGCCTTCCCCGCACACGCCATCGACGAGGACACCCTGCGCCTCGGCGACCAGTGCCTCACCGAAGGCACCCCCACCCCGGCCCTGCGCCGCAAACTCACCGACCAGCTCGACGACCTGTCCCGCGCACTGAAGGTCCGGGCCGCCCAGCAGTCCTGACCCGCGGGCGCCCCCGGACCCC
>NZ_BAAATS010000001.1:158976-311099 GCF_039533535.1 Streptomyces kunmingensis
AACCGCAACTCCCCGCACACGAGTACCCCTTTCGGGTTTTTCTCCCCCCATTTGCCGTACACGCCCTCACGGAATGTCCAAGACTGGTTCTCGGCACGGCCCTGTGGCCCCGCGCCCCACCCACCAGTCACAGACCCGGAGGACGCCCATGAGCAGCCCCCCGCCCCTCGCCGGAGGAACCCAGGGCCCCGACGCCCTGCGGCCGCTGCTCACCACCGTCCTCGACGCCCTCCACGACGGAGCCACCCGCCGCGGCGGCCCCCTCCCCGTCGGCGGCCCCGACACCGTCGCCGCCCGACTCCGGGAACAAGCAGGCACCCTCCTGCCCGACCAGGGCACCGGAGCCCACGACGCCCTGCGCACCCTCGTCACCGCACTCACCGAAGGCGCCGCCGACCCCGCCGACCCCCTGTGCGCCGCCCACCTGCACTGCCCACCACTCGCCGTCGCCACCGCAGCCGACCTCGCCGCGAGCGCCCTCAACCCCTCCATGGACTCCTGGGACCAGGCCCCCGCCGCCTCCGCCCTCGAAGACCTCGTCACCGCCACCTTCGCCCGCGAGGTCTACGGAGACACCACACCGGCCGACGCCCTCGTCACCACCGGCGGCACCGAAGCCAACCAGCTCGCCGTCCTCCTCGCCCGCGAGACCACCCGCGGCCCCCTCCACCTCCTCGTCGGAGCCAACGCCCACCACAGCCTCGCCCGCGCCACCTGGCTCCTCGGCCTGCCCGACCCCATCACCGTGCCCGCCCCCACCGGCACCCTCGACCCCGCCGCCCTCGACGAAGCCCTCACCGACCTGCCCGGCACCAAGCTCGTCACCGCCACCGCCGGCACCACCGACGCCGGCCTCATCGACCCCCTCCCCGAAATCGCCGACGTCTGCGAGCGACACGGAGCACGCCTGCACATCGACGCCGCCTACGGAGCGGGCCTCCTCCTCAGCGACCGCCACCGCACCCGCCTCCACGGCCTCGCCCGCGCCCACACCGTCACCCTCGACCTGCACAAACTCGGCTGGCAACCCGTAGCCGCAGGACTCCTCGCCGTACGCGACCGCACCGACACGCGCGCCCTCACCTACCAGGCCGACTACCTCAACGCCGACGACGACACCGAAGCCGGACTCCCCGACCTCCTCGGCCGCTCCCTGCGCACCACACGACGCCCCGACATCCTCAAGATCGCCGTCACCCTCAAAGCCCTCGGCCGCACCGGACTCGGCGCCCTCACCGACCAAGTCATGGCCCTCGCCCACCACCTGGCCCGACTCGTCGACGAACACCCCGGCTTCGAGCTCTACGACACCCCCACCCTCTCCACCGTCCTCTTCCGGCCCCTCGGCGCCGACGAGCAGGACATCGCCACCATCCGCCGCACCCTGCTCACCGAAGGCCGCGCCGTCCTCGGCCGCGCCCGCACCGACGACGGAAAACTCTGGCTCAAAGCCACCCTGCTCAACCCGCACACCGAACCCGGCGACCTCGCCGCCCTCCTGAAACTGGTGGAAGGACACACCCCCCGATGAACGCCGTGCCAGCCGCGCGCGCCCCGCACCCCACCCGGCCCACCGAAGCACCCCGCGACCTCGTCGGCATCGGCATCGGCCCCTTCAACCTCTCCCTCGCCGCCCTCGCCCACCCCCTCACCGAACTCGACACCGCCTTCTACGACCAGCGCCCCGCCTTCCACTGGCACCCCGGCCTCCTCATCGACGGCGCCACCCTCCAAGTCCCCTTCCTCGCCGACCTCGTCACCCTCGCCGACCCCACCAGCCACTGGACCTTCCTCAACTACCTCAAAACCCGCGGCCGCCTCTTCCCCTTCTACTTCGCCGAGCAGTTCCACATCCAGCGCACCGAATACGACGCCTACTGCCGCTGGGTCAGCGAAAACCTCCCCGGCCTGCACTTCTCCCACCAGGCCGACGCCATCCGCTGGAACCCCGAACGCGCCCTCTTCGAAGTCGACTACACCCAGCTCGACACCGACGGAGAAGCCGAAGCCCTCGGCCGCACCTACACCAAACACGTCGCCCTCGGAGTCGGCACCGAGCCCTACGTCCCCGAACCCCTCAAACCCCTCGCCGACGCACCCACCGTGCCCGTCATCCACTCCGCCGACTACCTCACCCACCGCGACAGCCTGCTCACCGCCGACCACATCACCGTCATCGGCTCAGGACAGTCCGGCGCCGAAATCTTCCTCGACCTGCTCCGCGCCCGCCCCGCCGGCCACGAGAAGATCCACTGGCTCGCCCGCACCGAAGCCTTCGCGCCCATGGAGTACTCCAAACTGGGCCTCGAACACTTCACCCCCGACTACACCCACTACTTCCACCAACTCCCCGAAGCCGAACGCGACCGACTCGTCCCCGCCCAATGGCAGCTCCACAAAGGCATCGACGCCGACACCATCGCCGCCATCCACGAAGAGCTCTACCGCCGCACCCTCCACGGCGGCTGGCCCGACGCCACCCTCACCCCCGGCGTCAGCGTCCGCACCGCCGGCCGCGTCGCCGCCACCAAAGTCGAACTCCACCTCGAGCACCGCGGACAAGGCACCCGCTCCCGCCTCACCACCGACGCCGTCATCCTCGCCACCGGCTACAAAGAACGCCCCCTCGACGAACTCCTCGCCGGACTCGACCCCTACCTCCGCCGCGACAGCGCCGACCGCCCCCGCATCGACGAACACTTCCGCCTCGTCCTCGACAAAAGCGTGCAGGGCTCCGTCTACGTACAGAACGCCGAACGGCACACCCACGGCGTCGGCGCCCCCGACCTCGGACTCGCCGCCTGGCGCAGCGCCACCATCCTCAACACCCTGACCGGCAAAGACCCCTACCCCCAGCCCCAGCGCACCGCCTTCACCACCTTCGGCCTCACCCCCCACGAAAACCGCGCCCCCCGGCCCGGACATCAGGCAGGGGAGCGAGGCAACCTCATCGAACTGCAACAGGGCTAGAGCTAGAACACCGGTGTGCCGTCCCGCGTCAGCTTCCAGTCCACCGAAGCGAAATCAGCCGGATCCAGAACACCCTTCGCCGTCACCCACTCCGCGATCCGCGTCCGGATCTCCGTCGACTCCGCCCACAGCTCCTGCGCATTCGCCACATGCGGGAACGCGCCACCACCGTTCGCCCGGTAGTTGTTCACCGCGAACACGAACTGCGCCGCGTCGTCCAGGTCCTTGCCACCGAACTTCACGTTCTTGATCCGCGAACCCGCCGGCTGCGCGATGTCGATGTCGTACGTCAGCCCCGACACATAGTCGTAGTTGTAGTCCGGCCGGTTCTCCGCGTTCGTCAGCTTCTCGACATCCACCGCCGCACCCGCCGCCGTCTGCACGAAGTACTGCGCCGAGAACTCCAGGTACGCCCGCACCTGCGCACCCGTCAGCAACTTCGCCACCAGCGTGTTGTCGTACACATACAGACTCGACAAATCACGGATCGTCACGTCACCGGCCGGAATCTCCGACGTACGCGAGAACGGCGACGCCTGCGAAAGCACCGGCAGCGACGCGTACTGCGTCGACTTCAGCGCCTCCGTCACCACATCCGCCTGCACCTTGTTGATCAGGTCGATGATCGGCGCATCCTTGTACCGCGCGGCCACCGTGGTCAGCGTCGAAGTCGCCTGACCCACCACCTGGTTGACGTACTTCACGACGAGCGCGTGCTCATCCGTGAGCAGCTTCGTGATCTTCGGATCGTCCTTCACCGAAGCCGAGTTCAGCAGCTTCGACTTCACCGACCCGACCGACCAGCGGCCCTTCTCCCACACCAGGTCGAAGTCGAACAGCGCGAGGCGCTCCGCGTAGCACAGCGGCTCCGCGAGCACGACCGGCTTGCCCGTCTTCTCGTTCTTCACGATCTGCTGCTCGATCTCGACGTGCGCGTGCCCGACGAGGACCGCGTCGATCCCGGGGACCTTCGCCGCCATGCTCGCCGCCGCGTTCTCCACGTACGGCAACTGGTCACCCCATGACGACGTGCCCGACGCACCCGAGTGCACCGACACGATCACCACGTCCGCGCCCATCGACCGCAGCTTCGGCACCCACAGCGCGGCCTGCTCCTCGATACCGGGGAACTTCAGCTTGCCCTGTACGTACGCCTTGTCCCAGATCGCGATACCCGGGTTCGTCAGCCCCAGGATCGCCACCTTCACGTCCTTGCCGTGCGGCGTCCGCAGCTTCTTGATGACATACGGACGGAACGCCGGCTTCTCCGTCTTCGCGTCCACCGCGTTCGCCCCGAGCAGCGGGAACTTCAACTGCGACTCGAACTTGCGCAGCGTGTCGATGCCGTAGTTGAACTCGTGATTCCCGAGAGCCGCCGCGTCATAGCCGATCGAGTTCATCGCCTGCGCCATCGGGTGCACCGGACCGCCCTTGGCGGTGATCGGCTCCACGCGCGCGAAGTAGTACGTCAACGGCGTGCCCTGGATCGTGTCACCCGCGTCGATCAGGAGCGTGTTGCCACGGCCCTTCTCCTCACGGACCTGCTTCACCAGCGTCGAGATCCGCGACAACCCCTGCGCGTTGCCCGCCGTGTCCGTGTACTCGGCGTCCTTGTAGTAGTCCCAGTTGAAGACGTGACCGTGCAGATCGGTCGTGCCCATGACGGTGAAGGAGTACCGCTTGTGCTTGTCGTGCCCGTGGTGCCCGTGACCCCGGCCAGTGGCCTCGGCGGCGGGTGCGGCGACCGCGCCGGTCAGCGCCACCCCCACACCCGTCGCGGCGGACTGTCCCAGAAACCTTCTGCGGTTCAACGGCATCTCTGTACTCCTCGGGGGCGGGCGACGCGCTTGCAACGCGCGTAGATTCTGGCTCAGAACACACCCCCCGCAACACCCCCCCCGCAGGTTTCGATCCGATGACCGGACGCTGTCCAACACCGGTGAGACAGTGAACGCATGACACCCACACCCCCCGAACCCACCCCATACGGCACACCCCAAGCACCCCGCGTCGCCGTCCGCGGCGAAGCCCACCTCGAAGCCGACCCCGAACTCGCCCGCATCGCCATCACCGTCCAGGCCCGCGGCACCGACCGCCGCACCACCCTCGACGACCTCACCCGCCGCAACACCACCGCCCTCGACCTCATCAAGACCTACGGCGACGACATCGCCACCCTCGAAACCGGGGCCTTCTCCCTCACCCCCGAATTCACCAAACACGGCCGCGGCGAACGCATCCGCACTTACCACGGCCTCGTCCGCATCACCGCGGAACTCACCGACTTCACCACCCTGGGCGAACTCACCACACGCCTCGCCGACCTCGACCTCACCCGGATCGACGGACCCTGGTGGTCCCTGCGCCCCACCTCACCCGTCCACGCCCAGGCCCGCAGGCAAGCCGTCCACGAAGCCGTCCAGCGCGCCCGCGAATACGCCGAAGCCCTAGACACCACCCTCGCCGCGCTCGTCGAACTCGCCGACATCGGCGCCGAAGGCCCCGGACCCGCCGCCTTCGGCATGACCCGCTCCGCCACCAGGGCCTTCGCCGGCGCCGACGAGGACACGGCCGCCCCGGCCCTCGACCTCGAACCCGAACGCCAGCACATTCACGCCGCCGTCAACGCACGTTTCACCCTTCACCCCCCGACTCTCTGACCCCACGGCATATGCGTGCTCATCAGAGCGCCATTACGCGCAAATTCAAAACTTGGCGCCCTTTGTCAATAGCCCTTCATGCAAAGGTTGTTGAGTAGTCACCCCCGGCCAATTCTCTACCCACCGGTAAGCCCTAGGCTCGAACCATGCGCCGAGCAAAGATCGTCTGTACCCTGGGCCCCGCCACCGACTCGTACGAGCAGATCAAGGCACTCGTCGAAGCCGGAATGGACGTAGCCCGCTTCAACCTCAGCCACGGCACCTACGCCGAGCACGAGGAGCGCTACCACCGCGTGCGCAAGGCCGCGGAAGAAACCGGCCGCAGCGTCGGCATCCTCGCCGACCTTCAAGGCCCGAAGATCCGCCTCGGCCGCTTCAGCGAAGGCCCCGTACTACTTGAACGCGGCGACGAGTTCACCATCTCCGTCGAAGACGGCATCGAAGGCGACCGCCAGTGCTGCGGCACCACTTATAGCGGCCTCGCCGAAGACGTCACGCCGGGCGAGCGCATCCTCGTCGACGACGGCAAGGTCAGCCTCCAGGTCACCAGCGTCGACGGCCCCCGCGTCCGCACCGAGGTCGTCGAAGGCGGCATGGTCTCCGACCACAAGGGCCTCAACCTCCCCGGCGTCGCCGTCTCCGTCCCCGCCCTCTCCGACAAGGACGAAGCGGACCTCCGCTGGGCCCTGCGCATCGGAGCCGACGTCATCGCACTCTCCTTCGTGCGCAGCGGACGCGACATCGAGGACGTCCACCGCATCATGACCGAAGAAGGCCGCCGCCTCCCGGTCATCGCCAAGGTCGAAAAGCCCCAGGCCGTCGACAACATCGACGACATCGTCGCCGCATTCGACGGCATCATGGTCGCCCGCGGCGACCTCGGCGTCGAAATGCCGCTCGAACAAGTCCCGATCGTCCAGAAGCGCGCCATCAAACTCGCCAAGCGCAACGCGAAGCCCGTCATCGTCGCCACCCAGATGCTCGACTCGATGATCGACAACTCGCGTCCCACGCGCGCCGAGGCCAGCGACGTCGCCAACGCCGTCATCGACGGCACCGACGCCGTGATGCTCTCCGGTGAGACCAGCGTCGGCAAGTACCCGATCGAGACCGTCAAGACCATGAGCCGCATCGTCGAAGCGGCAGAGGAAGACATCCTCGCCAAGGGCCTCCCGCCCCTCACCGACCGCAGCAAGCCCCGCACCCAGGGCGGCGCCGTCGCCCGCGCCGCGGCGGAGATGGGCGACTTCCTCGGCGCCAAGTTCCTGGTCGCCTTCACCCAGTCCGGAGACACGGTCAAGCGCCTCTCCCGCTACCGCTCCCCGATCCCCCTCCTCGCCTTCACCCCCGACAAGGCCACCCGCGCCCAGCTCAACCTCACGTGGGGCGTCGAGACGTTCCTCGGCCCGCACGTCGACTCCACCGACGCGATGGTCGCCCAGGTCGACGAGGAGCTTCTGAAGATCGGCCGCTGCCAGCGCGGTGACATTGTGGTGATCACGGCCGGCTCCCCGCCCGGCGTCGCGGGCTCCACGAACCTGGTCCGCATCCACCACATCGGCGAGGACGACTCGCCGAAGTAGGGGTCAGTATTTGGGGCCTACGTGCATGTCCATGAGGGCTACGGAGGCTTTGCGGGCGACCGAGATGTTGAACGGGTCGACCCCGCGGGCCAGCGAACTCCACTCGACGCCGACCGCGTCGAGTGTGTCGCTGTACAGCTTCCGGATATCGTCGGACTTGTTGGTGAAGAAGTACCGGGGATACTCGTAGCGCTTGCGCTCGCCGCCGACAAGCCGGGTGGTCCAGTTGATGATTCGGCAGCCATCGGAGTGGATCAGCCCTCGAATGAACTCCCAGGGATACGTCCCGACGATCTCTTGTTGCCAGGGGGCGAGGGCGATCTTGCGGTTGTGTTTCATGCCTGGGCCATGCTGGGGGAAGAGGCAGGTCAGGTGTTTCGAGGTGAGTTTGACGTAATGGCACCCGACGCTCCGG
This sequence comes from Streptomyces kunmingensis, assembly GCF_039533535.1. Lineage (NCBI taxonomy): Bacteria > Bacillati > Actinomycetota > Actinomycetes > Kitasatosporales > Streptomycetaceae > Streptomyces > Streptomyces kunmingensis. The sequence goes on from NZ_BAAATS010000001.1 coordinate 166,605, forward strand.
ACCCTGTAGACCCGGTTGGTCGGGAAGACGCGGCGCATCGCGGTCTCGGTTTCGTCGGCGATGCCGGGCCACGCGTCGGCGCAGGCGATGGAGAGACTCGGTACGCGGTGCTTCACGTAGTGGCTGATGTGGCCGTCCCCTAGGTACTGCCCCAGGAGATACGAGTAGGCGGGCGAGTCCAACGGGTGGTCGTCGCAGTGTGGGCAGGCCGAATTATGCGCTCCGGGGCATTCTCCGCGCTTGGCGCGGTCATTGTGCTTCCAGTGACCGATGGTTCCCACCGGAATGCCGAGCATGCGTGCGACATCTGCGTTCTTGACCCCTCCACGCAGGAGAGAGACGGCGCGCTGACGGATTTCGAGTGGATGCATATCCATGCACTCATGTTGCATGGATATGCGGTCGCGGGATGCAAAAAAGCGGATGTTCACGGGAGCGTGGACATCCGCTTCCAGGTGGCAACCTTCGATTCGAAGGAAAAGTGCCCCGGGTCGGACTCGAACCGACACTGTATGGGTTTTGAATCCATTGCCTGCTGCCAATTGGGCTACCGGGGCCCACGGAATCAAAGGTTTACCCCGACCCGCTGCCCGACTACCTTACCGCAGCTAGGTAGGCTTCTGGGAGCAGTACCCCCGCCCTGCTCAACCAAGGAGCGCCCCCGTGACCGCCCCCGAGTCGCCCCAGCCCGTAGACGACGCCGACGACGACAAGTCGCACGTCCCGCCGCTGACGACCCGTGTCGTCATCGCCGAGGACGAGGCCCTGATCCGCCTCGACCTCAAAGAGATGCTCGAGGAAGAGGGCTACTCCGTCGTGGGTGAGGCCGGCGACGGCGAGCAGGCCGTCGAGCTGGCCCGTGAGCACAAGCCGGACCTCGTGATCCTGGACGTGAAGATGCCGAAGATGGACGGCATCAGCGCGGCGGAGAAGATCGCGGGGGAGTCGATCGCCCCGGTCCTGATGCTGACCGCGTTCTCGCAGCGCGACCTGGTCGAGCGGGCCCGGGACGCGGGCGCGATGGCGTACCTCGTGAAGCCGTTCAGCAAGAGTGACGTGGTGCCGGCGATCGAGATGGCCGTGTCCCGGTTCACCGAGTTGAAGACGCTGGAGAAGGAGGTCGCGGACCTCACTCAGCGCCTGGAGACGCGGAAGCTGGTGGACCGGGCGAAGTCGGTGTTGCAGACGGAGTACGGGCTCACCGAGCCGGCGGCGTTCCGGTGGATCCAGAAGACGTCGATGGACCGTCGGCTGTCGATGCAGCAGGTCGCCGAGGCGGTCATCGAGGACGCCGAGGAGAAGAAGGCGTCTAAGGGCTGACAGCCCCGAGTGCTACGTGATGAGGCCCGTGCCCCGGTTCGTACCCGGGGCGCGGGCCTCAGTCGCGTAAAGGAGCGGCTCAGTCTTCGCCGAGGTATGCCTTCCGCACCGACTCGTCGGTCATCAGGTCCTGGCCCGTTCCTGACAGGACGATCGACCCGACCTCCATGACGTGTCCCTGGTCGGCCAGGGAGAGGGCCGCCTGGGCGTTCTGTTCGACGAGGAGGATCGTCGTGCCCTGGGACTTGAGTTCGACGATGGTCGACATGATCTTCTGCATCATGATGGGGGAGAGGCCCATGGAGGGCTCGTCCAGCATGAGGAGTTTGGGCTGGGACATCAGGGCGCGGCCCATGGCGAGCATTTGCTGTTCGCCGCCGGAGAGGGTGCCCGCTGCTTGCTTTCGACGTTCGCCGAGGATGGGGAAGAGGTCGTAGGCGCGCTGGAGGTCCTTCTCTATCCCCGCTGTGTCCTTGCGGAGGAACGCTCCGAGCTGGAGGTTCTCCATGATGGACAGGCGGGGGAAGATGCGTCGTCCCTCGGGGGAGTGGGCGAGGCCCATGGCGACGATCTTGTGGGCCGGGATGCCGTTCAGGGGCTGTCCGTTGAAGGAGATTCTGCCGCTGAGGGGCTTCAGGAGGCCCGAGAGGGTGCGCAGGGTCGTGGTCTTGCCGGCGCCGTTGGTGCCGATGAGGGTGACGACCTGGCCTTCTTCGACGGTGAAGGAGATGCCTTTGACGGCTTCGATCTTGCCGTAGGCGACCTTGAGGTCTTCGACTTCCAGCAGGGCGGTCACTGGTCGGTTCCTTCCGAAGAGCCTTCTGTCGCGCCTTCCGCGGCGTGGGCCTCGGCTGCTTGTACGTCCTTGAGTGCGGTGTCCTCGGGGGCGCCTTCGAAGGGGGTGCCGAGGTAGGCGGCGATGACGCGTTCGTCGCCCTGGACGACGTCGCTGGTGCCTTCGACGAGTTTTTCGCCTTGGACGAGGACGGCGACGCGGTCGCAGAGGTTGAAGATGAACCGCATGTCGTGCTCGATGACGAGGACGGCGATGCCCTTGTCGCGGATCGCGAAGACGAGTTCTTCGGTGGCGCGGGTCTCCTGCGGGTTCATGCCGGCGGTGGGCTCGTCGAGGAGGAGGAGTCCGGGTTCGCTGGCCATGGCGCGGGCGATCTCGAGCTTGCGCTGTTCGCCGTAGGGGAGGCTGCGGGCGAGGTGGTCGCGTTTGTGGTCGAGTCCGATGAACTCGAGGAGTTCCATGGCGCGTTCCTCGGATGCGGCTTCGGCCTTTTTGAAGCCGGGGCCGCGCAGGAGTGCCGACCAGAGGCCTTCTTTGGTTCTGGTGTGGCGGCCGACGAGGACGTTTTCCAGGACGGTCATGTTGGCGAAGAGCCGGATGTTCTGGAAGGTGCGGGCCATTCCCGCTTTGGTGACGAGGTGGGGTTTGGGCGGAAGGACGGTTCCTTTGTAGGAGACCTTTCCTTCGGTGGGGATGTAGAGGCCGGTCAGGCAGTTGAAGAACGTTGTCTTTCCGGCGCCGTTGGGGCCGATGAGGCCGACGATCTCGCCCTCGTTGACGGTGAGGTCGACGGAGCGTACGGCGGTCAGGCCGCCGAAGCGCATGGTGACGTTGCTGGCTTCCAGCACGGTCTGGGTCGTGGTGTTGGTCATCGTGGTCACGCTCCTGCCTTGGTCGCCTTGGAGGCGCCGGTGGTGCTGTCGGGCAGGCTCTGTTGTTCGGGGATGTCGAGTTGGCCGGTCTCGTGGAACTCGAGCTGCTGGCGGCGGTTGGCGATGATGCCTTCGGGGCGGAAGCGCATGAGGAGGACGAGGGCGATTCCGAAGGCGAGGAGCTCGTACTCCTTGAGGAAGGTGAGCTTCTCGGGGATGAGGTAGAGGAAGGAGGCGCCGAGCAGCGGGCCGCTGACGGTGCCCATGCCGCCGAGGACGACGGCGGCGAGGAGGAATGCGGAGTTGGGGGGTGCGGCGCCCGCGAACTGGTAGGGGCTGGGGACGACGCTGTAGGTGACGTGGGCGCTGACGGTGCCGGCGAGTCCGGCGAGGGTGGCGCCGAGTGCGAAGGCGATGAGTTTGACGCGGAAGCCGTTGATGCCCATGGCGGTGGCGGCTGTTTCGTCCTCGCGGATGGCGATCCAGGAGCGGCCGATGCGGGAGTCGGCGGCGCGGGTGAAGACGAGGACCACCAGTGCGGTGATGAGGAGCATCAGGAAGAAGTAGTTGGCGAAGCGGCCGAGGGTGAATCCGGCGATCTCGTGGCTGACGCCCATGTTGAATCCGAAGATTTCGAGATCGGGGATGGAGGGGATGCCGTCGGGGCCGTTGGTGATGTCGGGTCCTGAGGAGCCGTCCATGTTGTTGACGGCGATGCGGAAGATCTCTCCGAAGCCGAGGGTGACGATGGCGAGGTAGTCGCCGCGTAGCCGCAGGGTGGGTGCGCCGATGAGGACGCCGAAGATGAGTGAGGCGGCCATGCCCGTCAGCGCGGCGGCCCAGAAGGGGAACTGGACGCCGGAGAAGCGGGAGAACTCGGAGCCGGAGACGAGGGCGGCGGCGTAGGCGCCGACGCCGAGGAAGGCGACGTATCCGAGGTCGAGGAGGCCGGTGAGGCCGACGACGATGTTGAGGCCGAGGGCGACGGTGGCGAAGATCAGGATGTTGACGCCGAGGTTGGCGTTGTGGTCGTCGCTCTGGGTGAAGGGGAAGATGGCCGCTGCGAGGAAGGCCATGCCGGCGGCGAAGCCTTTGTGGCGGGCGCAGAGGGTGGAGAAGCGGGCGAGTTGTCCGGCGTGGACGAGGGCCCAGGTGGCGAAGAGGACGAGGAGGGCGAAGCCGACGAAGGTTTCGCTGTCGTCGTCGTTGATGCCGATGCCGTAGGTGAAGGCGATGAGGGCGAGGGCGATGCCGGCGGTGATGACCAGGCGCTGGACCCAGGGTGCGAGGTCGCGGGTGGGGGCGGGCTGGTCGGGGGCGGTCAGGTAGTCCTTGACGCTGTGGCCGGGGTGGGGCAGGGCCAGGGCGCCGACGACGGGGAGTGCCGAGGCGACGGCGGCGACGTAGGCGCCGGGGTCGAGGTTGGCGAGTCCGCCGAGGTCGACGGCGATGGCGATGGCGGCGAACCAGCAGACGCTGAAGGCGGCCAGGGCGGCGAGGAGGAGGGGTGAGGCGGCGCCGGCGGGGTTGAGCCAGCGCAGTCCTCGTACGTCCCACAGGCGCAGGCCGAAGAGGAGGGTGATGGCGCCTGCGACGAGGGCGACGACCTGGAGGCCTGCGGGGTAGCCGTAGACGGTGAGGTCGCCGGGGAATTCGGAGGTCCAGGTCCAGGACATGAAGGTGCTGGCGATGGTTCCGATGGCGCCGGCGGCGACGAGGATGCGGGGGGCGCCGTCGGGGAGGTTGATGGCGCCGCGGGGGGCGTCGGTTTTCTGGGTCTCGGTCTGTGTGGTCATGGTGGTCACGCCCTGTCCGCGACGCGTTCGCCGAGTAGGCCTTGTGGCCGTAGCAGCAGTACGAGGATGAGGAGGACGAACGCCCAGACGGAGGCCCAGCCCTGGCCGCCGAACTGTTCCATGCCGGGGACGTCGGCGATGTATGCGGTGGCCATGGCTTCGGTGAGGCCGAGGACGAGGCCGCCGAGCATGGCGCCGTAGATGTTGCCGATGCCGCCGAGTACGGCGGCGGTGAAGGCTTTGAGTCCTGCGGCGAAGCCCATGTCGTATTGGACGGAGCCGTATTTCACGCCGTAGGCGACGCCGGCGACGGCGGCGAAGACTCCGCCGATGGCGAAGGCGATGACGATGATGCGGTTGGTGTCGATGCCCATGAGCTGGGCGGTGTCCGGGTCCTGGGCGGTGGCCTGCATGGCGCGGCCGGTGCGGGAGAGGCGGACGAAGAAGGCGAGGATGGCCATGCACAGGGGGGCGGCGATGAGGAGGAAGACGTCGCCGCTCTGGATGCGGATGGAGCCGAGGTGGAAGGGCCCGAAGGGGAGTTGGGGGAAGACGCGGGCGGCCTTGGCGTCGGGGTAGAGGTTGAAGACGAGCTGCTGGATGGCGAGGGAGAGCCCGATGGCGGTGATGAGTGGTGCCAGGCGTGGTGCGCCGCGTAGGGGCCGGTAGGCGAAGCGTTCGGCTCCGACGGCGATGAGGGTGGCGACGATGGCGCCGCCGATGAGCATGGCGGGGAGGGCTATCCACATGGATATGCCGTCGGGGAGCGCGAGGTAGACCGTGAGGGCGCCGAAGCCGCCGGTCATGAAGATCTCGCCGTGGGCGAAGTTGATGAGCTGGACGATGCCGTACACCATCGTGTAACCGATGGCGATCAGCCCGTACATCGAGCCGAGGAACAGCCCGTTGGCCAGCTGCTGCGGCAGCGTGTTCACCGCGTGGCCTCCATGGGTGGGGAGTCTGGGGCAGGTATATGGGTGGGGCCGCGCGGAGACGGGTCGTCGTGGCCGCGCGGCCCTGGGTTCGTGCGGTGCGCTGGCTCAGCCGGCGTTGTAGGTGCCGCTCTTGACGGCCTTCCACTCGCCGTTGCTGACCTGGTAGACGGTCAGCTGCTTGTTCGTGGTGTCGCCGTACTGGTCGAAGGCGACGGGTCCTGCGATGCCGTCGAACTTGCTGTTCTGGACGGATTCGACGATCTTGGCGCGGGCGTCGGAGGGGACCTTGCCGTCCTTCACGACGTTGCCGACGGCCTTGATGATGGCGGTGGCGGCGTCGTAGGAGTAGCCGCCGTAGGTGCCGTAGTCGCCGGGGTACTTCTTCGCCTTGTAGGTGGCGATGAAGTCCTTGGCGGCGGGCAGGGTGGTGACGGGGACGCCGACGGAGGTGGCGAGGTCGCCCTCGGCGGTCTTGCCGGCGGTCTTGATGTAGGTCGGGGTGAACATGCCGTCGCCGCCGAAGAGCGGGATCTTGGCGCCGGCGTCCTTGAGCTGCTTGGTGAGGACCTGCGACTCGTCGTACTGGCCGCCGTAGTAGAGGAGGTCCGCGCCGGAGTTCTTGATCTTGGTGACGAGGGTGCCGAAGTCGCTGCTGCCGCCGCTGGAGATGGTGGTGACGTGGTCGGTGCCGACGACGGTGCCGCCCGCCTTCTTGAAGCCGGCGGTGAAGAGCTTGGCGAGGCCCGCGCCGTAGGTCTGCTTGTCGTCTACGACGTAGACCTTCTTCTTCTTGAGCGTGTTGTAGGCGTAGTCGGCCGCGAAGCCGCCCTGGAGGGCGTCGGTGGTGGCGGTGCGGAAGTACGTCGGGTACGTGCGCTTCTTGGAGGTCTGCCAGTTCTTGCCCTGGGTGAGCTCGGGCGCGGTGTTGGAGGGGGAGATCTGTACGAGGTTGGCCGTGTTGAAGACCTGCTGCATGGAGGTGGCCACGCCTGAGTTCAGGGGGCCGACGACTCCGAGGACGTCCTTGTTGGCGACGAGCGCCGTGGCGTTCTGCTGGCCGGTGGCGGGGACGGCCTTGTCGTCGAGTGCTTTGACCTCGAAGGTGACACCGGGGACGGTGTTCTTCTTGTTGGCGTCGTCGACGGCTATCTGGACGCCGTACTGGATGCCGAGGCCGGTGGCGGAGTTGGCGCCGGTCAGAGGGGCGTCGACGCCGATGACGACGGTGGTCTTCTTGTCGCTGCTGCTCGACCCCTTGTCGTCGTCGCGCGATCCGCAGGCGGTGAGCGTCAGTGCTCCGGTGGTGAGCACGGTGGTGAGTATGAGCAGAGAACGGTGTCGCACGATCATTCCTCTCCCTGGCGCGATCCCCGGGGTCGGGGACCGTGTGTCTCGCCGGGCCGTACTGGTGGTACAGGGGCCGTGCAATGGACGCGCCCGGCGGCGCGGTGACTGGCCGTGACTATAAGCGCAGGTCGCAGAGCACGGAGCGGTGCGGGGGAGGATGTGACGCTCTTGTTATGCCGGGCGGCCTTTGGGCGGGTGCAGTGGGGGCGATTGGGGCGTATGCATATCGCACTCGCGTGTTCGCAATGTGAGAACGTGCAGTTCCGCTAAGGGACTTGAGGCGATCTTGGTCCTTACTTGAAGGCCGTTCTGGTGCTGTGCGAGGGCTTGTGTCCGGGGTGGTGCGGGTGTAGAGGGCGGTGGTGTGGAGGGGCATGGCCGCGTTGCGATGCCGGTAACTGTGTGTTACTTCCGTGTGAGATCGTCCGGGCCCGCCGCGACGGGTGTCCGGGGGGCGGGGGCGGGGTCGCAGGAGGCGCGGATCCACCGCCACAGGTCGTCGCGGTAGGCGCCGCCGAAGAGGTACAAGTGGCGTTGCTGCGCGCGGCGGTTGCTCAGGGTCAGCTCGATGTAGGGCTCGTTGATGCCCTGGGGCAGGGCGTCGCAGGTGTGCAGGGTGAGGCGGACGGTCAGGTGCCAGCGGGTGCCGGGTTCCACCGTCACCGGGAGCGTGGGTGCGCTGTCCGTGGTCAGGCGGGCGGGTCCGGTGTCGAGCTGGCGCACGGTCACCGGGTGCGCGCCGGTGACGTGCACGGTGAAGCGGAAGCGGCCGAAGCCGGGTCCGGGGCCGTCGTAGCGGAGTGCGGTCACCTGGGAGGGCCAGAGCGGGAGCGTCGATGCGGGGGGATCCGGTCGCAGCAGGAGGAACGCGGTGGCGGCGAGGGCGGCGGCGAGAACGGCGGCGAGGGCCTGGGCGGCGCGGCGCCACCGGGCGGGCAGTGCTGCCCAACGCTCCGGCAGGCGGGGGGAGTCGGAGCCGAACGTGTCGAGGGTGTCGAGTCTGGATGCGGGGCCGGCGTCGTCGGCGGGGTCGTACGGCTCGACGGGCCCGATGCCGGTCATGCCTGACGGTAAGCCGGAGCAGGGCGCTCCGCCAACGTCCGTGGTGCGGGCTTCCCGGGGACGCCCTCTGGCGGGCCGGGGTCTGTCGCGGTGGAATACCGGCGTCCCGTGAGTGAACTCCCTTCCCGCGCCCATGGAGGCACGATGGTGAGATCCACCGGCTTGCGAGTACGCCGCTCGCGCGGTCCGGCCGTGGTGTGCGCGCTGGCGGCGGTGCTGGCGACGCCGTCCGCGTACGCTGCTGAACCGGCCGCGCACAAAGCCGAGTTGAGGATTTCCGGGCAGGAGACGCAGCCCGTCTTCTCCCGGGCCGACGCCGTGCTGCAGCAGGTCGACATCCGGACGGAGGCCGACAGTGACGGCGACGGGAAGCGGGACACCGTACGGATGCGGATCCTGCGTCCGAAGGAGACCGTGACGGCGGGCCTGAAGGTCGCCACGATCGTGGAGGCGAGCCCGTACTGGGCGGGTGGCAACGATGTGCCGAACCATGGTGTCGACCTCGACGAGGACGGGCTGCCCGTCTCCGGTCGTAGCGGTCAACTCCGGTCGCACAAGCCTGGGTTGACGGGCCCTGCGGTCGCGTACTCCGGCTACTACGACAACTACTTCTTGCCCCGTGGTTATGCCGTGGCCCAGGTCGACAGCCTCGGTACGGGCGGCTCCACCGGCTGTCCGACCTCGGGCGGCCGCAACGAGACGCTGGGCGCGAAGGCCGCCATCGACTGGCTGGGCGGCCGTGCCAAGGGCTGGGACCTGGACGGCAGGGAAGTGCGCGCCGACTGGTCCACCGGGAACGCCGCCATGATGGGCATCTCGTACAACGGCACACTGCCGACCGCCGTCGCCACCACGGGAGTCGAGGGCCTCAAGGCGATCGTGCCGATCTCCGGTATCTCCTCCTGGTACGACTACTACCGCGCGAACGGCGGCGTCGTCGCGCCCGGCACCTTCCAGGGCGAGGACACCGACGTCCTCGCCCGCTACGTGTACTCGCGCGCCGACCGGGAGATCTGCAAGCCGGTCCTCGACTCCCTGGAGCGCGACCAGGACCGGGTGACGGGCGACTGGTCGGCGTACTGGCAGGAACGCGACTACCTCAAGGACGTCCGCAGGATCAAGGCGGGTGTCTTCGTCGTCCACGGCCTCAACGACTGGAACGTGAAGACCAAGAACGCAGGTCAGCTGTGGGACGCCCTGAAGAAGAACCACGTCCCGCGCAAGCTGTGGCTGCACCAGGCCGGGCACACCAACCCGATGCCGCTGCGCATGGAGGAGTGGCTCGACCAGGTCCACCACTGGTTCGACTACTGGCTCTACGACATCCGCAACGGCGTCCTGTCGGAGCCCCGGGTCGACGTCGAGCAGGCCGACTTCGGTTGGCGGCAGCAGCGGGACTGGCCCGCGCCCGGCACCCGGTCCACCACGCTCGCGCTGCGCGCCGACGGCACGCTGGGCCGCCGGGCGGGACCGCAGCGGGTCCAGTCGCTCGTCGACGCGGGCCGCACCGTCCCCGCCGAGCGACTCGTCGCCTCACCCGACAGCGGGAACCCGAACCGGCTCGCGTACACGACGGGTCCGCTGGCGGAGGATCTTCGGGTGAACGGGGTGCCCGAGATCGACATCCGTTCGTCACTCTCCGGTACATCGCCGTACGTGACCGCGCTCCTCGTCGACTACGGGCGTGACACCCGCGCGACGTCCGGCACGGTCACCGACACCACACAGCAAATCTGCTACGGCGAACGCGTGCCGGATCTGCCCGGCGAGACCGGTTGTGCGTACCGGACGAAGCATGCGACCGAGACGGCCGACTTCAAGATCGTGACGCGCGGCTGGCTCGATGCCCGCAACCGGCACTCCTTCGCCCACCAGAGCAGGGTCGTGGAGGGCCGGGAGTACCGGCTGCGCTGGTCGATGCAGCCCGAGGACTACGTCTTCAAGGCCGGGCGCCGGCTGGGCGTGGTGCTGATCTCCACGGACCACGACTACACGCTGCGGTACCCGGCGGGCACGAGGATGACCGTGCGCGCCGGGGCCGGGGAGCTCACGCTGCCTACGGCGCCGTAGGGGCGTCCTTGAGGAGGCAGGTCAGGCGGGCCGTGCAGACCCGCTTGTCCTGCTCGTCGGTGATGACGATCTCGTACGTCGCCGTGGTGCGGCCGCGGTGCACGGGGGTGGCGACGCCGGTGACGAGGCCGGAGCGGGCGCCGCGGTGGTGCGTGCAGTTCAGGTCGACGCCGACGGCGATCTTGCCGGGGCCGCCGTGCAGCATGGAGCCGACCGAGCCGAGGGTCTCGGCGAGGACGGCGGAGGCGCCGCCGTGCAGCAGCCCGTACGGCTGGGTGTTGCCCTCGACGGGCATCGTGCCGACGACGCGGTCCGCGGCCGCCTCCCTGATCTCGACGCCCATCCGGGTGCCGAGGTGCCCGGCGGAGAACAGGGCGGGAAGGTCGACGCCGAGCGTCGCGTACTCGTCGATGACCTCTTGCGGGAACTTCACGTGGTTCTGCTCGCCCATGGGATCCGGCTCCGTCCGTAGTCCACTGCCTGTGTCGTCCAGGTGGCTGAGCAAACGCTCAGTCGGTGCTCGATTGTTCCAGGCGGACCACGACGGACTTGCTGGCAGGGGTGTTGCTGGTGTCCGCGGTGGCGTCCAGCGGCACCAGCACGTTCGTTTCCGGGTAGTACGCGGCGGCGCAGCCGCGGGCCGTCGGGTAGTGCACGACACGGAAGCCGGGGGCGCGCCGCTCGACGCCGTCGCTCCACTCGCTGACGAGGTCGACGTAACTGCCCTCGGCGAGGTCGAGGTCCTTGGCGTCCTCGGCGTTGACGAGGACGACCCGGCGGCCGTTCTTGATGCCCCGGTAGCGGTCGTCCAGGCCGTAGATCGTGGTGTTGTACTGGTCGTGCGAGCGCAGGGTCTGCAGGAGGAGGCGGCCCTCGGGCAGGTGCGGGTACTCGACGGGCGCGGCCGTGAAGTTGGCCTTGCCGGTGGCGGTGTCGAAGCGGCGCTCGTCGCGCGGGGCGTGCGGCAGGGCGAAGCCGGACGGGTCCGCCACGCGCGCGTTGAAGTCCTCGAAGCCGGGGATGACGCGGGCGACGCGGTCGCGGATCGTCGCGTAGTCCTTCTCGAATTCCTCCCAGGGCGTGGCGGATCCGGCGCCCAGGACGCGGCGGGCGAGGCGGGCGACGATGGCCGGCTCGGAGAGCAGGTGGCGGCTGGCGGGCTCCAGGCGGCCGCGCGAGGCGTGCACCATGCCCATGGAGTCCTCGACGGTGACGAACTGCTCGCCGCTGCCTTGAAGGTCGCGCTCGGTGCGGCCGAGCGTGGGCAGGATGAGGGCGCGGGCGCCGGTGACGGCGTGCGAGCGGTTCAGCTTCGTGGAGACGTGGACGGTCAGCGCGGCGCGGCGCATGGCCGCTTCCGTGACGTCGGTGTCGGGGGATGCCGACACGAAGTTGCCGCCCATCGCGAAGAAGACCCGCGCCTCGCCGTCGCGCAGGGCGCGAATGGCGCGGACGACGTCGAAGCCGTGCTCGCGCGGCGGCGCGAAGCCGAACTCCTTCTCCAGGGCGTCCAGGAACGCGGGGGCGGGGCGCTCGAAGATGCCCATGGTGCGGTCGCCCTGCACGTTGCTGTGGCCGCGGACCGGGCAGACGCCGGCGCCGGGGCGGCCGATGTTGCCGCGCAGCAGCAGGAAGTTGACGACTTCGCGGATGGTCGGCACGGAGTGCTTGTGCTGGGTGAGGCCCATCGCCCAGCAGACGACGGTGCGCTTGGAGGCGAGGACCATTTCCAGGGTCCGCTCGATGTCGGCGCGGGACAGGCCGGTCGCCTTCAGGGTCTCGTCCCAGTCGGCGGCGCGGGCGGCCTCGGCGAACTCCTCGTAGCCGTGCGTGTACTCGGCGATGAAGGCGTCGTCGGTGGCGCCCTCCGTCTCCAGGACCAACTTGTTCAGGAGGCGGAAGAGGGCCTGGTCGCCGCCGAGGCGGATCTGCAGGAACAGATCGGTCAGGGAGGCGCCCTTGGTGAGGCCCTTGGGGGTCTGCGGGTTCTTGAACTTCTCCAGACCGGCCTCGGGCAGCGGGTTCACGGAGATGATCCGGGCGCCGCCCGCCTTCGCCTTCTCCAGGGCGGAGAGCATGCGCGGGTGGTTCGTGCCCGGGTTCTGCCCGGCGACGATGATCAGGTCCGCCTTGTAGAGGTCCTCCAGGAGGACGCTGCCCTTGCCGATGCCGATCGTCTCGGTCAGTGCGGAGCCGGACGACTCGTGGCACATGTTCGAGCAGTCGGGCAGGTTGTTCGTGCCGAACTCGCGGGCGAACAGCTGGTAGAGGAACGCCGCCTCGTTACTGGTACGGCCCGAGGTGTAGAAGACCGCCTCGTCCGGGGAGGCGCACGCGGCCAGCTCCTCGCCGATGATGTCGAAGGCACGCTCCCATGTCACCGGCTCGTAGCGGTCCGCGCCCTCCGCCAGGTACATGGGGTGGGTGAGGCGGCCCTGCTGGCCCAGCCAGTATCCGGAGCGCGTCGCCAGGTCCGCGACGGGGTGCGCGGCGAAGAACTCGGGCGTCACCCGGCGCAGGGTGGCCTCCTCGGCGACCGCCTTCGCCCCGTTCTCGCAGAACTCCGCCGCGTGCCGGTGCTCCGGCTCGGGCCAGGCGCAGCCGGGGCAGTCGAAGCCGTCCTTCTGGTTGACGCGCAGCAGCGTCAGGGCGGTGCGCTTCACACCCATCTGCTCGCGGGCGATCTTGAGGGAGTGTCCGACGGCCGGGAGCCCTGCCGCGTGGTGCTGCGGCGCGACGACCTGCGGTGCGTCCTGAACCGGATCCGACGCGGGCGGCTTGCTGGCCATGGCTGGCTCCCCTTCGAGCTGGTCCTGCGAGCGTGCTGTGCGGTGCTGCAAAGCGCTGTGGAGTACCTCAGTGCCTGCGCTGTTGCTTGCGCTGTGAAGTACGTCTCCGATCCTCGCACGTACGACTGACAGGGTCCCCGGCCGGTCCGGGATGGACCGGGCTGTCAGTGGGGCGTGGCAGGATCGGGGACGTGGCAGAGAAAGCAGCAAAGACGGCGAAGACAACCGCGACGAAGGCGACGGGCACCGGTGCGGGCGGGCGCCCCCGGCTGATGCTCATGGACGGGCACTCGCTGGCGTACCGGGCGTTCTTCGCGCTGCCCGCGGAGAACTTCACGACGGCGACGGGCCAGCCGACGAACGCGATCTACGGTTTCGCCTCGATGCTGGCGAACACGCTGCGCGACGAGGCGCCCACGCACTTCGCGGTGGCGTTCGACGTGTCCCGCAAGACGTGGCGCTCGGAGGAGTTCACCGAGTACAAGGCGAACCGGTCGAAGACCCCGGACGAGTTCAAGGGGCAGGTCGAGCTGATCGGCGAGCTGCTCGACGCGATGCACACCCCGCGCTTCGCGGTCGACGGCTTCGAGGCCGACGACGTCATCGCCACGCTGGCGACGCAGGCCGAGGCCGAGGGCTTTGACGTCCTCATCGTCACCGGCGACCGCGACTCCTTCCAGCTCGTCTCGGACCATGTGACGGTGCTGTACCCGACCAAGGGCGTCTCCGAGCTGACGCGCTTCACCCCGGAGAAGGTCTTCGAGAAGTACGGGCTGACGCCGGCCCAGTACCCGGACTTCGCGGCGCTGCGCGGCGACCCGTCGGACAACCTGCCGGGCATCCCCGGCGTCGGTGAGAAGACCGCCGCGAAGTGGATCAACCAGTTCGGTTCGTTCGCCGAGCTGGTCGAGCGGGCCGAGGAGGTCAAGGGCAAGGCGGGGGCGAACCTGCGGGAGCACCTGGACGCCGTCAAGCTCAACCGCCGCCTCACCGAGATGGTGCGCGACGTCGAGCTGCCCAAGGTGGTCACCGACCTGGAGCGCGCGGCGTACGACCGCACGGCGATCGCGATGATCCTGGACACCCTGGAGATCCGTAACCCCTCGCTGCGGGAGCGGCTGTTCGCCGTCGACCCGGGCGCCGAGGAGGCCGAGGAGGCACCGGCCGAGCCCGGCGTGGACGTCGACGGGACGGTCCTCGCCACCGGTGAGGTCGCGCCCTGGCTGGCCGAGCACGGCACGGCCGTCCTGGGCCTGGCCTCCGTCGACACCTGGTCGCTCGGCACGGGCTCGGTCACCGAGGTCGCGCTGGCCGCCGCCGGGGGCGAGGCCGCCTGGTTCGACCCCTCGATGCTCGACGAGGCCGACGAGAAGGCGTTCTCCGCCTGGCTCGCCGACGCGGACAAGCCCAAGGTCCTGCACAACGCCAAGGCAGTCATGCGGGTCTTCGCCGAGCACGGCTGGACCGTGGACGGCGTCACCATGGACACGGCGCTCGCCGCCTACCTGGTCAAGCCGGGCCGCCGCTCCTTCGCCCTGGACGCGCTGTCCCTGGAGTATTTGGGCCGCGAGCTGGCACCGGCCTCCGCTCCCGACGGGCAGCTCGCCTTCGGCAGCGAGGAGGACGACCAGGCCGAGGCCGACGCGCTCATGGTGCAGGCCCGCGCCATTCTCGACCTGGGGGAGGCGTTCGGCGAGCGCCTCAAGGAGGTCGGCGCGGCCGAGCTGCTCACCGACATCGAACTGCCCACGTCCGTGCTGCTCGCCCGCCTGGAGCGGTACGGCATCGCCGCCGACCGTGCGCACCTCCAGGAGATGGAGCAGATGTTCGCGGGCGCCGTGCAGCAGGCCGTGCAGGAGGCGCACGCCTCTGTCGGCCACGAGTTCAACCTCGGCTCGCCCAAGCAGCTTCAGGAAGTCTTCTTCGGCGAGCTCGACCTGCCCAAGACGAAGAAGACGAAGACCGGGTACACGACGGACGCGGACGCGCTCGCCTGGCTCGCCGCGCAGACCGACCACGAACTGCCCGTGATCATGCTGCGCCACCGCGAGCAGGCGAAGCTGCGTGTCACCGTCGAGGGCCTGATCAAGACGATCGCCGCGGACGGCCGTATCCACACCACGTTCAACCAGACGGTGGCCGCGACCGGCCGCCTCTCCTCGACGGACCCGAACCTGCAGAACATCCCGGTCCGCACGGACGAGGGGCGGGCGATCCGGCGCGGCTTCGTCGTCGGCGACGGCTTCGAGACGTTGATGACGGCCGACTACAGCCAGATCGAACTGCGCGTCATGGCGCACCTGTCGGAGGACGAGGGCCTCCTGGAGGCGTTCAACTCCGGCGAGGACCTGCACACCACGGTCGCCTCGCAGGTGTTCGGCGTCCCCCGGGACGCCGTCGACGCGGAGATGCGCCGCAAGATCAAGGCGATGTCGTACGGGCTTGCGTACGGCTTGTCGGCGTTCGGTCTGTCCGGGCAGCTCAACATCGAGCCGGGGGAGGCGCGGGTCCTGATGGACACGTACTTCGAGCGGTTCGGTGGCGTACGGGACTATCTGCGGCGCGCCGTCGACGAGGCGCGGGCCACCGGGTACACGGAGACCATGCTGGGGCGCCGCCGCTACCTGCCCGACCTGAACTCGGACAACCGGCAGCGTCGTGAGATGGCCGAGCGGATGGCTTTGAACGCGCCGATCCAGGGCACGGCCGCCGACATCGTCAAGATCGCGATGCTGAACGTGGACCGGGCGCTCACCGAGGCGAAGCTGAAGTCCCGGATGCTGCTCCAGGTCCACGACGAAATCGTCCTGGAGATCGCCCCCGGTGAGGCCGCGGCCGCGGAGGAGCTGGTCCGCCGCGAGATGGCCGGAGCGGTGGCCCTCCGGGCGCCGCTGGATGTTTCGGTGGGGCTGGGTGGGGACTGGGAATCCGCAGCGCACTAGCCTCCGGCGGTTGGGGGGATGGGGCCGGCCCGGGTTCGGGTGATCCCGCTGGGTTGGTGGCTGCGGAGGCGGGGGGCTGTTTTGCGCAGTTCCCCGCGCCCCTGGAGTGTGCGTTGTAGCTCCGCTTGCGGGTGGGTGAGTGCGGGTCCGGTGGGGGTGAGTCGCGCAGTTCCCCGCGCCCCTGGAGTGTGCGCTGTAGCTCCGCTTGCGGGTGGGTGGGTGCAGGTCCGGTGGGGCTTCTCGCGCCGTTCCCCGCGCCCCTGGTGCATGCGGCTTCGCCGCAGCCCCAGAGCCGGCGCACGAAGTGCGCCGCACAGGGGCGCGGGGAACGGCGCGACCAGCCCCCACCGGCCCGCAGCCACGTTCGACCTTCGGGGGCGCGGGGAACTGCGCGACCAGCCCTCGCCGGCCCGCAGCCGTACTCGGCCTGCCGGGGTGTCGGGGCTCAGCCCGGTAGGTCGGCGGGCTCGGGGTGTGGTTGGGCGCGCCTCGTCCTGATCGCCGCCACGCGACACACCGCCGCGTACAGGACGACCCCGAGCACAACCCCCGCCCCCGCTCCAAAACAGAGCGTCGGCACGATCTCCCAGGGCTTCCAGGCGAGGCCGCCCTCCTCCACGTAGGAGAGCCAGCGCCCCACCCGAACCGCCGCGCAGCCACACACGCAGCCCCCGATCAGCACACACGCCCCCCACCGTCGGAGACCTGACGCGGAGACGGGCCCGCCGACCCCGGGAACGACACCTCGCAGCGCCCGCCACACGAACATCGCGACCACCCCCATCGCCAGCGCCGAACTCCCGTACTGCGCGTACCAGTAGAGCGGCGACCCGCCCACCTCCTCACCGAGGACGGGAAAGACCCGCATGCCCCAGCGCCCGGGATGCGTGAACGCGTCCCACACCACATGCGTCGTGGCCCCGAGCGCCGCGGAGACGTACCACCACACGGGCCACCACCGCCCGGGCCCGCCCTCCGGCCCCCGCAGCAGGGCCCACACCCGGCCGCGCACCCGCCGGGGCAGCAGCGCAAGGACCGGCTCCCGCACCAGCCGCTCCAGCCCCACCAGCGCGAGCGCGATCAGTACGTCCACGGTGAAGACCCCGACGAAGGAGTGCGTGAAGTCGCCGAACCCCATCGCCCCCGGCACCGCACTCGCGACGAAGTACGTGACGTCCGGCGCGAACGACCCGGCGACGAGCAGCGACGGCACCAGCCGGCCCCGCCCGGAGCCGTCGCGCCGCACGAACGGCAGCACCGCCGCGGCATGGCTGATGGTGAACGGCACGAGGCCCCCCGAAGATCGAAAACGTACAAGCGTGGAAGCCTACGACAGCGCGTACATGATCAATCGGTTAATAACGGGCGCGAACAGGTGTCTGCGCGGCGGAAGTTGTCGTAGTGTCGGCTGGGTCCGTGCGCTGGGGAGTGCAGGGATCCGGAAAGCCCCGCGAGCAGGGGCGGACCGGTTTGAACGGGCTATATGGGAGGGGTTCGCGGCATGGCGGCGGTATTCGGCAGGAGGCTGCGCAGGAGTGCGATGACGGCAGCGGTCGCCGCCGCGGCGGTGGCGGCTCTCTCCGCTTCACAGGCCCCGGGCGTGACCGCTCCGCAGGCGGGCGGCCAGTCCACCGCGGACCGTTCCGACGATCCGGCGTCCGGCTCGTCGACCGTTCCCGACTACTACACGGACCTGCCGCCGCTGGAGAGTCCCACCGTGGACCCCAGCGCCGGCCCGGGTTCCGGCGCGAACGCCGGCGACAGCGAATCGGGCATCCCGGCCACGGTCCTGGACGCGTACAAGAAGGCCGAGGCGGAGCTGGCGACGAGCAAGCCCGGCTGCAATCTGCCGTGGCAGCTGCTCGCCGCGATCGGCAAGGTCGAGTCGGGCCAGGCCCGCGGCGGGAACGTGGACGCGAACGGCACGACGATCAAGCAGATCCGCGGCCCGGCCCTGAACGGCCAGGGGTTCGCCCTGATCGAGGACACCGACGGCGGTAACTACGACGGTGACACGGCCCACGACCGGGCCGTCGGCCCCATGCAGTTCATCCCCTCCACGTGGGAGTGGGCGGGCCGCGACGGCAACGCCGACGGCAAGAAGGACCCGAACAACGTCTACGACGCGGCCCTCGCCGCCGGCCACTACCTGTGCCGCTACAACTGGGACCTGTCGAACGCCGCGGACCTGAACAAGGCGATCCTCAGCTACAACAACTCCTCGGAGTACGTCGCCCTCGTCCTGAGGTGGCTGGAGTACTACCGCAAGGGCGTGCACGAGGTTCCCAACGGCACCGGCGTCCTGCCCACGACCCCCAGCGGCGGTGGCGCCGGCAGCCCCTCGCCGAGCCCGTCGCCGACGACCCCCGGCTCGACCAGCCCGTCACCGAACCCCGGCGGCTCCGGTGGTTCCGGCGGCTCCGGTGGCGGCAGTACCCCCGGCTCCGGCGGCGGCAGCACTCCGGGCTCCGGTTCGGGCGGCGGCTCCGAGAGCCCCGGCCCCACGGACCCGCCCACCACACCCGCGCCGACCCCCGCCGAGACCGTCACCAAGCTCACCGACGCGGACACCGGCAAGCTGAGCGCCATGGCCGGCGACGCCTTCGGCGAGCGGGTCGCGGTGCGCCCGCAGAACGCCAAGGGCAAGGGCGTGGCCAAGGTCCAGGTGCGCTTCGTGCTCGTCGGCGAGACGGACACCAGGTTCACGGGCGGCGCCACGACCGCCACCGTCACCACGAACAGTGCGGGCGTCGCCACCGCGCCCAAGCTCACCGCGGGCGAGAAGACCGGCGGCTTCAGGGTCCGCGCCACCGTCGTCGGCCGTTCCCTGCCCGGGCTCGACTACACGGCGACCGTCACCGCGCGGGCGGCCGACGCGCTGGCCCGCACCAGCGACAAGGAACTCAGCTGCGTCGCCGGCCAGGAGTTCGCGGACGCCGTCGAGGTGAAGGCGACCTACAAGGGCGCCGTCGCCGACGGGGTCGCCGCGACCGCCACCCTCATCAAGGCCGACGACGACCCGGCAGAGGCGGACAAGGGCCCCTACTTCAAGGACGCGGACGGCAAGACGGTCCGAACCCTCAAGGACCTCAAGACCGACGCCGACGGCCTGATCAAGCTGCCGAAGCTGTACGCGGACGGCACCGCCGGCACGTTCCTGCTGCGGATCGGGACGACGGGCGGCGCGACGCTCACCGTGGAACTGAAGGTGACGGCGGCCCCG
This sequence comes from Streptomyces kunmingensis, assembly GCF_039533535.1. Lineage (NCBI taxonomy): Bacteria > Bacillati > Actinomycetota > Actinomycetes > Kitasatosporales > Streptomycetaceae > Streptomyces > Streptomyces kunmingensis. The sequence continues at coordinate 185,757 of NZ_BAAATS010000001.1, forward strand.
GCCGACGGCGCCTCCGGCACGCCGTCCGAGTCGGCGAGCCCCTCCGCGTAAACACTCGGCGCGCTCGACGCACGAAGCCACCCGGCGCACGCGCCGCACGAAGCCCTCCCGCCCCACCGGGCCGGAGGGTTTTGTCGTGTGTGCAACGTGTTCTCATCTGGCCGCGCCATTGCTACGGTGCACCGACCCCGAGGCCTGACGCCTCATCAGATCCCGTGTGTCGCACGGCTGAAGTGTGCCGCACGGTGAAGGGAGGTCGGACATGCGCGCCTTCGTCGCCGCGGCGATCGGACTCGCCTTCGCCTTCGCCCTCGTCCTCGCCATCACCGCGATCGGCGCCCCGCCGGGCGAGACGTCCCCGAAACCGCTCCTGACCACCGTCCCGGAACACCCGTAGTCCACACGACAGGCAAGTCCGACCGACGTCGAGGAGGGCCGCCGAGATGCGCCGCAAGGCCAGCCTGATCCTGCTCGCCCTCGCCGTGTTCTTCACGGCGCTGTCCCCGCTGATGCGCTGGTACGCCTTCCCGCGCCTCGCGAAGATCCCGCCGAGCCAGTACCAGACGATGGTGCTGGAGGCGAAGGACGCGACCCTCATCGACTACGGCTCCATGCAGGCCAGGACGGTCCCCAAGCTCACCGTCGTCCAGACCCTCAAGGGCGATGTCGAGGAGTCGGAGAAGATCGAGAAGAGCGCCGGACGCGACGTCGTCGTCTGGGACGGCCTGAGCTACATCGTGGGCCCCGACGGCAAGTTCGTCTCCCAGATCCCCGAGCGCTACATCTTCGACGCCCACAGCCAGGAACCCGTGCACGCCACCGGCGAATCCGTCGACGGCGACCCGGTCAGGCGCGAGGGCATCGAGTTCAAATGGCCGTTCCTGACGGAGAAGCGGGACTACGAGTACTTCGACGCGCGCGCCCGCATCACCCGCCCCATCCACTACAAGGGCACCGAGACCTTCCGCGACGTCACGGTCTACCGCTTCGAGCAGACCGTCCCGTGGACGAAGGTCCCCTTCCCCAAGAAGCTCCCGGTCGCGGGCATCACCGCGGAATCCCTCGCCAGAACCGGCACCGAGATGTGGTACACGACCGTCCGTACGTTCCTGGTCGACCCGACGACCGGCGCCCCCGTCTACGGCGAGGAACGGCACAAGGAGGAGATGCGTGGCGGCACCCTGCTCGGCGACCGGGACAAGGTCACCGCGTTCGCCGGCGACGTGAAGATGCGCGAGGACTACATCAGGTCGACCGTCGACCTGGTCAAGTCCCAGCGCACCGTCGTCCTGCTGCTCACCTCGTACCTGCCGTGGGGCTTCCTGGTCCTCGGGGTGCTGCTGCTCGCGCTCGCGCTCTGGCTGGAGGCCCGCGGCCGGCGCCCCGGGGAGCCGGAGGAGACAGGAACGCGGGAGCCCCGGCCGGTCAGCGCCTGAGGCGGGCGTTCGTGTACCGCGTCGGCTCCGCCGCGGCCGGGTCCTCGGGCCACGGGTGCTTCGGATAGCGCCCGCGCAGATCGGCCCGTACGGCCAGATACCCGTCGCGCCAGAAGGACGCCAGGTCCGCGGTCACGGCGGCGGGCCGCCCGGCGGGGGAGAGGAGGTGCACGAGGACCGGCACCCCGGCCAGCCGCGGTGTCTCTTCCAGCCCGAACATCTCCTGCAACTTGACCGCCAGAACCGGCTGTTGAGGATCGGAGTAGTCCACCCGGATCCGTGAACCACTGGGCACCTCCAGCCGCTCCGGCGCCAGTTCGTCGAAGCGGGCCGCGACGCCCCCCGCCCACGGCAGCAGCCGTTTGAGCGCCTGCCCGGCGTCGATCCGGCCCAGATCCGCGCGGCGCCGCGCCGTGCTCAGCTCGGGCTCCAGCCAGTCGTCCACGCGCGCGTGCAGACCTTCGTCGCTCACGTCGGGCCACGGTTCCCCGACGTGCCTGTGCACGTAGGCCAGCCGCTGCCGCAGCGCCTCGGCGTCCCGGTCCCACCGCAGCAGCCCGAGGCCCTCGCGCCGCAGCCCCTCCAGCAGGGCTTCGCGTACGAGGCCGGGCGCGGCCTTCTTGAGCGGGCGCACGGCCAGTTCGACGGCACCGAGCCGGGTCACGTTCCGCGCCACCAACTCCCCGCCCGCCCACGCCACTTCGTCGCCCTCGGAGTACAGCGAGGCGGCCGCCCGGCGCGCTACCTCCTCGTCGACGACCGCCGCGAGCCGCACGCGCGCGTGCCCGGCCCCCACGGGCCGGTCGGCGACGGCGACGGCCACCCAGTCGGCGTGCCGCAGGGCGGAGCCGTCCCCGATGTCCGCCCGCGTCCCGGACACCATCAGATACGAGCCACCGGACCTACGGGCGACGCGCTCGGGAAAGGCGAGAGCGGCGACGAGCCCGGCGACGCGGTCGTCGGAGGCGTCACCGGGTCCCTCCTGTCGCCGTGCGGGCCCTTCCTGCCGCCGTCCGGGCCCCTCCTGCCGCTGTGCGGGCTGTTCCACGAGGCCGGACAGGCGTCGGACCTCTTGGCGCCACCGGGCCCCGTAACCGTCGGCCCCGCGCCGAGCGGCCCGCAGCGCCCCGCCCAGGTCGTCCCCGTACTCCCGCGGCGGCTCCTCGCTCAGCAGGGCGACCGCCTCCGCCGCCCGCCGGGCACCCACCGCGGGCGCCGCGTCGAGCAGCGCCCGGCCGAGCCGCGGATGCAGGCCGAGCCGGGCGAGCCGGGTGCCCCGCTCCGTGGCCCGCCCCGAGGCGGGGTCCACCGCGCCGATCGCCGTCAGCACACTCCGCGCCGCCGCCATCGCCCCGCCGGGCGGCGCGTCGAGCAGGGCCAGACCCGAGGCTTCCGGGCCGCCCCAGACCGCGACCTGCAACGCGAACGCCGTCAGGTCCGCCACCTTGATCTCCGGCGCCGGGAACCGCGTGAGCCGCCCGTCCTCCGCCTCGTCCCAGCACCGGTACACGACACCGGGCGCCTCCCGCCCCGCGCGCCCGGCCCGCTGCGCACCGGCCGCGCGCGAAGCCCGTACGGTCGTCAGCGCGCTGAGTCCGCGGGCGTGGTCCACCCGCGGCTCCCGGGCGAGGCCCGCGTCCACGACGATCCGCACCCCGGGCACGGTCAACGACGACTCGGCGACGGCCGTGGCGAGCACGACCCGCCGCCGCGCCCCCGCCGAGAGCACCGCGTCCTGCACGGCGGCCGGGGCGCGCCCGTGCACCTGGAGCACGTCGACGTCGCCGAGCGCACCCAGCTGCCCGGCGACCCGGGCGATCTCGCCCACCCCGGGCAGAAAACACAGCACGTCCCCGGTGTGCTCGGCGAGCGCCCGCCGTACGGTCGCCGCCACGTGCGACAGGAGCGCCGGGTCCACCCGCATCCCGTGCGGCGGCCGCACCGGACGCGGGGGCGGCGCCCAGACCACGTCGACGGGGTACGAGACGCCCGCGGCCTCGACGACCGGCGCGCCGCCGAGCAGCTGCGCCCATCCTTCGGCGTCCGTCGTAGCCGATGCCGCGACCAGTTTCAGCTCCGGCCGCAGCGCCTCCCGTACGTCGCACAGGAACGCCGCGACGGTGTCCGCGTCGAGATGCCGCTCGTGCACCTCGTCGAGCATGACGGCGTCGATGCCGGTCAGCTCCTGGTCGCGCTGGAGCCGTTGCAGCAGCACACCCGTCGTGACGACCTCCACGCACGTGCGCGGCCCGACGACCCGCTCGCCGCGCACCGTGTAGCCGACCCGCTCCCCGACCTTCTCGCCGAGCAGCCACGCCATCCGCCGCGCGGCGGCCCGCGCCGCGATCCGGCGCGGTTCGGCGACGACGACCCGGCGGGCGGGCGCGTCCGCGTCGAGGAGCCCGGCCAGGACCAGTGGGACGAGGGTCGTCTTGCCGGTGCCCGGCGGGGCGACGAGCACCGCCGCCCCGTCCGCGTCGAGCGCGCTCCGCAGCGCGGGCAGCGCGGAACGTACGGGCAGCTGATCGAGGAGGTCGGCGCGGATCACCCCCTCAGTCTCCAGCACCCCCGGCGGGGTCGGCGTCCCGCTCGCACACGAAGATCGCCGTCCCGGGGATCAGGTTCCCGCGCAAGGGGGACCAGCCGCCCCACTCCTGTGTGTTCCACGCCGGCCACTGCGGCTCCACGAGGTCCACCAGACGGAAGCCGCCCGCCACCACGTCGCGCACCCGGTCCCCGACCGTCCGGTGGTGCTCGACGTACACGGCACGTCCCTCCTCGTCCTGCTCCACATAAGGAGTGCGGTCGAAGTAGGAGCCGGAGACGCTCAGCCCTTCCGGGCCGGGCTCGTCGGGGAAGGCCCAGCGGATCGGGTGGGTGACGGAGAAGACGAAGCGGCCGCCGGGCCGCAGCACGCGGCGCACCTCGCGCAGGACGCCTACGGAATCGGCGATGAAGGGCAGCGCCCCATAGGCGGAGCAGGCCAGGTCGAACGAGGCGTCCTTGAAGGGGAGGGCCCCCGCGTCGGCCTCCACCAGCGGCACCTTCCCGCCGTCGATCCGCATCGCGTGCTGGAGCTGGCGGTGCGAGAGGTCGAGGGCGACGGGCCGCGCGCCCTGGGCGGCCAGCCAGCGCGAGCACTGTGCGGCGCCCGCGCCGATCTCCAGGACGTCCTTGCCGGCCAGTGCCTCGACCGGGCCGAGCAGTTCGGCCTCCACCTCGTCCAGGCCTTCGGGGCCCCATACGAAACGGTCGTCCCCGAGGAACGTGCCGTGCTCCACCTGATAGTCGTCCGCGTTCCGGTCCCACCAGCCGCGGTTGGCCCGCGAACTCTCCGTGGTCCCCGCGTCACGCCTGGTCGCCGTCGACTCGTCGTCCACCGACGAGCCCCCCTGACGCCCCTGATCCGCTTCCATTGGTCCGGACTCTTGGATGATCGGCTCCCTCGTCGTACTCTTCCGTCCAACCCCGCGGCAGGAGGGCATCTACGGCGGGCTCTGCGCCCCTCGTAGCCTCGTGCGACAGGTTTTGTGCCGGGTATGCGGCGTTCGCCCCGGGTGTGCGCCTTCGCGACATTGACCCTGCCCGGCAGTCCCCGTATGCTACAAGTTGCGCTGCGGGCCTGCGCACCTCAGACATAGCAGGCTGTGCTCGCATCTGTTGCATGTCCCCTCGGTTGTCGAGGCGCCACCAGGGTCGTGGAGACGCGGCCAAGGATTCGGCGCTTCCAAGGCTGTCCGGCTTCTTCGGTGCGAAACAGGCTCCCGGCGTAGCAGTACCTACGACTTCAATGTCCGCCGGAGCCCTTTCCCACATGACGAGCAGCACCGAGACCACCGCCACCACCCCGCAGGTTGCGGTCAACGACATCGGTAACGAGGAAGCATTCCTCGCCGCCATCGACGAGACGATCAAGTACTTCAACGATGGCGACATCGTCGACGGCGTCATCGTCAAGGTTGACCGGGACGAGGTTCTCCTCGACATCGGTTACAAGACCGAAGGTGTCATCCCGAGCCGCGAGCTCTCGATCAAGCACGACGTCGACCCGAACGAGGTCGTCAAGGTCGGCGACGAGATCGAGGCCCTTGTTCTCCAGAAGGAGGACAAGGAAGGCCGCCTGATCCTCTCGAAGAAGCGCGCGCAGTACGAGCGTGCTTGGGGCACCATCGAGAAGATCAAGGAAGAGGACGGCATCGTCACCGGTACCGTCATCGAGGTCGTCAAGGGTGGTCTCATCCTCGACATCGGCCTCCGTGGCTTCCTGCCGGCCTCCCTTGTCGAGATGCGCCGCGTCCGCGACCTCCAGCCCTACGTGGGCAAGGAGCTCGAGGCGAAGATCATCGAGCTGGACAAGAACCGCAACAACGTGGTCCTGTCCCGCCGTGCCTGGCTCGAGCAGACCCAGTCCGAGGTCCGCCAGACGTTCCTCACGACCCTCCAGAAGGGTCAGGTCCGCTCCGGCGTCGTGTCCTCCATCGTCAACTTCGGTGCCTTCGTGGACCTGGGTGGCGTCGACGGTCTGGTGCACGTCTCCGAGCTGTCCTGGAAGCACATCGACCACCCGTCCGAGGTTGTCGAGGTCGGCCAGGAAGTCACCGTCGAGGTTCTCGACGTGGACATGGACCGCGAGCGTGTCTCCCTGTCGCTGAAGGCGACGCAGGAAGACCCGTGGCAGCAGTTCGCCCGCACCCACCAGATCGGCCAGGTCGTGCCCGGCAAGGTCACGAAGCTGGTTCCGTTCGGTGCGTTCGTCCGCGTGGACGAGGGCATCGAGGGTCTGGTGCACATCTCCGAGCTGGCCGAGCGCCACGTGGAGATCCCGGAGCAGGTCGTCCAGGTCAACGACGAGATCTTCGTCAAGGTCATCGACATCGACCTCGAGCGTCGTCGCATCAGCCTCTCGCTGAAGCAGGCCAACGAGGCCTTCGGCGCCGACCCGTCGGCCGTCGAGTTCGACCCGACCCTGTACGGCATGGCCGCGTCCTACGACGACCAGGGCAACTACATCTACCCCGAGGGCTTCGACCCCGAGACGAACGACTGGCTCGAGGGCTTCGAGACCCAGCGCGAGGCTTGGGAGGGCCAGTACGCCGAGGCGCAGCAGCGCTTCGAGCAGCACCAGGCCCAGGTCATCAAGTCCCGCGAGGCCGACGCTCAGGCCGAGGCCGAGGGCGCTTCCACCACGAGTGCGGCTCCGGCCGCCTCCGGTGGCAGCGGTGGCGGCGGCGGTTCGTACTCCTCGGAGTCGGACGACAACTCCGGCGCGCTCGCCTCGGACGAGGCGCTTGCCGCGCTTCGCGAGAAGCTGGCCGGCGGCCAGAGCTGAATCGCTCTGCGCTAGCAGGTAGTTGAGCAGTGGGGCCGCACCCTTGAGGTGCGGGCCCACTGTTGTTTTCGCCTGAGCGCCGTGCGGGTTCGCCTGTGCGGCGGGTGCGCGTAGTAAGTGGTTGCTCGCGCCGTTCCCCGCGCCCCTTCGGGGGCGATTCCGTGGGCGTTTTCCGGTCGGCGGGAATGACTGTGGCCTTCTGCGGCGTTCTTCTGATGAACACGAGGAGGAGCGGTCACAGTGCTTGATGCGCAGGATCTGTACACATGGGAGCCGAAGGGCCTTGCCGTGGTGGACATGGCGCTCGCCCAGGAGTCCGCCGGCCTTGTCATGCTCTACCACTTCGACGGATACATCGACGCGGGTGAGACCGGCGACCAGATCGTCGACCGGGTGCTCGACTCGCTGCCCCACCAGGTCGTCGCCCGTTTCGACCACGACCGTCTGGTGGACTACCGGGCCCGCCGCCCGCTGCTCACCTTCAAGGGCGACCGCTGGAGCGAGTACGAGGTGCCTTCGCTGGAGGTGCGGCTCGTCCAGGACGCCACCGGCGCACCCTTCCTGCTGCTCGCCGGGCCCGAGCCCGACGTCGAGTGGGAGCGGTTCGCGGCAGCCGTGCAGCAGATCGTGGAGCGCCTCGGAGTGCGCCTCGCGGTGAACTTCCACGGCATCCCGATGGGCGTCCCGCACACCCGCCCCGTCGGCCTCACCCCGCACGGGAACCGTACGGAGCTGATCCCCGGCCACCGCAGCCCGTTCGACGAGGCGCAGGTCCCGGGCAGCGCCGCGGCGCTGGTCGAGTACCGGCTGATGGAGGCCGGGTTCGACGTGCTCGGGGTCGCCGCACACGTCCCGCACTACATCGCGCGCTCCGCCTACCCCGACGCCGCGCTCACCGTCCTCGAGGCGATCACCGCCGCGACCGGGCTGGTCCTGCCGGGCATCGCGCACGGCCTGCGGACCGAGGCACACCGTACGCAGACGGAGATCGACCGGCAGATCCAGGAGGGCGACGAGGAACTGGTCGCGCTCGTCCAGGGACTTGAGCACCAGTACGACGCGGCGGCCGGCGCCGAATCGCGGGGCAACATGCTGGCCGAGCCGGTCGACATCCCGTCCGCCGACGAGATCGGCCTCGAGTTCGAGAAGTTCCTGGCAGAGCGGGAAGGCGACGCCTGATCGCCGGGTCCGCGGGACAGGCCCTAAGCTTTCGCTCATGCTGAAGGTGGGGTTGACCGGCGGAATCGGCGCCGGAAAGAGCGAGGTGTCCCGGCTGCTCGTGGAGCGCGGGGCCGTCCTGGTCGACGCCGACCGGATCGCGCGCGAGGTCGTCGAGCCCGGTACGCCGGGGCTCGCCGCCGTCGTCGACGCGTTCGGCCGCGAGGTGCTCACCCCGGAGGGCACTCTGGACCGGCCGAGACTCGGTTCGATCGTCTTCGCCGACTCCGACAAACTGGCTGCGCTGAACAGGATCGTGCACCCGCTGGTCGGTACGCGGTCCGCCGAGCTTGAGGCCATGGCGGGACCCGGCTCCGTCGTCGTCCACGACGTGCCGCTGCTCACCGAGAACGGTCTCGCCCCGCTCTACGACCTGGTCATCGTCGTCGACACGAGCCCCGAGACCCAGCTCGAGCGGCTGACCAGGACACGCGGCATGACCGAGGAGGACGCACGGGCCCGGATGGCCGCGCAGGCCACCCGCGAGAAGCGCCGCGAGATCGCCGACGTCGTGATCGACAACGACGTACCGCTGGAGAGGCTCACGGAGCAGGTCGACGCGGTCTGGGCCGACCTGGAGCGCAGGGCGCGCGCCACGCGGTGACGTGTGTACGGGAGTGCGGGAGTGCGGGAGTACGTGTGTACGTGTTCCGGGCGCGGCCCGCGGGCAGGAATAGCCCCCACGGTTCGCGGTGTTGACCTGAGCGACCGGTCTGCACCAGAAGGGAGTTCACCGTGCCTGACGCCACCCCCGAGACGCATGTCATCGACTACCGCGCGGCCGAGCAGCTGCTGGCCGCGCGAGATCCGCGCGGTGCGGTGAAGCTTCTGGACGACGTGATCGCGGCCCATCCGGAGAACACGGCGGCCCGGCTGCTCAGAGCCCGCGCGTTCTTCGCCGCGGCGCAACTGCGCGCCGCGGAGCTGGAGTTCTCGATCGTCCTGGAGCGCGAGCCGGACAACGCGTTCGCGCACTTCGCCCTGGCCAGGACCTACGAGCGGTGGTCACGGCCGCAGCAGGCCCGCCGGCACTTCCGGCTCGCCGCCGCGCTGGACCCGCAGCCGGACTATCTGGCGGCGGCCCGGTTCGACGACTGAGTCAAGGCGCCTTTCGGTACGGTGGGACGTCGCGGCCCGGCTGGTAGTGCGGGCCCTGGCGGATGTGGCGCAGGATCACGAGGACGTCGACCGTGGTGACCAGCCACAGCACCCCGCAGGCCAGCGCCCACCACGGGCGGTGCGCCAGCAGGAAGGCGACGGTGCCGAAGACCGTCCAGACGAGGCCGAACAGGGCCAGGCCGAGCCGCAGCCGCAGGGGACTGCGTGCGGTGACCGGCTCGTCACCCGTACGCACCGGATGTACCAGATGCATGGTCACCATCCCCTCATGACGAAGAGGCTCCCTTCCAGGGTGCCACGATCGAAGGAGCGGGAGTGCTGGACGTACTGAAGGGCGACGAGGCGTGCGCCGCCTGGCTGGCGGCGCTGGACGATCCGGCGATACCCCGGCTGACGGCCGAGCTGCCGGACGCGTTCGACCTGCCCGACGTACTGCTCGACCTGGCCGTGCCGCACGAGGACATCAACGAACTGGTGCGGCTGCGCGCCGAGCTGCTCGCGTCGCCGGTGCTGCGGGCGCTGCTGGAGCGGGCGGTCGGCGGGCTGCTGTCGCGGCCGCGGGAGCCGGGCGGGGGCACGGGCCTGCCGGTGTTCCCCGCGGCGACCGGTGCGCTGGGGCGCTGCTTCGCCGTGTTCGTGTTCGTCGCCGCGCTCCCGTACACGCGGGCGCATCACCGTGAGCGCGGCATCCCCGACGACGTGTCCCGGCGCACCCTCGCCGACCTCGGCCGCAATCTCGCCGTGCACCGCAGACGTTTCGGTACGACCGGGCTTCTCGTGCCGTGGTGGCCGACCCGGCACTTCCGCGGCGAGCTCTATCAGCTGGGGCGGCTGCAGTTCGAGCGCGTGCGCCTGGGGCGGCGTACGGGGGAGGGACTCGCGGCGACGGGCGCGCCGCTCGGGCCCGGGACGCAAGCGCTCAGTATGCACATCCCCGACTTCCGCGGACCCATGTCGCCCGAGGCGTGCGACGACTCACTCGCGCGTGCCCGGGAGTTCTTCGCCCTGCACTACCCCGAGGAGCCGGGCAGGCTCGCGGTGTGCCATTCCTGGCTCCTGGACCGGCAGTTGAAGCAGTACCTGCCCGCCGACTCCAACATCATCCGCTACCAGGACCGGTTCGACATCGCGGCCCTGACCGAGACGCCGGACGACGACAGTCCGGTCGCGTTCGTCTTCGGCGGCACCGAGACACCGCGCGGACTCCTGCCGCGCCGTACGAGCCTGCAGCGCGCCGTCCTCGACCACCTCGACGCGGGCGGGCACTGGTACCCGGGGATCGGCTGGTTCCGCATGTAGCGGGAGGCCAGGGGGAGTTGAGGGGAAGTCAGGGGGAGTGCGGAGGGAACGGTGCCGTGGGGCCGTTCGTTGGCCGGGTATGAGCCTTGAGATGCGTGTGGGGTACGAGGGGACGGGGCCGGGTGCGATCACGCCCGACGGATGTGCCGTGGAGCTGTACTCGAGACTGCCCGTCGAGGGCGAGCCGGAGATAGTCGCGGGCGCCGTGCCCGCGGGCGCGTCCCTGCTCGAACTCGGGTGCGGGGTGGGCCGGGTGACGCATCCGCTGGTGGAGCGCGGCTTCACGGTGACGGCGGTGGACGAGTCGCAGGAGATGCTGGACCGGGTGCGGGGCGCGCGCACTGTGGCCGGCACCATCGAGGGGCTCGACCTGGGCGAGAAGTTCGACGTGGTGATGCTCGGCTCGATCCTGGTCAACACGGGGGACGCGGCGGTGCGGCGCGGGATGCTCGACACGTGCCGGCGCCATGTCGCCGACGACGGCTGCGTGTTGATCGTGCGTGAGCGTGACGGCGTGCATGAGGGCCTGCCGCGCGAGCATGTCCTCCCCGGCGGGGCCGTCATCCGGAAGCTGTCCTCGGAGCCGGTCGGTTCGGAGGGGGTGCGCTCGGTGAAGGTGGAGTACGTGTTCCCGGACGCCGTGTGGACCCAGACGTACCGGATCCGGCCGATGGTGGTCGCGGAGTTCGAACGGGCGCTTGGCGAAGCCGGGTTGAAGGTCGACCGGTATCTGACGGAGGACAAGAGCTGGGTGCGTGCGGTGCCCGTGTGAGCGGGAGTGAGCGCTGACGGTGCGATGCGTTGGCGGTGCGATGCGTTGGCGGTGCGATGCGTTGGCGGTGCGATGCGTTGGCGGTGCGATGCGTTGGCGGTGCGATGCGTTGGCGGTGCGATGCGTTGGCGGTGCGATGAGTTCTGGTGGCGGCGCCGGTCTTATCCGGTGACAGTGACCGACCCCCCGCCCCCATAGCATCGCTCAGGAGACCGCCATGACGAACCTCGCCGCCACCGCTCCCGCCGCTTCCGCCACCGCTCCCGTCCGCTCCCGGCGTGCCCGGATCGCGCTGCGCACGACCGCGATCCTGCTCGCCGCGTTCTTCGGCGCCGCGAGCGGGCTGCCCAAGCTGTTCGCCGCCCCGGCCGCGGTGGAGGCGTTCGACTCGATCGGATGGGGCGCGCTGGGCATGTACGCGATCGGCGCGGTCGAAGTCGCCGGGGCGATCGGCCTCGTGGTCCCGGTCCTCTCCGGCCTGGCGCCGATCGGTCTGAGCACGCTCATGGTCGGCGCCTTCTTCATGCAGGTCGTGGCCTTCGACGGGGAGAACGCGGCGACGCCGCTGATCCTGCTCGTCCCGCTGGTCGCCCTGGCCTGGGCGCACCGCGGACGCAACCGGGAGCTGGCGGCCCTGCTGTCCCGGCGCGACGCCGCGCGGGGAGCCGGCGCCTGATGGTGCGGGACCCCTGAACCTCGCCGGCCGAGGCCCACCGCGGTGAGCCTCGGCTCAGTGCTGCCCGGAGTGCTCAGTGCTGCCCGGAGTGCTCAGTGCTGCCCGGAGTCCGGTTCCGCATCCTCGCCGGGGCCCTGGCCGAAGATGCCGCGCAGCCGCTCCAGCTCCCGGCGGTCCCGCTTCGTCGGGCGGCCCGCGCCACGGTCACGGACGCCGACCGGGGCGATCACCTCGCGCGGCGGGGGCGGCGGGGAGTTGTCGACGTACGTCTCGGCGGCCACCGGCGCCCCGACCCGCTTGCGGATCAGCCGCTTGACCACGACCAGACGCTCACGCCCGCCGGGCTGACGCAGGCGCACCTGGTCACCGACGCGCAGTGCGTACGCGGGCTTCACGCTCGTGCCGTTGACCTTGACGTGGCCGCCCTTGCAGGCCGCGGAGCCCGCCGAGCGCGTCTTGACCAGGCGTACGGCCCAGATCCAGCTGTCGACGCGCACGCTCTCGCCGCCCACAGGAGCCGCCGCCCGTGCGGCGCTCACCGGGTCCGGGGTCTTCGACGTCCCTGATGTCTCCGATGCCATGCGTCGACTGTAGTACCCACCTTGGTGCCCACCTCCGGCTTTTTCGGCGAGCCCCGAGCGGGCCATATGCGCCCGGAACGGATAATCCGGGCAAGCAGCATGTGGCCGACAGCGAGAGGCGTCCCCGTCAAAGAGAAGCCCGTCACCAAGAAGCTCACCTTCCCCAGCGCCCTGACCGTCCTCGCCGTCGTCACCCTCGCCATGCCGATCCTCGCGCCGCTCGCCGACTTCGCGGGCGTCCCGCGCGCCGTCGTCGTCACCGCGTGGCAGGCCGCGAGCGGCTGGATGAACCTGTGGGTGCCGACGACCGCCGTCACCATCGGCGGGGTGGCCCTCGCCTAGGTCGGCTACGACAAGTACCTGCGGTTCGTGTGGCCGCTGCTCGCCCTGCTGTTCCTCCTCATCTGCGCGTTCGTCGCACTGGGCGCCGCGTTCACGTAGCGCCGGCGGGGCCTATGGTCGGAGAGATGAACGACGGACTCGGGACGAACGACGGACTCGGGACGAACGACGGACTCGGGATGAACGACAGACTCGGGAGACTCGACGGACTCGGGCACCTCGACGAGCGGATCACCCGGTGCCGGGCCTGCCCGCGCCTGGTCGAGTGGCGTGAGGAGGTCGCGCGGACCAAGCGCGCGGCCTTCGCCGACGAGACGTACTGGGGCAGGCCCGTGCCCGGCTTCGGCCCGCACGACGCGTCGTTGCTGATCGTCGGCCTAGCGCCCGCCGCGCACGGCGGCAACCGCACGGGCCGCATGTTCACGGGCGACCGCTCCGGCGAGGTGCTCTACCGGGCGATGTACGACGTCGGGCTCGCCTCCCGCCCCGACGCGGTGGACCTCGACGACGGCCTCACCCTGCACGGCGTGCGCATCACGTCCCCGGTGCACTGCGCGCCGCCCGCCAACAAGCCGACCACCACCGAGCGCGACACCTGCCGCCCCTGGCTGGTGCGCGAACTGGAACTGCTGCGGCCCACCCTGCGCGCCGTCATCGTGCTCGGCGGCTTCGGCTGGCAGGCGGCGCTGCCCGCGTTCACCGAGGCGGGCTGGACGGTGCCGCGCCCGCGCCCCGCGTTCGGCCACGGCGCGCGCGTGGACCTCGGCGGCCTCGCGCTCTTCGGCTGCTACCACGTCAGCCAGCGCAACACCTTCACCGGCCGCCTCACCCCCCACATGCTGCGCGGTGTGCTCCGCACCGCCGCCATGGAAGCGGGCCTGGACGTGGCACCGTTCGGAGCAACAGATCTGGAACCGCCCCCGCAGGCTTCCTAGCCTGAAAAGGGTGACGACACCTTCTGCGCCGAAGACGCCCTCCACGCCGGCCCCGCAGACGAGCAGCCACCCCCCGGCCGCGGCCTACCGCAACCTGATCGTGGCCACGATCGGCTTCGCGCTCACGTTCTGGGCCTGGAACCTGATCGCGCCGCTCGCCGGTGTCTTCGGCTCGGACCTGGAACTCAGCTCGTTCGCCCAGTCGTTCCTCGTCGCGGTGCCCGTGCTCGTCGGTTCGCTCGGCCGCATCCCGGTCGGCGCGCTCACCGACCGCTACGGCGCCCGGCTGCTGTTCCCGCTGATCTCGGCGCTCACCATCATCCCCGTACTCCTGGTGATCCCCGCCCGGCACAGTTTCGGCGCGATGATCGCCGTCGCTTTCCTGCTCGGCCTCGGCGGCACCACCTTCGCCATCGGCATCCCGCTGGTGAACTCCTGGTTCCCGCCCGCACACCGGGGCCTCGCGCTCGGGGTCTTCGGCATGGGCATGGGCGGCGTCGCCCTGTCCGGCTACTTCACGCCGCGGATGGCCAAGCACGGCGAGAACCTGCCGTTCCTCGTCGTCGCCATCGCCCTCGCCGTGTACGCGGTGATCGCGGCCGTCCTCATCACCGACCACCCTGACCGCAAGATCCCCACGACGTCGCTCGGCACCCGCCTCGGCGCGGCCGGCAAGCTGCGCGTCACCTGGGAGCTGTCGGCGCTGTACGCGATCGGCTTCGGCGGCATCGTCGCCTTCGGCGTCTACCTGCCCACCTACCTGAAGACCTGGTACGAACTCAGCCCCACGGAGGCGGGCACCAAGGCGGCCGGATTCGCGCTCGTCACCGTCGTCTTCCGGCCCGTCGGCGGCTGGCTCTCCGACCGGATCCACCCGGCGACCGTCACCGCGTGGGCCCTCGCCCTCGTCGCCCTGTTCGCGATCCTCCAGGCCTTCGACCCGGCCCTGAACCCGCTGGGCACGATCTGCTTCCTGCTGATGGCGGCGGGCCTCGGCACCGCGAGCGGCAGCGTCTTCGCCCTGGTCTCGCAGGTGACTCCGCAGACCCAGGTCGGCTCGGTGACCGGCATCGTCGGCGCGATGGGCGGCCTCGGCGGCTTCGTCCCACCGCTGGTCATGGGGGCGATCTACAGCGCCAAGGACTCGTACTCCATCGGCTTCATGCTCCTGTCCGACCTGGCGCTCGCGGGGTGCGTGTACGCGCTCGGGCGGATGCGGAGCACGAGGGCCGAGTAGCTCCGACCCGCGCTCGCCGGCTGCGGGGCACCAAGGCCGGACCGGATGGTCGACGCCCTCGACCGGTTCAGCGCCCCCGGCGCCGCCTGACGCGTTCGCCCTGCGCCTCGATGAACTGCAGCTCCAGGGAGACCGGCGCCGGCGCCACCCCCGGGCCGCCCGCCTCGGCCCAGGCCAGGATCTCGTCGGTGGCGTCGTCCCCCATGGACCAGCCGATCCACGCCGCGCGGCCGCCCCGGGCGCGCCCCTGCCCCGACGGCTGCACGACGACCACGTTCGCCTGGTCGCACGGCCCGAGACAGTCGCTGACCCGCACCGCGATCCGTCCTCCGGACGCGGCCGCAGCGGCCCGCAGCCGCTCCAGCTGCCAGTCGTGGTCGTATCCGGGGTACTTGCGGGAGTCGCCACAGCAACAGCCCCGGCACACGACGAGGGTGCAGGGGCGGGTGCGGGCGGCGCCTATGAGGGTGGGCACGGTGCTCCTGGGGCTTCGCGTACGTGGATCAGTGCTCGGTGTCGGTGTCGGTGTCGGTGTCGGTGCCGGTGCCGGTGTCGTCGCCGAAGAGGTGACGCACGGTGGAACGGTAGTTGGTGCGTACGTGCCCGAGCGCCACGGCCCGTGCCCGCTCCGGGTCGCCGGCGGCCACGGCGTCGTACAACTGCCGGTGCTCGTCGAGCTGTTGGGACCACGCCTCGTTGCGCCGGGTCAGCCAGCGCAGACGGCCGTCGACGGGCTGCATCACACCGATCAGCAGCCCGTTGCCCGCCATGGCCAGGAGGCGGTCGTGGAAGAGGCTGTTGATGTCGGCGATCGTCTCGTCGTCGCCCTCGCGCGTGGCCCGCGCCGCGCGATCGAGCAGCTCCTCCAGCTGCGCCAGGTCGCCCCGCCGCGCCCGCTCGGCGGCGAGCCCGGCCGCGTAGACCTCCAACGCCTCACGCAGTTCGTAGAGTTCGGTGACGTCGGTCCGGGTGAGGGTGCGCACCACGGCGCGGCGCGGCGTCTCGAACGTCACGAAGCCCTCCGCGAGCAGCGCCCGGATCGCCTCGCGCGCCGGGACCCGGGACACCCCGAACCGCTCGGCGACCTCCCGCTCCACCAGCCGGTCGCCCGGGCGCAGGCGGCCGCCGATGATGTCCTGCCGCAACGTGGCAAGCACGCGCTCACGCACCGCGCCCAGGGGTTCGACCGTCGTCATGTGCCTATCTTCGCCGATGGGCCGGGTTGCCCGGGCGTGGGGGACTCGGCCGCATCACGTAGGAGGCAGCAGGGGTGTCAGGAAGCGGCTGGGTGCCCCGTGCCAGAAGATCGCAAGGGAGTCCCGGGATCGTGTGGCCGCCACGAAAAGCAGCGAACGAGCACGCAGCAACTCGCGCCTGTAGCGCAACGCATCGGTGCTCTTGAGCTGGAGTACGGCCTGTCGCGGTACAAGTCCCTCGCTCACTCCGGCGATGATCATGCGCTGGTATTCGAGCCCCTTGAAGCGGAACATCGTGCCGATGTGCAGGCCTTCCCCGCCTCGCGGTCCGTCCGGGCCGATCTCGACGGCCCGGATGCCGACGTGGGCGAGAGTCACCGCGACTTCCCGGGCCATCTCGTTGGTCGGCACGCAGATGGCGATCTGCTCCAGCGGGATGTCCTCCCACGCCGCCACCAGCTCGGCGATGGCCTCACGCTCCGCCGCCCAGTCCGCGCTGGGGTGCAGTTCGGGCAGTCCGCCACTGAGTACGGAGCGATAGCCCGCCAGCGTCTCGGAGTTCCCGTCGAGGTCGTCGAAGGACTCGCCCTCCAGGACTTCGAGCGCCTTCTCGAGGATCTGCCGAGTGGTCCGGTAGCTGAGCGTCAGCTTGGCGGAGCGGCCGCGGATGTTGATGCCGAGGCTGCCCAGCGTCACCTGGTTGTTGTAGATCCTCTGGTGGGTGTCACCGACGAGGAAGAGATCGTTGCGGTCCCGGGCGACCATCGAACGCAGCATCTTCCAGTGACCGGGCCGCAGGTCCTGAGCCTCGTCCACCACGATGTGCCGGTAGCGGTACCGCAGCCAGGCCGCTGAACCGTCCTGCTGGTGGATGTTGTCCAGGCCCCCCGCCTCGGCCCGCTGCCGCTCGATGGCCTGGATGCGCTGCTCGCGTTCCATCTCCAGACGCGCCGCCCGCTCGGCGACCTGCGCCCATGTCTGGCGGCCGAGCCGGTCCAGACGCTGGGTGAACTTCTCGGCGAGCTGCCAGATGTCGGCGCGTTCCGCCCGGGTGATGTTGCGTCCGCGGCCCGCTCGTCGCGCACGGAAGTACTCGGTGCGGGACACGACGGCCTGACCGAGGATGACCTGGGTCCACTCCTCGTGCAGGAACTCCGCGTCCCAGCCGGTCTCGTCGAGTTCGTCGAGCATGGCACGCCACTCGCGCAGCACCTGGTTGTCGTCGATGGTCTGCTTGTTGCTGCCGGGTTCCGCTTCCCGTACGACGCGCAGGGCCAGCTGGTCGACGTGGCTGATGTCCACTCGGGACAGCAGGGCCTCCCCGCCGAGTTCCAGCAGCCGGGCCCGTAGATCGGCCGCGAGGTTCTTGTTGTACGTCGTCAGCAGTACGGGCTTGGTGCGTCCCGGCGGGAGCTGGTCCACCAGCTGCTTCACGCGGTGCAGGGCGACGATGGTCTTGCCCGTGCCGGGGCCGCCACCGACCCGGGCAGGGCCCGAGTAGTCACGTTCGACCAGCTTGGCCTGGGCCGGGTGAAGGAAGACCTTCCAGCGTCCGAAGCTGCCCCCTTCGAGCGCTTCGCGCAGTGCGTCGTCCGTGGTCGTGACCATGGTGGCCGGACGCTGGGCGGCGGCCTGGAAGTCTTCGGTGTCCACGGGCTCCGGCGTGGCGACCGGGGCCGTCACCTGCTCCAGGACTTCCTCGTAGGACTTGCCGTCGAAGAGCCACAGCAGCACTTCACCGGTGAGTTGCGGCGCGTACTCGATGAGGCCGAGCAGCTGGTCCTCGGTGGTGAGGGTGCGGATCACGGGGAGCAGCGGTTCGGCGACACCCAGATCGGTGAGCTGCTGATCCGTGATGTGGCCGAACAGGGGCTCGGGCTGCCGTGGCGCGGTCGTCGGCGGCTGCGGGGGAGCGGCTTTGCGCAGCACGCTCTCCTCGACGACCTGGAGGTCGACGTACTCGATGCCACCCGTGATCTGGTTGACGCCGTACGTCAGCCGGTCGAGGTTCTCGTAGACCTCCTTGCGGTGCTTGACCGAGACGATCAGCCAGTCGCCGTCGGCGAGCCGGAGCAGCAGGGCGCGGTAGTCGTCATTGATCCGCGCGGACCAGAGCCGGTTGTCGCCCTTGAGCTGCTTCAGCTGGAGCCCGGTGGCCTGTGGGTTGGCCTTGAACTTGTGCTGGAAGTCGTACAGCGCGCCCTTGACGGCCCGGGGGAGTTTGAGGATTTCCTTGTCGGCCTTGTCGAGCAGACGCAGTGTCACACTCGTGCTGTTCATCGGTGGGGCTCCCCGCTGGTGTCTCCGTCGTCTTGCTGTTCACGATCTCCGACCGGCGCGGATGGTTGTGCTGTCAATCGATCTTCCAGTTCCTGCGCCGTCCACATGACAGCCGGCCGGACCTCCCAGCCCGCGACGGCGAAGGCCTTGTCGCGGTCCTGTGCCTCGTAGTCGGGCTCCGGTCCGTCGAGCCGGGGAGTGCGTACCACCGCGACCTTCGCTTCGGGCCAGGCGAGTTCGGCCATCCATCCGCGGTCGTCGAGTTCGTAGCCGTCGACGGGTGTCGGAAGCCGACGAGCGGCGAGTGAAGCCGCGAGTTCCCCGAGCCCCGTCTCCTCCGGGTCCAGGTACTCCAGCACGCTCTCCCAACCGGCCGGAGGGGCGACGGCAACCGGGGTCTCGGCTGCCGGCGCGCCTTGCGGTTCGCTCTCCTTCGCCGGGAGTTGCGGCTGCTCGCTGATCTCGATGCGCGTCGAGGCGAGCCACCCGGAGCCACCGGTCACGGCCAGCGCTTCGACGGCGAAACCGTCCAGGAGGCTGGTGGTCAGCTGGGCGCTGTCGCCGCCCCCGTGTTCCAGAAATTGCAGCAGGTTGCTCCAGAACAGCCAGGCCTGCCAGCGCCGTTTGTGCACGTCCGTGTCCGCGACCGCGGCCGGAGCGTCATCGAGCAAGGTCAGCGCTGTCCAGGCCGGGGGCTTGCGTCGTCCGTCCGCCACGGCCGTGACCGGACAACCGGAGTCGTCGACGGCGGCGAACAGCCGGAGGGGGCCGCTCCGGCCCGTGGGCGGCGTGCCTCGGAGCGCCGCGGCGAGTTGGGTCCCGACCGTCTCCTCCGTCACGGCCGCCATGAGCGGGCCGGTGCCGAACAGGCCCGCCACGACGGCTTCGGCGCGGGCCAGCCACAGATCCGCGCCCGGGGCGCGAAGGTAGGCGAGGAGCAGATCCGCCGGGTTGACCCACACCTCGTCGGCCAGCTCTCCCGGAAGGCCGCCGCGTGACGTGGCGTAGTAGTCACGGGCGTGCTTCTGGGCCGGTGCGCCGTAGGGGTGCCAGACGGGGCGCGCCGGGCCGGCCGCCGCGTACCCCGTGTCGCGTACGCGGGTACGCCACTCCTTCACGTCGTAGTACGTGAGCTGGAAGACCCGCAGCCCTTCGGACCGCAGCCGGGTGCGTTTGGCGGCGTCGTCGGCCAGACGGTTGTGGCTGCTGCTGGCATGGAACTCGTACCCGTCGAGGTAGAGGGCGACGCGGGGGCCCGGGGCGTCCAGGCGCTCGAAGAGCACGTCGGGCCGGGTGCCGTCGAGGACGCGCTGCTGGGACACGCGCCAGCTCACTGTCGTACCACCGGCGGCGCTGAGCCGCAGATCCAGGGAGTACGTGCCCGCGGTCGTGGTGTACGCGTCGGCGCTCGCCTGCGCGTCGGGCTGTCTGGCCCACTCCTTGAGTGTGTCGATGAACAGGACTTCGAGATCGCTCTCGGCCTGCCGCTCGAGGGGGATCGCATGCGTGGTGGCGACCTGTGACGTCTTCCACGACTCACCGGTTTCGCCGAGCAGTTCGTCGAGCATCTGCCGTACTTCGCCACGGCTCACGCGGTCGTAGTCGCCCGCCGGGACTCGGCGCAGCAGGCAGCGGTGGCAGCCGTCGAGGCCCTTCTCCCTGCACGGGCAGTTGTCGATGACCTCCCGTGCCTTCAGAAGTACTTCGCGGAAGCCTTCCGCCGACGCGAGGCGGTGCAGGTAGCCGGTACCGCCCGGCAGCCGGTCGTACACGACCAGGAAGCGCCGGGGCCAGTCGGCGTCGTTGCCGTCGGGCATCGACGCGGACGCGATGTCGATGTGGTCCGGGTCGCCGCCGTAGCGGGCCGCGATACCGACGAACAGGGCCGCCGTGAACGAGGCGAGTCGTTCCTTGGCACGTGCGACGGATGCGGGCAGGAGGATACGGACCGCTTCGGTGACCAGTTCGTGGGCGAGCAGCAGGGGAAGGTCCTCGCCCTTGCCCTGTTGTTCCCCGCCGCCGGCGCGCACCTTGCGGCGCGGGCACCACAGCAGGTGGTGCGCGCTGGCCTTGGTGCTGGCGGCAAGGGACTCGGTCAGGGCGTTGGCCGTCTGCTGGACCACGGGGCGGCCGTCGGCCGTCGCGCCACCGCAACTGGTGCACACCAGGAAGGGGTTGAGCCGCACCTCGTCACCGGCCAGGGACACCGTGCTGCTGCCGTCCTGGCGGTCGAGGCCCAGATTGAGCGTCCGGATGACGGCGCGGCGGGTGAAGTCCACGCCGAAGATGGCGGTGTCGTGGCGCCAGGACCCCGGCGCGAGGTGGTCCGGGTCGATGTCCACGGTGGTGAGCATGGCGTAACGGCGGCGGTCGCGTTCGTCGCTGTCGTCACGGACCCGGGCGTCGTCGCGCTTGTCGCGGGCGACGACCCGTTTGGGCTCGAGGACGTGCTGCACACAGCCGGCGTCGGCGATCTCCCGTCCGCCGCAGCGGGGACAGGGGGAGGTGTCCGTCTTGGCGTTCTCGGTCCGGGCGTAGCCGCAGGAGGGGCACAGTCGCCATACCGACCAGGCGCGGCGGTCCGGGCTGCCGATGTCCAGTGCGCGGACGACGTGCCGGTAGCCGTTGACGTAGAAGCTGTTGCCCGGGGCCAGTTCGGTGAGCGCGAGTTTGCGGGAGCGTTCGTAGTCGCGTACCTCGCTTCGGTACGTCTTCTTGGCGCTGTCGTCTTCTTCGGTGTCGTCGGACGGCTTCTCGTTCCAGTAGAGCGTGGCCTCCAGCTGGGTGGTGGTGTCGGCGAGGCTGTAGTTCGGCAACAGGCCGAGGTCGACGAGGGCGCCGTGGGCGCTGGTCTGGCTCAGCTCACGCAGCAGATCGCCGGTCGAACGACGTTCGGCGAACAACTGCCGTTGTTCATCGCGCTGTTCGGGGTCGGAGCTGACCAGACCCTCCATGGCCGTGTCGATCGCGGCGATCCGGCGGCGTAGCTCTTCGCGGCGCGCCGTCCAGTCCTCCTCCGCCTCCTGCAAGGTGCGGACGATGCCGGAGGCCGCGTACGACCGCAGTTCTCCCCTGGCGTGCTCGGAGACGCCTGTCCCCTCGACGGTGCCCGGGGGGAAGAGGGCGAGGAACTCCTCGACCAGGTCGGCGCCGTGGGTCTGCGCCGCGTCCGCCAGGTCCTGGCACCATCCTGTGGTGCCGAAGAGGGCGGAGACCAGGCGGGGGACAGGCTGCAACCGCTCGCCGTCGGATGTGGTCAGCGCGCCACGGGCGGCGAGGTCGAGCAGGTGGGCCGTGTACTGGCGGCGCAGGATCTCGACGGCGGACAGGTAGCAGCCCGGCGGGACGATGTCACCGGCGATCATCTCGCGTGGTGCGTCGAGGTAGTAGAGGTCACGGGCGCGCCGCCCGCCGAAGGCGACGACGAGGGCGTTGCCGGTCCTGCGGCCCGCGCGACCCGCGCGCTGGACATAGTTGGCGGGGCCCGCCGGCAGGGAGCCGAGCAGCACGGCCGACAAGTCGCCGATGTCGATGCCGAGTTCGAGCGTCGGCGTGCAGGACAGGACGTTCGGGTCGGTGTAGTGCGTGCCTTCCCTGAAGGTGCGCTCGACGCGCTCGCGCTGCGGGCGGGTGAGCATGCCGGTGTGCTCCGCGGTGACGACACGGAACGTTCCGCCCGTCCGGTACAGACGCCGGTAGTAGTCGCCCCGGTAGTCGCGCTCCTGGGAGCCGCCGAAGCTGTCCGTGAGGCCGACCACGTCGGCGGACGGACGGAGCATCCCCTTGCAGCGATAGCGCGGGCAGGGGTGCCCGTACCAGCGTGTTCTGCGTTCCGGGAGCACGACCTGCTCCCAGCCGCAGTCGCCGCAGCTGACGAACGCCTTGTTGACGGTGTCGTCGTCGAGCAGGCGCACCGCGATGTGGCCGGGCTGAAGGCCGTACACCCGCGTGGTGCGGTCCTGGGCGGTGCGTACGGCGAGAACCCCCTCCTCCGCGAGTACGGGAAGCAGCCGTCGCAAGTACTCGCTCGCACCCGCCGTGTCCAGGTCGAGGCAGCGCCGCGTCCAGTCCTGGTACCAGCCGAGACGGCCGGTGGCGGCGTCGAAGGTCGATTTCTCCTTGGGGCTGTCGAGGAGAAAACGCGGGGCCGCCAGTCCGTCCGGGAACGCGGGCATGCCGTCGGGCCTGCCGCCCCAGATCTTGAACCGGGTCACTCCGGCGTCCCGCATCCACGGTTCGAGCCAGCGGTGCCGCACACCACCGCGGGTGCGGACCCGCTCCAGCAAGCCGCGCACGAACGCGAGATAGCGCTCGGGTGTGGGCAGGCCGCCCGCGCCCGTCACCAGTTGGCCGGGCAGCGACAGATGCAGATCCCGTGCGAGGGCGGTGATGCGGGCCGGGTCCTCGATGTTCACCTCGGCGGCGGCGGTCCGGGTGAGTTCCAGGGTGCGCCCCTGCCGCGAGCGCAGTCCGAACTCCATCACGGTGGCGAAGGCGAGCCGTTCACCGATGAGCTTCCAGGTGCGTCTGTCGCCCGTCCCCCGACCCGAGAGGAGCCGGTCCACGCCGGGTTCGTCGTGCAGGTCCGGCGGGACGACGGCGGCGAGGGCCTGCGCGTCGTCGACGGAGTCGAGCACATCCCCTATGAGGTCGTTGAGCGTCGAGGCCTCTCCGGTGTCGGTGAGGTTGTGCGCGAGCAGCGAGCGCAGCGAGAACTTGTACGAGGCGTTGGCGACGTATCCGGCCCGGTGCGCCGCGTCCTGCGTCGAGTCGTTGAACAGAAGGGTCTTGCGTTCCTCGGGGACGAGGGCGATGTCGCCGCCGGTGAACAACTGGGTGACCGTCGCGGAGGCGAGCGCGGCGAGCGCGGTACCGAGGAAGCGGATGCCGTTGTCGGTATTGCAAGCGGGGCACCGGTCGTCCACGGCCGCCTTGTCAGCGGATTTCTTGTCGGTGATGGCGAGGGCGAACCAGCCGTCCTGCAACGCCTCCCGGTCATCGGGCGTCGGCAGCCGGTAGGTGCCCTGTGCTCCGTCGAGGACGACCACGGAGAGCGGGTCGACACCCCCGGAGGCCGGTTTCGCACCCGTACCGGTCAGGGCGTTCAGCGCCTCGTCCCGCTCCGCGTGGGTGGCCGCGATGAAGTACCGGATGCGCCGCTTGTCTCGCCCCACACCCGCGCGCCACACCTTGTCCTGCGCCATGACGAGCTGTTGCGGATCGGCTTCCGGGGACAGCGCCGCCCACCCCGACCGCCCGCAGTTGCGGCAGTAGACGGCGGGCAGATGCACGGCCGCGGGGCGCATCGCGGTGTCCGACCCCGGCTCGGGATCCGGGCGCCGCGCGTTCCCGGAGGGCCAGCTTCCGGACGACCGCTCGTCCTCGTCGCCGTCCCCGCTGGACGGAGCGGCGAGTGCGGCTCTGCGTGCCGCGGTCCGGTCGTCCTCGTACCACCGGAACTCGGCCGCGGGCCCGACCCCTCGCAGGACGCGCGTGACGGGCCGCACCCACAGGTGGGCCTCGATGTGCAGGAGCGGACGCGGGCGTTTCTCGTCGGATTCCGGGTCGCGGGCGGCGGAGAGCAGCGCGACGAACCGTGACAGGGCCTGGAGCACCAGCCGCGGGTTCTCCCGGGCGGTCCGCCCCCACGCGTATCCGAACCGGCTCATCCGGTCCCGCAGTTCCCATTCGCTGAGCGGGTCGCCGTCGAGGAGGGAGAGCACGCCGTGCGTGAAGTCGTGCCGCTTGAGGAGCCGCCCGATCTGGAACGCGTCCAGGCCACGGCGCCCCAGCAGCCGCTCCGCGAGCCCGTCGAGGTCGAGGAGGTCCGGCCGGGCCTCGATGTCGGGGCCGCCGGAGAAGTCGACGACCTCCTTCGGGGACGGCGGCTCGGGCAGTTCGTAGTCCACCTCGCCGGTGAACTGTCCGGCGGACATGCGCTCCTCACCGATGACGGCCCCGTCGGGGAACTCCATCCCGAAGACCTGAGCCGCCACATCGAGGATGCCGCTGTCCTGCCCGCTGCCCTCCCCGAGCGTCGCCGACGTGGCCACGGGACAGATCGTCCCGAGCGGCCGCCCCGGCCGGCTCTGCCCGGTGGCGGACGCGAGTCTGCGCAGCAGCATGGCGACATCGGTGCCCTGTGCGCCGTCGTACGTGTGGAACTCGTCGAGTACGACGTACGCGATGTCGGCGTCCTGCCACAGCGGCTGGTCCTCGCCGCGCTGCAACAGCAGGTCGAGCATCTTGTAGTTGGTGACCAGGACGTCCGGCGGCGAGATGCGCATCTCCTCGCGCCGCGTCATGACCCTGCGGAAGTCGGTGTCCGGGCGGTCTCCGATGTAGAGACCGGCGGTCACCTGCGCCAGCTCCGGCTGCGCGAGGTAGTCACCGATGCGGCTTGCCTGGTCGGTGGCGAGCGCGTTCATCGGGTACAGCAGCACGGCCTTCACGCCGCTGCGGCCCCGGGCCTTCTCCCGTCGGCAGTGGTCGAGCACCGGGACAAGGAAGGACTCGGTCTTGCCCGACCCGGTCCCGGTGGTGACCAGCGTCGGCTGCGCCGGTCCGCGCAGCGTGCTCAGCCGCTCCCACGCCTTGGCCTGGTGCCGGTAGGGCGGAAACCCGGGACGCCATTCGACGTGCCGCTGCCAGCTGTCCTCGGCCTTGTGGAACGGCGTACGGATCCGCAGGTAGGGGCCCCGGAAGATGCCGGTCTCCGGGTGACCGAGGAAGCGCTCAAGGGCGGCACGGGTGGTCGAGTCGGTGAGGGCGTAGGTCGTCGTGAGGTACTGCGTCAGACTGCCGCGGATCTGGGCGGCGGCCAGGGTGGGCCTCACGGTGGGACTCCCTCTTCGGTGCGCGCTGGATCAGGTGCTTGAGCTGCATCAACCGTATAGCGACGGCCTCGCCGGCGTCCCCGGAACTGATGTTGGCGCGATGCAACCTATGGCCATCGATGCCCTCTTACGCGTTGAACCGTCCCGAGTGACCCTGCGACCAGGACTTTCTTGAAGGGAACAGGAAAGACGGGGGCTGTTCACCATGGCTCGACCGATCTATGTGCCAGTGCTGGGAACGAGACGCAGCACGATCTCCGCTTACGAGTCATTGCCGGGCCGGGTCCGTTCCCGCATCGCGCCGCTGTGGACAGTGGTGCCGCGGGTCGCTGAACGACCACGGGGCGTCCGGCCGGATCCCGACCCCGATCCGGACCCGGTTGCTCTGGACCGATGGCTCACACCGAGGATCGAGGGCCTGATCGGTGCGACAGAGGGGCGACCGGGCTGGATCGACGCGGGTCATGTGGAGGCACAGATGGGGGCTTCAGCGGCTGCTCTGTGGCGTGTGACGACCCGCAGCGGACTGCGCCTGGTGACCGGCCTCGAACGTCCCCCACGGCTGCAGCGTTACGTTGCAGACCTGGCCTTCACGAGCGGGCGGGGCCTGGGCATACGGGTATTGCTCGACGGGAGAGCCGGGGAGGGGCAGGCCGGGGAGCTTAGCGCCCTCGTGGCACGGCTGTGCCTACCGGCTGCGGGGCTCGACCTCATCCTCGACCTCGGGCCGGTCGTCGATGCGGAGGAGTCCGCGAAGTCGGCCCTCACGGCGTTGGATCTTCTGGTCACGCTGATCCCCTGGCGCGACATCGTCCTGCTGTCCGGCGGGTTTCCTCGGCCAGTGGAAGGTCTCGGGGATCATTCACATCTGCACGTGCCACGCCTGGACCGGCACGTATACCGAACTGTTCGGGCGGCTCGGCCGACGGCGCGCCACATGCTTTACGGGGATTACGGCGTCGAGGAAGCCCAGGCCGCGAACCGACCCCGTGCGGACAAGGCCGGACCGCCTTGGGGGCTCATGCGCTACACGACGGCCGACACCTTTCTCGTGGCGCGAGCGCCCACGCGCGGCCCGGACCGGGCCGAACGTGTCCGTGCGGTGGCGCACGGCATCGTGCACGACCGGGCCTTCCGCGGGGCCGGACACAGCGCAGGGGAGCGTTGGCTTTTCGACTGCGCCCATGGCACCGGGTCTCGTGGGACGGGTAATCCGGAGTCCTGGATCAAGGCGGGTCATGTGCAGCACATGGTCTGGGTCGTCGAGCAGCGCTCGGGGGCCACAGGGGCGTGAGCGTATGCAGAGCTCAAGAAAGCCGATCGCTCCCCGGCTTCGGCCCGACGTAGGCAAGACGGAAGGTCTTCCTCTCCGGTACGAGCCGGAAATAGAGCCGCCCCTTGCCAGGGGTCATCCGGCCGTGCCAGGAGAAGACTTCCGGTCTGTCGTCCGACGCCGGGTCCGCGAACGTGCACAAGTGGCGGCGGGTCTGCGACTCCGGAGTGATGTGCGGGTTCTGCCAGACCGGTTCCGGAGACCGGTCCAGGTCCCAGTGATCGGTGGCTGTGACCTGCAGTTCGGCGAGAAGCTCTCGCACCGGCCGGAACCACTTCGCGTCGAGCCGGCGCAGGTCACGGTCGAACCGGGGCAGCCGTTCGAGGGCGGGAAAGAACTCCTGCCAGCCGTCCAGGAGTTCGGCAGGAGAGGTGAGTGCGTGGAGACCGGCACTACGTGCCCACTCCTCGTGCTCGTCAGCCTCGCCAGGGGTCGAGCAATGGCGTACGCGATCGCTTTCCTGCTCGATCTCCGTCAGGCCGAGACGCTGGATGTCGACGTTGATCCACGAAGCCGACCATTTAGGAGACACGGGCAAACTGATGGAAATCCCTTGCATGAGATGTGCGGCGCCGAGCCCCTCGGCGCGGACGCCGTCGTGCAGGTACTCGGTCTCGGCCGGCTCATGACCGCTCTCCTGTAATACGTCTTGGAAGGGGGAACGACGGTTGCGCAGAGCGAGGATGTAGCGGTGGCGATCGCGATTGCGAGCCGACGCGTGCACCCACTGCTGGTAGACGTAGCCGCGGGCGAGTTCCGCGGCCGGCAGGGGACTTTGTGTGGTCAGGGAGAGCTCTTGCCAGGTGCGGAGGTGCTTGAGCGTGTCGACGAAACAGGCCATTGCGTCGTCGACACGTCGTGGTCCTGCATCGGATGCGCAGGACAGCTCGTTCAGGAACAACGACAGTGGCACCAAGTCCCCCGTTGTGATGAGTGCAGTCGTCAGGTCAGCGCGTTTCCGGGCCGACCGAATTCAGTCGAGGAGCTGTTCCAACGAGTTCTCCCACTCGTCGAAGAACCCCTTCGGCCAGTCGGAGAGCATGCCGTCGTCGGCCATGGCGGGGCTGACAACTTCGGACGTCTGCCCCTTCCGTGCTTGACCGGTACGGCGGAAGAAGTGCACGGCGGTGGACGCTGCCGAAATACGGCCGTCCTTCACGGCGAGACGCAGACCATTGAGCACGTGGTCCGAATGCGTCTCCAAGATGATCTGCGCTCCGGCTGCGACTGCGGCAACGGCCAGAAAAGCGAGCCAGGTCTGTCCTTGCGGATGGAGATGTGCCTCGGGATTCTCCAGCAGAATCAATGAACCGGGTCGGGCCGACACACAAGCAACGACGATCGGTAGCGCGTAGGTGAGACCGAACCCCACATTCGTGGGACGGTAGCGTCCGGAACCGGAGAATCCGGAGCCGAAGCCGTAACTGAGGCGCACGGTGTCGGTGCCGGGAATGCCGTCGGCGAGGATATTGACTCCCGGACACAGCCGTTGCATCCAGTAGTCCGTGGCTTCGAGCAAGGAAGTCGTGGACGCTTCTGGCAGACGCAACGACATCGCGGTGACCGTGTCGTCCTGATGGGCCCGCAGGAAGTTGACCGTGTGCTCGCCACGAGCACCCAGGAAACTTCGGCGGACAGCGGCGTCGTGGGAGCGGGGATAGCTGACAGCGGGGACGATGCGGTCGGCCCTGAGGTACTGGAAACCGGGACCGAAGAGGGACGGGAGGTCGCGCAGCGCCTGCGAGTGGTGTCCCGGGGGAGCATCGAGAAGCTTGAGGAGATCATCCTCGCGTCCGTACGCGGCCTTCCACTTGTAGAGGCTCTTGTCTTTGGTGACCGCGATGGTGATGTGCGGGTCGTTCTCCGTGTACGACTCGTGGCGCACGTCCTGTCCGGTCCCGAGTTCCACGAGTTCTCCGTTCAGGAGGAAACCGCTCGTGTCATCGGTATGGTCCAGGAGTCCGGCTTCATACGACTGCCGCAGCAGTGCCAGGGCTTGGAGCACCGTGCTCTTCCCCGACGAGTTGAGGCCAGTGAGGAGAGTGAACGGCGCCAGAGCGACCTCTTGTCGAGCGAACGCCTTGAAGTTGGTCATGCCGATTCGCTCAAGCACCCCTCAATACCTCCTGGAAAATGTGGTCTAGGGAATCAAATCGGTGACGCACTTTTCCGGTGTCGCCAGTACTTGACGAGACGGAATTGAAAAAATACGGCTCGTCCATGAGGTCGAGAAATTTCTCGGTGACACGCTCGTGTTGTTCGGCGAAGAAATCTATGTGCCTCTCGGGGTAGCGGGAGAGCGTGACAGATTGCGCCTCGAACAGGGCCTTGTTCACGGGCGTGCGACGGTTACTGCCCCGGAACTGCTTGCGAAACGCATGCTCACCGAAGACGGCCGAACTGGCGCGCATGGCGTCTTTGAATACTGTCTCCAATTGTCTGAGTTCGCCCAGATCCAGTCGATTGATTGCATGCATGGCGCCCCGGAGGAAACCATCGAAATCTTGGCCGTAATAGTCGTGATGAGGGGTAAGGTAGAAAGCGAGGAAGCGCAGGCACATCTCGCGGTCCGACATGCGCTCGGATGAGACGCTGTTCCCGGTTGCGTGCTGAAACTCGTTGGAGGAGGCGAGTTCGGCAAGAAATGATCGCGCATTTCCTGGAATGAGCGCGTGTCGGAGTTCTTGACGGGTGAGAGGGCGACCGCCTGTGTTGATCCGGGCGAAGATATTGAACTTGACCGGTTCCGGTGTGCCGCGCCGAATGAGCAGTACCACCAGTTCCGTCTCCTCTATACGGGTCTGGAGGCGGCCGGGCAGGGCGTCGAAAGTGCAGTCCTCGTACTCGTGCAGATACTCCAGGCCGGTCAGCCGGAGCGGCTCGGCACCGATGCTGTCCGGGGCGACGAAGCGGGCGATCGTCGACAGGCGTTGGACCCCGTCCACGACGGCCCAGCTGTCATCGTCGCCCTCGGCCGCGTACAGCGTCGGGAGGGTGATGCGCAGGAGCAGCGACTCGATGAGCCGACTCTGAGCCTGCGGAGTCCAGATACCCGCTCGGCGCTGGAAGTCCGGCGCGAGGTCGATGGTGCCGCGGCGAATACGGTTGAGAAGCAGGGAGACCGTGGGATTGCGGGTCTGGACCTCGATCAGATCAGGGTCGAAAGGGCTGCCGATCCGCTCGCCGACATCCTCCGATTCCACATCCGTGCTGTAGCCGGCGTCGTCGAGCTCCACGGCGATCTTGGCCGAGGTCGACGGGGCGTCCATGGTGAACAGGCCTTCAGGCATGGGTGGTTGGTGTCGCCTCTCTGCCTCACCGCTCATGATCGGGGTCCTTCGTGCGCATCATATGAGCCAGTTATGTGGTTCTGGAGTTCGTTTGCGGATCACAGCACAGCGTAGTCGTCCGAGCGCGTAGAGGACTCTCTGGCCTGACCTGTGGCATTCGCTGTAGGCGACCCCCGCGCCCAAGTCGGAAGTTGCCGCACTTGTGATTGTGGTGTGTGGATTTCGTGTGTAAAGCTGCGTTCCTTCGCCGCGCAGAGCGGCTTCGCATCGGGGGGGGGTCCACCGCACGTGAACGTTCGCGTCTTCCTGCGCCGGTGCGCGACCGGCGGTGCCGCTCTGGCTTTCGCCGCGGCCGGCCTGTTCGTGAGTGCACCGTCCGCCACCGCGCACCGGGACGGTTGCCACCGCTGGCACTCCTGTCCTTCCGACACCGGCTCGTACGTCTGCGGTGACCTCGGGTACTTCTCCGAATGCGGCTACGACAGCCTGCCGGACGCGGGTACTGACGACGATGCGGGCGCGGACCCCGGTACGGACGACGACGCGGGCGCGGGCTCCGATGCGGGCTCCGGTACGGACGATGATGCCGGCGTGGACGGAGGTACAGGCTCCGGCACGGAGGACGGTGCCGGTGCGTACGACGGACAGGAGGCCGCCGAGGACTACGAGTCTCCGGAGGCACCGTCGGCCGTGAAGCCCGGGACCGGAGCCGGGGGCAAGGTGACTGTGACGGCGAAGGCCGAGAGCGGCTCGCGCATCGAGGTGCGGGAGGTGACCGACCCGGACTACCCCGAGGACGGCGAGACGGTCGCGAAAGCGACAGCGACCGGCGCGTCCCAGACCGTCAGCTTCACGGCCGACAGCGGCGAACACACCTACGTGCTCATAGCCGTCGACGCGGCCGACAACTCCAGCGAGGCGAGCGAGGAGTTCACCGTCGAGGTGGACGCCGACCGGCCGGCGCTGGACGACCTCGCGGTCGGTGACCCGGACGGGAGCACCGGTGCCGTAGACCTCTCCTTCACCACCGACCCGGACACCGACTACGACGTACGCGTGGCGGGCACCACGATCCGACTGCGCGGCACCACCGACGACGGCGCCTTCCGCGAGCCGCTCTGGCTCCCGAACGGGAAGCACAAGATCTCCGGCACCCTGCGGGACGAAGCCGGGAACGTGACCAAGCTCGACGAGACAGCCGTCGTACGGGTCGACGCGTTGACGCCGCTGCTCGAATCGAAGTCCCCTTCGCGCGACGGCGGCCACTTCACCGTCACCGGCCCCCGGGCGGCCCGCGGAACCCTCGAAGTCGGCACACAGAAGCGGGAGGTCATCCTCGACGACGACGGACACGCCACGATCTCGCTGGCCCTCGCCGACGGCTCGTACGTACCGAAAGTCGCCCTGACCGATCCCTTCGGTCGCGCCGCCACGGCCGAGGGTGCCAGGACCGTCGTGGACACCGAGGCGCCGAAGGCGACACTCACCTACGACAAGGAACGCGCACACCATCAGGAGCTCGTGCTCGTCATCACGGGCGAGCCCGGCGCGACGGCGCGGATCACGGCGCCGAAGGACCTCGCCGACGGTGAACTCACCCTGAACGGCGAGCACCGGCGCACGCTCCGGATGTCCGCCGCTCCCGGCGACGTCGCCGTCGCGATGACCGTGACCGACGAGGCGGGTAACAGCAGCACCCGCACGCTCACCGTCCACGTCTCCGACGACTGGACGACAGCACAGATCGTGGTGGCGCTGATTCTGTCGCTGCTGGTCCTGGTCGCCGTGGTCGTGCTCTGGGTCCGCCGGGAGCGCATCGCCACCTGGCGCGAGGCGCGGAGGCGGGCGCGCGTGGTCGCCGCGGCCCAACGCGAGAAGGAGCGCCGGGACGCGGAGCGGGCCGAGGAACGGGCCCGCAGAGAACAGGCGGCCCGGCGCGCCCAGGCAGCGTACGAGCGTGAACTGGCCACCTGGAAGGCGGAGCGCAAGCGGCTTGCCGCGCGCGTCTCCATGGCGCGGGACCTGGAGACCGGACAGCTCGGCTCCACCATCGCGTGGCGGTGGGGCAAGCGGCGCAAGGGCGAGGAAGTCCTGTCGGTCGCGGCCGGGGCGCTGGTCGAGGTTCGGCAGCGGCAGGGGGTTCAGTACAACGAGACGGTCGATCGGGGCGAGGTGGTGGTCACCGACCGCCGTGTCCTGTTCGTCGGTTCGTCCCGGAAGAGGGAGTGGGACTACGCGAAGTGGCTCGGGCACGACCACTTCGAGCCCGGCCTGACGATGATCCTCGTGTCGAACCGGCAGAAGAGTTCGGGCATCGACTGCGTGGGCCCGGACGCCGAGCGGCTGAGGCTCTCCATCGACGTCGGCCTCAGTCGGTACCAGGGAACGTGGTCGGCGCTGCTGGACCGTCTGCAAGAAGAGGTCGAGGCTCATGCGCGTCTTCGCCCGGACCGGCCGGGCGAGCGGCACGGTGGTGTGACGCTGGGCAAGCCGGTGGGGTGAGCGCGGCGGACGGATACTTGGCCCGAGGCAGGGTCAAGGAGCGACGTGGTGGGTGAGGATGCCCCGGACGTCGGAGAGCCACTGGCGCAGCGAAACGCCTTTCGGAGGCGCGACACGAAGGCCGAGTACGCGGATGGCCTCAGCCAGTTCGTCGTCGGTCCGGTTGATGGCGAGGAACGCGTCGATGTTCGCGGCGGTGGCCCGGTGATCCTGCGGTGATTCCAGGGCGAGGTAGTCATCGAGCGCTTCGGCGTGCGAGCCGTACTCCGCGGAGAAGTCCTGGTGGAAGTAGGACCCCATGAGGTGTGCGAGCGCGGGGAAGCGCTCGCGCCACTCCCAGACGGTCCCCGGACGCCGCGAGGGGATGTCGGCCGGAGGCTTGGTGAGGAAGCGCTCCAGGTGGTGGCGGACGACCCGCAGGCAGTCCTCGACGCCTACGCCGGACGGCGGTTCGATGTGCGGAAGCAGGTCCACTTCGTCGGCGATCTCGTCGCTGAACAGGCCGACGGCGAGCAGATCGTCGAGCTCACGCACCGCCGAGGCCGCGCGCTGCGGCGTGGCAGCGACCACGCGCAGGTAGGAGGCGAGCGCCTTGCCGGGCGCCTCCATCGTGTCGTCGAAGGTATGACCTGTCGCCTCGTACGCCTGCAGGAGGTCGTGCAGTTCCGTGAAGCGGTCGTGGGTGGACGTCATGGGCTGTGGGCCTGTCTGGTCGCGGTCTTTAGGAGGTGGCTTCGGGATAGGACGTCAGGACGCGGTAGCCCAGAGGGGCGGTGGGGTCCTTCTTGAGGACGACTTTCGCTCCTGTCACCCATTCTGCGGGAAGGCCGTTTCTGAAGTGGTGCCGGGACAGGCTCATTCCGGTGGGTTCTCCCAGGTCGACCGAGAAGTCCTTCTTTCCCGCGGGCTTGCCGTTGTTCAGCCAGTCCTCGATCTGCTTCTGCCGCCTGAGCACCACTTCCTGGGTGTGTTTCTGGGCCGAGGCGTGATCGATGTACCGGGAGGCGGCATCCAGTTCCGGGTCCCCGCGCAGACGGGCCCGGAGGTCCCGGGTGGTGACCTCGACGTGTCGGGCACCGGTGTGCGCGCCGTTCTTGCCTTCGTCCCCCGCGAGGTCCGTCGTGTACTTCGGCTTCTGTGATCCCTTGCGCTTGCTGCGCGGCCAGGCGTTGCGGTCGCCGTCGCGCAGGAGCGCGCCCATGTCGCCGAGATCGTCGACGCCGGCCCTCAGCCCTCCGGGCAGAGCGACCTGTGGTTCCAGTCCGGGAACGCGGACACCGCCAAGAAGCTCCGTCCAGCCGCCGGCGTTCCGTACCGCTCGGACGGTGGCGCCCGCGCCTCCGAGAGCACCGCCGGTCATGGCTCCGTAGAGCGCGGCCTGGCGTACTTCGTCGAGGCTGAGTCCCTTGCTCTCGCCGAGCGCGATGGACATCGGCTGGGTGAGGGCCAGGTCGACGGTGACCGACTCGATGCCCGCGAGGGCGGCGGTGGCGAGGGTGGTGCCGGCGATGGTGGCGATCTCGGTGGAGACGGTGACGCCGAGGGTCGCGGCAAGCTCGACGACGGTGGCCGTCGCGGCCGCGGCGGCGGCTTCGGAGATGCCGAGGGTGAAGACGGCCAGGGCGGTACCGGCGATGATCGTCGCGCCGACGATCTCCAGTTCGTGTTCCAGTTGCTTGACGGCCTTGTGGACGATGTCGGCGTACTTGTCGAGCGCCTTGGCCATGTCACGGGCACCGTCGATGATGTCTTGCAGCCACCCATGGCCGTCGTAGTAGTAACGACGCCAGTAGGGATCGTCAAAGGCGGCGATCGCCACGCCCTTGTTGTGCTCGATGATGCCGCGGGCCGACTTGTTCGCGGCGGCGGTGACCTTTTCGACGTCGTCGGCGAAGTCCCGCCACGCCTTGGCCGCGTCCCGCAGGCCGTCCTCGTCGGCGTCCGGCCACCACATGCCGGTGAAGTCCTGGATGATCTCCTTGGCCTTGTCGGCTGCACCGCTCACTGCTGGGTGCCGTTTCCGTCGTGCGGTGCGGCCTTGATCTTGCTGAACATCGAGCGGACGAGTTCCTCGTTGTCGATGTGCCCGTCCGCCATGTCCGTCATGGCCTCTTCGATGCTGGCCAGGCCCTGGGCGAGGATGTCGGTGGCGTGCTCGATCTTCTTCACGTTCGGGCCGTACGCCTTGTGGAAGGCCTGGCCCTGTTCGTCGTCGCCCCAGGGCGAGCCGGCGGCCGACAGTCCGAGCTTGAGCTTGGTCAGCGCTTTGGCGAGATCGGTGCTGTGCGTATGGAAATGCGGAGCCGTCGCCTTCAGATCGGCGATCTTGATGTCGAGTATCTCGCCGTCGCCACCGGTACCGCCGCCCATGCCGGTCCGCCTTCCCCCGTGATCGACCGTCCGCCTTCGGACCGGTCGACCGTTCCCCAGTCTTGTCGCCTGCCGTTCGACCCTATGCGCGAGGTGACGTTCACGAATGTAAGGGGAGCAAAGGGTGCGCAAAGATCGTTTCAAGTGGAGTGGCGGGGCTGTCGTTCGACGTCGTGCGGGGGTCTGACGCACGGAGGGCGGAGTGTCGTCGGGGGTGCCGGCGGGGTGGGTTCGGGGCAGGGTCACGCGGTCGGTGGCCGGTGTGGGGGCGAACCTGCTGTTGCCCAGACGGTTTTGCCGGGGCCGTCCGGTCGGGGCTCGCAGCCCCAGTCGTCCGCGAGTGCGGCTACGAGGAGGAGGCCGCGGCCGGTCTCGTCGTCCGGGTCGGCTTCGCTCAGGGCGGTCGTTTGGGGGAGGCGTTCGCCTCGGGTGTCGGTGACCTCTACGCGGTAGGTGCCCGGGGCGGTCCGGGTGAGGCTGAGGTGGAAGTCGCGGCCTGGGACGTGTCCGTGGTGGACGGCGTTCGCGGTGAGTTCGGCCGTGATGAGGGTCAGGGTTTCGTTCAGGGGGCTGGCGTAGGGGTGGCCCCACGCGTCCAGGCGGTGGGAGACGAGGCGGCGGGCGAGGCGGGCGCCGCGCGGGGTCGAGGTGAAGCGCATGGCGAAGTGGTGCGTAGGGGCCGTGGGTTGGGGGCCGCCTGTGGTGTGGGTCTGGGTGTGGGTGTGGGTGTGGTGCATGGGATGAGCGTGGTGGGGTGCGTGGGGCGGGGGCCAGGGGCTACGCGGATACGGGGTGCGGTTGTACGAGGTCGGGGCCGGGTTGTCGGTGAACTGCGGGTAGTTTGGGCGAACTCCCTTTCGGGTGGCGGGCGTTATCGAATATGCCCGTATTGGGGAGTTGGGTGATTGGTGAGGGCGGTTGGGGTGGGTGTGCGTAGCGTTGTGCGGGCTGACGGGCTGGTTTTGTACGCGTTGGGGGGTGTGTTGTACGTGGCTTGCGGCGTGACGGGGTTGTGGGGGAGGGGAGTTGTTCCGGGGAGGGCGACGACCATGAAAGGGGCCGGTGTGGATGTGGACGTGGGAGACGCCGACGAGGTTGGTGGCGGTGAGGATGCCAGCGGGGTGCTGGTGTCGTTCGGGCGGCAACTGAAACGCTTCCGGGAATGGCAGCAGCTGACTCGTGCCGAGTTCGGTGAGCGGACCGGGTACTCGGCGGCGACCATCGCGTCCTTCGAACAGGGGCGACGGATTCCTCCGGGCCGGTTCATCGAGCGGGCCGATGAGGTGCTTGGGGCGCATGGGGTGCTGCGGGAACGGGTGGAGGAGGTGGAGCGGGCGCAGTATCCGGGGTTCTTTCAGGGGGCGGCGAAGTTGGAGTCCAAGGCGGTTGCGCTGCATGTCTACGACAACCATGTGGTCAACGGGTTGTTGCAGACCGAGGAGTATGCAGAGGCTGTGTTCCGCATGCGGCGGCCCTTGCTGGACGAGGACACCGTTGCCCGGCGGGTTGCTGCCCGATTGAGGCGGCAGGAGATCTTCGCCCGTACGCCTATGCCGACCATCAGCTTTGTGATCGAGGAGGCCGTGTTCCGCCGCCCCATCGGTGGAGGGCTTGTCATGCGGGGGCAGCTTGAGCAGTTGCTGCTGCACGCACAGCGTCGCAACGTGGAGATCCAGGTGATGCCACTCTTGCGCGCCGAACACGCGGGCCTGTCCGGGCCGTTCACCTTGATCGAGACGAAGGAGGGGCGCAGGATCGCGTACGTGGAGGCACACAAGGAGAGCCGCCTTTTCACGGAGCGGAGTTCGGTCCGTGAGTTCGAGGAGCAGTATGGAATCCTCAGGGCTCAAGCGCTCACGCCGAGTGAGTCGCTGGCCTTCGTGGAGCGGTTGCTGGGAGAGACATGAACGTCGAGAAGTCGGTGCCGGGCGTGACTGAGCTGGCGTGGTTCAAGAGCAGCTACAGCAGCGGCGAAGGTGGGCAGTGCATCGAGGTTGCCGCAGGTGCCAGGGTGGTCCACGTGCGGGACACCAAGGACCGGGCCCGAGCCATGGTGGACGTGGCGCCCTCGGCTTGGATGGCGTTCGTGGGGTTCGCGGCGCGCGGCTGACGGCTGGCGGCTGGCGGGATAAGTCCAGTGCCCTGCGGCCCACTTGGAGTGGATCGCAGGGCACCGTTGCGTTGTCAGCTCTGCCGGGGCTCGGGCGGCGTCCAGCGGCCGAGTCGGATCTCCTCGTCCAGGCGGGCCTGGAACGTGGCATGCGCGGCCCGCATCTCGGCTTCGCGGTCGGCCTTGTAGAAGGGGGCCGTGTAGCCGGCGGGGGGCGGGGTTGTTTCGGGGTTTTCTAGGTGGTCGAGAAGGTCTAGGTAGTCCTGCTTGGTTTGGCCGTGGCCGAAGTAGTTGGGGTTGGCGGCGATCTTGCGGCCGTTGGCGTCGAAGTAGGTCTTGGCTTCGTAGTCGGCCAGGATGGGATAGCGAGACTTGAAGATCGCCGCTAGTTGGTCGGCTGTGATGCCGAGCCAGACGGCAACGAGTGAGTCCAACTCGACCATTGCAGCCCGGCGTTCGTGTTCTGTACGAAGTGGGGTGCCGTATGTCCAGGTCGCCCGCAGCTCGGATGCGAGGGGCTTCAGGGCGGGCCAGTCAGGGTTGGCCCAGCCCTCGTAGCCTGCCCAGCGGGGGTCGAAGAGTTCTTCCCAGAGGGAGGTGTAGTGGTTGGTCAGGGCGTTGAGGCGGAGGGTTCGGAGGAGGAGGGCTGGAGCCAGAGGGTGGTCCTCGTCCGGTGCGGGCATCTTGCGCGCATCAGTCACGTCGAGGTGGCCGCGGCCGGTAATACGGAGCAGATAGTCCAGTACCAGTGCCGTCCAGAAACCCGCGTTTAGGGTGGTGAGTCGGTCGGTTGCCAGTGCCATGGTGCGCACGGCGTGAATGTGAGCAGGGCCCGGCGGGATCAATGCGGCATGCAGGCAGCGGCTGCTGTCGAATGGGATCATCTCCCGCCACATCAAGCGGAAGTATGCGGTGGACGGTCTGTTGCGCCAGTTGTCCTGCGCCTCGACATAGGTGGCGTCGTCCGAGGCTCGTACCAGGTTGGTCACTGGCACGTATTCCTCGGGCAGCCGCGTCGGCGTGCGCTGATCCCAGTCCCTGTTGCTCCGGCAGGGGATGCGAGGTTCCTTGGAAAAGGGAAGTGCTGCCGCGAAGTGTGGGCCCTGAATGATGACATCCGAGAGGGATGGCACGGCCTTATTGCCCCAGCGGATTAGTCCAACTTTCTTCGCGTTGGCCTCGTCGTATCCACGTGTAATCAGCGGCTGGTAATCCGCCAGTACGCTCCCATGAGCGGCCAGCGCCTCGATAGCCCCTTGCTCACTGCGCAACACTGGGTACAGCAGCGGAGCCTGAATCGTCGGCCCCTCCGACCCGGTGAGCGCTTGCCAGCTGGACAGCAACTCCATGTCCACGTGCACGACACGTTCGCAGTGCGGGCGGATGTCCCATGACCCGTTGTGTTTAATGCCAGGGAATTGCCCCGCCCCGTCATGTATCAGAGAGGCTGGCAGGACTTCCGCGTCTCGTAGCTCGCTGAGGTGCAGGAACTCGGGCTCTTGCGACGTTCCGTAAATGTGCATCCCGAATTCCTGCGACCAGTTCAAGTCTTCGAACGCCCAGCGGGACGAGTTCACAAAGTGCGCGTGAACCCGCAGGTGCCGATATGCCGCAGCCCGAACCACGCCTTCCCGAACGCCCCCGAAGTGTGTATCCGGATGGATCAGTCCCGCGCTGCCCTGCCGTGCCAAGTGCTGCCACACCCGTGCCATGAAAGCCCGGTACAGATCCCCTTGCGTCCCCACGAGTAGCGGATACGTAGCCGAACTGCCCAGCGCCGCAACGGACGCTGCATGAACGCGCAACTCGCCGAGTACGTAATCCCGGTTGTTCGGCGCGGCCGCCAGCACTTCCTCCTTCCGCAACCGCCACTCCGCCGCCCCCGGCTTCTCAGCCAGCACAAACCACGGCTCCAGCTCAGCCAGAACCAAATCCTCCTGCCACCGAGGCCGCACCCAAGGAGGATTCCCCACCTGCAAATCAAACCCACCTCGCCCCGCAAACACCTGGGCGAACTCCAACTCCCAATGGAAGAACCCCTGCTGTACGGCCACATCGACGGCAACGGCAACCCATGGGAACCGCTCCTCCAGCCAGTGCCACCGGTCCATGCCCATCCAGTCGGGCAGCTCCTCCTCGTACCGCTCAAGCGCATCCAGCGAATCGAACGACGAAACCAACGACTCCGCCGGCACATCATGCGTACCGAGCAACGCCTCCGCGAAGTCGAGCCAGTCGCCCAGATCCGCCAGCGGGATCACATTCCGGCGCTGCTCGGCGAAAGCCCCCTCGCCCTTCCGGGCCCCCTTGCGACGCTTGTCGATATCGCCGCGCCGCACCTCGCGCACGGTCACATTGCCAAGGAGGTCGACCTCCTCATACGTACGGACAACCTCAGACGCGGCACCCAACTCAACGCCGCCGACCGGCACATCAGCCAAGGCCGCCCGCCCATACCGCTCATCCGACCCATCCAGCAGCCCAGCACTCTGCACAGGCCAGAACCACAGCGCACACCAAGCGTTCATCACAGTCTTCAAGCGCCAATACGGAGTATCCGGCGCCTCAAGGTCCGCCAGCACCTTCTCCCTCGGCACGGCGTTCTCCGGGGCCCGAACCCACCCTTCCTCCGCCCCCCACACATCAATCTTCCGCGAAATCTCCTGCTCCGAGATCTCCAGGCGCCGCGTGACGAGCCCCCACAAGTACTCGGCCCGCCGAGCCAGCCCCTGCAACCGCTCCGTCTGCCGCTTCGACGGCGACTTCGTGACCGCCTTACGCCAAGCACCCAGCGCCTTCGCCGCCTCCGGGGCCAGCGCCTTGGCCTCCTTCTCGGCGGCGACCGCGCCCCACTCCTTCGCGGGAAGCAGGAAATGATGAACGGCGCCCTCCGGCAGCGCGCCCTCCGCCAGCGGCACACGCTCCGGGGTCGAACCCAGCCAGCCCCCCTTAACCAGCCGCTCAGCCGCGTACACCTCCCGCCGCCCACCAATGAGCGAGTTACCCCGCCTCAAATGCAGCCCGAACCACGGCGCCTCCATCCCGGGATGCATCGTGTTCAGCCACAACGACACCTCCGCCAACTCCACGGCGGTCGAATTAAGGTCCACGCCATAGGAGTTGTGCAGCGCGACGTACGCCTTCGCCTTCTGCAGCTCGACCGCGTACCGCTCCGTATCGATCGGCGAACCCAGCTCATCCTGGCGCCGCCGCAGATACTCCGCCGCCACCTGATTGATGGCCTCGTTCAAGAACGCACCGGAACCAAGCGCAGGCTCGCAGATCTTCCAGTCCAGAAGCTCGCGCGCCTTCGTCACTGAGCCGTCCTGGTCCAGCCGGTGCTGCAACGCCAGCTGCACCGTCACCTTGGTCAGCGACTCCGGCGTGTAGTACGACGCCGACGTCTGCCGGTCGCGCCCCGACAGGCGGTAGACGAACGACCCCGGCCGATACCGGACCCGTACCTCCTCGGCCGTCTCCTCGTCTTTCCTGCGCACGAAGACGGAGTCCGGATACTCGTCCGCCTTCGACGCGGGGACCAGCCAGGAGCCGTCCTTCGGGTCGCCGCCCTTCGCGACCTCGTACAACTCCTCACTCGCCACGAAACCCGAGTACGACATCAATCCCTCGTACACCGCGCCGAGTTGGTTGATGCCGAGCTGCGCGTACGAGATGAAGCCGCCGCGCTCGCCCTTCTTGCCGCGCGTGAGCATGAGCAGGCGCAGCACGCGGTACAGGGTGGCGTTGCGAAGCCGCGTATCCACATACTTCGCCCCGCCGAACTCCTCCTCGTCGAAGCGCGGGTCCGCCACCGACGCCTTTCCGATGAGCCGGATCGACTCCGGTTCGAATAGCTGGGAGTGCAGCGCCTCGAAACGCAGGCCGACATCCTCGGACCGCTTCGCGCTCTCCTCGGCGCCGGCCGTACCGTGCGTGCGACGCGGCCGGTAGCCCTGCTGCACCTTGCGGAACAGCAGGTCCAGCGACTCGTAGAGGTAGAAGCCCTCCCTGGCCTTCTCGCCCACCAGATCGCGCTCCGCCACCAGCTCACCGAGGCGCCCGAGCCCGTACCCCTGGTGGTACTCGGGATAGTCCGACGGCACGATGCCCAGCTCCGGCCGCGCCTCCGCGTACAACAGGAACAGGACCCGGTACAGGTAGCGCAGGGATTCCCTCGTCAACTGAGCTGACAAGTCCGGGAGTTCGGCCACGTCGTCCGGCGCCAGGCCCGCCCCCCTCAGCCGCTCCAGAACCTCGTTCGCGATCAGCTCCACCGAGAGGCGCAGACCGTCCCGCAGCTCCGACGAGACACCCACCGCATGCTTCGTCGACTTGTCGACCAGCGTGGCGAGAGGGTTCTCGCCGCCCTCCTCCGGCGTGCGCAGCGAGTCCGCACCGAACAACGCCGCCACCGTGTCGAGCTCGCCACCCGCCCGGACGTCGTTGCGTTCCAGGGCCGCGTCCAGCGACACCGCCAGGTAGCGGCCCTCGCCCCACACCGCCCGGTCCGCTAGGACGAGAACCCCGCCGATCAGCAGCAGTACGTACCGAGGCGGCTCCTCGCCCGCGAACAGGAACGACGCCAGCTTCGAGCCCGTCGTCACCGACGACGAGCCGTCGAGGACCAGCTCTTGCAGCAGCCGTCCCGCACCCTCCGGATCCAGCGCCGCGTCCGGCTCCGCGGCCCAGCCGCAGTCCAGGGCCACGAGACCCGGCTCCGCGTGCGCCACGTCGACCTCGTACGTACGGTCCGCGCGCTGCACCGTCACCGGCTGCGGCTTCGCGTCGTAGCCGAAGGCGCGCAGCACCGACGCGTTGAGCGCCGTCACTCGCTCCCGCCACTCCGGGGCGTCGTACGTCGTCGCGTCGTCCCCGCCGAGCGCCGCGTCCGCGAAGAACGAGCGCGCCCTGAAATACTCGCGGCGCAGCGCCCGCAGCCCCGCGCGCGGCGTGACCGGCAGCGCGTCCGGGTCCTCGGGCGCGTCCTCGTCCGCGCCCTTCGCCGCCTCCTCCCGCTCCTTCCACGCCGCGAGCAGACCCGACTTCAGGTCCTTGGGGAGCACCTCCGCCAGATAGTGCGCGGAGAAATAGTCGCCCTGGTTGACGAGGGAGTCATACGTCATGGCTGTCTCAGAACCTCAGGTCTCAAGGGTTACGCGGTGGCGGAATCGAGGACGGCGAGGACCCGGAGCATCGGGCGGCCGGTGGTGAGGAGCGAGTCGGCGAGGTCCGCGAGCGCGGCCTTGGTGTGCTCGCCGGCGAGTGTCGGCTGCTCCCAGTTGCCGAGGCGTGCCTTGTACTTCTCGATGGGGCCGTGCAGCGCCTTGTCCCACTCCGCGCTGTGGCGGCGCAGGAAGTCCTCCGCCGCCTCCAGGGCGCCGGGGATCCCGGATGCCAGTAGGTCCAGGTCGTGGCTGTGCAGCGGGTTCGCCATCGTCGGTCCCACGCCTGCCTCGCGCAGTATGCCGACCATGTCGTCCCTCACCTCCGGGCCGGCCTCGCCAGCCCGGACCGCCATCCACTTCACCACCGTCGGGCGGCCCAACGCGTTCGAGAAGATGCCCTGGATCAGATACGTGGGAGCCGGCACGTCCGCCGTGATCACCGGGGCCTCCTGGCGTCCCAGGCGGACGAGGACCTTGTCCGTCAGCCACTCCACCACCGGGTGCAGGTCGGTGAGGAGGGAGATCTCCGGCCAGGACGACGTCGACGACTCCCGCGCCCGGACCAGCGAGAGATCCGCCAGCTTGCGGTTCAGCGTCACCAACAGGCGCTCGTGCAGGCGCTGTTCACGCCGGTAATCCGGAGGCAGCGCCTTCATGCGGTGCAGCAGATCCTTCGG
Source organism: Streptomyces kunmingensis (assembly GCF_039533535.1). NCBI lineage: Bacteria > Bacillati > Actinomycetota > Actinomycetes > Kitasatosporales > Streptomycetaceae > Streptomyces > Streptomyces kunmingensis. Next base: position 228,460 of record NZ_BAAATS010000001.1, read on the forward strand.
CGGCTTGAACGAGATCAGGCCGGTGTCCGGGTCCTGGTCCAGGTCCAGTTGGGTCTGCGGGTCCGGGTAGACCTCGCGCACCGCCTCGTCGATGAACTCGCGCGTGCCCGTGAACAGGCGCGGTACGTCGGCGGGGGCGGGCGGCGCGTCACCGTCGAGGAGCTCCGCCGGGTCGTCGCCGACCGCGCCGAAGAAGTCCGCGAGGAAGTCGCCGCCGTCCTCGTCGTCGGCCGCCGCCGCTGCCGTCGCGTCGAGGGACTCGTCGACCGTGCGGCCGCGCAGCAGGTCCTGGATGAGGGACTTCTCCTCGGCCTCCGCCCGGTACAGGCCCGACACCGCCTCCGCCGTACCGAGGCTGCGGTGCGCCTCGTCCTCGCGCTCCAGAAGACGCTCGGCGACCGTACGGTCGTCCTTCGCGCCCTCCGTTTCGCTGGTGAGGATCAGCGCGCGGAACTCGGGCTGGTGCGCCTGGCCATAGCGGTCGATGCGGCCGTTGCGCTGCTCGATACGGATCAGCGACCACGGCACGTCGTAGTGGACGAGCTGATGGCACTGGCGGTGGAGGTTGACGCCCTCGGAGGCGACATCGCCCGTGAACAGGATGCGTACGGGGGCGTCGGCGAGGCCGAAGTCCTCCACGCACTGCATCTGCTGCTCGTCGGAGAGGCCGCCGTGCATCACGCGCGCCGCCTCCGTCAGGGCCCTGCCCTTGAAGCCGAGCGCCGCCGGGACCGTTCTGCGCAGCCACTCCAGCGTCTGCACCCGCTCGGAGAAGACCACGACACGCGTCTCGCTGCGCGGGCCCACCCCCATGGCCTTCAACTGCGCGACCAAGGACCGGAACTTGGCCGAGTCCTGCTCCGCCATGTCCGCCGTCAGCTCGTCCAAACGGTGCAGTGCCTGGAGTTCGGCGGCCGTCGACGCGGCGTCCTCCTTCTTCTCCAGCGTCTTCACGCGGGCCGCGACCGTCGCCCGTAGCGCGATGTGCGAGGACAGGAACGACTTGAGGAGCGTGTACGGGAAGAGCGGGACGTCGCTGACCGACGTGCCGCCGCCGGTCGGCAGCCACACCCGGGCCAGCTCATCGAAGACCTGCTCCTCGGCGTCCGTCGCCGCACAGTGCACCGACTCGCTCGGGCCCCGGTCCGCCCACTGGCCCTTCATCTGCTCGCGGACCTCGGGGCTGACCTTCGTACGGCGGATGAAGAGATGCTTGATGTCGTCCGCGTCATAGCGCTCAGGGTCGCGGATCGCCGCCGGGTCGAGAAGGGAGATCAGCTCGGCGAAGGAACGGGCGTCGCCGTTGTGCGGGGTCGCCGAGGCGAGGATCAACGCGTCCGTGCGAGGCGCGAGAAGCTGAGCGAGCTGATTGCGCAGGGAGCCGCGGTTGATGAGGTTGTGGGACTCGTCGATCACGACGGCGTCCCAGGCGATGCGCTCCAGGTGATGCTTGTACTGGTCCGTGTTCTTGAGCGTGTCGACGGAGACGATGACGCGCTTGAAGTACGTGAAGGGGTTGCGGCCCGCCGGGATCTCACGCTGCACCTTCTCGATGCCCGCCGAGTCGAGACGGATCAGCGGGATCGCGAAACGCGTCCACAGCTCGTGCTGGAACTGTTCGAGGACGTGCTGCGGTGTCACGACGAGAATGCGCTCGCCGCGCCCGCGACGGATCAGCTCCGCCAGCGTCAGGCCGATCTCGAGCGTCTTGCCGAGACCGACCACGTCCGCGATGAGCAGACGCGGCCGCAAGTTCTCGCCGGAGAGCGCGAGTTGAGCCGGACGGTGCTGGTACGCGAGCGGGTCGAGCAGAAAACTGTCCGCGAGCGCCAGGCCGCGCTCCGACTGGGGCAGCGGGGTCTTACGGAGGATCGCTTCGAGGAACAAGCGGCTGCGGCGGAAGGTCGGCGAGTCGTCGCACGTCAGCTTCGTCCTGCGCGGGTCCATCAGCTCGACGTCGTCGAGCTCGGTGAAGAAGACCGCCTCCTGGTCGCGGACGAACTCCGAGACGCCGACCGCCTCGATGCGTTCTCCGTCATGTTCGGTGCGCGACACGTTCCGTACGAGCCACTCCTCGTCACGGACCTCGATCTGCGAGCCCGGCGGGTACTTCGCCGCCTCCGGTGCGAGACCGGTGGCCTGGTCGACGGTCACGTGCGGTGCCTCCTGCGGTGCTGGACCTGTCCTGCGTGAACTGGGAAACGCTGTGTACGTGGGGGGAGGGGAGAGAATGGGCGCCGGTTTCAGAACTTCGCGTGCTGGGCGTACGCCTCACGCAACTGTTGGGCGACCTGCCTGGCCTGCGCCGAACGCAGGACCGGTTTCGCGCGGCCGGGCGCAGTGCGCGCCAAGGGCTCCTTGCGACGGACCGGTGCGGGGGGCGTGTCAGCGGTGACCTTGACCGTCGGGGTGTGGCCGAGCTGAGGTGGCGCGTCCTCGGCGGCGAGCGGAACGGTGGGGGCCGTCGGCTGCGGTGCGGTGACCGTCGGGAGACCGGCGAAGTCCGTGGGGGCGGGCTCGGCCGGCGTGTCCTGGAGCTTGGTCTCCGTGATGTGCGTGGTGAGGCGACGACGCGCCTGGGCGATCTTCATGCCTTGGCCCTCGATCACGGCCCGGCACTGCTGGACGACCTCGGGAAGCGCCGGACGGTCCGCTGCCTTGTGGGCGAGCATCGCCGTCAGCAGCGGGATCAGCTCGGCCGGCAGACCATCCAGGTCCGGCGTGCTGTCCGCCCGGATGATCAAGTTGAAGAGTGCGTGGATGTTGTCCGCCTGGAACGGGTAGTGCCCGCCCGCCGCATACAGCAGGGCCGCCCCGAGGGCGTACACGTCCACCGCGGGGCTGAGTGGTTTCTCGCCCATCGCCTGCTCGGGTGCCATGCACGCGGGTGTGCCGAGCACGGTGTTGGGAGCGGTGAGCGAGGCGCTGGACTCGGTGAAGACCGCCAGGCCGAAATCGATGATCTTGGGTCCGTTCTGGCCCAGGAGAATGTTCGCCGGCTTCAGATCGCGGTGCAGCAGACCCTGCTTGTGCACCCCGTGCAGGGCCTCGGCCAGCGTGGCGCACAGGGACGCGGCCAGAACCAGGGGCAGCGGGCCGTGCGTGTGGATGTGGCCCCGCAGGTCGGGGCCGTCGACGTACTCCGTCGCGAGCCAGGGCTGCTCGGCGTCGGCGTCGGCGTCCAGGAACGCGGCGATCCGCGGGCCCCAGACCGTCTTCAAGATCTCGATCTCCTGCGCGAAACGCAGCCGCGTCTCCGAGTCGACCACGGACGGCTTGATGACCTTGACGGCCGCGGGCTCGCCGCCCGGCGACTCGCCCAGGTACACCTGCCCCATGCCACCGTGCCCGATCCGGCCGAGCAGCTCGAAGCCCCCGAGCTCGGTCGGGTCCTCAGGGCTCAGCGCGGCCGCGTTCACGTGGGTCGTCCTTCCACCCTGATCAGCATGTGAGTGCCAGTAACGGTAGACCAACGCGTAGTAGGACGTACCCCCTCTCGCCACATCTGCCAGCGACATAGTCCCGGCTCGGAGCTTCGGGGAAAAATGCCAGGTGCGGGTGGCGGGCGCCTCGTTACCGTGGCCACATGCCCGAACCCACCGACGACGCCTTCCTCGACCACCTCGCCGACCGCCTCGCCGCCCTCCCCGGCGTGCGCGCCGTCAGCCTCGGTGGGTCGCGGGCGCAGGGGACGCACAGCGACGCGAGCGACTGGGACACCGCTGTCTACTACCGGGGGAGCGAGGGCGTCTTCGAGCCGCGGCACCTGCGCGAGGTCGGCTGGGAGGGCGAGGTCTCCGCGATCGGGGAGTGGGGCGGGGGCGTGTTCAACGGCGGGGCGTGGCTGGATGTCGACGGGCGGCGCGTCGATGTGCACTACCGGGATCTCGACGTCGTCGAGCACGAGGTGGCGCAGGCCGCGGCCGGGCGGTTCCACTGGGAGCCGCTGATGTTCCACCTCGCGGGAATCCCGTCGTACCTCGTCGTCGCCGAGCTCGCCGTGAACCGTGTGCTGCGCGGCGAGACCCCGCACGTCGGCGAATATCCCGCCGCGTTGCGCAAGGCGGCGCCCGAAGCGTGGTGGGGGCGCGCCGCCATGACGCTGCACTACGCCCGTGCGGGGAACGTGCCGCTCGGCGGGCGGACCGAGGTCGTGGGCGCCGTCGCCGTCGCCGCACTGCAGGCCGGGCACGCCGTGCTCGCCGCGCGCGGGGAGTGGGTGACCAACGAGAAGCGGTTGCTGACGCGGGCCGGGCTGCGGGAGATCGACGCGCTGCTCGCCGACGGTTCGCTGAACCTTGGCGAACTCGTCGATGGAGCACGGGAGTTGTTGGCAGATGCCGTGCGCGCCGCCCGTTCAGTCGCCCCGTAGCGGATAGTCCACTACGTCGCGCCAGCCCGTGCCCGGGCCGTCCGTCACGATCAGGCGGACCGAGCGGATCTCCGCGCGCAGGGGAAGGTGCCGCTCGAACGCGGCCGAGGGCAGGGCGTCCGTGCCCGCGCCGCTCGCCAGCGTCAGATGCGGGTCCAGGCCCTCGTCGCCGAAGATGCCCCGGTACGGGACCGCCTCCGGCCGGAGCTCCCGCAGCGACTTCGTCAGGGCGCGGAACGGGTCCGCCGGGGACGGATGCAGGTAGACGACCCCCGGCCAGCGGCGGACCTCGGAGAAGGTGCAGGTGAAAGGCGGCGCCGCCGTGAAGAGGGCCCGGAGTTCCGCGTCCGTCCCCGCGTCTGTGAGAGACAGCGGCAGGAACGGATAGAGCACGGTCACGTGGGCACGCGAACCGGTGCGGACCAGTGGGTCCGCCTCGGGGACGTGGATCGTCAGGGCAGTGTCGCCCGGCGCGTCCGGCCAACCGTCTGTCACAGGCGTCGTAGGCACAGCCAAGTGTCACATTGCGGAAATACGCCCGTTCCCGCACCTTCAGCACCGTCCATTACTGTGGAGGAACCAGTTCAGGCTGGCCGATGTCGTCCGGCGCCACCGCGTCCTCGTACGACAGGAGCCTGCGCATTCTCATGATCCGCCCGCACTCCCTTCCGCCCTGGCTCGGCCACGCCCTGCGCGCCCAGCGCGCCCCCGTGCCGTGGCCGGCCGTCGTGCGCGGGGCGCTCGCCGCCGGACCGCTGCTGCTGTTCGCCGTGGTTTCCGGCCGTCCCTCCAGCGGTGTGCTGCTCGCCCTCGGCGCCATGCTCGCCGGGGTCAACGACCGGCCGGGCACCCGGCGCGCCGCCCTGTCACGGCTCGGCGGGCCCGCCCTCGCGGGGGCCCTCGGGATGGTCCTCGGCAGCTTCCTCGCCGGAAGCGGGTCCGTGATCGTCGGGGTCTTCGCCGGGCTGGGGCTGCTGGGCGGGGCGCTGAGCGCCGTCGGGCCCGTCGCCTCCGCCGCCGGGACCCAGTTGCTCGTGACGGTGGCCATCGGGGCCGGGATGCCGTTGCCGGAGACGGGCTGGCAGCGGGCCCTGCTGTTCGCGGGCGGTGCCGCGTGGCTGATCGTGCTGCGGGTGGTGCTGCCCTCGCCCGTGCGGGGGCAGCGGATCGGTCACCCCCACGGCTACCTCTACGACGGGGAGCGGGCCGCCGTCGCTGCGGTGTACGACGCCGTCGCCGCGCTGCTCGACGCCGCGGGCGGGCCGGACGCCAGGGCGCGCCGCGCCGGCCTCACCGCCGCTCTCGACCAGGCGCAGGACGCCCTGCGCGGCCGGCCGGCGGGGACGCGGCGGCTGCGGGCCCAGCTCGGTGCCGCGCTGCCGCTCGCCGAGGCGGCCACCGCGCTCGCCTGGGCCGGAGAGTCCGTGCCGGGGCGGGCCGCGGAGGGGCCGCGGCGGCTCGCGGCCGCCGTGCGGTCCGGGGCGCCGGTCGGGGCGCTGCCCGCGCCGGCCCGCTCCGGCGCGGGGCTGCGGGCGCTGGACGAGGCGCTGCTGCGGGCCGCCGAGGCCTTCGACCGGGGGAGCGGCGGAGAGAGCGCGGTCCGTCGCCGGAAGTCGCCCTCCGCTGTCGTGCGCAAGATGGCCGGTCCCGCCGGGCGCGAGTACGGGGTGCGCGTCGGGCTCTCCTTCGGGGCGAGCGCCGCCGTCGCACAGGCCCTGCAACCCGTGCACTGGTACTGGCTGCCCGCCACCGCCGTCTTTCTCGTCAAGCCCGATCTCGGGCCGCTGGCCTCGCGCGTCCTGTGCCGGGCCGCCGGGACGGTCGCCGGAGCGCTGCTCTTCGCCGGGCTCGCCGCGCTGCTGCCCCGGCCGCTCGGGCTTGTCGCCCTGGTGGCCGTGTGCGGGGCGCTGATCCCCGTCGCCACGCGGCACTTCGCCGCGCAGACCGCCGTCATCACCGTGCTCGTACTGTCCCTGGTGATGGTCGGCGGGGAGCCCGGGGCCTCGTGGAGCCGCATCACCGAGACGCTGCTCGCCTGCGCGCTCGTGCTCGTCGCCGGGCATCTGCCGTGGCCCGGCGGGCACCGGGGCGGCGGGGTGCGGGTGCGGATCGCTGCCGCGCGGGAGGCGGCCCAGGTGTATGTGCGGCATGTACTGAGCGAGGACGACGACCGGGCCGGGCGGTGGGCCCTGCGGCGGGAGGCGTACCGGACGCTGGCGGAGGCGCGGGCCGCGGTGGAGCTGGCCGCGGCGGAGCTTCCTGTGCTGGCGCGGCATTCCGACGGGTCGCGGCGGGTCACTGTCGTGCTGGAGCGGCTGGTCGATGCGGCTACCGCTTGCGCGGTGCAGGTTGATGACACCGGGCGGGTTCCCGTGCGGGATGCTGAGCGGATCGGGGGGTTGTTGGCTGAGCTTGCGGCATAGCGCCGGGGGCGGGTCTGGGGTCCCGGGTTCGTTGTCGGCTGCGGCGCCGTCGTGGCTGGTTGCGCAGTTCCCCGCGCCCCTGGTGAGGTGCGGTTCGCTGTCGGTCTCTGCGCCGTCGTGGCTGGTCGCGCAGTTCCCCGCGCCCCTGGTGGGGCGCGGTTCGCTGTCGGTCTCTGCGCCCCTGGCGGGGCTACGGCTTCGGCAGGGTGCAGCCCTGGGCCGTGAGGTCGAGCTTGTTGCCTATTCCGATGCACGGGACTATCCCGTAGGTCTGCTGCGCGTAGTTGATGCCCTTGCGCACCGTCACCGTGCCGTTCTGGTCGACCTCGCACGGATTGTTGTCCGTGCACCGCCCGCCGCTCTCGTTACCGGTGTTGTTGACCGCGACGACCTTCTTGGTCGCCTGGTCGAGTACCGGGGAGCCGGACGTGCCGCCGATGGTCTGGCAGGCGGAGGTGTAGCGGACCGAGTCCTTCCAGGTCCACTCGCCCTCCTTCAGGCGGTACGCGAATCCGTCGACGGAGCAGTTGTAGATCCGCTTCCAGTAGCCGGAGACGACGCTGATCGCCGTACCCTGCGCCGGGCGGGCCGCCGACAGTTCCAGGGCCTTGATGCCGTACGAGCTCTCGATCTTCTGGTAGGTGCTGGTCAGTTCGTAGAGCGAGACGTCGGTGTCGGTCATCGTCCCGTACGCGACCTTGCTCGCCCGCAGTGTCGCCACCTTGCTGCCCGCCGAGTTGAGCAGGCCGAAGGTACGGGTGGAGGGCTGGTCGACGACGACCTCGCCGGGGCCGGGGAACCCGGACTCCAGGCAGTGGCCGTTGGACATGACGAGGGCGGGGTCGGTCGGCTGGGAGTTCGGGACGCGGACGACGGAGCCGGAACAGTTGCTGAGCGAGACCGTGCCGGCGAAGTCCACGGCCTTGGCTCTGACCGAGGCCGACGAGTCCGCGCCGTCGAGCGCCGCGGCGGGGACCGCCGTCGCTCCACAGAGCAGGACGCCGAGGAGCGTGCCGACGAGAGACTTCTTCATGTGGGGGGTTCCTCTCCCGTGCTGGGGGTGGTGCACCGGGTGGGGCGTACGCCATGTTTGGCATGAGCATTGTGATGGCGTACGCCTCAGCGGACAACAGGGCCTTCTCAGCGAACGGGCGCTACGGTGCCCTTATGGACGCCCCCACGGCCGGTCCCGCCATCCCCGCCGATCTCGTCATCAGTGGGTGTACCGCCCTGCTGCACGCCGACCCGGACGAAGCCGATCCTCAACTGGCCGCAGAAAGCGTCGAGTTCAGGGAGGACGTCGCCCTCGTCATCCGGGACGGCGTCATCGTCGACGTCACCGACAGTGCCGGCGCGGCGCGTCTGGAGAGCGCCGAGCGGATCGACGGGCGGGGTCTCATCGCCCTGCCGGGGCTCATCAACTGCCATACCCACAGCCCCATGGTCGCGCTGCGCGGGCTCGTCGAGGATCTGCCCGAACAGGAGTGGTTCAACGACTGGATCTGGCCGATCGAGTCGAACCTGACCCCGCGCCTGATCGAGCTGGGCGCGACGCTGGCCTGCGCCGAGATGATCCGCGGCGGCGTCACCTGCTTCGCCGACCACTACTTCGCCATGGACGTCGTCGCCCGGGTCGTCGACGGGACCGGGCTGCGGGCCGATCTCGGCGAGGCCTTCTTCTCCTCCCAGGGGCCCGAGGGGCGGGAGCGGTCCCTCGACTTCGCGCTGCGGCGCCGCGACAGCGCCGGCGGCCGCATCACCACCTCCCTCGCACCCCACGCCCCCTACACCGTCACCGACGACGACCTCGCCGCCACCGCCGAACTCGCCGACCGACACGGCCTGTTGGTGCACCTGCACGCCGCCGAGAACCGCGCCCAGACCGACACCGCCCTCGCCCGCAACGGCCGCACCCCCATAGAGACCCTGCGCCGCACCGGCCTGCTCGACGTCGACGTCCTCATCGCCCACGGCACCGGCATCCTCGACCGCGACCTGCCCGCCCTGCGCGCCGCCACCGGCCGCACCGGCGTGGCGACCGCACCCCGCGGCTATCTGAAATTCGGCTGGGACACGACACCCGTCCGAGCCCTCGTCGACGCCGGCGTGCACGTCGGGCTCGCCACCGACGGCGCCGCCTCCAACAACACCCTCGACGTGTGGGAGGCGATGACCCTCACCGCCCTGGTGCAGAAGCAGGCCGAACGGGACCCGCGCTGGCTGACCGCCCGGCAGGCGCTGCGCCACGCGACCCTGGACAGCGCACGCGCCGTCGGCCTCGGCGCGAGCATCGGCAGCCTCAGCCCCGGCCGCCGCGCCGACCTCGTCCTCGTCGACCTGAGCGGCCCGCACACCCAGCCTGTGCACGACCTCGCCGCGACACTCGTGCACAGCGCCCGTTCCGGCGACGTCCGCACCACCGTCGTCGACGGCCGCGTCCTGATGCGCGACAGGCGGCTGACCACGATCGACGTACCGTCCGTCGCGGGGGAGTTGAGCGAACTGCTGCCCGCACTCGTCGACCGTGGACACGGCAAGCGGATCCAGGAGTACGACATGTAGGCCCCGCCCGAAAAAACTCGTCCCGAAATTTTTCGCGGGGAGCGATGAGTTCCGCGACAGCCCCCGGTCACCCCTCCGAGAGACCCGATCCGAGGAGGAACCATGGGGCTGCCGAATGCGGTCACGCGCGAACAATGGCGCGCCGCCCGCGAGGAACTGCTGGTCCTGGAGAAAGCGGCGACCCGGGCCCGGGACGCGCTCAACACCAGGCGGCGCGAGCTGCCCATGGTCGAGATCGACGCCCTGTACGTCTTCGAAGGCCCGGACGGCAAGGCCGAGTTGCTCGACCTGTTCGAGGGGCGGTCGCAGCTCGTCGTCTACCACTTCATGTTCGCGCCCGACTGGGACGCGGGCTGCCGCAGCTGCTCGGGGTTCCTCGACCAGATCGGGCACCTGGCGCATCTGCGTGCCCGGGGTACGGCGTTCGCGGCGGTCTCCCGCGCGCCGTTCACCAAGATCCTGCCGTTCAAGGCCCGGATGGGGTGGACGGTGCCCTGGTACTCGTCGCATCTCAGCGAATTCAACGAGGACTTCGGCGCCACGGTCGAGAGCGACGAAGGCCCGCAGGAACGCCCGGCGCTCAGCTGCTTCGTACGGGACGGGGAACGCGTCTTCCACACCTATTCGGCGTTCGACCGCGGCCTCGACAACATCGGGTTCACCTCGAACCTCCTCGACCTCACCGCCCTCGGCAGGCAGGAGGAGTGGGAGAAGCCGGAGGGCCGGGCCTCGTCACTCGGCGCGCCCGCGGGCAGCGCGCGGCTCCGGTATCACGACGAGTACGACGACTGAACCGGCCACCGGATCGTCCCGACCGGCGCGAGCTCGTCTCAACTAGGTGTCATTCTCGTCACGTTGCGAGTCCGCACCCGCCCTGTCAGCGTTCTCCCTCATATGGCGCCGGAACGTACCGGCACCGGCACACCGGCACGATCACGGGGGCAGGGAAGAACGATGATCAACGGACGAGTGGTACTGCAACGATTCCCGGCCGGCGGACCCCGCGGTTCCTGGCCCGCCGAGGAGTTCGCACGCCTGCGCCGCCTGGAGGGCGAACCGGCCGAGGTCGTCATGGACTTGGCGACGGATGCGTTTCTGGTGATCGTGCGGGAGGCGGTCCAGGCGGTCCCGGCGGCTCCGGTGGTTCCTGCGGCTCACGCGGCCTCTGGGGCCCCTGCGGCCCCGGTGGTACCTGCGGCCCCGGTTGTTTCTGCGGCTCCGGTGGTTCCTGCGGTTCCGCAGCCCGTCGGGTGAACTGGTCCGCCTGGAGCCCGTACAGCTCGGCGTAGACACCGCCCGCGGCCAGCAGATCCTCGGGCGAACCCGATTCGACCAGGCGGCCCTGCTCCAGGACGTGCACGAGGTCGGCGTGGCGCACGGACGCGAGGCGGTGCGTGATCAGGATGACCGTCTGGCCCGTGCCCGCGAGCGCCCGGATCTTCTCGAAGACCTCGAGCTCGGCCCGCGCGTCCAGGGCCGCCGTCGGCTCGTCCACGATCAGGATGCTGCCCCGGCGGTACGCGGCCCGCGCGATCCCGAGCCGCTGCCACTGCCCGCCCGACAGCTCGTGCCCGCCGCTGAACGCGCGCGCGAGCAGCGTGTCGATCCCGCGCGGCAGATCCCGTACGACATCACCCGCGCCCGCCTGGGACACGGCGTCGCCGATCCGCTCCTCGGTCGGCTCGTAGGCCGCGCGGCCGATGCCGACGTTGACGCGCGCGGTGAACGGCCAGCGTTTGAAGTCCTGCGCCACCATCGCGACCCGCTCGGCGAGCTGCACCCGGTCGGCGCCTGCCGCGTCCACTCCGTCCCACAGGATGCGGCCGCTCTGCGGGGCGTACAGCCCGGCGAGGAGCTTCACCAGGGTCGTCTTGCCGGAGCCGTTCTCGCCGACCAGAGCGACGATGCGGCCCGTCGGCACGGAGAGCGTCACGTCGTCGACCGCGGGCCGGGCGGCGCTGCCCGGATAGGCGAACGTGACGTGCTCGAACCTGATCTCCCCGGGCTCGTCCGGGAGCCGCGCCCCGCCCGTCGGGACCGCGCGCCGCGCCGCCTCCACGTACAGCCGCTCCAGATCGCCGACGAACAGGGCGTCCTCGTGCAGGGAGTTGACCTCCAGGACGAGGGTGTCCAGGCTCTGCGAACCCGTGCGGATCGCGATCACCGCCGTACCCGCCACCGACAGGGCCATCGCCCCGGTCAGCAGGAGCAGACCGAGCGTCGCGTACGTCGCCGTCGTCGCGAGCCCGGTCCAGGCCGCCGCGACCAGACCGGTGCGCGCCGCAAGCCCGGCGAGCCGCTCCTGCTCCGACTCCTGCGCCTCCGACATCGAGCGGAAGTGGCGCAGCAGGAACGGGCCCACCCCGTGCACCCGGATCTCCGGAGCCGCCGCCGTGTCGATGAGCAGGCTGCTGATCAGCCGGCCCGCCCGCGCGTGCTGCACCCACACGTGGAACGAGCGGTAGCGGCGCCGCGCGATCGTCAGCGCGCTCCACGCGCTCGGCAGCGTCATGGTGACGAGGAGCGGCAGCAGCGCCGGATGCAGCACGGTCAGTACGCTCGCCGCCGCGATCAGCGAGATCAGCGCGTTCACCACGCGGGTCGAGGTGGCGATCATCCGGCGCGCCGACGACGCCCCGTACTGCGCGGTGTCGAGCAGCTTGTGGAACGCGTCGTCCTCGATCGCCGCCAGCTCCACGGCCGCCGCGCGCTCCAAGTACCGTTCGGTGGCGAGGCGTTCGACCTTCGGCTCGAGGCGGCCCGTCGCGTAGGTCGACGCCGCGCGCAGCAGCGCCGCCACCGTCAGTACGGCGGCCATGGCGATCAGTGCGGGTGCGGCGCCGCGCAGCCGGTCCGCCATCGAACCGCCCGCGACGAGGCGGGCCAGCACGCTGTTGACGGCGAGCAGACTCACGGCCTGTGCGACGCCCCGGCCCGATTCGGCCGCCAGCACGATGCCGGCCGCGCGCCGGTCCGCGTCCCGCGCCAGCCGGAAACTGGACGCGAGCAGGGCGGGCAGCCGCGTCAGCATCGCCCGGAAGTTCAGCTGGAGGAAGGCGTCCTCGTGCGCCGACCAGCCGATGTCGTAGCGCAGCGGGCCCCCGAAGAGCAGCTCCTCCGACTCCGACGTCGCCGGTTCGTCCGGTTCGGCTTCGGTGCCCGGTTCGGCTCCGGTGTCCGCCTCCGGCCCTGTGCCCGGCTCCGTCCCGGCGTCCGGCTTCTTCCTGGCCATCCGACCACCCCGTCCCCGTTGTCCCCGGCTTTGTGCCTCTCTACGCCGAAACGGCGCCCGGGGACAGGCGGATGAACGCCGATGAGCCGGCGGGGTGGCGCGGGGGAGTGGTGTCAGGAGGCGCCGATGGTGCGGGACCAGGCCGGGGTCGTCCCGGTCACCCGGCACAGCGCCAGGTAGAGGGGGATCGGCGGGGTGTACGGCACCGAGCTGTCCGGGCAGTGGATCAGGTCGGGGGCGCGCCCGGCGTCCCGCACCAGGGCTCCGGCCGTGTAGCGCGCGGGCGCGGGCCACTCCAGGGCCACATCGGATTCCGAGGGGACGAGCCACCACCAGTGCGCCCCGTCCGCGTACACGCACCCCATCCGCGGCAGGCGCCGCGTCATCGCGCGGGCGAAGGCCTCGGGCACGGCCACCGCGTCACAGCCCAGCGGCGCGGTCATTCCGTCCGGGACGCTGAGGCGCACGGGGTCCGCGGGGGCCGGGGTGCGTCGTCGTCGGGCGAGCCCGACCAGCGAGTCCAGCTGCATCGTCCGCGTCGTCACCACGCCCATCCGTTCCCCACTCAGCACGATCGTCGTCGTTCTCAGCCCGCCTGGTCGGGGCGGGCGTCGCTCACCAGGTCCAGCCGGGGGCGGTGGCGGCGTCCGGCACAGGGCCGGGAATCGCCAACTCCTGTGCGTCCCGCGGCAGTTCCGCCCAGACGAGCAGGCCGGGACCGGTCTCCTGGGCGCCCCACGCGGTGGAGACGGCCGCCACGAGGAGGAGCCCCCTGCCGTGCTCCTCCTCGGGCGCGATCCGTCCCGCGGCACGGGCGTCACCGGGTATGCAGCCCTCGTCGCGCACCGCTATCCGCACGCGCTCGCCGGCGTCGTCGCACAGTTCGTGCAGTTCGCAGTGGATGCGTCTGCTGGCCGTGTGCACGATCGCGTTCGTGACCAGCTCGGAGACGACCAGGGCCGCCGCGTCGCAGGTGTCCTCGCACGCTCCCCAGCCGGTGAGATGGGCACGTGTCATGCGCCGGGCCTGTGCGGCGGAGCCCGGGTGGGGAGCCAGCTCGAAGCTGCTGCGCCGTGCCGCGGACCCCGATGGGGTGCCCGAACGGTCACTCAGCGTAGCTTCGTCGGCTTCTGTTCCTAAAGGCGCGGACGGAGTCACGTCTGCCACTATCGCCCCGTCGTGAACACTTGGCAAGAGCCACTCTGAAAAGTGCAGAGTGCAGTGTGCCGCGCGGAGTGGACATGGCACACTGCTCGCAACAGCTCGTCGCGCGGTGCCCTCCGGGGGCGAACCGCGGGAAACGGCCGGTGAACGACCTCGCCGGACCTTGATCCGCGGCTGCATCTCAAACATTTGACTACTGGGAGGTAAGGGGCGTGAGCGAACCGCGGTCCGCGCCGACGGTCGGCCAGGTCGTTCTGGGCCGACGCCTCCAGGACCTGCGCGAGAGTGCCGGACTCAAGCGCGAGGACGCCGCGAAAGTACTGAGAGTGACCGCCGCGACCGTGCGCCGCATGGAGACCGCGGAGGTCGGACTCAAGATCCCCTACCTCCAGCTCCTCCTGAAGTCCTACGGCGTCGCCGAGGACGAGGCCGACGCGTTCGTGCAGCTCGCGGAGGACGCGAACAAGCCGGGCTGGTGGCAGCGGTTCCACGACATCCTGCCCGGCTGGTTCTCGATGTACGTGAGCCTGGAGGGCGCCGCCGCCCTCATCAGGTCCTACGAACCGCACTTCGTGCCCGGCCTGCTGCAGACCGAGGAGTACGCGCGCGGCGTGCTCAGATCCGGGGCCATAGGGCGGGCGCTCGCCGAGGACCCCGAGCTCGTCGAACGGCACGTCGCCCTGCGCATGCAGCGGCAGACCCTGCTCACCCGGGAGGACGCGCCCCGCCTCTGGGTGGTCATGGACGAGACCGCGCTGCGCCGCCCCGTCGGCGGCGCGGACGTGATGCGCGGTCAGATCGACCGGCTGCTCGAGGTGATGGAGCGGTCGAACGTGACGCTCCAGGTCGCCGAGTTCGCCACGGGCCCGCACCCGGGCACGTACGGGCCCTTCGTCCTGTTCCGATTTGCCATGTCAGAACTGCCGGACATGGTCTACAGCGAGTACCTGACCGGCGCCGTCTACCTCGACGCGCGACCCGAGGTGTCCACGCACCTGGAGGTCATGGACCGCATGGCGGCGCAGGCCGCGACGGCACAACGCACAAAGGAGATCCTCCGGGATCTCCGCAAGGAGCTGTGAGAATGGACCGGATCAAGGACCGGGCACTGGGCGTCGACGGGGAGCCGGTCTACAACGGCATGCCCGCGCGCGACCTCGGCACCGACGGCTGGCACAAGCCGTGGAGCGGTGGCAACGGGGGCAACTGCCTCGAGGCCATGAAGCTGGCCGACGGCCGGGTCGCGGTCCGCCAGTCCTCGGACCCGGACGGGCCCGCCCTGATATACACGCCCGGCGAGATCAACGCGTTCATCGAGGGAGCGAAGTCGGGGGCGGCGGACTTTCTCCTGTCGTGACCGTCGGCGCCGCACAGCCGTGCTCCAGCCGCACGGTCGTGTTCTGAAGGGGCAGCGGCGCGGTCACGCGGTCTGAAGGTGCCGCGGCGTGGTCACGCGGTCATCGGCCGGTCGTGCGCCCCGATCGGCGCCGGAAGCCGCGTCGTCCCCGTCAGCCACCGGTCCACGGCCGCGGCGGCTGCCCGCCCCTCCGCGATCGCCCACACCACGAGCGACTGCCCCCGCCCGGCGTCCCCGGCGACGAACACCCCCGGCACCCCGGTGCCGAAGGCCTCGTTCCGGGCGAGGCCGCCCCGCGCCGTGACCTCGAGCCCCAGCTGGTCGACGAGTCCGCCGGCCGGGCGCTCGGGTCCCGTGAAGCCGAGCGCCAGCAGCACCAGATCGGCCGGGAGCGCCCGGTCCGAGCCCGGGCGCGGCTGCCGCGCCGCGTCCACCTCCACCACATGCAGTTCCCGTACGCGCCCCAGGGCGTCCCCGGTGAACCGCAGCGTCGACGCCGCGAAGAGCCGCGCGTCCGCGTCGGCGGCCGGCGCCGTCCTCAGCTCGCCCGCCTCCTCGTGCGCGGCGGAGAGCCGGTACAGCTTCGGGTACGTCGGCCAGGGCTCGGCCTCCTCGTCGCGTATGTCGCCGGGTCTGCCGTAGATGTCCAACTGCGTGACGGACAGTGCGCCTTCACGTACCGCCGTGCCCAGACAGTCGGCCCCGGTGTCGCCGCCACCGACGATGACGACGTGCCGGCCCGCCGCGCTCAGCGGGGACACGTCGAGGTCGCCGTCGCACACGCGGTTGGCCGGCGGCAGATACTCCATCGCCTGATGGATGCCGGTCAGCTCCCGCCCCGGCACGTCCAGGTCGCGCCACGCGGTCGCCCCCTGGGCGAGCACCACGGCGTCGTACCGCGTCCGCAGCTCGGCGGCGGTGATGTCCCACCCGACCTCCACCGACGTACGAAAGCGCACGCCCTCGTCCGCCAACTGGTCGACCCTGCGCTCCAGTTGCCGCTTCTCCATCTTGAACGCGGGGATCCCGTAGCGCAGCAGGCCGCCCGGCCGGTCGTCCCGCTCGTACACCGCCACGGTGTGCCCGGCCCGGGCCAGCTGCTGCGCCGCGGCGAGTCCGGCGGGCCCCGACCCGACGACGGCGACCGTCCACCCGCTCAGCCGGTCCGGCGGCCGCGGGGCCACGAGCCCGTCCTGCCAGGCCCGGTCGGCGATGGCGACCTCGACGTTCTTGATGGTGACCGCGGGCTGGTTGATCGCGAGGACGCAGCCCGCCTCGCACGGGGCGGGACAGAGCCGGCCGGTGAACTCGGGGAAGTTGTTCGTGGCGTGCAGCCGCTCGCTCGCGGCCCGCCAGTCGTCCCGCGTCACCAGCTCGTTCCACTCGGGGATCAGGTTCCCCAGCGGACACGCCTCGTGGCAGAACGGGATCCCGCAGTCCATGCACCGGTCGGCCTGCGCCTCGACGATCGGCAGCAGACCGCCGGGGACGTACACCTCGTCCCAGTCGCGGATCCGCTCCTCGACGGGGCGGCGGGGCGCCTCCTGCCGGGGCGTGGTGAGAAAGCCCTTGGGGTCGGCCATGGCCGTCTCCCTACGCTGTGCTCCTACGCCGTGGTTCTACGGGTCTGCGCGTACTCCTACATCGTGAACCTATTTGTCACGATACGTCCGGTGGGTGGCGTGGTGCGCGTTCAGCGTGCGGGCGGCCGGTGTCCCCGGTCTCCTAGGTGAGGGCCAGCACGAACGACGCCGACGCGGCGAGGGCGGCGCCGCCCCGGATGTGGTTCCACATCCCCCACTCGCGCAGATACGTACGCCAGTACGCGCCGCTGCTCTCCGCTTCCTCGGCACCGGCCAGCTTGGCGAGGGCTTCGTTGCGCGGGATGTTCGCGATGATCGTCACCCCGAACGAGCCCGCGAGGTACAGGACGCAGCCGAGCAGCAGCTCCACGGTGCCCTCGTCGGGCCAGAGCACGAACGTGACGACGGCGATCACCGCGCACAGCAGGGCGGCGCCGAGAAAGACGACCAGGAAGGCCGGGTTCAGCGCCGCGGCATTGATGGCGTTTATCGCGGCGATCCCGCGCTCCGCGGGCAGCGCTCCGAGGCCGCGCATCACGAACGTGGAGAACGCGACGAACACGCCCGCGGTCAGCCCGCACCACAGCGCGCCGAACACGACGAGCACGAAATAGGGTCCCTCGATCATTTCCATCCCCCCAGAACCTCCGCGGTCCGTGCGGTCCGTGCGGTCCGTGCGGTCCGTGCGGGGATCATCCCGCAGAACTCCGGCGATGGCAGCGCTTTCTCATGCCGCGCTGCTACGGAGTGCCTCGCTCCTGGCGGGTGCCTCGTTCCTGCCGTATGCCTTGCTCCTGGCGGGTGTCCGTCCGCCAGGCGTCCAGGACGGCCTCGACCGTCCCCGCCACCCGCGCCCGCGCCTCTCTCCAGCCCACCCCCTCCATCAGCCACCGGTCGTAGGGCGTGTCGAGGTGCCGCACCGCCGCCCGCACCGCAGCGGTGACCGCGCCCTCCGTCAGCGCCCGCCCCGCCGCACTGCGCCCCACCCGCCCGCTGCCCCGCGCCCCCGCGTGCCCGGCTACGGCCGCCGCCCGCTCCGTGGGACACCCCGGGAACAGCCGGAGGATCTCCGCCGCGAACGTCGCGACGAACCGCACGTCCTGCGCCGCCCGCCGCGCCGCGTCCCGCTCCCGGCGCCGGGCCCGCGCCTCGGCGTCCGCGAGACAGCGCGCCTCGGCCCGCGCGAGGGCCGCCTCCTCGACCAGCACGCCCTGCCGCTCGTACCGCCCGCGCCGCCGGTGGAACCGGACCACGACCGCCGACAGCGCACTCTCCTGACGGGACCGCAGGGTCAACGCGGTGTCGCCGCGCGGCAGATACACCAGATGCCCGAGGTCGACGCAGTCCAGACAGCGCGGCTCCCCGTCGGCCAGGACCAGCAGGGTGAGCGGCCCCACGCGGCAGGCACCGCACCGCCTGCGCTTGACCGACCGGAAGACGACCGGTCCGCGCACCGGGACGGCGGTCGGGGGAGGTGCGGGAGACGGCGTAGGTGCGGAGGACGGGGGAATTGCGGGGGACGTGGACGGCTGGGGAGCCGCGGACGGCGGCATCGCGCTGCTCATAGAGGTGTCATGCCCGCCCGGGCGACCGCGCCACCGCCCGGCATCATGGACGGTGTGCGACTCGAAGCGATCACCTGGGACCGGCTCGGCGACGCCCTCGCCGAGCGCCTGCTCGACCTGAAACCGTCCGACGGCAGCCCCTGGCCGAAGGTCGCCTTCGACGGCGCCCCGGCCGCCCGCCCCGGCGACCTCGCCGCCCGCGTGGCCGAAGCCCTGCGCGTCCGCGGGCGCACCTGTCTGCCCGTCGGCACGGAGGGCTTCCTGCGCCCGGCCTCGCTGCGCTACGAGTTCGGGCACGAGGACGAGGAGTCGTACTACAGCGGCTGGTTCGACACGGGAGCGCTGTGGCGCGAGGTGTTCGGCCCCCTCGAACCGGACGGCACGGGCCGCGTCCTGCCCGACCTGTGGGACCCCGTCACGGACCGCGCCACCCGCAGCCCTTACGTCCAACTCCCTCCCGGCGGCGCCCTGTTGCTGCACGGGCCCTTTCTGCTGAACCACTGGTTCCCGTTCGACCTGACGGTCCATGTGAGCCTGACCCCGGGCGCGCTGCGGCGCCGTACGCCCGAAGCGGACCGGTGGACGCTGCCGGCCTTCGCCCGCTACGAGAGCGAGACCGGCCCGGGCGAGCGGGCCGACATCGTCGTCCGCGCCGACGATCCGCGGCATCCTGCCTGGTCGCAGGGGTGAGCTGCGGCGGCCTCCGGGCGGCTCACAGCCAGCCGTTGCGCTTGAATCCGCGGTAGACGCCGACACAGATCACGGCGATGACGGACAGCATGAGCGGGTAGCCGAACCGCCAGTGCAGCTCCGGCATGTGGTCGAAGTTCATGCCGTAGATCCCGCAGCCCATCGTCGGTACGGCGACGATCGCGGCCCATGCCGTGATCTTGCGCATGTCCTCGTTCTGCGCGACCGTCACCTGTGCGAGGTGGGCCTGCAGGATCGAGTTCAGCAGTTCGTCGAAGGCCGCTATCTGCTCGGCCGCCCGCAGCAGATGGTCCGACACGTCACGGAAGTACGCCTGTATCTCGGGCGGCACGACGGGGAACGGGCGCCCGGCGAGCTCCTGCACCGGGCGGGCCAGCGGGGCCACCGCCCGCTTCAGCTCCAGGAGTTCACGCTTGAGCTGGTAGATGCGGCCCGGGTCGGTCCGGGACCCGTCCGGCGCGAACACCTCGGCCTCGACCGCGTCGATGTCCGCCTGGACCGCGTCGATCACCGTCAGATAGTCGTCCACCACGCCGTCCGCGATCGCGTGCAGCACCGCGGCCGGCCCCTTGGCCAACTGCTCCGGAGCCGCCTCCAGACCCTCCCGCACGGGCCCGAGCGAGCCGTGCCGGCCGTGCCGCACGGTGATCACGAAGTCCCGGCCGACGAACACCATGATCTCGCCGGTGTCGACGACCTCGCTGGTCGCGGTGAGCTCCGTGTGCTCGACGTAGCAGACTGTCTTGAGCACCGCGAACAGCGTCTGCCCGTACCGCTCGACCTTCGGCCGCTGGTGCGCGTGGACCGCGTCCTCGACGGCCAGCGGATGCAGGTCGAACAGCTCGGCGATGTCCGCGAACTCCAGCTCGGAGGGCTCGTGCAGACCGAGCCAGACGAACCCGTCGTCCGCTTTGCGTACCGCACGCACCGCCTCGACGAGATCGCGGCCGCCGCGCTCGCGCACCCCGTCGCGGTACGTCACGCAGTTCACCACCGCCGTGCCCAGCGGGGAGCGCGACGGGTGGCTCAGATCGACCCGGGGCCGGCGCCGCGCCAGCCGCGCGACCTTCCGCAGTCCGCCCACCCCGCGCAGGCCACCGACCTTTCGCAGGTTGCCCGCCATCGACATGCTCGGCTCCTTGCGTCCGTTCCCGTACTCGTACGTGGCTGTATCCGGCCGCCGCCCTGCCTCGAGGGCGACTTGATCGGCCAGTCTGCCAGCCACCACCGACAGCCGGACCGCCCGCGCGCGGGCACCGAACGGGACCAACCGGTGGTATCGGGATACAAGGATGCTGGGAAGTCGGCGCCGGGGATCTCGGCGTGGGAAAGGAAGGCGTAGGGGCCCGGACCTGCGCCCGGGCCCCTTCCCGCTCACACAGGCCGCGCCCCGCCCAGCGCGCCGTGCGGATCGAGGACGTACTTCCTGCTCGCCCCCTGGTCGAACTCGGCGTAGCCGCGCGGCGCGTCGTCGAGGCCGATCACCGTCGCGTTGACGGCCTTGGCGATGTGGACGCGCTCGTGCAGGATCGCCATCATCAGACCCCGGTGGTACCGCATGACGGGGCACTGCCCGGTCGTGAGCCGGTGGCTCTTCGCCCAGCCGAGCCCGAGCCGCACCTTGAGCGTCCCGGTGCGCGCGTCCTGGTCGACGCCGCCCGGGTCGTCGGTGACGTACAGGCCGGGGATGCCGAGGGCGCCGCCGGCCGTCGTGAGGCCCATCAGCGAGTTGAGGACGGTCGCGGGTGCCTCGGCGGAGTCCGGGCCGTGCGCCCGCGCCTCGAACCCGACCGCGTCCACGGCCGCGTCCACCTCGGGCACACCGAGGATCTCGGCGACCTGGTCCTCGACCGTGCCGCGGGTCAGATCGACCGTCTCGCAGCCGAAGCTGCGGGCCTGCGCGAGCCGCTCGGAGTTCAGGTCACCGACGATCACCACGGCCGCGCCGAGGAGCTGCGCGGAAGCGGCCGCCGCCAGCCCGACGGGCCCGGCCCCGGCGACGTACACCGTCGAACCGACCTGCGTGCCGGCGCTCAGCGCGCCGTGGAAGCCGGTCGGGAAGATGTCCGACAGCATCGTCAGATCGAGCAGCTTCTCGAGCGCCTGCTCCGGGTCGGGGAACCGCAGCGCGTTGAAGTCCGCGTACGGAACCATGACGAACTCGGCCTGCCCGCCGACCCAGCCGCCCATGTCGACATAGCCATAAGCCGCTCCGGGACGTGCCGGGTTGACGTTCAGGCAGATGCCGGTCTTGCGCTCCTTGCAGTTGCGGCAGCGCCCGCACGCGATGTTGAACGGCACCGAGACGATGTCCCCGATGTCCAGGAACTCGACGTCGGGCCCCTTCTCGACGATCTCGCCGGTGATCTCGTGGCCGAGGACCAGGCCCTCGGGCGCGGTGGTGCGGCCGCGCACCATGTGCTGGTCGCTGCCGCAGATGTTGGTGGCAAGGACCTTGAGGATGACGCCGTGCCGGCACGTCCGGCCGACGTTCGCCGGTGCCACCCCCGGGCCGTCCTGCAGTTCGAGCGTCGGGTGGTCGATGGTCCTGACCTCGACCGCACCCGGTTTCAGATACGCGACTGCCCTGTTCCCGCTCATCCCTGTTCGCCGTCCCTTCGGCTCCGTGACTCGTCGTACGGCGGATGTTCCGGCTGTGCGCACGGCGGAGTCTGCTACCGAAACGGCACTCTGAGGAGACCCGGCGGGGGAGTCGTTGAAGAAGGAACGGGGCGCGGCATCCGGCAGATCACGCCGGGAGTCGTCACCGACACCGAGGCCGACGAACTGTTCGTGGTCGTCGGCGGCCGGGCCACCGTGGGGGTCGAGGGCGGCGCCGTCCTGGAACTCGCCCCCGGCACGGCTGCCGTGCTCCGCGCGGGCGATCGCACGACGTGGACGGTCCACGAGGCGCTGCGCAGGGCCTACCACCTGAGGCTGGACTGAACTCCCGCTCGTGGCATGCCGGTCGGGCCCGCTGCCTACGTCGCTGCCTCCGTCGGTCGGATCCGGCCGCCGGCCGCCGGGTCCTGTGCCTACGCGGGCCGGGTTCTTCGCGTGAACAGGGCGAACGCGCCGAGTGGCAGCAGCAGGCACGTCGCCGCCAGGTTCAGCCACGCGTAGCTCGCCGTCGCCACCACCAGGCCCGCCGCGGCGCCGCCGATGCCCGCCGACAGGCTCGTCGTCAGATCGGACAGACCCTGCGCGGCGGCCCGCGCCGCCCCGGGCACGGAGTCGGTGAGCAGCGCGGAGCCCGCGACGAGCCCCGCCGACCAGCCGAGCCCCAGTACGAACAGGCCCGCGGCGCTCTGCGCGTGGCTGCCGCCCGCGGTCCCGGCGAGCAGCGTCGCGCAGGCGAGCAGCCCCACCCCGAGCCCGATCACCGTCAGCCGCCCGAACCGGTCCGCGAGCCGCCCCATCACCGGCGAGAACGCGTACATCCCGGCGATGTGCCCGCTGATGACGAGCCCGATCAACTCGATACCGGCGCCGTGGTGTTCGAGGTCCACCGGTGTCATCGACATGACCGACACCATCGCGGTGTGCGACACGGCGACCGTCACCAGCGCGAGCCGGGCGCGCGGCGACGCGGACACGGCGGCGAACCCCGCGCGCAACGAGCGGGCCTCGCGCGTCTGCTCCTCCGCGGGGGCCAGCGCCCGCGCGGTCAGCAGCGGATCGGGGCGCAGCAGCAGGTGCACGACGGCCGCGGCGATCAGGAACACCCCGGCCGCCCAGACGAAGGGGCCCGACTCCTCGGGTATGCCGAGCCCGGCGACGCTGCGGCCCGCCGGTGCGGCTATGTTCGGCCCCAGGACCGCCCCGATGGTGGTGGCCCACACGACGGTCGAGATGGAGCGGGCCCGCCGGTCGGGAGCGGCCAGGTCGGCTGCCGCGTACCGGGCCTGCAGATTGGCGGACGACGCGGCGCCGAAACCGGCGAGCCCGGCGAGCAGCAGCGGAAAGTTCCCCGCGTCGGCGGCGATCACGGTCAGGGCGGCACCGAGCGCGCCGACCAGATAGGCGAGGACGAGTCCGGCCCGTCGCCCCCGCGCGTTCATGAGCGCGGCGAGCGGCATCGAGAGGATCGCGGTCCCGGCGACGCTCGCCGTGGACGCGAGCCCGGAGAGCGCCTCGTCCCCGCTGACCTTCTTGGCGAGCACGGCGGCCAGCGCGATCCCGGTGGCGGTTCCGAGCCCGCCGAGTATCTGCGAGGCGACGAGCACCCGCTGCGTACGCCGCTGCAGACCCTCCGGCCCCGCGTCCGCGTCGCTCTGCGAGCCCCCTACGGCGTCCGAGGACGCGCCCTTGAGGCGACCGAACAGACCCCCACCTGCACCCAACGAACGACCCCCACCTCAACCATGCGCCCGGTCAGGCGCGCCCCGCCCCAGGACCCTCGCGGAACCCGCAACCCCGGGACCTGCGCGGAACCCCCAACTCCGGGACCTTCTCAGAACAACGGCTCGGGCAACACCCCTTCCAGCGCGAGCAGCTTCCGCTTGGTCTCGAGACCGCCTCCGAACCCCCCGATCCCTCCGTCGCGCTCCACCACCCGATGGCACGGCACCACGACCGGCAGCGGGTTCGCCCCCATCGCCGCGCCCACGGCCTGCGCGGCCCGGGGCTGGCCGACGCGGGCGGCCAGCTCCCCGTACCCCACGACCGCCCCGTACGGCACCCCGGCGGCGAGCTCGCGCAGCACCTCCCGGTTGAACCCGGTGATCAGCGACCAGTCGAGCGGCAGCTCGAAGCCGCGCCGCCGCCCGGTGAAGTACTCCGCGAGCTGGCGTCTCGCCTCGGCGAGCAGCGGCGCGTCCGGCGCCTCGGCCGGCTCGGTCCCGAACCGGGTACCGAGCCGGCCGAGCATCTCGTCCCGCACCGCGTCGGTGGCGTGGAAGACCACGCTCACCAGCCCCTCGTCCGTCGAGGCGAGCAGCAGCGGCCCGATGTCACTGGCCACGACGGCCCACACGACGCGCCGCGGCGCGACCGGCCCGGCCGGTGCCTCGGGTGCGCTCTCGTTCTGCCCGGTGACGTCCATGGCGACCACGGTAGAGCCGGGCACTGACAACGCCCCGACGAACGGTCAGTCGTCGACGGCCTCGCTCACCACGTCCGGGTTGTTGGTGATGATGCCGTCGACGCCGAACCCGGCGACCCGCTGGGCGGTCACCGCGTCGTTGACCGTCCAGGTGTAGACCTCGAGCTGCTTGCGGTGCGGGCCCTTGAGGGCATGGACCGCGCTCACGTAGTCGGCGGAGACCGTCGTGTGGCTGGGGTTGATCTGGTCGACGAACTTCGCGTATGCGGGCAGATCGGCGACGGCGGGGGTGCCCAAAAACCCGGTCTTGATCTGCGGTCGCCGTTCGTGCATGGTCCGCATGCTGTCCGCGCTGAAGCTCTGCACGACCAGCCGGTGCTTGACGTGCTCGTACCGCAGCCAGCCGTCCTTGCGGAGCTGGCTCAGGATCTGGTCCTCGATGCCCGGGTACAGCTCGGGCGACTTGATCTCCATGAGCAGCTTCTGGTGGTTGCGGTCGACCCGCTTCAGGTACTGGTGCAGGGTCGGAACCCGCTCACCTGCGAATTCGGCGCCCTTCCAGCTGCCGGCGTCCAGCTTGGCGATCTCCGCGGCCGTGAAGTCCCGCACGTTCCACGGGGCGCGGTCGGGGAAGAGCTCCTCGACGTTCGTGGTCCGGTTCAGGGTCGTGTCGTGGATGATGACGAGCGCGCCGTCCTTGGTGCGCTGCACGTCGTTCTCGACCCAGGTGGTGCCCAGGTCGTCGGCCTCGTCGACGGCCTCCAGGGTGTTCTCCGGGGCGTAGGCGGAGGCGCCGCGGTGGGCGACGACCACAGGTCTGTCGTGCCATGAGGCGGCCTGTGCGGCGGTGGGCAGGACCAGGACACCGATGACGACGGAGCCGGTCACCGAGGCGAGTGCGGCTGCTGCGCGTACGTACAAGATCTGCTCCTCGTGCGTCGTGAGATCGCGGACGGCACGACACTGACAGGCGATGGCCAACAGAACACAGGCGAAGGATGGTCATAGGTTGAACGGAGTTGTCCAACCGCGGCCGACCCCGCGTTCAACGTCGGGGTTTCTTTGCCGGAAAATCGGTCGGACCTTGTCGTGTGCGCTTTAATCTCAGCTTCAACCTCGGCCGCCCCAGTGGTCGTTGACAGGGGAACGAGCAAGACATCTCGGGCAGGAAACAGGCGGAAGGGCTGCGGCGCATGCGAGGGACGGTCGACGGCTTCAGTTATGGGCTGGTTACGCCATTGGTGGCGTACTTCATGGCCTGCCTCGGAGGTGCTCTCGGTCTCCGGTGCACCACCCGCTCGCTCCTGGTGGCCAACACCTGGCGCGGCGGCTGGCTCGCGCTCGGCTCCGCGGCGATCGGCTCGGGCATCTGGACGATGCACTTCATCGCGATGATGGGCTTCAGCGTCGAGGGCGTGCCGGTCCACTACGACAAGGCACTCACCTTCGCGAGCCTCGGTGTGGCCATCGTCATGGTCGGCGTCGGCGTCTTCATCGTCGGCTACAAGGGGGCGACCGGTCCCGCCCTGTTCACCGGGGGCACCATCACCGGCCTGGGGGTCGCGTCGATGCACTACCTGGGAATGGCCGGAATGCGGCTTCACGGGACGATCGAGTACAACACCTTCCTCGTGGGCGCCTCCGTGGTGATCGCCATGGTGGCCGCCACCGCCGCACTGTGGGCCGCCGTGCAGGTCCGCGGCATCCTGTGGAGCCTCGGCGCGAGTCTGGTCATGGGGCTCGCCGTCTCCGGCATGCACTACATGGGGATGGCCGCCGTCAGCGTCCAGACGCACAGCGCCGCCACCGGTTCTCCCGGAGGGGACTCCGCCGCCGGGATCCTCGCCCCCATGATGATCGGCCCCCTGTGCTTCCTGCTCCTGGCCGGCGTGGTCGTCATGTTCGACCCGCTGATGGTCATGGGCCGCCCCGACTGGCGCGACGCCCAGGAGGCGGCGGAGCTGGAAGGCCGCTCACGCGCGGGCGTGCCGCGGCCGCGCCACATCACCGAGAGGCAGACGCGCACCCCTCAGGGCTGGTGACGCGGCGGCCGTCCGGAGGCCGATCGAGCCCCGTTGTCAGTGGTGGGTCGTACGGTTGAATCCATGCGGCCCGTATCCAAGATCGAACGCACGGTGGCACCCTTCGAGGTTGTCAGTCCGTACCAGCCCAGCGGTGACCAGCCCGCGGCCATCGCCGAGCTGGACAAGCGCGTCCGCGCAGGCGAGAAGGATGTCGTCCTGCTCGGCGCGACCGGCACCGGCAAGTCCGCCACCACGGCGTGGATGATCGAGAAGCTCCAGCGCCCCACCCTGGTGATGGCACCGAACAAGACGCTGGCCGCCCAGCTGGCGAACGAGTTCCGCGAGCTGCTGCCGAACAACGCGGTCGAGTACTTCGTCTCGTACTACGACTACTACCAGCCCGAGGCGTACGTCCCGCAGTCGGACACGTACATCGAGAAGGACTCCTCGGTGAACGAGGAGGTGGAGCGCCTGCGCCACTCCGCGACGAATTCGCTACTGACCCGCCGCGACGTTGTGGTGGTCGCCTCCGTCTCCTGCATCTACGGCCTCGGCACGCCGCAGGAGTACGTCGACCGCATGGTCCCCCTGAAGGTCGGCGCCGAGTTCGACCGGGACGAGCTGCTGCGCCGCTTCGTCGACATCCAGTACACGCGCAACGACCTGGCGTTCCAGCGCGGCACCTTCCGAGTGCGCGGCGACACCATCGAGATCTTCCCCGTCTACGAAGAGCTCGCGGTCCGCATCGAGATGTTCGGCGACGAGATCGAGCGGCTGTCCACGCTGCATCCGCTCACCGGCGAGGTCATCAGCGACGACGACTTGCTGTACATCTTCCCCGCGTCGCACTACGTGGCGGGCCCCGAGCGCCTGGAGCGCGCGGTGAACGACATCGAGAAGGAGCTCGCCGAGACCCTCTCCACCATGGAGAAGCAGGGCAAGATGCTGGAGGCGCAGCGGCTGCGCATGCGCACCACGTACGACATCGAGATGCTCCGCCAGATCGGCTCGTGCTCCGGCGTGGAGAACTACTCGATGCACTTCGACGGCCGCGAGCCCGGCTCCCCGCCGAACACCCTGCTCGACTACTTCCCGGAAGACTTCCTGCTGGTCATCGACGAGTCGCACGTCACCGTGCCGCAGATCGGTGCCATGTACGAGGGCGACGCCTCCCGTAAGCGCACGCTCGTCGACCACGGTTTCCGGCTGCCGTCCGCGCTCGACAACCGCCCGCTGAAGTGGGAGGAGTTCCAGGAGCGCGTCGGCCAGACCGTCTACCTGTCGGCGA
The DNA here is from genome assembly GCF_039533535.1 of Streptomyces kunmingensis. Taxonomy (NCBI): domain Bacteria; kingdom Bacillati; phylum Actinomycetota; class Actinomycetes; order Kitasatosporales; family Streptomycetaceae; genus Streptomyces; species Streptomyces kunmingensis. The sequence continues at coordinate 255,785 of NZ_BAAATS010000001.1, forward strand.
CGCCCGGGAACTACGAGCTGGCGCGCGGTGACGGCTACGTCGAGCAGATCATCCGCCCCACCGGCCTCATCGACCCGGAGGTCGTGGTCAAGCCCACCGAGGGCCAGATCGACGACCTGGTGCACGAGATCCGTACGCGCACCGAGAAGGACGAGCGGGTCCTGGTCACCACGCTCACCAAGAAGATGGCCGAGGACCTCACGGACTACTTCCTGGAGCTCGGCATCCAGGTGCGCTATCTGCACAGCGACGTCGACACCCTGCGCCGCGTCGAGCTCCTGCGCGAGCTGCGCGCCGGCGAGTACGACGTCCTGGTCGGCATCAACCTGCTGCGCGAGGGGCTCGACCTGCCCGAGGTCTCCCTGGTGGCGATCCTCGACGCGGACAAGGAAGGCTTCCTGCGCTCCGGCACGTCCCTGATCCAGACCATCGGCCGTGCGGCTCGTAACGTGTCGGGCCAGGTCCACATGTACGCCGACAAGATCACCCCGGCGATGGAGAAGGCCATCGACGAGACGAATCGCCGCCGCGAGAAGCAGGTCGCGTACAACAAGGCGAACGGCATCGACCCGCAGCCGCTCCGCAAGAAGATCAACGACATCGTGGCGTCCATCGCGCGTGAGGACGTCGACACGGAGGAACTGCTCGGTACCGGCTACCGCAAGGGTGGCAAGGACGGAAAGGGCGCCAAGGCTCCCGTCCCCTCGCTCGGCAAGGCGGACACCGGCAAGAAGAAGCGCGGCAAGGCGGCGGAGACCACCCCCACCGACCGTCCCGCGGCCGAGCTCTCCACGGAGATCGAGGAGCTGACTGAGCGGATGCGCACGGCCGCCGCGAACCTCCAGTTCGAGATCGCCGCACGGCTGCGTGACGAGGTCTCCGAGATGAAGAAGGAGCTGCGGCAGATGCGGGAGGCGGGCATCGCCTGACCTGCCACGGCGGGCGGGGCCCGAGCGGTGTGTTGCAAGAACGACACAAAACCCCGCCCGCGGTGGCGGCGATGTCAGTGCCGCCCCATAGGGTTTGCCCCACCGCGCGATTCGCGGCAACAGGGGACGCTCGAGAGGGGACAGCGCGTGACGGCCGATTCCGCCGGTTCTGCCGGTTTTTCAAAAGGGCCCGGCATCAGCCTGACCAAGGGCCAGGCCATCAGTCTGGAGAAGCAGGGCGGAGGCGCCCTCACCGCCGTGCGCATGGGCCTCGGCTGGCAGGCCGCCCCACGGCGCGGCCTGTTCGGTACCCGTACGCGCGAGATCGACCTGGACGCGTCCGCGGTCCTCTTCGCAGACAAACAGCCCGTGGACGTGGTCTTCTTCCGCCACCTCGTCAGCGACGACGGCTCGGTGCGGCACACCGGTGACAATCTGGTCGGCGGCGTCGGCCAGGGCGGCGACGACGAGGCGATCCTCGTCGACCTGTCGCGTGTCCCGGTCCACATCGACCAGATCGTCTTCACGGTGAACTCCTTCACCGGACAGACCTTCCAAGAAGTGCAGAACGCGTTCTGCAGGCTGGTCGACGAGACGACCGGCCAGGAGCTCGCCCGCTACACGCTGGACGGCGGCGGCCAGTACACGGCGCAGATCATGGCGAAGGTGCACCGCGACAACGCGGGCGGCTGGAAGATGACGGCCCTGGGCACGGCGGCCAACGGCCGGACGTTCCAGGACCTCATGCCCGCGATCCTGCCCGGTCTGTAGCGGCGCGCACGATGGCGGCCGAACTGGTGAGGGGGCAGAACCACCCCCTCGCCCAGACCCGTCTGGAGATCCGGGTGTCGGCCGGCCGCCCGGTCGTCGCGGGCGCCACGCTCGCCGACGACCGGGGCACCGTCCGCGGTCCCGAGCACGTCGCCCACCCCGGCGCGCCCGCGCTGCCCGGCCTCGAAGTCCCGCGCCAGGCCGCGGCCGACCACAGGCTCGCCGTCGACCTGGACGCGATGCCGCCGGACGTGCACCGGGTGACCGTGCTGCTCGCCCTGCCGGCCGGGACCGGCGGGCCGACCCGCTTCGGCGCGGTGGCCGCCCCGTTCGTCGCGGTCACCGGACTCGACGGCACCGAAGTGGCCAGCTACACCATCACCGACCTCGACACGGAGTCGGCCGTCACCGCCCTGGAGCTGTACCGCAGACAGGGCGCGTGGAAGGTCCGCGCCATCGGCCAGGGGTACGCCGAAGGGCTCGCGGCCCTCTTCGCCGACCAGGGTCTGCCCGACGCCCGCGCGCTGGCGGGCGCCGTCCAGGACGCCGTCGCCCAGGGCCTGGCCCGCACGGTGGCGTCCCCGCCGCGTCCGGCCGACGAGGCCCAGGTCCGCGCGGCGGCCACGGCAGGACACGCCTCGGGCGCCCTGCCGCCCACCGCCCCCGCCGCTCCCTCCACCGCCCAGGCAAGCGGCCCGGAGGCGCCCGGCGGCCCGGCGGAGCCCATCGACTACACCCATCCGGGCCGCCAGGCGCCCCCGCCGCCCGTCACGGCGCCACCCGCCGAGCCGGGCCGGCCCGCCGCCCCCGTAGCGGGCGACGCGACGGGCTGGAGCATGGAGGAGCGGCTCTACAACCAGGTGTGGGGCATGTTCGAGGACCTGGCCCGCACGACGGCCGCCTACCGCAGCGCCGTCGACTTCGCCGACTCCCGCATGGAGCAGGAGCTCGATCGCGTGCTGTCCGACCCGCGCAGCCGCATCGGCGGCCAGGCGGATGCCGCACGCGACGCAGCGGCCGCCAAGCACGCCGCCCTGGTGGACCGCGCGCGCGAGGCCCTCGACCGGGACGTGGCCCAGCTGGTCGCCGAGTCCGAGGTCGTCGAACCGGCGCTCCCTGCGGCGTACGCGGGCTGGGACAACCCCTGCTGGCACGCCTACCGCAGCCCCATGGAGATCCCCATGGCCGTCCGCCTGGGCGATCTGCGGCTGCCCGAGAGCGAGAGCGCCGGGCTGCACATCCCGATGCTGGTGAGGCTGCCGCTGGAGCGCGGCCTGTGGATCGACGCGGGCACCACCGACGCGGACGCCCTCGTGGACGCCGACGAGCTGAGAGCCCGCGCCGCGCACACCGCCACCGAGCTCGCGGCGCGGCTGCTCGCGGCCTATCCGGCGGGCGAGTTCAGCGTGCACGTCCTCGACCCGGCGGGCACGGCGTCGGGCGCGCTCGCCCCGCTCGTCGACGCCGGGGTGCTCGCAGGGCCGGTGGCCCGGGGCGCCGCGGGTGTCGCCGAGACGCTCACCCGGCTGACCGACCGGGTCGACCTCGTCCAGATGGCGGTGCGCAGCGGGGCGGCCGACGCCCTGCCGGCCGATCTGGACGTCGCCGAGCAGCTGTTGATCGTGCATGACTTCCCGCACGGCTTCGACGACCGCGCGGTGACCCGGCTGCGCTATCTCGCGGACGAGGGGCCGCAGGTCGGAGTGCATCTGCTGCTCGTGGCCGACCGGGAGGACGCCGCCGAGTACGGGCCGCTCCTCGACCCCCTGTGGCGGGCGCTGCTGCGCCTGACGCCGCTGCCCGACGACCATCTGGCCGACCCCTGGGTCGGACATGCGTGGACGTACGACCCGCCGGCGATCCCGTACGGCAGCGGGGTCCTGCGCCAGGTCCTAGCGGAAGTGGCCAAAGCCCGCCGGGAGAAACGCCTCTGACCTGCGAACTTGGAACTGTCTTTACCTAACCCTTTACGTTCCATGGGTGTTTCCAGTACGCTCCTTTACGCGGAGGGGAGTACTCCCGTACGCGGCGTTCCCGTCAATACGGACGATCGGCCTGATGGCCGACGATCCCGGGGCGTCGGCCCGAGGCGCAGCGGCGCCCGGGTGGAAGAGACCTCCGGCAGCGACGACGCTGATCAGTAGCCGTACGACGCCGGAGGCGCAGTGGACGTATCAATGACCTTGTGGGTACTGACCATTCTTGGTCTGGGTGCCCTGATCGCGGTCGACTTCTTCATCGGGCGCAAGCCCCACGACGTATCCATCAAGGAAGCCGGGATCTGGACCGTCGTCTGGATCGTGCTCGCCGCGCTCTTCGGCGTCGGCGTGACCATCTGGGGCAGCGGCCAGGCCGGCGGTGAGTTCTTCGCGGGCTTCATCACCGAGAAGTCGCTCAGCGTCGACAACCTCTTCGTCTTCATCCTGATCATGGCGAAGTTCTCGGTGCCGACCCATCTGCAGCAGCGCGTGCTGCTGTTCGGTGTGCTCATAGCTCTCGTACTGCGGGCGATCTTCATCGCGGCGGGCGCCGCCGTCATCGCCAACTTCTCGTGGGTCTTCTACATCTTCGGCGCGTTCCTCATCTACACCGCCTGGAAGCTCGTCCAGGAAGCGATGTCGGACGACGAGGAGGAGGACTTCGAGGAGAACCGCCTCCTGAAGTCCATCGAGAAGAAGTTCGGCGTCGCCGACCGGTACCACGGCACGAAGCTGTTCGTCCGTGAGCACGGCAAGAAGATCATGACGCCGCTGCTCGTCGTCATGCTCGCCATCGGCATGACCGACGTGCTGTTCGCGATGGACTCGATCCCCGCGATCTTCGGCCTGACCCAGGACCCGTACATCGTCTTCACGGCCAACGCGTTCGCGCTGATGGGCCTGCGCCAGCTGTACTTCCTCATCGGCGGTCTGCTCAAGAAGCTGGTCCACCTCAGCTACGGCCTCTCCGTGATCCTCGGATTCATCGGCGTGAAGCTGGTCCTGCACGCACTGCACGAGAACGGCGTGCACGTGCCGGAGATCTCCATCCCGGTCTCGCTCGCCGTGATCTGCGGTGTCCTGATCGTCACCACGATCACCAGCCTCATCGCCTCCAAGAAGCAGGCCGAGCGGGAAGCGGCCGAGGCGGCCCGCAAGGACAGCATCGACGTCTGACACCGTCAGGCGTAGCAATCACCAGCGCCGGGAGGCGTGCGCGGCCGGTCGCCGCGCGCGTCGCCCGGCGCTGGTCGTTGCCGTGCCTGGGTCGCGGCCCCGCCCCGCCCCGGGCACCATCGGAGACATGATCACCAGACTCCGGGCACTGGCCTCACGCTGGACCGTTATCGTCCCGGTGCTGGCGGTCGTGCTGCTCGCCTGCACGTGGGGGCGCGACCTGCCGGGCGTACTGGTCGCCGTCGTCTCCGTCGTCCTCGCCGGATCCGTCCTCGCGGCCGTGCACCACGCGGAGGTCATCGCCCACCGCGTCGGCGAACCCTTCGGTTCGCTGGTGCTCGCCGTCGCCGTCACGATCATCGAGGTCGCGCTCATCGTCACCCTGATGGCCGACGGCGGCGCCAAGAGCTCCACGCTCGCCCGGGACACGGTGTTCGCCGCCGTGATGATCACCTGCAACGGCATCGTCGGCATCAGCCTGCTCTCGGCCGCGTTCCGCCACCGCGTGGCGATCTTCCAGTCCGAGGGCACCGGCGGCGCCCTCGCCACGGTCGCCACCCTCGCGACCCTCTGCCTGGTCCTGCCGACCTTCACGACCAGCAAGCCAGGACCGGAGTTCTCCACCTCCCAACTGCTCTTCTCGGCCATCGCCGCGCTCGTCCTGTACGGGCTCTTCGTGGCCACGCAGACGGTGCGCCACCGCGACTACTTCCTGCCGATCACCAAGCACGGCGACGTCATCGACGCCGACGACCACGCGGACTCGCCCACCACCCGCACCGCCCTGATCAGCCTCGGAATGCTCGCTCTCGCGCTCATCGCCGTCGTCGGCCTCGCCAAGGGCGTGTCGAAGACGATCGAGCACGGCGTGGACGCCGCGGGCATGCCGCAGGCCGTCGTCGGCGTGATCATCGCGCTGCTCGTGCTGCTCCCGGAGACCATCGCGGCGCTGCGCGCGGCCCGCCGCGACCGTGTGCAGACCAGCCTCAACCTCGCGCTCGGCTCCGCGATGGCGAGCATCGGTCTGACGGTGCCGGCGGTCGCCATCGCCTCGTTCTGGCTGTCGGGACCGCTCGTCCTCGGGCTCGGCGCCACGCACATGGTGCTGCTCGCGCTGACCCTGGTCGTCAGCACCCTGACCGTCGTCCCCGGCCGTGCCACACCCCTACAGGGCGGCGTGCATCTGGTGATTCTCGCCGCATACGTAGAGCTCGCTGTCACGCCGTGACGGGCGCGGGGCGGGCGAGACGGCCGCCGGCAGCCGAGACGGGCCCCGGCCGCGCGAAGCCTCCGTGATAGACCCTCAAGGAGCATTCGCCCGTCGTACGGAGGTCCTTGTGCCGCACACCCTCGCCACCGCGCCGATCCTGGTCCTGAACGGCCCGAACCTGAACCTCCTCGGCAAGCGCCAGCCGGAGATCTACGGGCGCGACACCCTCGCCGACGTCGAGGCCCTGTGCGTGAAGGCGGCCGCCGGCCACGGCGCCACGGTGGACTTCCGGCAGTCCAACCACGAGGGCGAACTGGTCGACTGGATCCACGAAGCCCGTGAGAACCACGTCGGCATCGTGATCAACCCGGCCGCCTACTCGCACACGTCCGTGGCGATCCTGGACGCGCTCAACACCTGCGACGGCCTGCCCGTGGTCGAGGTCCACATCTCCAACATCCACCAGCGCGAGGAGTTCCGGCACCACTCCTACATGTCCCTGCGCGCCGACGGCGTGATCGCCGGGTGCGGTGTACAGGGCTACGCGTTCGGGGTGGAGCGGGTCGCGTCCTTGGCGGCGCCGGGCACCGCGGCGGCGTAACGCACCACCTACAGGCGCCCGGCGTCCACGATCCGTCGCAGGAACTGTCGCGTACGTTCCTGCCGCGGATCCCCGAACACGGCTTCCGGGGCCCCGCGTTCGAGCACCACCCCGCCCTCCAGGAAGCACACCTGGTCGGCGACCTCGCGGGCGAAGCTCATCTCGTGCGTGGCCAGCACCATGGTCATGCCCTCCTCCTTCAAGCCGCGTACGACGTCGAGGACCTCTCCCACCAGCTCCGGGTCGAGGGCAGCGGTGATCTCGTCGAGGAGCAGCAGCCGGGGACGTACGGCGAGAGCCCGCACGATGGCCGCACGCTGCTGCTGGCCGCCGCTGAGCCGGTCCGGGTACTCCCGCGCCTTCGCTTCGAGCCCGAGGCGCTTCAGCAGCCCCCTGGCCCGCTCCTCGGCCTCCTCCCGCGCGACGCCGTGCACCCGGCGCGGCGCGAGCGTGATGTTCTCCAGGACGGTCATGTGCGGGAACAGGTTGTAGGCCTGGAAGACGACGCCGATCCGCCGCCGCACGGCGTCCGCGTCCGTGCGCGGGTCGGTGATCTCCTCGCCGTCCAGCCAGATCGCCCCGTCGTCGATCTCCTCCAGGAGGTTGGCGCAGCGCAGCAGGGTCGACTTGCCCGAACCGGACGCGCCGATCAGCGCGGTCACCGTGTGCGGCGCGACTTCCAGGCCGACGTCGCGCAGGACCACCGTGTCGCCGAAGGTCTTGCGGACGGACTCCATCCGCAGCACGGGCCCGGTCATACGAGACCTCCTTGTGCCCGGCGCCGGTCCATCCGGGCCGTCACCCAGTCGGTGAAGCGGGTCATGGGGATGGTGAGGGCGACGAAGAGAAGACCCGCGACTACATAAGGCGTGTAGTTGAAGTCCTTCCCGGCGATGATCTGCGCCGCGTACACGGCGTCCACCGCACCGCCGATCGACACGAGACCGGTGTCCTTCTGGAGCGACACCATGTCGTTCAGCAGAGGCGGCACCACACGGCGTACCGCCTGAGGCAGCACTACGTAGCGCAGTGTCTGGCGGCTGTTCAGCCCGAGGGAGCGCGCGGCGGCCCGCTGCGACGGGTGGACCGACTCGATCCCCGCGCGGAACACCTCCGCCACGTAGGCCGCATACGTAAGGACGAGGGCGGCTCCGCCCAGGACGACCGGGTCGGTGGTCACCCCCTGGAGGCGCAGCGCGGGCACCCCGAAGATGACCATCAACAGGCAGATGATGAGCGGCAGTCCACGGAAGAAGTCCGTGTAGGCCGTGGCCAGGGCGCGCAGCGGGAAGAACACGGGCCCGCGCAGGGTCCGCGCGAGAGCGAGCAGCATTCCGAGGACGAGCACGCACGCCCCGCACACGAACAGGAGCCGGACGTTGAGCCAGAGCCCCTCCAGGACCTGCGGCAACGCCACGCGCGCGTAGTGCGCACTGAAGAAGGTCTCCTTGGTGCGCGCCCAGCCGGGGGAGTTGACGACGACGACGAACAGGACGGCGCCCGTCACCAGGGTGCTGAGCGCCGCGAGGCCGGTCGCGCGGCGCGCACGGCTCCGCTTGTAGCGCTCGCGCTCCCTGCGCCGCTCGGAGGGTACGTAAGCGTCCTCGGCGGCGGACGGCTGTTTCGCGACGGTCACTTGAGCACCGGGGCGTCGACGGCATCCGACAGCCACTTCTTCTCCAGGGAAGCGAGCGTGCCGTCCTTGCGGAGGGCGTCCACCGCGCCCGTCACGCACGACGTCAGCGCGCTCTCCTTGTCGAGGACGAGGCCGAACTGCTCGGGCGTGCCCGCCGAGTTCTCGAACTGCCCCACGACCTCGGCGTCCGTCACCTCGGCGCCGGTGATGTAGAACGCGGTGGGCAGGTCGACGACGATGGCGTCCACCTGGCCGTTCTTCAGGGCGGACTTGGCGAAGTCGTTCTTCTGGTAGACGGCCGGCTTCTGGGCCGGCCGCACGAGATCGTCGATGTAGTCGAGGCTGGTGGTGCCCACCTGGGCGCCCAGCTTCACGTCCTTGAGGTCGGCGACGCTCGTGGCCTTCGCGGCCTCGGACGACTTCAGGGCGACGACGGCCTGACGCACGTCGTAGTAGCCGGACGAGAACGCCACGGCCTTCTTGCGGGCGTCACTGATCGACACCTGGTTGATGTCGAAGTCGAACTTCTTCGCACCCGGGGCGAAGGAACTGTTGAACGGCACGGTCTGCCACGCCACCCGGTCCGGGCCGTAGCCGAGCCGCTTCGCCACGGCGTACGCGACGGCCGACTCGAAGCCCTTGCCGTTGGCCGGGTCGTCGTCCTGGAACCAGGGCGCGTAGGCGGGCTTGTCGGTACCCACGGTGAGCTTCCCCGAGGCCACGGTGGCCAGCTTGCCGGGAGCGCAGGAGGCGGCCGTGGCGGGCTTCGAGGCGGCCTTCTCCTCGGGCTCGGGGGCGCAGGCCGCGGCGGCGAGGAGAACGACGGCGGAGCAGACGGCAAGACGCGCGGCGCGGTGGGCGAGAGGCATGGCGGGAGACTGACAGCGCGGGGCCCGGTCTGTCGAGGTCGGCCCGACAACTTTCCGCATACTGGGAACGGGTGTTGCAATCTTGTGAACAGCCGTCCGCGCAACCGGCGTTGGCCTGCGGGCCTTCGGGTCACCAGCCCCGCGCGCGCCACTCCTGGAGGTGCGGCCGCTCGGCCCCCAGCGACGTGTCGTTCCCGTGCCCCGGGTAGACCCAGGTCTCGTCCGGGAGCGGCGCGAAGATCTTGGTCTCCACGTCGTCGATGAGGCTCGCGAAGGCCTTCGGGTCCTTCCGCGTGTTGCCGACACCGCCCGGGAAGAGGCAGTCGCCGGTGAAGACGTGGGGGTGGCCGTGCGGGTCGTCGTAGACCAGGGCGATGGAGCCGGGGGTGTGACCGACCAGATGGCGGGCCGTGAGCGTGATCCGGCCGAACTCGATGGTGTCCCCGTCGGCGACCGGGACCTGCGTCGGTACAGGGATGCCCTCGGCGTCCTCGCGCCCCGCGTACGTGCGCGCGCCCGTGGCGGCCACGACCTCCGCGAGCGCCTGCCAGTGGTCGCCGTGCTGGTGGGTGGTGACGACGGCCGCGATGCCGTCGCCGCCGATGAGGCGCAGCAGCGTCGCCGCCTCGTTCGCCGCGTCGATCAGCAGCTGCTGGTCGGTGGCGCGGCACCGCAGCAGATAGGCGTTGTTGTCCATCGGCCCGACCGCGACCTTGGAGATCATCAGGTCCTGCAGCTCGTGCACGTCCGCCGGGCCGCCGACCTTCACCGCTCCGCTGTACGTCATGCGCTCAGCCTATAGCGGGGGCAGCGGAGGCAGGGAGCCGCGGTCGACGGTCAGACGGGCGCCGTCCCTGCGGCCCGACAGCCACCCCAGGAGGTCCGCTTGGCGCCCCTCGACGACGAACGCGCCCGGCTGCGGGTCCACGCCGTCCTCGATCTCCTCCAGGGACAGGCCCCGCACCTCGCCGGTCGGGATCATGCGGCCGTCGTCCTGCTTGATCAGCAGCGGTGGCAGGTCCGGGTGGTTGCGGAAGCGCCGCGTGAGGAAGTTGATCTCCCGCTGCGTGAACTCCTCCGAGAGGTCCTCGAGCTCGTAACCGATGCCCAGGTCCACGTGGTGCAGCTCGACCTCGATCCAGCGCCGGAACGGTACTTGGGAGGCGACGTCCTTGACGCCGTTGCGCAGCTCCACCGTGCGCGACCAGTCCGCGTCCTCGGCCCCGACGTCCTGGAAGCGCTCCGTGCTCGCTCGTACGTCGTCGATCTGGGAGCGCAGCTCCCGCGGGGCGTCCCGCTCGATGTCGGCGTCGCGCGCCTCGGCGCTCTCGTACATGGGCCGGCCGGCGAGGACGTTGACGAGCGCGTCCGCGTTCCGGGCGAGGTGGGCGAGCACATGACCACGGCTCCAGCCCGGAAGCCGTGACGGCTCGGTCACACTCGCGTTGTCCAGAGTGCCGACCGCGGTGAGCAGCCGTTCGGTCGCTTCACGTACAGACACCAGGTCACGCTCGTGATGGTTCATGGCCCAGACGGTAGCCGTGCCACACGTTCGGGTGAAGGTGGCCGACATCATGCTGGAATCGAATGTACGTGCTATAAGGTCGAAGGCGGCATCGGGCATTCTTGAACGTCCGGGTTTGTTACCGAACACGGGAAGCCGACCGCGTTGTCAGTGGCTCCCCCTAGTCTGCAAAAGACAGGCTTCTCAAGGCTTCCTGTCACTCAGGGCTTCCTGTCATTTCTCCCAAGAAAGGTACGGACCGGCGTGGCCGACCGTCTCATCGTCCGTGGCGCGCGCGAGCACAATCTCCGGAATGTCTCGCTCGACCTCCCGCGCGACTCCCTCATCGTCTTCACCGGTCTGTCCGGCTCCGGCAAGTCCTCGCTCGCGTTCGACACGATCTTCGCCGAGGGGCAGCGGCGCTACGTCGAATCGCTGTCCTCGTACGCCCGCCAGTTCCTCGGCCAGATGGACAAGCCGGACGTCGACTTCATCGAGGGCCTCTCCCCGGCCGTCTCGATCGACCAGAAGTCGACCTCGCGCAACCCGCGCTCCACGGTCGGCACCATCACCGAGGTCTACGACTACCTGCGTCTGCTCTTCGCGCGCATCGGCAAGCCGCACTGTCCCGAGTGCGGCCGCCCCATCGCGCGCCAGTCGCCGCAGGCCATCGTCGACAAGGTCCTGGAGCTGCCCGAGGGCAGCCGCTTCCAGGTCCTGTCGCCGCTGGTGCGTGAGCGCAAGGGCGAGTTCGTCGACCTCTTCAGCGACCTGCAGACCAAGGGCTACTCCCGGGCGCGCGTGGACGGCGAGACGATCCAGCTCTCCGAGCCGCCGACGCTGAAGAAGCAGGAGAAGCACACCATCGAGGTGGTCATCGACCGCCTCACGGTGAAGGACTCCGCCAAGCGCCGCCTGACCGACTCCGTGGAGACCGCGCTCGGCCTCGCCGGCGGCATGGTCGTGCTCGACTTCGTCGACCTCCCCGAGGACGACCCCGAGCGCGAGCGCATGTACTCGGAGCACCTGTACTGCCCGCACGACGACCTGTCCTTCGAAGAGCTGGAGCCCCGCTCCTTCTCCTTCAACTCGCCCTTCGGCGCCTGCCCCGACTGCTCGGGCATCGGCACGCGCATGGAGGTCGACCCCGACCTGATCGTCCCCGACGAGGACAAGTCGCTCGACGAGGGCGCCATCCACCCGTGGTCGCACGGCCACACCAAGGACTACTTCGCCCGGCTCATCGGGGCGCTCGCCGACGCGCTCGGTTTCCGTACGGACATCCCGTTCGCGGGGCTGCCGCAGCGCGCGAAGAAGGCGCTCCTCAACGGCCACAAGACGCAGATCGAGGTGCGCTACCGCAACCGGTACGGGCGGGAGCGCAGGTACACGACGCCGTTCGAGGGCGCCGTGCCGTTCGTGAAGCGCCGCCACAGCGAGGCCGAGTCGGACTCGAGCCGTGAGCGCTTCGAGGGCTACATGCGCGAGGTGCCCTGCCCCACCTGTGCGGGCACGCGCCTCAAGCCGATCGTCCTCGCCGTCACGGTCATGGAGAAGTCCATCGCCGAGGTCTCGGCCATGTCCATCAGCGACTGCGCCGACTTCCTGGCCAAGCTCCGGCTGAACGCGCGCGACAAGAAGATCGCCGAGCGCGTCCTGAAGGAGGTCAACGAGCGGCTCCGCTTCCTCGTCGACGTAGGCCTCGACTACCTCTCGCTGAACCGGGCGGCGGGCACGCTCTCCGGCGGCGAGGCCCAGCGCATCCGGCTCGCCACCCAGATCGGCTCCGGCCTCGTCGGCGTCCTGTACGTGCTCGACGAGCCGTCCATCGGCCTCCACCAGCGCGACAACCACCGCCTGATCGAGACCCTCGTCCGCCTCCGAGACATGGGCAACACGCTCATCGTGGTCGAGCACGACGAGGACACCATCAAGGTCGCCGACTGGGTCGTCGACATCGGCCCCGGCGCGGGCGAGCACGGCGGCAAGGTCGTGCACAGCGGTCCCTTGAAGGGGCTGCTGAGCAACGCCGAGTCGATGACGGGCCAGTACCTGTTGGGCAAGAAGTCCATCCCGGTCCCGGACGTCCGGCGGCCCGTGGACCCGGCGCGCCACCTCACGGTGCACGGCGCCAAGGAGAACAACCTGCGGGACATCGACGTGTCCTTCCCGCTCGGTGTCCTCACGGCCGTCACCGGCGTCTCCGGCTCCGGCAAGTCCACGCTGGTCAACGACATCCTGTACACGCACCTGGCGCGGGAGCTGAACGGGGCGCGGTCCGTCCCCGGCCGCCACACGCGCGTGGAGGGCGACGACCTCGTCGACAAGGTCGTGCACGTCGACCAGTCGCCCATCGGCCGTACCCCCCGGTCGAACCCGGCGACGTACACCGGCGTCTTCGACCACGTCCGCAGGCTCTTCGCCGAGACCACCGAGGCGAAGGTCCGCGGCTACCTGCCGGGCCGCTTCTCCTTCAACGTCAAGGGCGGCCGCTGCGAGAACTGCTCGGGTGACGGCACGATCAAGATCGAGATGAACTTCCTGCCGGACGTGTACGTCCCGTGCGAGGTCTGCCACGGTGCGCGCTACAACCGGGAGACCCTGGAGGTCCACTACAAGGGCAAGTCCATCGCCGAGGTCCTGGACATGCCGATCGAGGAGGGCCTCGCCTTCTTCGAGGCCGTCCCCGCGATCGCCCGTCACCTCAGGACCCTGAACGACGTGGGTCTCGGCTACGTCCGCCTCGGGCAGTCCGCGCCGACTCTCTCCGGTGGTGAGGCCCAGCGCGTGAAGCTGGCGAGCGAGCTGCAGAGGCGGTCCACGGGACGCACGGTGTACGTGCTCGACGAGCCGACCACCGGTCTGCACTTCGAGGACATCAGCAAGCTGATCACGGTCCTTTCCGGCCTGGTCGACAAGGGCAACTCGGTCATCGTCATCGAGCACAACCTGGACGTCATCAAGACCGCGGACTGGGTCGTCGACATGGGCCCCGAGGGGGGTAACGGAGGCGGCATCGTCGTCGCCGAGGGCACCCCGGAGCAGGTCGCGTCCGAACCGGCCAGCCACACCGGCAAGTTCCTGCGTGACGTTCTCGGTGCCGACCGGGTCAGTGACGCTTCGGCGCCCGCGGCCCGGACGCGCAAGAGCGCGGCGAAGAAGACCGTGGCCGCCACCAAGGCTCCGGCCAGGAAGACGGCCACGGCGAAGACACCCGCCACCAAGCCGGCCGCGAAGTCGGGCGCGGGCAAGACCACGGGCAAGACCGCCACCAAGGCGGCCAAGTCCGCGGCGGCGAAGCCCACCGCCAAGAAGACGGCCACGCGGGCCCGGAAGGCCTGACGGGTCGGAACGGACCGGTCGTACTCCGTGCAAAACGCTGCGCCCCGCGGGAACCCCCCGCGGGGCGCAGCGCGTTCAATGACCGGATGGGGCGCGCCACCCCGAAGGCTCGGCGCCCACCCCGCGGCGACGCGTACCGCTACAGCCCCCCGAACTCACTCGCGTACGGCGGCTCCGCGCCCGGGCGGGAGCAGGTGATCGCCGCCGCGCGGGCCGCGAACCCCAGCAGCCGGGCCCAGCCGTCGCCGCCCAGGCTCCCGACCGCCGCGGGGGACAGGGCGTCCTGCTGGGACAGGCCGTGCAGCAGCGCCGCGTTGACGGTGTCGCCGGCACCGATCGTGTCGACGACGTCGACCCGCTCGCCCGGTACGGACAGCTCGTCGCCGTCCCGCGTGAAGACGGTGAGCCCCTCACCGCCGCGGGTGACCACCACGGCCGCAGGCCCGGCGGCCAGCCATTCCTGGGGCGTGCCCCCGAGCCATTGCGCGTCCTCCTCGGAGAGCTTGAGGAGCGTGGTGGACGGCAGCCAGCTCTTGAAGCGGGCCCGGTAGGCGTCCGCGTCGGGGATCAGCCCCGCGCGGATGTTCGGGTCGAGGGCGGTGCACACGCCCTGCGCGGCGGCCGAGCGCATCAGTTCCTCGTAGGCGCTCGCCCCGGGCTCCAGGACGAGGGAGCAGGTGCCGAACGACACCGCGCGCGTGCCCGCCACAAGCGCGTCCGGCACCGCGAAGAGCCGGTCGGCGGTTCCCTCCACGTAGAAGGAGTAGCCGGCGGAACCGTCCGCGCCGATGGACGCGACAGCCAGCGTCGTCGGCTCGTCACCCCGCTGTACGGGGGAGACGTCCACGCCGGCCGCCCGCAACCCGCCGAGCAGGGCCTCTCCGAAGGCGTCCCGGGACACGCGCGAGCAGAAGGCCACGGGGGAGCCGAGCCGGCCGAGCGCCACCGCCGTGTTGTACGGCCCGCCGCCGAGCCGGGGCGCGAGCGCGGGCAGCGTCGCGGCCGGGCCGGCGGCCGGGCCGTCGTCGGTGCCCGCTCCCAGCGGGACGAGGTCGATCAGGGCCTCTCCGGCGACGACGATCACGATGGTTCCTCTCGGACGGGACGAGCGGTGCCGATGTGCGCACCAGTGCCGACGGCAGGCTAGAGCCTCACGCCCCGCGGGTCAGCAGGCGTCCCCGATACGGGCACGTCAGGGGCCGATACGGGCACGACGAGGGCGGGAGCGGGCAGCGCACCCGGGGGAGCTGCAGGGGCCGCGGGAGGTGCCCGTCCGCTCGTCGGTATCGTCTGATCTGTCACCCCTGCCTCACGCCAACCTCGCCCCTGTCTCAGGCCGACCTCACCCCTACCCCACGCCCACCCCACCCCGTCCCGCTCCTGTTCCGTTCCGCGGGACAGCGCTTCTTGTGGAGTCCAGATGTCCGGCACGGCCCCTTCCCGCATCTCCCGTCGCACCGCCCTGCGCGGCGCCGCCGTCGCGGGGACGGCCGGCCTCGGCCTGACCGCCTGTTCCACCGGGTCCGGCGGCGGCGCGGCGGCGGCGCCCACAGCGCCGGTCGACTTGGGCAAGGCCGACGAGGTGCCCGCGGGCGGGGCGAAGCTCTACAAGGACGAGCACGTCGTCGTCAGCCGTACCGAGGACGGCGCGTACAAGGCGTTCAGCACGATCTGCACGCACGCGGGCTGCCCGATCGGGATGCTGAAGGGCACGGAGCTGACCTGTAACTGCCACGGCAGCAAGTTCGACGCCACGACCGGCAAGGTGCTGCACGCCCCGGCGACCACGCCGCTGGAGGAACTCGCGGTGAAGGTGGAGGGCGGCAAGATCGTCGCCGGTCCCCAGAAGTAACCCACAGCCCCCGGACCGGATCACTCCCAGTCCCAGCCGATCCCCAGCAACCCCGCCCGCACCTGTGGTTCCACCAGATGCACCGACCGGTGGTGACCGCTGAGCGCCAGTTCCTGACGGCCGGCGCGCGGCGCCGCCGTCGACTGCTGGGCGAAGCGGTGGCAGCGCACGGGCAGCGCGTCATCGGTGAACCGGACCTGGAGCGCGTACTGCCCGCCCGCGAAGTCGAAACCGCGGACGTACTCGGTCGAGGCGCCGGCCGTGCCGTCCTCGAAGCCGTAGCGGAACAGATGGGTGTCACCGGTCCGCAGCCGCGCGTCGAAGAGCAGCTCCGCCACCAGGACCCCCGTCCCGCCGTCCCACCGCACACGCCCCGTACGGCAGTTCTCCAGGGCATGTACAGCGACGTCCCCGGGCGCACACCCGGGATCGCCGTGGTGCACGGCCACATACCGGTCCACCCCGTCGCGGTGCGCCCGCACGATGTGCTGGGAGTCCCGGCCGAGCAGCTCCCTGCGCGGCCCGATCCGTACGCGCTCGTGCTGTCCGACCGTGTGCAGGCCGCCGTCCAGCGGTGACTCCAGCTCCCCGAGCAGGCGCGCGAGAACCCCGGACGCCTCGACGAGCGAGCGGTAGGAGCGGGCCGGCCGTTGCCGCGCGGCCGTGTTCGCGGTGGGGCCGAGCAGCCGGATGAGGGACTCCTCGGGCAGTTCGAGAATCTCCTCGAGCGCGCGTACGGCCCGCATCGACTCCGGGCGCTGTGGCCGCCGCGCGCCCTGCTGCCAGTAGCTCAGGCTCGTCACGCCGACCTTGATGCCCTGGCGCGACAGATGGTGCTGGACCCGGTGCAGCGGCAGCCGCCGTGCGGCGATCGCGGCCCGAAGGGCGAGGTGGAACGGGCCGGTGCGCAGGGCCGCGTCCAGGGTGGAGGACTTGGCCGCTTCCAGGGTGGGGGACTGCGCCGCGTCCGGGGTGGGGAACTGTGCCGCTTCCTTGTGCCGTTCGCCGAGCCGCATCCAGGCCTCCTGCTTCTCCGCGCTGCGGCGGCTGGTCGGTGTACAGAAGTTGTTCACATCCGTACGAAGTCATTCACCGTCCCAAGTCACCCGGCATTGAAGCGTGTTGACCTGCACTCGACAAGGTTGGCTGCTCACCGCGTCCGGATCTGCCCCCTGCCCCTCGGAGAGGGCGCGGCCGACGGCCGCGGCAGCCCTCCGCCCGGGCGTCGGCGCCGGGCGCCCCGCACTGTCACACCCCGCCAGTAGGGTGTCTGACATGGCCGACCCCTCCAGCTACCGCCCCAAGCCGGGACAGATTCCCGACACCCCGGGGGTGTACAGGTTCCGAGACGAGCACCGCCGGGTGATCTACGTCGGAAAGGCGAAGAGCCTGCGCCAGCGCCTGGCGAGCTACTTCCAGGACCTGGCGAACCTGCACCCCCGTACGCGCACCATGGTCACCACGGCCGCCTCCGTGGAATGGACAGTGGTGGGCACGGAGGTCGAGGCGCTCCAGCTGGAGTACTCCTGGATCAAGGAGTACGACCCGCGGTTCAACGTCAAGTACCGCGACGACAAGAGCTATCCGTACCTGGCCGTGACGATGAACGAGCAGTTCCCGCGCGTCCAGGTGATGCGCGGGCAGAAGAAGAAGGGCGTGCGCTACTTCGGGCCCTACGGGCACGCGTGGGCGATCCGCGACACCGTCGACCTCCTGCTGCGCGTCTTCCCGGTCCGCACCTGCTCCGCGGGCGTGTTCAAGAACGCGACGCGTACCGGCCGCCCCTGTCTCCTCGGCTACATCGGCAAGTGCTCGGCCCCCTGTGTGGGCCGCGTCACCCCCGACGAACACCGCGAGCTGGCCGAGGAGTTCAGCGACTTCATGGCGGGCCGCACGGGCACGTACATCCGCCGCCTGGAGAAGGACATGGCGGTCGCCGCCGAGGATATGGAGTACGAGCGCGCGGCCCGCCTCCGTGACGACATCGAGGCGCTGCGCAAGGCCATGGAGAAGAGCGCGGTCGTCCTCGCCGACGCCACCGACGCCGACCTCATCGCCCTCGCGGAGGACGAGCTGGAAGCAGCCGTCCAGATCTTCCACGTACGGGGCGGACGCGTCCGCGGTCAGCGCGGCTGGGTCACGGACAAGGTCGAGGCGGTCACCAGCGGCGACCTGGTCGAGCACGCGTTGCAGCAGCTCTACGGGGAGGAGACCGGGGACTCCGTCCCCAAGGAGGTCCTCGTCCCGGCGCTGCCGGACCCCCTGGAGCCCGTCCAGGCCTGGCTCACCGAGCGCCGCGGATCGGGCGTGTCGCTGCGTATCCCGCAGCGCGGTGACAAGAAGGCGCTCATGGAGACGGTGCACAGGAACGCGCTGCATGCGCTCGCCCTGCACAAGACGAAGCGCGCCTCCGACCTCACCACGCGCTCCCGGGCCCTGGAGGAGATCGCCGAGGCCCTAGGCCTGGACAGCGCCCCGCTGCGGATCGAGTGCTACGACATCTCGCACCTCCAGGGTGACGACGTCGTGGCGTCCATGGTGGTCCTGGAGGACGGCCTCGCTCGTAAGAGCGAATACCGCCGCTTCCAGATCAAGGGATTCGAGGGGCAGGACGACGTCCGCTCCATGCACGAGGTGATCACCCGCCGCTTCAAGCGCTACCTCGCCGGGCAGGAGAAGTCGGGGGAGTGGTCCGACGCGGAGCTGACGGACGACGACGACGGACCGAGCGAGTCCACCCTCACCGAGGACGACGGCCGCCCCAAGAAGTTCGCCTACCCGCCCCAGCTCGTCGTGGTCGACGGCGGCCAGCCGCAGGTCGCCGCGGCCAAGCGGGCCCTGGACGAGCTGGGCATCGACGACATCGCGGTCTGCGGTCTGGCCAAGCGCCTCGAAGAGGTCTGGGTGCCGGACGAGGACGATCCGGTGGTCCTGCCCCGCACCAGTGAGGGGCTCTATCTCCTTCAGCGCGTGCGCGACGAGGCGCACCGCTTCGCCATCACCTATCAGCGCACCAAGCGGGCCAAGCGCTTCAGGGCGGGCCCGCTGGACGAGGTGCCGGGCCTCGGAGACGCGCGTAAACAGGCGCTCATCAAGCATTTCGGTTCGG
This sequence comes from Streptomyces kunmingensis, assembly GCF_039533535.1. NCBI lineage: Bacteria > Bacillati > Actinomycetota > Actinomycetes > Kitasatosporales > Streptomycetaceae > Streptomyces > Streptomyces kunmingensis. Next base: position 274,763 of record NZ_BAAATS010000001.1, read on the forward strand.
TGAAGCGGCTCCGGTCCGCCACAATCGACCAGATCTGCGAGATTCCCGGCATAGGCCGCAAGACGGCCGAGACGATCGTGGCGGCCTTCGCCAAGGCGGCACCGGCGACGCCCGCCGTGAACATGGCCACCGGAGAGATCATGGAAGACGAAGAGAGCACGACGGAGCACGCGACGGACGCGGGCTCCGCAGAGGAGCCCGTCAGCACGGGAGCCTCGGAAGAACGACGGGGGCAGGAGCCATGAGCGAGCACGGAAGCAGTGAGACCAGCGGTACGGCGGACAGCCCCGCACAACCGGAGCACGGAGCACAGGTGAGTACCGGCGCAGGCGCGAAGAAGGACACCCCGGCCGTCCCGGACGCCGCCATCCCCGAGCTGGTGATCATCTCCGGGATGTCGGGCGCGGGCCGCTCCACCGCGGCGAAGTGCCTGGAGGACCTCGGCTGGTTCGTCGTCGACAACCTGCCGCCCGCCCTGATCCCCACCATGGTGGAGCTCGGCGCCCGCTCGCAGGGCAACGTGGCGCGGATCGCGGTCGTCGTCGACGTACGAGGACGCCGCTTCTTCGACAACCTCCGGGAGTCCCTCGCGGACCTGGAGGCCAAGCACGTCACCCGCCGCATCGTCTTCCTGGAGTCCTCCGACGAGGCCCTGGTGCGCCGCTTCGAGTCGGTGCGCCGCCCGCACCCCCTCCAGGGCGACGGCCGCATCGTCGACGGCATCGCGGCCGAGCGCGAGCTCCTGCGTGAGCTGCGCGGCGACGCCGACCTCGTCATCGACACCTCCAGCCTGAACGTGCACGAGTTGCGCGCCAAGATGGACGCCCAGTTCGCCGGCGAGGAGGAGCCCGAGCTGCGGGCCACCGTCATGTCGTTCGGCTTCAAGTACGGCCTGCCCGTCGACGCCGACCTCGTCGTCGACATGCGCTTCCTGCCGAACCCGCACTGGGTCCCCGAGCTGCGACCCTTCACCGGCCTGAACGAAGAAGTATCGAACTACGTCTTCGCACAGCCGGGCGCCAAGGAGTTCCTGGACCGCTACACCGAGCTGCTCCAGCTCATCGCGGCCGGCTACCGCCGCGAGGGCAAGCGGTACGTGACCATCGCCGTCGGCTGTACCGGCGGCAAGCACCGCTCCGTCGCCACGTCGGAGAAGCTCGCGGCCCGGCTCGCTTCGCAGGGCGTGGAGACCGTGGTCGTCCACCGCGACATGGGCCGCGAATGACAGGACGCACGCTACGGCTCACCAGCAGACTGGGCCGTAGAAAGCCACTGGCGACGCGCCGCAAGGGCGCGACACCCAAGGTCGTCGCTCTCGGCGGCGGCATGGGCCTGTCGGCCTCCCTGGCCGCGCTGCGCCGCATCACCGGCGACCTCACGGCCGTCGTCACGGTCGCCGACGACGGCGGCTCCAGCGGGCGCCTCCGTGACGAGCTGGGCGTGCTGCCGCCCGGGGACCTGCGCAAGGCCCTCGCGGCGCTCTGCGGCGACGACGACTGGGGCCAGACCTGGGCCCGCGTCATCCAGCACCGCTTCCAGTCGCCGGGCGAGATGAACGGGCACGCGGTCGGCAATCTGCTGATCGTCGCCCTCTGGGAGCAGCTGGGCGATCACGTACAGGCGCTCGACCTGGTCGCCGAGCTGCTCGGCGCGCACGGGCGCGTGCTGCCCATGTCCGCCGTCCCGCTGGAGCTCCAGGCCCTGGTCAAGGGGCACGACCCGGACCGGCCCGACGACGTGGACACCGTCCGGGGGCAGGCCACGGTGGCGCTCACCCCCGGCGAGGTGCAGTCCGTCCACGTGGTGCCGCACGACCCGCCGGCCGTGCCCGAGGCGGTCGCCGCCGTCCTCGACGCGGACTGGGTGGTGCTCGGTCCGGGCTCCTGGTTCTCGTCCGTGATCCCGCATCTGCTCGTGCCCGAACTGCTCGACGCGCTCGTCGAGACGAAGGCCCGCCGGGTCCTCTCGCTCAACCTCGCGCCGCAACCCGGAGAAACCGATGGGTTCTCACCGCAGCGTCATTTGGAGGTTTTGGGACGACACGCCCCTAAACTCGCCCTGGACGTGGTGCTGGCCGACGAGGCCGCCGTGCCCGACCGCGAGTCTTTGACCGACGCCGCCAAAGAGCGTTTCGGTGCCGCGGTCGAGCTGGCGCCGGTAGCCAGGCCCGACGGGACTCCGAGGCACGATCCGGAGCTGTTGGCCGCCGCGTACGACCGTATTTTTCGGATGCATGGAAGGATCGGCCCATGGCGATGACGGCAGCGGTGAAGGACGAAATCTCCCGGCTCCCCGTCACCCGGACCTGCTGCAGAAAGGCCGAGGTTTCGGCCATTCTGCGGTTTGCGGGCGGCCTTCACCTGGTGAGCGGCCGCATCGTGATCGAGGCGGAGCTGGACACCGCGATGGCCGCACGGCGGCTCAAGCGGGACATTCTCGAGATCTTCGGGCACAGCTCGGAGCTGATCGTGATGGCGCCCGGCGGACTGCGCCGCAGTTCGCGTTTTGTCGTACGAGTGGTCGCGGGCGGCGATCAGCTGGCCCGCCAGACGGGTCTCGTGGACGGCCGTGGCCGTCCGATCCGGGGCCTTCCGCCGCAGGTGGTCTCGGGGGCCACCTGCGACGCGGAGGCGGCCTGGCGCGGCGCGTTCTTGGCGCACGGCTCGCTCACCGAGCCCGGGCGCTCCAGCTCGCTCGAAGTGACCTGCCCGGGTCCGGAGGCCGCGCTCGCCTTGGTCGGCGCCGCCCGCCGCCTCTCGATCGCGGCGAAGGCCCGTGAGGTGCGCGGCGTGGACCGCGTGGTCGTCCGCGACGGCGACGCGATCGGCGCGCTGCTCACCCGGATGGGCGCCCACGAGTCGGTGCTGGCCTGGGAGGAGCGGCGGATGCGCCGCGAGGTCCGCGCCACCGCGAACCGCCTCGCCAACTTCGACGACGCGAACCTGCGCCGCTCGGCCCGCGCGGCCGTCGCCGCCGGCGCCCGTGTGCAGCGCGCCCTGGAGATCCTCGCCGACGACGTGCCGGAGCACCTCGCCGCCGCCGGCCGGCTGCGCATGGAGCACAAGCAGGCCTCCCTGGAGGAGCTGGGTGCCCTCGCCGACCCGCCGCTGACCAAGGACGCCGTCGCGGGCCGTATCCGGCGGCTGCTCGCCATGGCGGACAAGCGGGCGCAGGACCTCGGCATCCCCGGCACGGAGTCGAACCTGACGGAGGAGCTGGCCGAGGAGATGGTGGAAGAAATGGCCGAGGAGATGGCCGAGAGCCTCGCGGACAACCTCGCGGGCTGAGCCGCGGGACAGACGCGGTAGGAGCGTCCTACGTACGTAGGTGAACCGGTGGCGGTGCCCATGGAGGCGCCGCCACCGGTTTTCTGCTGCCTCACGCCGACCCCCGCGGGGCCTCCGAGGCCCCCTTGACTTGACCATGAACTGTCATGAGTCTGGCGGCTGTTCGCTTCTGTGGCAGCGCGCCACGACCGCGGCAGACAACTGCAAGGGGGGCTCATGAGACGAAGAGCGAGATCGATCCTCGCTGTCGGAGCACTTGTACTGGGACTGGGCGGGGCCGCACTCGCGCCGGTCGCCCAGGCGGAGAGCGGAAGTGCGGCAAGCGGAAGTTCGGCGAGCGGGGATCCGGGCGCGGACGCCGTCAAGGTGTTCCGCGCCGACGTGTCGAAGGAGCAGATACCCCTGCTTCTCCAGGCGGGCCAGGACGCTCATGAACTCAGTGAGCAGGCGCCCGAGAAGGGCACCGCGGAAATCGAGGTGTACCTCACCGGGAAGCAGGCCGACGCGCTGCGCGGCAAGGGCGTCGAGCTCACCGAGCACAAGGTGACGGCCAAGGCCGAGGCGCGCGTCGAGGCGGCGGGCGACGGTGTCTTCCGCCCGTACAGCGGCAAGGGCAATCTCCAGGAGGAGATCGTCCGCACCGGCCAGGAACATCCCGGCCTCACCAAGGTCGTCTCCATCGGCAAGACGGTCCAGGGCCAGGACATCCTCGCGCTGAAGCTCAGCAAGGGCGCCAAGAAGGTCAAGGACGGCGCCAAGCCGGCGGTCCTCTACATGTCCAACCAGCACGCGCGCGAGTGGATCACCCCGGAGATGACCCGCCGCCTGATGCACTACTACGTGGACAACTACGCCAAGGACCGGCGTATCAAGAAGATCGTCGACTCCACGGAGCTGTGGTTCGTCCTGTCGGCCAACCCCGACGGCTACGACTGGACGCACAAGGCGGCCGCCAACCGCCAGTGGCGCAAGAACCTGCGCGACGTGAACGGGGACGGCGCCATCACCGCCGGCGACGGCGTCGACCTCAACCGCAACTTCGCCTACAAATGGGGCTACGACGACGAGGGTTCGTCCCCGCGCGCCGCCAGCGAGACCTATCGCGGCACGGGGCCCAACTCCGAGCCCGAGACCAAGGCCATCGACGCCTTCGAGAAGCGGATCGGCTTCGACTACGCCATCAACTACCACTCCGCCGCCGAGCTGCTGCTCTACGGAGTGGGCTGGCAGGTCGCCACGCCGACACCGGACGACGTGCTCTACAAGGCGCTGGCCGGCACCCCGGAGAACTCCGCGATCCCCGGCTACCACCCGCAGGTCTCCTCCGAGCTGTACACGACCAACGGCGAGGCCGACGGACACGCGGGCAACGTGAACGGCGTCTCGATGTTCACGCCCGAGATGAGCACGTGCCAGACCGCTTCGAACATCGACCCGAACGATGCCTGGCGGCCCCAGGACTGCGCGTCGATCTTCACCTTCCCGGACGACGAGAAGCTCATCCAGGACGAGTTCGCGAAGAACGTGCCCTTCGCCCTCTCCGTCGCGGAGACCGCCTCCCACCCGGACCAGCCCTCGTCGGCGGTCGGCCTGGAGGCGCCCGACTTCACCCCGGCCACCTTCGCGACGTCCTACGCGCGCGGTGGCGACCAGGAAGTCTCCGTCGTTGCCCGTAAGTCCGTACGCGACAAGGAGCTGAACTACCGCGTCAATGACGGCCGTTCGCACGACGAGAAATTGCGTGCCTGGAAGGGCGGCGAGACCTACGGAGGCGAGGACAATCTCCACTTCGACGCCTATCGGGCGAAGGTCGACGGCGCCGATGTGGGCGACAAGGTAGAGGTGTGGTTCACGGGGCGCACGAAATCCGGAAAGCGCACTTCCAGTGACCACTTCACGTACACCGTCGCCGCGCGCCCGAAGGCGGACACTCTTGTCGTCGCGGAAAACGACGCCACAGGGCAGCAAACAGCCGCATACGTAGACGCGCTCAAGGCCGCGGGGCGCAAGGCCGCCGTCTGGAACGTGGCCACGCAAGGCGTACCGGACCCGCTCGGGGTCCTCGGCCACTTCGAGGCGGTCGTCCACTACACGGGCGCGGACCGTCCCGGCCTCGCCACCCAACTCGCCCTGCGCGACTACCTCAACGAGAGCGGCAAGCTGATCGAGGCGGGCGAGAAGGCGGGCGGCTCCGTCGACATCGTCGACACCACGACGAACGACTTCAGCCAGTACTACCTGGGCGCCTACTCCCGCACCGCGGCGCCGGTCGCCACCCGCTTCGACGGTTCCGGTGAACTCGCGGGTATCGCGGCGACCCTCGGCGACGCCCCCGGCAACCCGCTCAACGGCGCCGGTCTGTATGAGGCCACGTCGGCCACCCTGCCGCAGTTCAAGAGCGCCGGGGCCGGCCAGTACGAGGGCGCGGGCATGGCCGCGGCCGTGCACACGGACGACGCCTACAAGCGCCTGACCCGCACCATCGACCTGAACCGCGTCACCGCGGCCGACCAGCCGACCCTGCGGGCGCAGCTGCTGTGGGACACCGAGGCCGGCTACGACCACGTCATCCTGGAGGTGCACACGGTCGGCGCCGAGGACTGGACGACCCTGCCCGACAAGGAAGGTCTGACCTCGAACGCCGTACCGACCGAGTGCGAGGCCGGCTTCTTCATCGAGGACCACCCGGCCCTGAAGCGCTATCTGACCCCCGACGGCGCCGCCTGCGGCAACACCGGCACCTCCGGGGCCTGGAACAGCCTCACGGGTTCCTCGGACGACTGGAAGACGGTCGCGTACGACCTGAGCGCCTACGCGGGCCACTCCGTCGAGGTGTCGCTCAGCTACGTGTCCGACCCGGGCAGCGGCGGCGAGGGCGTACGGGCTGACAACGCGTCCCTCGTCACCGGCGGCCAGGCCACCGAGACCGAGGGCTTCGAGACGTCCCTGGGCGTCTGGCAGGTCCCCGGACCACCCGAGGGAAGCCCGGCCGCGGTCCGGGACTGGGCGCTCGCCAAGGACCTGTTCACGACCTACGGGGCGATCAGCACTCCGGACACCGTTCTCCTCGGATTCGGTCTGGAACACGTGACCACGGCCGCCGATCGAAATGCGCTCATCAGAAAGGCACTGCGCTCAATTAGCGACTGACGTCTTCGAAATACCCGGAAAATATGCGGCGGCCCGTACGTTACTGACGAGTACGGGCCGCTGTGTCCTGCATAGGGCGGCTCGATGTCACCCCAAGCCCTTATGGGAGGTAGGGTCGAAGGCGGTCGGGGACATCCCAATACATCTCGCCGGCGTCGAATCCGGCGTACCAACGAGGAGATCGGTTCGTGACGATCCGCGTAGGCATCAACGGCTTTGGCCGCATCGGTCGCAACTACTTCCGCGCGCTGCTCGAGCAGGGTGCGGACATCGAGATCGTGGCTGTCAACGACCTGGGTGACACCGCGACCACCGCGCATCTTCTGAAGTACGACACCATCCTGGGCCGCCTCAAGGCCGAGGTGTCGCACACCGAGGACACCATTACGGTCGACGGCCACACCATCAAGGTGCTGTCCGAGCGCAACCCCGCCGACATTCCGTGGGGTCAGCTGGGCGTCGACATCGTGATCGAGTCGACCGGCATCTTCACCAAGAAGGCCGACGCCGAGAAGCACATCGCCGGTGGCGCCAAGAAGGTCCTCATCTCGGCTCCGGCCAAGGACGAGGACATCACGATCGTGATGGGCGTCAACCAGGACAAGTACGACGCGGCGAACCACAACGTCATCTCGAACGCCTCCTGCACCACCAACTGTGTGGCGCCGATGGCCAAGGTTCTCGACGAGAACTTCGGCATCGTCAAGGGCCTGATGACGACGGTCCACGCGTACACGAACGACCAGCGCATCCTGGACTTCCCGCACTCGGACCTGCGCCGCGCCCGCGCCGCCGCCGAGAACATCATCCCGACCACGACGGGTGCCGCCAAGGCCACCGCCCTGGTCCTGCCGCAGCTCAAGGGCAAGCTCGACGGCATCGCGATGCGCGTCCCGGTCCCGACCGGCTCCGCCACCGACCTGGTCGTCGAGCTCCAGCGCGAGGTCACCAAGGACGAGGTCAACGCCGCGTTCAAGAAGGCCGCCGACGACGGCGACCTCAAGGGCATCCTGTTCTACACCGAGGACCCGATCGTGTCCTCCGACATCGTGAGCGACCCGGCGTCCTGCACCTTCGACTCCTCCCTGACGATGGTTCAGGAAGGCAAGACGGTGAAGATCCTCGGCTGGTACGACAACGAGTGGGGCTACTCCAACCGCCTCGTGGACCTCACGGTCTTCGTCGGTGGTCAGCTCTAAGGTTCCAGAGCAACAAGGCATCACGATGTGAGCGAAGGTCCGGACCCGCGCGAAGCCGCGCGTCGGTCCGGGCCTTTCGCGCGTCAGCCTCACCGCCTCACCAGGAACAGCCTCACTAGGAGTCCAGTCATGCAGACCATCGAGGAACTTCTCGCCGAAGGGGTCGACGGCAAGCGGGTGTTCGTCCGCGCCGACCTCAACGTGCCGCTGGCCGAAGGCCTGATCACCGACGACGGCCGCATCCGCGCCGTGCTGCCCACCGTCAAGGCGCTGGCCGACGCGGGCGCCAAGGTGATCGTCGCCTCGCACCTGGGCCGTCCCAAGGGCGCCCCGGACCCCGCGTTCTCCCTGCTGCCCGCCGCCGAGCGCCTCGCCGAACTCCTGGGCAAGCCCGTGGCGTTCGCCCAGGACACGGCCGGCCCCGCCGCGCACGACGCGGTGAACGGTCTGGAGCCGGGCCAGGTCGCGGTCATCGAGAACCTGCGCTTCAACGCGGGGGAGACGAGCAAGGACGACACCGAGCGCGGCGAGTTCGCCGACCAGCTCGCCGCCCTGGCCGACGTCTACGTAGGCGACGGTTTCGGCGCCGTGCACCGTAAGCACGCTTCCGTGTACGACCTCGCGAAGAAGCTGCCGCACTACGCCGGCTTCCTCATCGCCACCGAGGTCGGCGTCCTGAAGAAGCTCACGGACGATGTCAAGCGCCCCTACGTGGTCGCGCTCGGCGGCGCCAAGGTCTCCGACAAGCTCGCCGTCATCGACCAGCTGCTCGGCAAGGCCGACCGGCTGCTCATCGGCGGCGGCATGGTGTTCACGTTCCTCAAGGCCAAGGGCTACGAGGTCGGTACCTCGCTCGTCCAGGAGGACCAGCTCTCGGCGGTGACCGAGTACCTGGAGCGCGCCGAGAAGAACGGTGTGGAGATCGTGCTGCCGGTGGACGTCGTGGTCGCGCCCGGGTTCCCCGACCTCAAGGCCAAGGCCCCGACCCACCCCGCCACCGTCGCCGCGGACGCCATGCCCGCCGACCAGATGGGCCTGGACATCGGTCCGGAGTCCGGCACGCTGTACGCCTCGAAGCTCGCCGACGCGCAGACCGTCTTCTGGAACGGGCCGATGGGCGTCTTCGAGCACCCCGACTACGCCGAGGGCACCAAAGCGGTCGCCCAGGCCCTCCTCGACTCCCCGGGCTTCACCGTGGTGGGCGGCGGCGACTCCGCCGCGGCCGTCCGTACCCTGGGCTTCGACGAGAAGGCATTCGGCCACATCTCGACCGGCGGCGGCGCCTCCCTCGAGTACCTCGAGGGCAAGACGCTGCCCGGTCTCGCCGCACTGGAGGACTGACCCTTAATGAGCACCCGCACGCCGCTGATGGCGGGCAACTGGAAGATGAACCTCAACCACCTCGAGGCCATCGCCCACGTCCAGAAGCTCGCCTTCGCCCTCGCGGACAAGGACTACGAGGCCGTCGAGGTCGCCGTCCTGCCGCCCTTCACCGACCTGCGCTCCGTCCAGACGCTGGTCGACGGCGACAAGCTCAAGATCAAGTACGGTGCCCAGGACGTCTCGGCGCACGACTCCGGCGCGTACACCGGCGAGATCTCCGGCTCGATGCTCGCCAAGCTCAAGTGCACGTACGTCGCGATCGGGCACTCGGAGCGGCGCCAGTATCACGCCGAGACCGACGACATCGTCAACACCAAGGTGAAGGCGGCCTACAAGCACGGCCTGACCCCGATCCTGTGTGTCGGCGAGGAGCTGGACGTGCGCGAGGCGGGCGACCACGTCTCCCACACGCTCGCCCAGGTCGAGGGCGGCCTCAAGGACCTGCCCGCCGAGCAGGCCGAGACCATCGTCATCGCCTACGAGCCGGTCTGGGCCATCGGCACCGGCAAGGTCTGCGGCGCCGACGACGCGCAGGAGGTCTGCGCGGCGATCCGCGGCAAGCTCGCCGAGCTGTACTCGCAGGACGTGGCCGACAAGGTCCGCATCCAGTACGGCGGTTCGGTGAAGTCCGGCAACGTCGCGGAGATCATGGGCAAGCCGGACATCGACGGAGCCCTGATCGGTGGCGCCTCCCTGGACACCGACGAGTTCGTCAAGATCGTCCGCTTCCACGAGCAGTGATCAGCGAGTGGCGCGACCTGTGAGTATGCGCTAGCGGCGATACGTCGTACTCTTGCGGGGCCGAAGCTCTTTTCCTTTGAGCTTCGGCCCCGTCGTCCGAAAAGTTCCGAGGAAGTTGGTCCAGCCGTGGTTATGGGGTTCTCGATCGCCCTGATCGTCTTCAGCCTGCTGCTGATGCTCCTGGTGCTCATGCACAAGGGAAAGGGCGGCGGTCTCTCCGACATGTTCGGAGGCGGCATGCAGTCCTCCGTCGGCGGCTCTTCGGTCGCCGAGCGGAACCTGGACCGGATCACGATCGTGCTCGGTCTGCTCTGGTTCGCGTGCATCGTGGTGCTCGGCATTCTTATGAAGATCAACAACTGATTTTCACGCCGAACCCTCGGTTCCACCCGTCACAACTGCACAGAGCTCACGTAAAGCCCCATGTCCGGTACGCGCTCAACAGCGCCGCCTATCATGGGGCTTGCGTCTAGGGGAGGGCAGGTAACTCCAACCACTGGACGCGCGTTGGGCCTTACGTAGACTGAGGCGCTCCGCGGCGAAGCGAGACGCCGACACGCTTCGCGGCACCATCACGCAGGGAGTTACGACCGTGGCAAGTGGCAACGCGATCCGAGGAAGTCGGGTCGGGGCGGGGCCGATGGGCGAGGCCGAGCGTGGCGAGTCCGCGCCGCGCCTGCGCATCTCCTTCTGGTGCTCGAACGGGCACGAGACGCAGCCGAGCTTCGCCTCCGACGCGCAGGTGCCGGAGACCTGGGACTGTCCGCGCTGCGGCTTCCCCGCCGGACAGGACCGGGACAGCCCGCCGGACCCGCCGCGCACCGAGCCGTACAAGACGCACCTCGCGTACGTGCGGGAGCGGCGCAGTGACGCGGACGGCGAGGCGATCCTCGCCGAGGCGCTCGCCAAACTGCGGGGCGAGATCTAGACGTCGACGACCGGCCGGGTGCCCCTGAGGGCGCCCGACCGGTCCTGTTCCGTCGTCCTGTTCCGCCGTCCTTCACGTGCGGCGGCGCGGTCGTGCGGCGTGCTCCTCGGAGATGTGTGCCGTGAGCGCGATCGACGCGGTCGCCCGGTCGTAGGTCAGCTGCGCCACGCGCGCGTAGAGGCAGTCGAGGATCAGCAGCGCCGAGTGACGGGCGCCGAAACTGCCGCGCCGGAAGCTCGTCTCCGCCGCCGTCCAGGTCAGATGGACCGCTGCCGCCTGGGCGACGGGCGAGCGCGGGTCGCCGGTGACCGCGACGGTCGTGGCGCCGCGCTCGGCGGCGAGCCGCAGCGGGCCGAGCACCTCGCGGGTGCGCCCCGAGTGGGAGAGTGCCACGGCCGCGTCCGCGGGGGTCAGCAGGGCCGCCGAGGTCTCCGCGGCGTGCACCTCCGTCCAGCCGCGCGCAGGCATCCCGATGCCGAACAGACGGGCCTCCGTCTCACGCGCCAGAATGCCCGAACCGCCCACCCCGTAGACGTCGATGCGCCGTGCCCTGGCGAGTGCCTGTGCGGCCGCCTCCAGGGCGCCGCGGTCGAGTTGGTCGCGGGTGCTGCGCAGTGCCTGGAGGTCCGCGTGGGCGACGACGGAGATCAGGTGCTCCAGGTCGTCGTCCGGGCCGATGTCCGGACCCAGCGGCCGGTCCTGGCCGCCGGTATCGCCCTCGTGGTCCTTCTCGCCCTGCTCCTTGGCGAGTTCGAGCAGCAGCCGCTGGTACGTCTCCAGACCGAGGGCCTGGCAGAACCGGGTGACGGTGGCCTGCGAGGTACCGGTGCGGCGCCCCAGATCGGCCGCCGAGGTCTCCGCGACCGCGGCGGGGTCGGCCAGCACATACGCACCGACCTTGCGCAACGAGCCGCTGAGTGTGGGCAGTTCGGAGCGGATCCGGGCTGTGATCATGAGGGTCTCTCGGTCGCGGTCCATCGGCCGGCGCGTCGCGTCCGCCGGTGCCGGGGTGTTGTCCGGTAATGAATCTATCAATCATCATGCGGTGTGCTCAACGAATCGATGGATCGCTACGCCGCTCCGCTCGCCGTCGGGATCGACGCCGGAGGCACCCGGGTGCGGGCGCGCTGCGTCGACGCGGACGGCCGGCTCGTGGGTGCCGGGCACGGCGGCCCCGGCAACGCGCTGAGCGTCGAACGGGCCGCCCTCGTGCGGCACTTGGAGCAGGCCCTGGCGGCGGCCGTGCCCAAGGCGTTGCGCGGCGCCGTGGCCGGTGTCGTCGGCGGGTTCGCCGGCGCGGGGGAGGATGGCGGCTCGGTCCGCGGGCACAGCGTCGCCGAGGACTGCCTGGCCGAGGCGCTGGCCCGCCTCGGCGTCGACGGCGCGGCGCTGCGCGTGTACGGCGACGTGGAGGTGGCCTGCGCCTCCGGGCCCGGCGCCCCGGCCGACGGGCTCGTGCTCATCGCGGGCACCGGCGCGGCCGCGGCGCGGGTGGCCGGGCGCCGCACGGTGCGGGTGGTGGACGGGGACGGCTGGCTGCTCGGCGACACGGGCAGCGGCTTCTGGCTCGGGCAGCAGGCGTTGCGCGGCGCGCTGCGGGCGGTGGACGGCCGGGCGGAGTGGGGCCCGCTGGTGACGCTGGTGCTCGACCGGGTGGTACCGGGGCGCGCCGACCCCGCGCTCGACTGGGCGGGCCGGCACCGCCTCAAACAGGCGATAGCGGGCTGGGCGTACGCACAACGCCCCGTCGTCCTGGCCGAGTTGAGTCCGCTCGTGGTGCGCGCGGCGGAACGCGGGGACGCGCGGGCCCGGTCCCTGCTCGACGAGGCGGCAGAGCAACTCGCGGCCACCGTGCGGGCCTTGGAACCCGTCCCCGGTGAATCGCTGATCGTCACGGGCGGGCTCCTGGGCCCCGGCGGCCCTCTGGGCGAGCGGCTGCGCGCGGCCGTGGAGCCGCTGGGGCTGCGGTGTTCGGCCGTGCCGGACGGTGTCGGGGGCGCGGTGGCGCTGGCCCGGCAGCTGAGTATGGGATCGGCGGGGCCGTCTTGACGGCGTCACGCGCCTGGTTCACTCTTTCATCGTGCAGGACTTGGACTGAATCATTGAACCGAAAGTGGGCGGGGTCATGGCGGAACAGCGGCTCGGGGCGGACGAGTTGGCGGACCAGGTGCGCGAGCACGTCGAGCGCACCGTTGCCACGAACAAGGAGGGCGTCGCCACGGCGGCCCGCCTCATCGCGGACTGCGTCGCCGCCGACGGCGTCGTGCACGCCTTCGGCACCGGCCACTCGCAGGCGACCGCTCTGGAGGTCTCGGGACGCGCCGGCGGCCTCATCCCCACCACCCGCGTCGCCCTGCACGACCTCGTCCTGCGCGGCGGCGAGGACCGCTCGGTACTCGACGACCCGCTCCTGGAGCGGCGCCCCGGGCTCGCCGCCCGCCTCTACGAACTGAGCACCCCGCGCCCGCAGGACCTGTTCGTGATCATCTCCAACTCCGGCGTCAACAACTCCATCGTCGACATGGCCCTTCTCGTCAAGGAGAAGGGCCACGCGCTGGTCGCCCTCACCTCGCTGGAGCACACCCGCTCGGTCCCCGCCCTGCACGCGAGCGGCAGCCGCCTCGCCGACCACGCCGACGCCGTCCTCGACAACTGCGCGCCCACCGGGGACGCGATCCTGCCGCTGCCCGACGGGGGCAAGCTCTGCGGCGTCTCCACCATCACCTCCGCGCTGCTCGTCCAGATGGTCGTGGCCGAGGCCGTGGCCCTGCTGCTCGCCGAGGGCCACGAGCCGCCCGTGTACGTCTCCGCCAACCTGCCCGGCGGCTTCGAGCGCAACGGCCGCCTGGAGGACCACTACGCGGGACGCCTGCACCGCGGCGGACACTGAGAGCCCCCCTCGGCCCCGGCCGGCTGCGCGCGCTCGGGACAGACCGCTCATACCGGCCGCTGATCGATTAGGTTGGTCGGACCAGCGGGGCAAGGCACGTACGCACGTACGAGAGGCAGCTGAAGTCCGAGATGAACGCGTTCGAAGCAGGCGGAGAGGGCCGCGCGCGGCTCACCCAGACGGCCGAGTGGCAGGCGCTGGCCAAGCACCGGGAGCAGCTGGACGGCGTGCAGCTGCGCGAGCTGTTCGCCGCGGATCCGGCACGCGGCTCCCGCCTGGTCGTCGAGGTCGGCGATCTGCACCTCGACTACTCCAAGCACCTGGTCACCGAAGAGACGCTCCGGCTGCTGCGCGAACTGGCCGCCGCGACCGACGTCTTCGGCCTGCGGGACGCCATGTTCCGCGGCGAGAAGATCAACACGACCGAGGACCGGGCCGTGCTGCACACCGCGTTGCGTGCCCCGCGCGACGCGGTGATCGAGGTCGACGGCGAGAACGTGGTGCCGGGTGTGCACGCCGTGCTCGACAAGATGGCCGCGTTCGCCGACAAGGTCCGCTCCGGCGAGTGGACAGGACACACCGGCAAACGCATCAAAAACATCGTCAACATCGGCATCGGCGGCTCCGACCTCGGTCCCGCGATGGCCTACGAGGTGCTGCGCTCCTTCACCGACCGCGACCTCACCGTCCGCTTCGTCTCGAACGTCGACGGCGCCGACCTGCACGAGGCCGTACGGGACCTGGACGCGGCCGAGACGCTTTTCATCGTCGCCTCGAAGACCTTCACCACCATCGAGACGATCACCAACGCGACGTCCGCGCGCAACTGGCTGCTGACCGAGCTGCGGGCCGGTCAGGACGCCGTCGCCAAGCACTTCGTGGCGCTGTCGACGAACACCGGGAAGGTGTCGGACTTCGGCATCGACACGGCCAACATGTTCGAGTTCTGGGACTGGGTCGGCGGACGTTATTCGTATGACTCCGCCATCGGGCTGTCCCTGATGATCGCGATCGGGCCGGCCGCCTTCCGCGAGATGCTCGACGGCTTCCACCTCGTCGACGAACACTTCCGCACCGCGCCCGCCGAGCTGAACGTGCCGCTCCTGATGGGCCTGCTGGGCATCTGGTACGGAAACTTCCACGACGCCCAGTCGCACGCCGTGCTGCCCTACAGTCACTACCTGTCGAAATTCACCGCCTACTTGCAGCAGCTCGACATGGAGTCGAACGGCAAGTCCGTGCAGCGCAACGGTGAGGAGGTCGACTGGCAGACCGGCCCGGTGGTGTGGGGCACCCCCGGCACCAACGGCCAGCACGCCTACTACCAGCTCATCCACCAGGGCACGAAGCTGATCCCCGCGGACTTCATCGGCTTCGCCGAGCCGGTCGCCGACCTGCTGCCCGGGCTCGTCGCCCAGCACGATCTGCTGATGGCCAACTTCTTCGCGCAGACCCAGGCGCTGGCGTTCGGCAAGACAACGGACGAGGTGCGCGCGGAAGGGGTGCCCGAGGAACTGGTGCCGCACAAGACGTTCAAGGGCAACCACCCCACGACGACGATCCTCGCCAAGTCCCTGACACCGTCCGTGCTCGGCCAGTTGGTCGCCCTCTACGAGCACAAGGTGTTCGTCCAGGGAGCCGTGTGGAACATCGACTCCTTCGACCAGTGGGGCGTCGAGCTCGGCAAGGTCCTCGCCAAGCGCGTCGAACCCGCCCTGACGGAGGGTGCGGACGTGCCGGGGCTCGACGAGTCGACCAGGGCACTCGTCGGCAAGTACCGCGAACTGCGAGGCCGTTCGAGTTAATCGGATGCGGGGATGCCGCCCGGCGGGTGAGACTGCCCGTTCGTGACCCAGCCGGGAGGCACCCCTGTGGATCAGCTCATGTCGGCCCTCGCCGACCCCGAACGACTCAGGCTGTACGCGCGCATAGTGCTCGACGAGCTGCCACCGAACGAGGCCGACTCCCCGGCCGCACGCAAGCACCTGGGCAGGCTGATCTCCGCCGGACTCGTCGAGCGGCTCGACGACGGGTCGCTGCGCGCCGGGCCCGAGGTGTTCCGCCGGGCCCGCACCCCCGAGCCCACCACGGGCGTTCCGCGCCATCTCACCGGCTTCTTCGCCCGTGGCCGGCTGACCGCGATCCCGGTCCGCGCCGCGGTCCGCCACGAACTGCTGCTCCACCTCACGGACACCCTCTTCGACACCGACCGCACATACAGCGAGCACGAGATCAACGAGGCGCTGTACTCGGTCCACGACGACACCGCCGCCCTGCGCCGCTACTGCGTCAGCGACGGCTTGCTCGTACGCGAGAAGGACGGATCCGACTACCGGGTCCCGCAGCACGCGTAAGGCCCCGCATCCTTAAAGGAAGCGGGGCCTTACACAGGTCAGGACCTGGTGGCTAGGGAACAGCCGGCGGGTACAGCTCCGGCGGGAGCTGCGACGCCGCGGCCGTGTCCAGCAGCCACAGGGTGCGGGAGCGACCGTAGGCGCCCGCCGCCGGGGCCTGGATCTCACCCGCCCCGGACAGGGCGATCGCGGCCGCGTTCGCCTTGTCCTCGCCCGCCGCCAGCAGCCACACTTCGCGCGCGGCCCGGATCGCCGGAAGCGTGAGGGTGATCCGGGTCGGCGGGGGCTTCGGGGCGCCGCGCACCCCGACCACCGTGCGCTCGGTCTCGCGGACCGCCGGCAGCTCGGGGAAGAGCGACGCGACGTGGGTGTCCGGGCCGACGCCGAGCATCAGGACGTCGAAGGTCGGCACGGGGCCGTGGTCCTCGGGGCCCGCCGCGGTGGCGAGTTCGGCCGCGTAGACCTCGGCCGCGGCGTCCGGCTCGTAGGGGCCGTCCGACGCGGGCATGGGGTGCACGCGCGCGGGGTTGAGCGGCACCGAGTCGAGCAGCGCCTCCCTGGCCTGGGTGTAGTTGCGCTCGGGGTCGCCGTCCGGCAGGAACCGCTCGTCGCCCCACCACAGGTCGAGGCGGCTCCAGTCGATCGCGTCCCGGGCGGGCGCCGCCGCGAGCGCGGCCAGCAGGCCGTTCCCGTTGCGGCCGCCCGTCAGGACGACGGAGGCGTAGCCGCGGGCGGCCTGGGCGTCGACGATCTTGGTGATCAGCCGGGCCGCGGCGGCCTGCGCCATCAGCTCCTTGTCGCGGTGGACGACGAGTTGCGGTGCCACGCTCATTTTGCCGCCGCCTTCTTGGCCGGAGCCTTTTTCGCCGGAGCCTTCTTGGCAGCCGCTGTCTTGGCAGCCGGCTTGTCCGCGGCCGCCTTCGCGGATGACGTATCGGAAGACGACTCCGAAGACCCTCCGGAAGCCGTCTCCGAAGACGTCTCGGATGGCGACTTCGAAGACCCCTCGGCCGGCGTCTCGGAGAGCGCCCGCGTCTGCTCGACGGGCTCACCCAGCCGCTCCACGCCGAACCGCAGCGAAGCCGCATACGTGTCGTCCGGGTCCAGGCGCCGCAGTTCCTCCGCGATCAGCTCGGACGTCTCGCGGCGCTTGAGCGCGACCGAGCGGTCCGGCTGGCCCTCGATGGAGAGCGTGGCCAGGACGCCGTCGGCCCGGTCGAGGACGATCGGGCCGCAGGTGGACTCCATGCGGACGCCCGTGAGGCCGGGCCCGGACGAGAGCAGGCGCCGTACGGGCACGTCGAGCCGGTCCGCGAGCCACATCGCGAGCAGCTCGCAGCTCGGGTTGAACTCCTCGCCCTCGACCTCGACGGACGTGACGTCGCACGTCACCTGGTCCAGGGCGGCGGCCAGCATGGAGCGCCACGGCGTGATCCGGGTCCAGGACAGGTCCGTGTCGCCCGGCGCGTAGGACGCCGCGCGGGCCTCCAGTTCGTGGATCGGCTGCTCGGCCGCGTACGTGTCCGTGACGCGGCGCTGGCCCAGGGCGCCCAGCGGGTCCTGCGCGGGGTCGAGCGGCGCGTCCACGGGCCACCAGACGACCGTCGGGGCGTCGGGGAGCAGCAGCGGCAGGACGACCGACTGGGCGTGGTTGACGACGTCGCCGTAGAGGCGCAGCACGATCGTCTCGCCGGTGCCGGCCTCGACGCCGACCCGCACCTCCGCGTCGAGCCGCGACTTCGTGCGGTCGCGCGGGGAACGGGAGACGCGCTTGATGACGACCAGCGTGCGCGAGGGGTGCTCGCGCGACGCCTCGTTGGCCGCTCTCAGGGCGTCGTAGGCGTTCTCCTCGTCGGTGACGATGACGAGGGTCAGGACCATGCCGACGGCGGGGGTGCCGACGGCCCGGCGGCCCTTGACCAGCGCTTTGTTGATCTTGCTGGAGGTGGTGTCCGTAAGGTCGATCTTCATGGGCGCCGCCAGCTCCGTCCGTCTCGTGCGAGCATTTCGTCCGCTTCCGCGGGCCCCCACGTGCCGGACGGGTACTGGGCGGGCTTGCCGTGCGTGTCCCAGTAGTTCTCGATCGGGTCGAGGATGTTCCAGGACAGCTCGACCTCCTCCGTGCGCGGGAAGAGGTTGGAGTCGCCCAGCAGGACGTCCAGGATGAGCCGCTCGTAGGCCTCCGGGCTGGACTCGGTGAAGGACTCGCCGTAGGCGAAGTCCATCGACACGTCCCGGATCTCCATCGACGTGCCCGGCACCTTCGAGCCGAAGCGGACCGTGATGCCCTCGTCCGGCTGGACGCGGATCACGATCGCGTTCTGGCCCAGCTCCTCCGTCGCCGTGTGGTCGAAGGGGGAGTGCGGGGCGCGCTGGAAGACGACGGCGATCTCGGTGACGCGGCGCCCGAGGCGCTTGCCGGTGCGCAGGTAGAAGGGCACGCCCGCCCAGCGGCGGTTGTCGACCTCCAGCTTGACGGCCGCGTACGTGTCGGTCTTCGACTTCGGGTCGATGCCGTCTTCCTGGAGGTAGCCGACGGCCTTCTCGCCACCCTGCCACCCGGCCGCGTACTGGCCGCGCACCGTGGACTTGCCCAGGTCCTTCGGCAGCCGGATGGCGCCGAGCACCTTGGCCTTCTCGGCGACGAGCGCGTCCGCGTCGAAGGAGGCGGGCTCCTCCATCGCGGTCAGCGCCATCAGCTGGAGCAGGTGGTTCTGGATGACGTCACGGGCGGCGCCGATACCGTCGTAGTAGCCGGCCCGGCCGCCGATGCCGATGTCCTCGGCCATCGTGATCTGCACGTGGTCGACGTACGACCGGTTCCAGATCGGTTCGAACATCTGGTTGGCGAAGCGCAGCGCCAGGATGTTCTGGACGGTCTCCTTGCCGAGGTAGTGGTCGATCCGGAACACCTGGTCCGGGTCGAACACCTCGTGCACGATCGCGTTCAGGTCCTTGGCCGAGGCGAGGTCGTGGCCGAACGGCTTCTCGATGACGGCGCGCCGCCACGAGCCCTCGGGCGCGTCCGCCAGGCCGTGCTCCTTCAGCTGCTGCACGACCAGGGGGAAGAACTTGGGGGGTACGGAGAGGTAGAACGCGAAGTTGCCGCCCGTGCCCTGCGACTTGTCGAGGTCCTGGATCGTCGACTTCAGGGTCTCGAAGGCCTCGTCGTCGTCGAAGTTGCCCTGGACGAAGCGCATGCCCTGGATGAGCTGCTGCCAGACCTCTTCCCGGAAGGGGGTGCGGGAGTGCTGCTTGACCGCGTCGTGAACGACCTGGGCGAAGTCCTCGTCCTCCCAGTCACGGCGGGCGAACCCGATCAGCGAGAAACCCGGAGGAAGCAGACCCCGGTTGGCAAGGTCGTACACAGCAGGCATCAGCTTTTTACGTGACAAATCGCCCGTGACACCGAAGATCACCAGACCCGACGGCCCCGCGATACGCGGGAGCCGTCGGTCTGCGGTGTCACGGAGCGGGTTGGCTCCGTGTGCGGTCAAGGTTTCAGCCCTCCGAGGGGGCGAGGCGCTTGAGCTCGGCCTCGGTCGACTTGAGCAGGTCGGTCCAGGACGCCTCGAACTTCTCGACGCCCTCGTCCTCGAGCAGCTGTACGACCTCGTCGTACGAGATGCCGAGCTTCTCCACCGCGGCGATCTCCGACCGGGCCTGGTCGTAGGTGCCCTTGATGGTGTTGCCGGTGATCTGCCCGTGGTCCGCGGTGGCTTCCAGGGTCGCCTCAGGCATGGTGTTCACCGTGTTCGGCGCGACGAGCTCGTCGACGTACAGGGTGTCCTTGTAGGCCGGGTCCTTGACGCCGGTCGAGGCCCACAGCGGACGCTGCTTGTTGGCCTGCGCCTTGTCGAGCGCGGCCCAGCGGTCGGAGGAGAAGACCTCCTCGTACGCCTCGTAGGCGAGGCGGGCGTTGGCGAGCGCGGCCTTGCCCTTGAGGGACTTGGCCTCGTCCGTGCCGATGCCGTCGAGGCGCTTGTCGATCTCGGTGTCCACGCGGGACACGAAGAAGGACGCCACGGAGTAGATCTCGGACAGGTCGAGGCCGCGCTCCTTGGCCTTCTCCAGGCCGGCGAGGTAGGCGTCCATGACCTTGCGGTAGCGCTCGAGCGAGAAGATCAGCGTGACGTTGACGCTGATGCCGAGGCCGATGACCTCGGTGATCGCCGGGATGCCCGCCTCGGTGGCCGGGATCTTGATGAGCGCGTTCGGCCGGTCCACCAGCCACGCCAGCTGCTTGGCCTCGGCGACCGTGGCGTGCGTGTCGTGGGCGAGCCGCGGGTCGACCTCGATCGACACGCGGCCGTCCTGGCCGCCGGTCGTGTCGAAGACCGGACGCAGGATGTCGGCGGCGTCACGGACGTCCGCCGTCGTGATCATGCGGATGGCTTCTTCGACGGTGACCCGGCGAGCGGCGAGGTCGGAGAGCTGCTGGTCGTAGCCGTCACCCTCCGAGATCGCCTTCTGGAAGATCGACGGGTTGGTCGTGACGCCCACGACGTGCTGCTGGTCGATCAGCTCGGCGAGGTTGCCGGACGTGATCCGCTTGCGCGACAGGTCGTCCAGCCAGATCGCGACGCCCTCCTCGGAGAGGCGCTTCAGTGCGTCTGTCATGGAAATTGCATCTCCTACGTGTCGTGTACGAGCGTCAGCGCTGGGCCGCGGCGAGGGATTCCCGGGCCTTGGCCGCCACGTTCTCGGCAGTGAAACCGAACTCCTTGAAGAGCACCTTGCCGTCGGCCGAAGCACCGTAGTGCTCCAGCGAAACGATGCGGCCGGCGTCGCCGACGTACTTGTGCCACGTCAGACCGATGCCGGCCTCGACGGCGACCCGGGCCCTGACCGCGGACGGCAGGACGCTCTCCCGGTACCCCTGGTCCTGCTCCTCGAACCACTCGACCGACGGCATCGACACGACACGCGTGGCGACACCCTCCGTCTCCAGGGTCTCGCGCGCCTCGACGGCGAGCTGCACCTCGGAACCGGTGGCGATGAGAATGAGGTCCGGCGTGGCCTTCGACGCCTCGACCAGAACGTAGCCACCCTTGACGGTGTCCTCGTTCGCGTCGTACGTCGGTACGCCCTGACGGGTCAGGACCAGACCGTGCGGGGCGCTCTTGCCGTAGTCCTTCTTGCCGCGCTTGAGGATCTCGCGCCAGGCGATCGCCGTCTCGTTCGCGTCGGCCGGGCGGACCACGTTCAGGCCCGGGATGGCGCGCAGCGACGCGATGTGCTCGACCGGCTGGTGCGTCGGGCCGTCCTCACCGAGGCCGATGGAGTCGTGCGTCCACACGTACGTGACCGGCAGGTGCATCAGGGCCGACAGGCGCACGGAGTTGCGCATGTAGTCGGAGAACGTCAGGAACGTGCCGCCATAGATACGGGTGTGGCCGTGCAGCGCGATGCCGTTCATCTCCGCGGCCATGGAGTGCTCGCGGATGCCGAAGTGGATCGTGCGGCCGTACGGGTCGGCCTCCGGCAGCGTGTTCCCTTCCGGAAGGAAGGACGACGTCTTGTCGATCGTCGTGTTGTTCGAGCCCGCGAGGTCGGCCGAGCCGCCCCACAGCTCCGGGATGACCGGGCCGAGGGCCTGGAGGACCTTGCCGGACGCGGCGCGCGTGGCCACACCCTTGCCCGTCTCGAACGCCGGGAGCTTCTCCTCCCAGCCGGCCGGCAGCTCGCCCGCGTTGATGCGGTCGAACTCGGCGGCGCGCTCCGGGTTGGCCGAACGCCACTCCTGGAACGACTTCTCCCACTCGGCCTTGGCCTGGGCGCCGCGGCCGAGGGCCTTGCGGGTGTGGCCGATGACCTCGTCGGAGACCTCGAAAGTCTTCTCGGGGTCGAAGCCGAGCACGCGCTTGGTGGCGGCCACCTCGTCGTCGCCGAGCGCCGAGCCGTGCGCGGCCTCGGTGTTCTGCGCGTTCGGGGCGGGCCAGGCGATGATCGAGCGCATCGCGATGAAGGACGGCTTGTCCGTGACCTTCTTCGCCGCCTCGATGGCGTTGTAGATCGCCTCGTGGTCGAGGTCGCCGTCCGGCTTCGCGGCGACGCGCTGGACGTGCCAGCCGTACGCCTCGTAGCGCTTGCAGGTGTCCTCGGAGACCGCGGTCTCGGTGTCGCCCTCGATCGAGATGTGGTTGTCGTCCCACAGCAGGACCAGGTTGCCGAGCTTCTGGTGGCCCGCGAGCGAGGACGCCTCGGAGGAGATGCCCTCCTGGAGGCAGCCGTCACCGGCGATCGCGTAGATGAAGTGGTCGAACGGGGAGGTGCCCGCGGCGGCCTCCGGGTCGAACAGACCGCGCTCGTAGCGAGCGGCCATCGCCATGCCCACCGCGTTGGCGACACCCTGGCCCAGCGGGCCCGTGGTCGTCTCGACGCCCGTGGTGTGGCCGTACTCCGGGTGGCCGGGGGTCTTGGAACCCCAGGTACGGAACGACTTCAGATCGTCCAGCTCCAGGCCGAAACCGGCCAGGTAGAGCTGGATGTAGAGGGTCAGGGACGAGTGGCCCGCGGACAGGACGAACCGGTCGCGGCCGACCCAGTCGGCGTCCGCCGGGTCGTGCCGCATCACCTTCTGGAAGAGGGTGTACGCGGCCGGGGCCAGGCTCATCGCCGTACCGGGATGGCCGTTGCCGACCTTCTGTACGGCGTCGGCGGCCAGGACGCGCGCGGTGTCTACGGCCCGCTGGTCCACATCGGTCCACTCGAGGTCAGTGGTGGTCGGCTTGGTGCTCACCCTGAGTCAGGGCTCCTTTCCACATGGCTAGTACCGGTGACGTCGGTCTCACCGGCCGTTGTCGAGCCTACCCTTGCTGCAACAAGCATTCTTTCGAGTCATTCCAGACTGCCGGGAGTCTGCTCGATCCGCCTCCTGACAAGGATCGACGCGGTTCCTCACCTGAATACGGGGCCGCTCATCCGGGGGCTCATCCGCAGGCGTAAAAGCTCATCTGGAGGAGCCGCCCAACACGACCCCACCCCCGCGAAGGGCGAGGTATAGGCAACGTCTACAGTGGCGTGGTAAGCGCGAGCCTTTACCGGGACTTCACATCCAAGTGGACTGCTTGGGGCTCGCTGGAGTCTTCCTCAGGGGTGTGCGTGACGGCCGTCGAATCCCGTCCACCGGGAGCGCTCGGGACGAGCAGCACGAGCAGCAGCCGGGGCCAGCGGCCGTTCGGGGCCCGTGTCAAGGCGTTCGTGGCGCTGACCAAGCCGCGGATCATCGAGCTTCTGCTCATCACCACGGTGCCGGTGATGTTCCTCGCCGAGCAAGGTGTACCGGACCTGAAGCTGGTGCTGATCACCTGCCTCGGCGGTTACCTCTCCGCGGGCGGCGCCAACGCGCTGAACATGTGGTACGACCGCGACATCGACGCCCTCATGGACCGGACGTCGCAGCGGCCCCTGGTCACCGGCATGGTGAGCCCGGCCGAATGCCTGGTCTTCGGCATCTCCCTCGCGGTGATCTCCACGCTGCTCTTCGGCTTCGCGGTCAACTGGCTGTCGGCCTGGCTGTCGCTGGGCGCGCTCCTCTTCTATGTGGTCGTCTACACGATGATCCTGAAGCGGCGTACGTCGCAGAACATCGTGTGGGGCGGTATCGCGGGCTGCCTGCCCGTCCTCATCGGCTGGTCGTCGGTGACCGACTCCATGTCGTGGGCGCCGGTCATCCTCTTCCTGGTGATGTTCTTCTGGACGCCGCCGCACTACTGGCCGCTGTCCATGAAGGTGAAGGACGACTACGCGCGCGTCGGCGTGCCGATGCTCCCGGTCATCGCCTCCAACAAGGTGGTGGCCCGGCAGATCGTCCTCTACAGCTGGATGATGGTCGCGGTCTCGCTGCTGCTGACGCCGCTGGGCTACACGGGCTGGTTCTACACGGTGGTCGCGCTCCTGGCGGGCGGCTTCTGGCTGTGGGAGGCGCACGGGCTGCAGAACCGCGCCAAGGCCGAGGTCACGGGCGGCAAGCTCAAGGAGATGCGGCTCTTCCACTGGTCGATCACCTACGTCTCGCTGCTCTTCGTCGCGGTGGCGGTCGACCCCTTCCTGCGCTGAGCGCGTTTTCCCGAACGAACGCTTCCCGATGGGTGGGGTGCGTGGCCCAGGCCACGCACCCCACCCATCGCCAGTTTCGCTACTCGTCGGTAGCATCCTGTCCATGGCAGAGACTCAAGCGGTGGAGACGCCCCGTCGGGCGGCGAAGGACGAGCGCCGGGCGGCCCGGCTGGCCAAGGACATCGGAGCGTTCGCCAAGGCGCACGGTGGCGCCGAAGGGCAGCTGGCGTACCTCGGGGAGCGCGGCACCCGCATCGTCCTCGTCGGCGAGGACGGCGGCTGGGGCGACCTGGTGGCCACCACGTACGAGGTCGCGCAGAAGGCGGTCGAGAAGGCCGGCATCACGGTCCACGAGGACTTCGACGGCGAATTCGCCGCGAAGGTGGAGACCGGCCCCTACGAGTGGAAGCGGATGGCCGGCATCCAGCTCGGCGGCTGACGCCGGGCCCGTGGGGTGCATGGGCGCAGGTGTACGACTCGCGGTTGAGCAACACCAGGCGCCCGTTCACCCGTTAGGACTGTACGCGCACGGTCCGTCAACGGGAGCCCCGGATGATCGAAACGCCGTCCCTGGTGGATCAGTACTGCCACGGGGTGCTGCGTACGGAACTGGGCCTCGGCACGTTCGAAACCCACCTCGGCCGGGGCGAGGGCCCGCCCGCGTCCGGCACCACCTTCTTCGACACCCAGACCGGGTTCGCGATACGCCGCTGGTGCCCGCCCCTGCTCGGCCTGGAGCCCCACTGCGCGCCCGCCCGCTATCTGGCCAGGCGCCGCGAGCTCGGGGTCATGGAAGCGGGCCGCCGGCTCCTGCGCGGCAGCGGCATCACCACGTTCCTCGTGGACACGGGGCTGCCCGGCGATCTGACCGGGCCCGCCGAGCTGGCCCGCGCGGCAGCGGCGGACGCGCACGAGATCGTCCGCCTCGAACTGCTGGCCGAGCAGGTCGCGGACACCTCGGGGACCGTGGAGTCCTTCCTCGCGAACCTCGCCGAATCCGTGCACGCCGCGGCCGCCGACGCCGTCGCCTTCACCTCGGTCGCGGGCGTACGCCATGGACTCGCCCTCGCACCGCAGCCGCCGGGGCCCGGCGAAGTGCGGGGCGCGGCGGGCCGCTGGCTCGCGGGGCGCATCGTGGGCGGGCCGCTGACGGATCCGGTCCTGCTGCGCCATCTGCTGTGGATCGCGGTGGCTTCGGGCCGCCCGCTGCAACTGCACGCCGGGCTCGGCGAGCCGGGGCTGCGGATCGACCGCACGGACCCGGTACTGCTGACGGACTTCGCGCGGGCCACGGCCGGTCTGGGCACCGACCTGATCCTGCTGCACGGCTACCCGTACCGCCGCCACGCCGCTCATCTGGCCGGGATCTTCCCGCACGTCTACGCCGACCTGGGCCCGGCGCTCGCCCGGACCGGGGCCCGGGCCGCCGCGGTCCTCGCGGAGATCCTCGAACTGGCCCCGTTCGGCAAGCTGCTGTTCTCCAGCGGGGCCCACGGCCTCCCGGAACTGCACGTGGTGGGCGCCCGACTGTTCCGCGACGCGCTGGCCCGGGTGCTCGGCGGCTGGGTCTCCGAGGGCGCCTGGTCCCTCGGCGACGCGCAGCGGGTCGCGACGATGATCGCGGCGGGGACGGCGGCACGGGTCTACGGCCTAGAGGCCGGGGGCGCGGGCGGCTGACCGGCTCCGTGGCCGGGGGCGCGTGACCCCGCGTCAGACGGTCGAGAGCTCCGGGTCCGTCTGCGCCGGGATGTCCGCCGCCGAGTGCGGGCGTTCCCGCAGGGACAGGGCGACGCGCACCACGCCGATCCAGACCAGCGCCGAACCGAGCATGTGCAGACCGACCAGGACCTCGGGCAGGTCCGTGAAGTACTGGACGTAGCCGATGACGCCCTGGGCGAGCAGGATCAGGAACAGGTCGCGGGTGCGGTGCAGCGGGCCCTTGGGGGCGTCGACGGCCTTCAGGACGAACCAGAGGGCGAAGGTCAGCGTCACCACGATCCAGGCCAGGACCGCGTGGCCCTTGGCGACCATCTCCCAGTCGAGCGGCATCCGGTGGACGTCGCTGGAGTCACCGGCATGCGGGCCCGCGCCGGTCACCACCGTGCCGACGGCGATGAGGAGGGCCGACGCCACGACCAGGAACCAGACGAGCTGCTTGATGGAGGTGCCGACCAGCGGACGCGGCTCCGTGTCGCCCTCGCGGGTGCGCTGCCACATCAGCACGGCGACCGTGAGGAGAGCGGTGGTGAGGATGAAGTGGGCCGCGACCGTGTACGGGTTGAGGCCGACCAGGACGACGATGCCGCCGAGCACCGCGTTGCCCATGACGATCCAGAACTGGACCCAGCCGAGCCGGGTCAGCGAGCGCCGCCACGGCTTCTGCGAGCGGGCGGCGATGATCGCCCAGCCGACCGCGGCGCACAGCACGTAGGTGAGCATGCGGTTGCCGAACTCGATGACTCCGTGGAAGCCCATCTCGCTCGTCGTCGTCAGCGACTGGTCGGTGCACTTGGGCCAGGTCGGGCAGCCGAGGCCCGACCCGGTCAGGCGCACCGCGCCGCCGGTCACGACGATGACCACCGTCATGAGGACGGCGGAGAGGGCCGCCCTCCGGACGGTCCGCTGCGTGGGGGTCCAGCGCTCGGCGATGAAGCGAAGCGGGTTGCGGAGCGCCTGGACGGCGTCGGTGCGGGTCACGTTTGGCACGGGCCCCATCGTAGGGGGCCGCTTGTGCACGCCTTCACGAGGGGGACGTAAGTGGGCCATCTGTGACGCGCGTTACGACTCCGGCGCTCACACCCCGGCGTTCATTCCCAGCGGAAGAACCGGCCCGCCGCGCCGAGGCCGAGGACCGCCCAGACGGCGAGGACGCCCAGGTCGCCCCAGGGCATCGAGGCACCGTGCTGGAGGACGTCGCGCAGGCCGTCGGAGAGCGCCGAGATGGGAAGCAGGCCGAGAACCGACTGGGCGGCGTCGGGGAACTTGTCGAGCGGAACGATGACGCCGCCGCCGACGAGCAGGAGCAGGAAGACCAGGTTGGCCGCGGCGAGCGTGGCCTCCGCCTTGAGCGTGCCGGCCATGAGCAGGCCGAGGCCGGAGAAGGCGGCGGTGCCGAGGACCAGAAGGAGGAGCACGGCGAAGGGGTTGCCGTGCGGGGACCAGCCCAGGGCGAACGCGATGACCGTGAGGAGGACGACCTGAAGGACCTCGGTGACCAGGACCGAGAGGGTCTTGGCCGCCATCAGGGCCCAGCGGGGGAGCGGGGAGGCGCCGAGCCGCTTGAGGACGCCGTAGCGGCGCTCGAAGCCCGTCGCGATGGCCTGCCCGGTGAAGGCCGTCGACATCACCGCGAGCGCGAGGATGCCCGGCGTCAGGAAGTCGACCGCCTTGCCGGAGCCGGTGTCCACGATGTCGACCGCGGAGAACAGGACCAGCAGGAGGGTGGGGATGACGACGGTGAGGAGAAGCTGTTCGCCGTTGCGGAGCAGCATCTTGGTCTCGAGCGCGGCCTGCGCGGCGATCATGCGGCCCAGCGGTGCCCCGCCGGGGCTCGGGGCATACGTACCGGCGCTCATCCGCGCAGCTCCTTGCCGGTCAGTTCGAGGCTGTGCCTTCCCGGGGGCAACCCCCGGACCCCCGGCCGGTGAGGTCGGATCGGTGCTCATCCGCGCAGCTCCTTGCCGGTCAGTTCGAGGAAGACGTCTTCGAGGGTGTGGCGCTCCACGGAGATCTTGTCCGGCATCACGCCGTGCTGGGCGCACCAGGAGGTGACCGTCGCGAGGAGCTGGGGATCGATCTTGCCGGCGACGCGGTAGGAGCCCGGGGTCAGTTCGGCGGCCGCGGAGTCGGCGGGCAGGGCCTTGAGGAGCGAGGCCACGTCCAGGCCGGGGCGGCCGGTGAAGCGCAGCGTGTTCTCGGCGCCGCCGCGGCAGAGCTCCTCCGGGGAGCCCTGCGCGATGACCTTGCCGGCGTCGACGATGGCCACGGCGTCGGCGAGCTGCTCGGCCTCGTCCATGTAGTGCGTGGTGAGGATGACGGAGACGCCGTCGGAGCGCAGGTCCCCGACCAGTTCCCAGGTGGCGCGGCGGGCCTGCGGGTCGAGGCCCGCGGTCGGCTCGTCGAGGAAGACGAGTTCGGGCCGGCCGACCACCGCCATCGCCAGGGCGAGGCGCTGCTGCTGGCCGCCGGACAGGCGCCGGTACGTCGTACGGCCGCAGGAGCCGAGCCCGAGGCGCTCGATGAGGGCGTCCACGTCGAGCGGGTGGGCGTGCAGCTTCGCGATGTGGCGGAGCATCTCGTCGGCGCGGGCGCCCGAGTAGACGCCGCCGGACTGCAGCATCACGCCGATGCGCGGGCGCAGCCGGGCGGCCTGTTTGACCGGGTCGAGGCCGAGGACGCGGACGGTGCCCGAGTCCGGCCTGCGATAGCCCTCGCAGGTCTCGATGGTGGTGGTCTTGCCCGCACCGTTCGGGCCGAGGACGGCCGTGATGCCGGGGCCGGTCTCCAGGTCGAGGCCGTCGACCGCGGTCTTGTTTCCGTACCGCTTCACCAGACTCGTGATCCGGACGACGGGATCGCTTCGCATGGTGGGCAAGTCTAGGGACGGGCCACGGCTCCCGGGTGGCCGGGTCGACCGGCACCGGAGCGGCCCTGGAGGCACGGGCGGTGCACGGGCAGCCAGCTCTGTGCGTACGCCACCGCGTCCGCGAGGGGGAACAGGCGGCTCTGCGCGGCGCCGACCCGGCCGGGGACGACGGGGGCGTCCCGTTCGAAGGCCGCGCCGAGCTCGTCGAAGCGGTCCGCGCTGATCGCCACCTCGGTGACGTGCTCCCAGCCGGCCGGGCCGGGACGTCCGGCGTCCTCGAAGGCGTGCGGGACGCGGTACTCGGCCAGGTGGAAGCCGGTGCAGGCCCCGTAGGCCGTGCCGAGCATGAGCACGCGCGCGCCGCGTTCCTCCAGACGGCCCAGTGGGCTGCGGTCGCCGAGACGGCAGTCGGCGGCATGGCCCTCGACGATCTCCGCGGCGCGCGGGCCGAGCGCGGCGAACGAGGTCAGAGGGTGCGCGCTGCGCAGGGCGCCGGGCCAGGTCCGTACGGTCTCCGGGATCACGCCGATGGAGCGGGTGGGCGTGGTCCGCGGGTCGTAGGCGGGCATGGTGGCCCGGACCGTCTCCCACCACTGCTCCGGGACCGGCGGGTCGATCCAGTGCGCCGGGTCGGAGAGGTCCCCGGACTCCGCGGGCACCACCAGCGTGCCGTCCTCGCCGAGCACGTCGAGGAGGGCCTGGACGACGGCGACCCGGCCGCCGTTGACCCAGCCGAGGCTGCTGAGGGAGGAGTGCGCGAGGAGGGTCTCGCCGCTCCTGACGCCGAGCGCGCGGAGGTCGCACGCGAGGGAGGCGCGGGTGACGAGAGGGCCGGTGGGCAGGGGTGCGGGCATGGTCGGCAGTGTCCCGGCGGGACCGGTCGGATGCCACGCAATTTCGGGGCGGGGCCGTCGGCGGCTGATCGATCAAAGATCGTTTCCGCAGGTCACGCCGCGTGTCTACTTAGGTTTACCTAAGTGATGTACCGCACCGGGGACTGATCGGGACTCCGCTTGTCAGGCTCTGAGGAATTACGCAACAATGGCGTTGTGAAAAACGTCGGCGAGGCTCAGGAGGCACCCATGGGGGCACCTCAGGAAGAGCTCGCGACTGGGATCCGCTCGGACCGTTCGACGCGGAACCGGGTCGCGCGGTCCATCCTGGACCACGGCCCGTCCACCGTCGCCGATCTCGCCGGACGCCTCGGCCTCACCCAGGCCGCCGTCCGCCGCCACCTCGACGCCCTCGTGGCCGACGACGTGGTGGTGGCGCGGGAACAGCGGGTCTACGGAGCGCGTACGCGCGGCCGCCCCGCCAAGGTGTTCGCGCTGACCGACTGCGGCCGTGACGCCTTCGACCAGTCCTACGACAAGCTCGCCGCGGACGCGATCCGCTGGATCCAGGAGCGGCCCGGCGGGGACGAGGCGGTCGTCGCCTTCGCCCGCGCCCGGATCGCCGCGCAGGCCGAGGCCTACCGCGCGGCGGTGGAGGGCGCACCGCCCGGCGGACGGACCGCAGCGCTGGCCAAGGCGCTGAGCGCGGACGGGTACGCTGCTACGGCGCGCAGCGCGCCCCTCCCGCAACAGGGCGAGCAGCTCTGCCAGCACCACTGCCCGGTCGCCCACGTCGCCGAGCAGTTCCCGCAGCTGTGCGAGGCCGAGACGGAGATGTTCTCGCAGCTCCTCGGCACGCACGTGCAGCGGCTGGCCACCATCGCTCACGGCGACGGCGTCTGCACGACGTTCATCCCGCAGAGCAATGTGAAGTACAGCAAGAACACCCCGAAGACCGATACCAACGCATCTGCACGCACCGCCGGGAGGAACCCCGCATGACTCTCCCCATCGAGGAGACTGCCCACCCCGAGCTCGAGGGCCTGGGCAAGTACGAATACGGCTGGGCAGACTCCGACGCGGCCGGTGCCTCTGCCAAGCGCGGCATCAACGAGGACGTCGTCAAGGACATCTCGTCCAAGAAGTCCGAGCCGGAGTGGATGACCAAGCTCCGTCTCAAGGGCCTCAAGCTCTTCGGCAAGAAGCCCATGCCGAACTGGGGCTCGGACCTGTCGGGGATCGACTTCGACAACATCAAGTACTTCGTGCGCTCCACGGAGAAGCAGGCGGAGTCCTGGGAGGACCTGCCCGAGGACATCAAGAACACGTACGACAAGCTCGGCATCCCCGAGGCGGAGAAGCAGCGCCTCGTCGCCGGTGTCGCGGCCCAGTACGAGTCCGAGGTCGTCTACCACCAGATCCGCGAGGACCTGGAGGAGCAGGGCGTCATCTTCCTCGACACCGACACCGCTCTGAAGGAGCACCCGGAGCTCTTCAAGGAGTACTTCGGGACCGTCATCCCGGCCGGCGACAACAAGTTCGCCGCGCTGAACACCGCCGTGTGGTCGGGTGGCTCCTTCATCTACGTGCCGAAGGGCGTGCACGTCGAGATCCCGCTCCAGGCCTACTTCCGTATCAACACGGAGAACATGGGCCAGTTCGAGCGGACGCTGATCATCGTCGACGAGGACGCCTACGTCCACTACGTCGAGGGCTGCACCGCGCCGATCTACAAGAGCGACTCGCTGCACTCCGCGGTCGTCGAGATCATCGTCAAGAAGGGCGCCCGCTGCCGTTACACGACCATCCAGAACTGGTCGAACAACGTCTACAACCTGGTCACCAAGCGCGCCGTGGCGTACGAGGGCGCGACCATGGAGTGGATCGACGGCAACATCGGCTCCAAGGTCACCATGAAGTACCCGGCCGTCTACCTGATGGGCGAGCACGCCAAGGGCGAGACGCTGTCCATCGCCTTCGCGGGCGAGGGCCAGCACCAGGACGCCGGCTCCAAGATGGTCCACATGGCGCCGAACACGTCGTCCAACATCGTCTCGAAGTCCGTGGCGCGCGGCGGTGGCCGCACCTCCTACCGCGGTCTCGTCGAGATCGGTGAGGGCGCCCCCGGTTCGAAGTCGAACGTGCTGTGCGACGCGCTGCTCGTCGACACGATCTCCCGCTCCGACACGTACCCGTACGTCGACGTCCGCGAGGACGACGTCTCGATGGGTCACGAGGCGACCGTCTCCAAGGTCTCCGAGGACCAGCTCTTCTACCTGATGAGCCGCGGTCTGAGCGAGTTCGAGGCCATGGCGATGATCGTGCGCGGCTTCGTCGAGCCGATCGCCAAGGAGCTGCCCATGGAGTACGCGCTCGAGCTCAACCGGCTGATCGAGCTGCAGATGGAGGGCTCGGTCGGCTGATCCCAGCCACCCGAACCATCCGTCAAGCCACTTACGTAAGAAAGCGAGCGCTACGACAGCCATGGCTGAGGCTCAGAACATCCCGGTCGGTTCCACGACCGCTGGAACCATCGCGGTGGCCGCCGAGTCGACCGTCGCCACGCGCATGAGCGCGCCCCCGTCCTACGACGTCGAGGCCTTCCCGGTCCCGCACGGCCGTGAGGAGGAGTGGCGGTTCACGCCGCTGGAGCGGCTGCGCGGGCTGCACGACGGCACCGCCGTCGCCACCGGCACCGGCGTCAAGGTCGACGTGGAGGCGCCGGCCGGCGTCGCCGTCACCACCGTGGGCCGGGACGACGCCCGCATCGGCAAGGCCGGCAAGCCCGTCGACCGCGTCGCCGCGCAGGCGTACTCGGCGTTCGAGCAGGCGTCCGTCGTCTCCGTGCCCAAGGAGACGGTGCTCTCCGAGCCGATCCGGATCCGCGTGCACGGCGAGGGCGGCATCGCCTACGGCCATCAGGTCATCGAGCTGGGCGCGTTCGCCGAGGCCGTCGTCATCCTCGACCACACGGGCGACGCGGTGCTCGCCGCCAACGTCGACTACCTGCTCGGTGACGGCGCGAAGCTGACCGTCGTCTCCGTCCAGGACTGGGACGACAAGGCCGTCCACGTCGCGCAGCACAACGCGCTGGTCGGCCGCGACGCCTCCTTCAAGTCCGTCGTCGTCACCTTCGGCGGTGACGTGGTCCGCCTGCACCCGCGCGTGCAGTACGCGGCCACCGGTGGCGAGGCCGAGCTGTTCGGCCTGTACTTCACCGACGCGGGCCAGCACCAGGAGCACCGCCTCCTGGTCGACCACAACATGCCGCACTGCAAGTCGAACGTCGTCTACAAGGGCGCGCTCCAGGGCGAGGACGCGCACGCCGTGTGGATCGGTGACGTCCTCATCGAGGCCGCCGCCGAGGGCACGGACACGTACGAGATGAACCGGAACCTGGTTCTGACCGACGGCGCCCGCGTCGACTCCGTGCCGAACCTGGAGATCGAGACCGGCGAGATCGTCGGCGCCGGTCACGCCTCCGCCACCGGCCGCTTCGACGACGAGCAGCTCTTCTACCTGATGGCCCGCGGCATCCCCGCGGACGAGGCGCGCCGCCTCGTCGTGCGCGGCTTCTTCGCCGAGCTGGTCCAGCAGATCGGTGTCCCGGACATCGAGGAGCGCCTGCTCGCGAAGATCGCGGCCGAGCTGGAGGCCGCTGTCTGATGGCTGTCGACCGTGCTCGATTCGTTCGGGCCTGTGGGCTGAGCGAGCTGGAGGACTCCACCCCCAAGCGGGTGGAGCTCGACGGCACGCCGGTCTCGGTCGTCCGCACCGAGGGCGAGGTGTTCGCGATCAACGACATCTGCAGCCACGCGAACGTGTCGCTCTCCGAAGGCGAGGTGGAGGACTGCCAGATCGAGTGCTGGCTGCACGGATCCGCCTTCGACCTGCGCACCGGCAAGCCGTCCGGTCTTCCCGCGACGCGTCCTGTCCCCGTATACCCCGTACACATCGAAGGGGACGACGTTCTCGTCTCCCTCACCCAGGAGTCCTGAGGCACCCATGGCAACGCTTGAAATCCGAGACCTGCACGTCACCGTCGAGGCCGACAACGCCACGAAGGAGATCCTCAAGGGCGTCGACCTCACCGTGAAGCAGGGCGAGACGCACGCCATCATGGGCCCGAACGGCTCCGGCAAGTCGACGCTCGCCTACTCCATCGCGGGTCACCCCAAGTACACGATCACGCAGGGCACCGTCACCCTCGACGGCGAGGACGTCCTGGAGATGTCCGTCGACGAGCGCGCCCGCGCCGGCATGTTCCTGGCCATGCAGTACCCGGTCGAGGTCCCCGGCGTCTCGGTCTCCAACTTCCTGCGCTCCTCCGCCACCGCGATCCGCGGCGAGGCCCCCAAGCTGCGCACCTGGGTGAAGGAGGTCAAGTCCGCGATGGAGACGCTCCAGATGGACCCCGCCTTCGCCGAGCGCAACGTGAACGAGGGCTTCTCCGGCGGTGAGAAGAAGCGCCACGAGATCCTCCAGATGGAGCTCCTCAAGCCGAAGATCGCGATCCTCGACGAGACCGACTCCGGCCTCGACGTCGACGCCCTGCGCCAGGTCTCGGACGGCGTCAACCGCGTCCGCGACACCGGTGAGGTCGGCACCCTGCTGATCACGCACTACACGCGCATCCTGCGCTACATCAAGCCGGACTACGTGCACGTCTTCTCGGCGGGCAAGATCGTCGAGTCCGGCGGTCCCGAGCTGGCCGACACTCTTGAGGCCGAGGGCTACGAGAAGTACACGAAGGGCGGCGTATCAGCGTGACAGTGGCCCACCAGGGGCTCACCGGCCTCCTCGACACCGAGGCGATCCGCAAGGACTTCCCGATCCTGGACCGGGTGCTCCACGACGGCAAGAAGCTCGTGTACCTGGACAACGCGGCGACGAGCCAGACGCCGCGCCAGGTCCTCGACGTGCTCAGCGAGTACTACGAGCAGCACAATGCCAACGTCCACCGCGGCGTCCACGTGCTGGCCGAGGAGGCCACGGCGCTGTACGAGGGCGCGCGCGACAAGGTCGCCGCGTTCATCAACGCGCCGAGCCGCGACGAGGTCATCTTCACGAAGAACGCCTCGGAGTCGCTCAACCTCGTCGCCAACATGCTGGGCTGGGCGGACGAGCCGTACAAGGTCGATCACGAGACCGAGATCGTCATCACGGAGATGGAGCACCACTCCAACATCGTGCCGTGGCAGCTGCTCTCGCAGCGCACCGGCGCGAAGCTGAAGTGGTTCGGCCTCACCGACGACGGCCGCCTCGACCTGTCCAACATCGACGAGGTCATCACCGAGAAGACGAAGATCGTCTCGTTCGTGCTCGTCTCGAACATCCTCGGTACCCACAACCCGGTCGAGGCCATCGTGCGCCGCGCCCAGGAGGTGGGCGCGCTCGTCCTCATCGACGCCTCGCAGGCCGCGCCGCACATGCCGCTGGACGTGCAGGCGCTCCAGGCGGACTTCGTGGCCTTCACCGGTCACAAGATGTGCGGCCCGACCGGCATCGGTGTGCTGTGGGGCCGGCAGGAGCTCCTCGAGGACCTGCCGCCGTTCCTGGGCGGCGGCGAGATGATCGAGACGGTCTCGATGCACTCGTCCACCTACGCTCCCGCGCCGCACAAGTTCGAGGCCGGTACACCGCCGATCTCGCAGGCCATCGGTCTGGGCGCGGCGATCGACTACCTCAGCGCGATCGGCATGGAGAACGTGCTGCGGCACGAGCAGGCGCTCACCGAGTACGCCGTGAAGCGGTTCCACGACGTCCCGGACCTCAAGATCATCGGTCCGACGACGGCCGAGGAGCGCGGCGCCGCGATCTCCTTCACGCTCGGTGACATCCACCCGCACGACGTGGGCCAGGTCCTCGACGAGCAGGGCATCGCGGTCCGGGTCGGACACCACTGCGCGCGGCCGGTCTGCCTGCGGTACGGAATTCCTGCGACCACGCGAGCGTCGTTCTATCTGTACTCCACGCCCGGCGAGATCGACGCTCTGGTCGACGGCCTGGAGCACGTACGGAACTTCTTCGGGTAGCGGGCAGGACGGTCACTGATGAAGCTGGATTCCATGTACCAGGAAGTCATCCTGGACCACTACAAGCACCCCCACGGGCGGGGCTTGCGGGACGGCGACGCCGAGGTGCATCACGTCAATCCGACGTGCGGCGACGAGATCACGCTGCGCGTGAAGTACGACGGCGAGACGATCGAGGATGTGAGCTACGAGGGCCAGGGCTGTTCCATCAGCCAGGCATCGGCCTCCGTGCTGAACGACCTGCTGGTCGGCAAGGAGCTGGCGGACGCGCGGAAGGTCCAGGAGACGTTTCTGGAGCTGATGCAGTCCAGGGGCCAGATCGAGCCGGACGACACGATGGAGGAGCTCCTGGAGGACGCCGTCGCGTTCGCCGGGGTCTCCAAGTACCCGGCCCGAGTGAAGTGCGCCCTCCTGAGCTGGATGGCGTGGAAGGACGCGACAGCACAAGCTTTCGCGGAGGAGGCGAAGACCGCATGAGTGACAGCACGGCAGTGGAGATGAAGCCGGCCTCCGAGGAGGAGGTCCGCGAGGCGCTGTACGACGTCGTCGACCCCGAGCTGGGCATCGACGTCGTGAACCTGGGCCTGATCTACGGCATCCACATCGACGACGCGAACATCGCGACGATCGACATGACGCTGACGTCGGCGGCCTGCCCGCTGACCGACGTCATCGAGGACCAGGCGAAGTCCGCCACCGACGGCATCGTCAACGAGCTGCGGATCAACTGGGTCTGGATGCCGCCGTGGGGCCCGGACAAGATCACGGACGAGGGCCGCGAGCAGCTGCGCGCGCTTGGCTTCAACGTCTGACCTCGCGGCGCCGGTGATCTAGGTCCTGCTAGGGGCGCGGGGAACTGCGCGCTCAGCCGACGAAAGGCCGCAGACGCGT
>NZ_BAAATS010000001.1:311142-377249 GCF_039533535.1 Streptomyces kunmingensis
GTCTGCCCTCACACGTTTCGTTGCCGGGCGCCGCTCCGTCGTGGTTGCTCGCGCCCACGCGGCGGAGCCGCACATCGATACAGCCCCGCGCCTCTACCGGCGCTGTTCGACCCCTGTACGCAAAGTAGACGCCCGCCGTTGGCGTACGGAGCGGAACCTTCCGTCGACATCAGGTCGACGAAGGAGCCCCCGTGCCGCATCCCGCCCCGCGCACCCGCATACGCCGCGCGAGCGTCGCCGCCGCCACCAGTGGCCTGCTCACGCTGGCCGCCGGCCTCCCGGCGAGCGCCGCCGCCTCGGCCACACCGACGATCTCGCTGTCGGCCGCCTACCTCAGCGGAGCGGTCGGCGGGACCGGTGAGCCCACCCTCACCGTGAAGGTCGCCCAGAGCGGCACCGACGCCGCCGCGCTCACCGTCACCGCGAGCGCCAGCAGCAGGACGTCCGTCGCCCGGACCACCGACGTGAGCGTCACCGGGACGGGTTCGAGCCGCACCGTGTCCGTCGCCGCGCGCGGTCAGGGGTACACGGACCTGACGCTGAAGGTGACGGGCAGCGGAGGCTCCTCGGCGACCACGAAGCTGCACTACGCCGCGTCGGCAGCGGTGAGCGGCGCCGCCGGCACGCGGTACTTCACCGGTTCGTCCGACGCGTCCGCCGCCGTCGACGTGGGCGGCGGCTATCTCGTCGTGGCCGACGACGAGTCCAATGTGCTGCGCCTCTACAACGGCGCGGTGTCCGGTGCGCCGGTGAAGACCTGGGACATGTCCTCGAAGGTCGACGCCGACAAGGAGATCGACATCGAGGGCGCCGCGCGCGTCGGCAACCTCATCTACTGGACGGGCTCGCTCGGCAACAACAAGGACGGCGAGTACAAGGCGGACCGCAACACCGTCTTCACCACGACGGTCAGCGGTTCCGGCGCCGCCACCGAGCTGACGTACGCGCACGCCTACAAGAAGCTGCGCGACAAGCTGGTCGACTGGGACGAGGACAACGGGGACCGGTACGGGTTCGCCGCCGGGACCGGGGACGGCCAGGCGCCCAAGCAGATCGACGGGTTCAATGTGGAGGGGCTGGAGTTCGCCCCCGGCTCCACGACCACCGCGTACCTCGGTTTCCGGGCGCCGCTCGTGCCGCCGAAGGGCGGGGGCAAGGGCCTGATCGTGCCCGTCACCAACGTCGACAAGGTCCTGGCGAGCGGTTCGGCGCCGGTGTT
The DNA here is from genome assembly GCF_039533535.1 of Streptomyces kunmingensis. Classification (NCBI taxonomy): domain Bacteria; kingdom Bacillati; phylum Actinomycetota; class Actinomycetes; order Kitasatosporales; family Streptomycetaceae; genus Streptomyces; species Streptomyces kunmingensis. The sequence goes on from NZ_BAAATS010000001.1 coordinate 312,362, forward strand.
CGGCACCCCCATCGAGCTCGACCTGGGCGGGCTCGCCGTGCGCGACATACGTAAGAACGCCGCGGACCAGTACCTGATCCTGGCCGGCAGCTGGGCCGCCGACGACAACTCCGACCCCTACGCCCTGTACACCTGGGACGGCGTCGCCGGGCACGCGCCGGTCAAGGACGTGGACCTGCCCACCACCGATCCGGGCGGCTGGGAGGCAGTCGTCTCAGTGCCGGACCTCTCCGTGCCCGGGCAGCGCGCCCAGCTGATCACCGACGCGGGCTCCGCCGATCTGTACGGCGACGGCACCGAGGCCAAGGACCTGGACCACGACGAGTGGAAGAAGGCGCGGGCGGCCCTGTTCACGGTGTCGTAGGCCCGTCGCGCTCTTTGTGTACGGGCGTACGCAACGATACGTACACTCGTACGCATGGGATATGTGCTGCTGGCCGGCGCCATCGCCGCGGAGGTGGCCGCCACCACCGCCATGAAGTACAGCGAGGGGTTCAGCAGGCTCTGGCCCTCGCTGATCACCGTCACCGGATACGTGATCGCGTTCGCGCTGCTCGCCCAGACGCTGAAGACCGTCCAGATCGGTACCGCGTACGCGATCTGGGCGGGCGCCGGCACCGCGGTCATCGCCGCCATCGGCATGATCTTCCTCGGTGAGGGCCTCAGCCTCGCCAAGGTCGCCGGGATCCTGTTCGTCATCGGCGGCGTCGTGCTGCTGAACCTGGGCGGGGCGCACTGATGCCGCGGCGCTACGACCCCGAGCGGCGCCAGCGGATCATCGACGCGGCGATCCGGGTGGTGGGGGAGAAGGGGATCGCCGGGCTCAGCCACCGCACCGTCGCCGCCGAGGCCGATGTGCCGCTGGGCTCCACCACGTACCACTTCGCGACGCTCGACGAGCTGATGGTGGCCGCGCTGCGGCAGGCCAACGAGGGGTTCGCCAAGGTCGTCGCGGCGCGCGGTGCCTTCGACGACCCGCGCCGCGACCTCGCCGACGAGCTCGCCGGGCTGCTCGGCGAATGGCTGGGCGGCGAGCGCACCGGCGTGGAGCTGGAGTACGAGCTGTACCTCGCCGCGCTGCGCAGGCCCGCGCTGCGTCCCGTCGCCGCCGAATGGGGCCAGGACCTCGCCGGCCCGCTCGCCGAACGCACGGACCCGGTCACCGCCCGCGCCCTGGTGGCCCTCCTGGACGGCATCTGCCTGCAAGTGCTGCTCACCGGCGGGGAGTACGACGCCGCGTACACGCGGGAGATGCTGGCCCGGCTCATTCCGTAGCCCGAGACGGGGCCGAGGCTGGTTGGCCTCGGTGACCCCGGGCCGGTTAGGTTGCCCTCATGACCGACACGACTGCTACTCGTTCCACCGGCGCCGTCGCCGCAGGCCTCGCCACCGTCACCACCGACGGCACCGTTCTCGACACCTGGTTCCCGGCGCCCGAGCTCGTCGCCGAGCCCGGCCCGGCCGGCACGGAGAAGCTCTCCGCCGACAAGGCCGTCGAGCTGCTCGGCGAAGGCGCCGCCAAGGCCATCGGCCCGGACGCCCGCCGCGGCGTGGAGATCGTCGCCGTACGTACGGTCATCGCCTCCCTCGACGACAAGCCGCTGGACGCGCACGACGCGTACCTGCGACTGCACCTGCTCAGCCACCGTCTCGTCCGCCCGCACGGCCAGAACCTCGACGGCCTCTTCGGCCTCCTCACCAACGTGGCCTGGACCTCGCTCGGCCCGGTCGCCGTGGACGACGTGGAGAAGGTGCGGCTCAACGCCCGCGCCGAGGGCCTGCACCTCCAGGTCACCTCCGTCGACAAGTTCCCGCGGATGACCGACTACGTCGCGCCCAAGGGCGTGCGCATCGCCGACGCCGACCGGGTCCGCCTCGGCGCGCACCTCGCCGGGGGCACCACGGTCATGCACGAGGGCTTCGTGAACTTCAACGCGGGCACGCTCGGCACGTCGATGGTCGAGGGCCGCATCTCCGCGGGCGTCGTCGTCGGCGACGGCTCGGACATCGGCGGCGGCGCCTCCACCATGGGCACGCTGTCCGGCGGCGGCAACGTCCGCATCGTCATCGGCGAGCGCTGCCTGATCGGCGCCGAGGCGGGCGTCGGCATCGCGCTCGGCGACGAGTGCGTGGTCGAGGCCGGTCTCTACGTCACCGCGGGCACCCGCGTGACCATGCCCGACGGCCAGATCGTCAAGGCCCGCGAGCTCTCCGGAGCCTCGAACATCCTCTTCCGCCGCAACTCGGTGACCGGCACCGTCGAGGCCCGCCCGAACAACGCGGTGTGGGGCGGCCTCAACGACGTGCTGCACAGCCACAACTAGGAGAGCAGTACCTCGTACGCCGCTCGCAACCCGTCGACCGCCTGCCGGTCGGCGGGGCGCAGCGGCGGGCGGACCGGGCCGCCGCCGGGCAGACCGAGATCGGCCAGCAGCGCCTTGGCCGTCACGGTGCCGGGCAGGCCCGCGCTCATCATCAACTCCGTGAGTGGGATGGTGTGTTGCTGGTGGCGCGCGGCCAGGGCGGTGTCGCCCGCGTCGAACGCGTCGATGATCGCCCGGAAGGCGCCGGGCACCACGTTCGCCACGGTCGAGACGTAGCCGGCGCCGCCGAGGGCGTACAGCGCGAGGACGTACTCGTCGCAGCCCGTGTAGTACGCGAGATCCGTCGCGGCCATGACCTTCTGGGTACCGAGGAGGTCGTACGCGCAGTCCTTCACGGCGACGATGCGCGGGTGCTCCGCCAGGCGCAGCATCGTGTCCGGCTCGATACGGGTGCCGGTGCGGCCGGGGATGTCGTACAGCATCACCGGCAGGTCCGTCGCGTCCGCCAGCGCGCGCAGGTGCTCCTCGACGGCGTCCTGCGGCGGGCGGCTGTAGTACGGAGGGGCCGCCAACAGGCCGTCGGCGCCCGCCTGTCGGGCCTGCCGGGCGAGGTCGAGCGTGTGCCGGGTGTCGGCCGTGCCCACACCGGTGAGGACGGCCGCCCGCCCGCCGGCCGCCTCGCGCACCGCCCGCACCAGGTCCGCCTTCTCGGCGTCCGTCGTGGTGGAGGACTCGCCGGTCGTGCCGGACAGCACGAGGCCGTCGCAGCCCTCGGTGACGAGCCGGTCGGCCAGCTTCTGCGCGGCCTCCAGGTCGAGGGCGCCGCCCTCGGTGAAGGGCGTGACCATGGCGCACAGGGCGCGGCCGAAGTTCGTGTCGCTCATGGGAGCAGTGTCGGCGGCCCCACCGTGAAGCTCCACTTAAATCTGCTACGAGGTCGAGCGGAGCAGCGCTGAAGGTTGCGGGGAGCGGGGGGCGTCTTCCGGACCTTTTGAGCGATTTTTGGCCGAGAGGGCGTCTTCAGGTTGCGCGGCCGGGCTCCGATGAACTCCACAGAAGGTGTCGACCGGTTCATAAGAGGTTCGTGGTGCGAGACGTGGCGACCGCCCTGGCCATGCCCCTGCTGATGTGCGCGAGCGGGATCTACGCGGCGGGCGACGCGTGGTGGCGCCGCCGGCGCAGGTCATCGGCGTCGTATGTGCAGGTGAGGCGGGACCGGGCGGCGGAGCGGGCGGTCGCGGTGGCCGAGGCGGTGGTGGCCGACGAGTACGCGTTGCTCGTCGCCGACGGCGCGGACGCTGATGCCAAAACGTCCGGCATGCGCCACCATGAGAGGCCGGTGACCGACGACCGCGTCGCCGAAGGCCGTTCAGGGGAGGCAGCATGAGGCTCGGCAAAGCACTCGCCACCGGGATCGCCGAAGAAGCGCCGCGCGAGGCCGGGAAGAGTGAAGCAGGCCCGCAGGACCAGGAGTTGACGATCGGGGCGACCGTCGACGAACTGCCGGAACCCGTCGAGGTCCCGGCCGCCCGATGAGGCCCCGGCTCCCCGACGAACGCCCGACGGAGCCGCCCACCGGATACAAGATCGCCCACCCCGTGCTCGACGCCGACGGTGGGTGCGCCGGGTTCCTCGGCGTCTCCCTCGGCGCGGCCGCGCCCTACCGCGTGCTCGACGAGGCGCGCTGCGTCTACGGCCGCCGCCACCGGGCCCCGCACCGGCGCTGCGACTGCGGCTTCCACTGCGTGCACGAACGCCGGGTCGCCGCGGGCCTGTTGGTCCAGGCGGAGTACCGCAAGGCCGTACTGCTCGAGGTCTCGGTCCTCGGCTCCTACATCCGCTTCGAGCGGGGCTTCCGCTACGAGCGGCAGCGGGTGCGGACCGCGACCGTCGGCCCCTGCCCGTGCGGCGCGACGGCCTCCGTGCTGGCCGACGCCGGCTGGGGCCGGGACGGGCGCCGGGTCCTGGAGGCGGCGTGCGGCGGCTGCGCGGGCGGCCGGCGGCGCTGGACGCTGGACACGTTCGCGCGGCTGGCCGGGGACGGGCTGACGGTGTGGGCCGAGCCGGGCACCGGGCCGGTGGGCCCGGCACCCGACATGCCGGAACTGGTCGCCGAGGCGGCCCTGTTGCAGGCCCGGCTCGACTGGTTCCAGGGGCAGTTGTCACGCCTCGGCAGAGCGATGGGCGGCGACGGCCCGCACCCGAGAGACTAAGGACGCAGGCGCAGTACCTGCGGGTCGTGGTCGCTGATCTGGTCGTGGAACTCGCTGTTGATGTGCACGCTGTCGTAGCGGAACGCGGCCTTCTTCCGGATCGAGGGGCTGATCAGGATCTGGTCGAGGACCTGGCTGTTGCCCTGGTAGTCGTAGGTGTACCGCTCACTGCGCGGCAGCGACTTGATCGCCGACCAGAGCGCTCCGCCGTCCTCCAGGCGCTGCGCCGTCCCGGAGAACTCGAAGTCGTTGATGTCACCGAGCGCGATGACGTCGGCGTTCTTCTGGACCTTCAGGACGGACTTCACGAAGGAGTTCACGGACACCGCCTGCGCGTGGCGCTGCGTCTCCGAGCTGCGCGCCGGGGGCTGGAACTGCGAGGTCAGGCCCTGGTCACCGCCCTTCGACGCGAAGTGGTTGGCGATGACGAAGACGGTCTTCCCGCGGAAGGTGAACTCGCCGGCGAGCGGCTTGCGGCTGTTCTTCCAGGCCTCGTTCGCCGGGTCGATACGGCCGGGCGATGCGGTGAGCGCGGCCTTGCCGTGGCTGCGGACCACGCCCACGGGCGTCGTGGCGTCGCCGCCCGCCCGGTCCGTGAACGACACGCGCTCGGGGTTGAAGAGGAACGCCTGGCGGATGTTGCCGCCGGGCTCGCCGCCGTCCTGCTTGTCGACCGGGTCTATGGAGCGCCACTCGTAGCGGGGACCGCCCGCCGCGACGACCGCGTCGATCAGCTTGCCAAGGGTCACGTCGGCGGCGACCGTGCCGTCGTCCTTCGCGCCGTTGTTGTCCTGGATCTCCTCCAGGGACACGATGTCGGGCGACTTCAGGTTGTCCACGATCGCGGCCGCGTGCTCCTCGAACGTGGCGTCCGTCGGGTCGAGGTTCTCGACGTTGTACGTCGCCACGGCCAGCTCGCCCGACGTCTGCGCCCGGGTCGTCTCACGGGCGAGTCCCGACTGCTTCAGGGTGCCAAACTCCCGTGCCACCAGCGTGTATCCACCGTACTGGCTGAAGTCGAGCGGGCCCTCGGTGCTGCCGTACAGGACATCGCCGACGTTCGCCGCGGGGAAGTCGGCGGCCGCGCCCAGGGACTGGATCTGGAGGCGGCCGGTGTTCTGCGAGGTGTACGAGCCGTACCGGGCGCCGCCCCGCGCGGTCGGGTTCTCGGCGGGCTTGACCGTGACCCACAGCTCCGCGTACGGGTCGCTGGCGGTGACCACGCGCGAGGAGCCGATCCGGATGTTCTGGCCCTCCAGGGACTCGTAGTAGTCGAGGGCGTACTTCTTCGGCCGCAGGGTCAGGCCGTTGACCGAGCCGTTGGCCGCCGGGTCGCCCGCGGGCGTGTACGCGGCCGGGACCGACTTGGCGCCGACCGTCGTGACCGGCACCTCGTTGCCGGAGGAGACCACGGCCACCGTCGGCTTGGTGATCTCGGTGAGCGACTGGTTGCCGGACGAGGCGCCGCCCGGGACGTACTCGGACACCGTGCCCGAGACGGTCACCGCGTCGCCCACCTGCACGGCCGGTGCGGAGCCGGTGAAGACGAAGACGCCCTCACTGGTGGCGGGGTCGTCGTCGGGCGCCGTGTCCTGGAACCAGAAGCCACGGGACGAGCCGTACGTTCTGACCCCGGTCACCACCCCCGTCACACCCGCGACCTGCTGGCCGGCGAGCGGGGACGTGCGGGTGGCGCCCTGGATGTCGTGGATGGCGACGGTGGCCGCGTGCGCGGGGGACGTCACGACGACGGCACCGGTGGCGCAGCACGCGGTGGTGACGGCGAGAGCGGCGAGGCGGGAGCGGGAGAACACAGAGAACACAGAGGACACAGGGTGCGCGGACTTGCTCGGCAAGGGGATCCCTCCGGGGACGTGCGAGTGGCGAGCGCCGGGACGAGGGCGGAACGAGGCGGGAGCGCGAGGTGGCTCTACGCTTTCTACGCGCGTCAATCTCTTTCCTGCGCCCGGGAGTTGTCAAGGTTTCGCGGGTGTCTCCCGGGCGACCGAAACCTGACGGGTACATGAACCGGGCAGCAAAGGGTCAAATCCGTCTAGGCTGAGCGGTCGCACCGTACGCCTCTGAGGAGAACCAGCCGATGTCAGACAGCTCCCCCCTGCCGCCGGTCCGGCTGCCCGCCGAAGCGGAGCTGGCGCGGGACGCCCTTGCCAGCCCCCTCCTGTCCCGCGCGGTGCGTCTCGCCCGCTGGGCCGGGCCCGACACCCGGGTCGGTGCCGGCGGTGAGCTCGCCGAGGAGCAGCTGCCCGCCGCCGCGGCCGAGCTGGGACTGAGCGGCGACGAGGACGGCGCCGCGCACACGAGCGAGGCGTGGAACATCGCCGTCGACACCGGCCTGGTCGAGGTCGTCGACGAGGAGGAGGGCACCGTCGCCGTCGGCGAGGAGCTCGGCACCCTCACCGCGGGCAGCCCCTCGGACGTGCTCGGCCTGTGGCTCGGCGCCCTCGACGTGGTGCTCGCCGACGCCACCGTGCCCGACCTCGACGACCTCGCGGGCGCCCTGGAGGAGAGCGGCGAGATCGACTTCTCGGAGCTCGACTGGGACCCCGAGGCGGAGGCCGAGTTCCTTGAGGGCGTGCTCGGCAATCTGTACCTGCTGACCGTCACCGACGGCGGCGCCGGGGACGGGCCCGTCCCGCTGCCCGCGCTCGCCGCGTCGATGATCGTGCCCGACGACATGGGGGAGCCCACCGACGACATCCTGGAGCAGGTGTCGGACGCGATGATGCGGCTCGACGACCAGTTCCGGCTGCTCGAACCGATCGGCCTCGTGGAGTTCCAGCCGGTCGACGAGGCACTGATGGCCGAGGTCGACGCCGACGAGCCGGTCGCCGGCCCCGATGAGTCTCTTGCCGAGGCGGACGTCGCCCGGTACGGCATGGTGCGGCTCACCCCGCTCGGCCTGTTCGGGATCCGCTCGCGGATGCTGGAGGCGGGGGTGCCCGCGCCCGCCGTCGGTGACCTCGTCGACAAGGGCGCGGGCACGCTGCTCGACGGCGTCTCCACGTTCCCGCAGGCGGCCGCGCAGGCCGAGATCGAGCAGTGGCTGGCGCGGCGTGAACCGCTGGATGCGGCCCGGGAGCTGCTCGCCGCTGCGCGCGGCGCCGACGCGGGCGCGCCGCTGCGCCGGCTCCGCTGCCAGCAGGCGCTCTCGCTGGTCGGCGCCGAGGCCGAACCGGCGCTGCGCGAGGTCCTCGACGACGCCGAGCTGGGCGGCCTCGCCCGGGTCTGGCTCGCCGAGCACGGCGTTGCGGACGTACCCGCGCCGTCGGAGGACCTGATCTTCTGGCTCACCGTCGACACGATCGCCGCGCAGCTCTCCCTGGAGGGCAACTCGGACGAGCTGCAGGCCCTGGTCGAAGGCCTCGCCGCGCAGCACAGCGGCTTCTTCTCGGCGGCGTGGCGGGTCGAGCACCCCGCCACGGCCGATGTCCTGGAGGCGATGGGCCGCCTCCACCCGGACAAGAAGGTGGCCAAAGAGGCCCGTAAGGCGGCTTTCAAAGCGAGGTCGGCCTCCGCCGGTTGAGCGGGTTTCAGTGATACCCCGCCCCCTGGGGCGCGGGGAACTGCGCGACCAGCCACGTACCAGCCGCACGCGCCGTGACACCTCGCGAGGCAGACGCGTCTGCGGACCGGTGCGGGCTGAGCGCGCAGTTCCCCGCGCCCCTTTCGGGGCGGGGCCCGGTGAGGGCCACCTCGATCCTCACCGGCCCACTCCCCACCCCCTAACAGAGATACCGCGTCGTGTGCTTGAACGACGAGCTCGCTCCGTCGAACCCGTACGTGCCCCGGTACGCCGGAGGGTTCTGGTACTCGCCGACCACGGTGATGGTGTTGGCGCAGGACCCCTGGCCCGAGCGCTTCGCGTCGAGGCGGAGCGTGTCGCCGATGAAGCCGCCCGTGATGTCCCACGGGGCGCCGCAGATACCGGACGTGATCTGCCCGCCGGTCACCACGTAGGGGTGCGTGTTCGGGTTGACCTTCGCCGTGATGGCGAAGGTGACCGCGCCGTTGTTGAGCTGGAGCTTGCACTCGACCGTGACCGCCTCCGCGGACACGTCCTGCTGCGCGGCGAACGCCTCGTCCCGCGTCTTGACCTCCGCGCCCTGCGGATTGTGGAAGCGGTGCTCGCCGCGGGACTGGCCCTTCTGCTTGCGTGCCTGAGTCGTCATGGACCGGCCTCCCTTCGGGATTCGGGTGTCAGGCGAGCTGTTCGGAGATCTCGACGCGCAGCAACGCGCGTACGTTCTCGATGTGGTTGAGGATGGTGACCTGCGGCGAACCGGCGTACAGCAGACCCACCGCCACGTTGTCGAGCGAGGTCACCAGGGACCCCGAGTCGCCGCCGGCCGACATGCTCGTGGTCACGATCTGGTCCTTGAACCGGGCCGTGCCGGCCGTGCCGTAGTTGACGTCGACCGTCGCGTCGACGGCCATGATCCGGCCGAAGGAGATGTTCGTCGTGCGGCCCGTCTTCTTCACGAGGTCGCCGACCGCGACGTTCGCCTTGCGGCGCCAGGCGCGCGGAGCGCCGCTGAAGTACTGCTCACGGGTGGCGTCCTCGAACTGGACTTCGCCGAGGGCGCAGTCGACCACGTTGTTCTGCTGCTCGAGCGGCGTCTGCGGAGCGAACTGGATGGTGATGAACCGGGACAGCACCGCGATGCGGTCCGCGGGGTCCGTGCCGCCGTCGAAGCGGCCGGGCTGCACGATGGGGCTGCCCAGCTGGGCCCGGTTGGAGTCGGCGAGGACGTGGTTGTTGGAGAGGACGTAGAACTTCGCCGGGGTGCCGAGCCCGGGGCCCGGCGGGTCCACCGTCGCGCCCGGCAGGAAGTCGTAGACCACGCTGCCGAGGGTGCCGGCGGTGACGGCCACGTTGCCGACCGAGAAGCCGGAAGGGGCGGGCCGCATCCGGCGGACGAGGACCTGCGGCTCGAACGTGCCGAGTCCGCCGATCTCCTCGAGCCGGGGCCGGCCGAACCCGGCGAACTGCTGGGTGACGCCGCCGTCGGGCCCGTAGCCGACGCCTTCCTCGGTGCGCGCGCCGGCCGGCCTGAGCTGGCGGCGCTGGGCGGAGATCTGGCCGACGGCCACGATGTCGGTGGGGGTGCCGTCGTCCATCTGCCGCGGGATCACATCGCGTTCGGGCAGCATCGATTCGGGCAGTTTCTGGGTCACGAAGACCAGGACGGCGGGCTCGCCCGTGGGCTGCCCGTCGCTCCACTTCACGCCGTGGCCGAAGCCGACCACGTTGGCCAGCGGCGCCTCGCGCCGCAGGAAGTCACCGGTCGCCTGCTGGCGGGAGCTGTCGCTGAGCTGACCGCCCGCGGGTCCTCGCATCAATTCGGGCTGGTTCACGCCGGACCACCTCTTCCCCTGACTTTCGCCTGAGTACGAGGTCCCTACGACTCGCCGTCCGCTCCGTCCTGAGCGTGGACGGCGCCGATCGCGAGGACGCGCACCGGCACCCCGTCGAGTTCGTCGGGAACCACGTCGTGCGCACCGAGCCGGTCGCGGGGCACCTTCCGGGTGACGAAGACGACGATCACGTCCGCGCCCGAGTGCTCGTCCCTGCCGGTACCGACTCCGGTGACATGGGCCAGCTTCAACAGCCGGCCCTCATGGAGATCGCGTGCCTGACGTGCGTCCACTGGGCTCGCCACCCCCTAGGCGGGTGATGCAGTGATGCAGGTACCGCCTGTCTATTGCCGCTGAGCAGGGTGGTCAAGGCGTTCCGCGTGAAATCTTGGGATCGGCCGTGATATGTGCTTGTTGACCTTCTTTACGAAGATTCTTCCCGCCACCCGGAGGTTCACGGAAGTCTTGGAAGCGGGCCCCTGGACGTAGGACGGTGTTCAACCGCCGTTCAGGCACAGGCGGGAGCGTGTGGCCGGAAACAGGGTCCGCGACCCCACCCGGCCCCGCCCCCGTTCACCGTCAGCAGGAGACAGCCACCATGTCACTCACTCGCAGGGACTTCGCCGTACGTTCCGCGGCCACCGGCGCGGGCGTCGCTCTGGCCGGGTCCGTCGGCGCCCTCGCCACGGCGCCGGGCGCGCTCGCCGCCACGGACGACGCCGACGACGCCGCCCTGGCCGGCAAGGGCCATGGTCACGGCCACGGCCATCACGGCGCCGGCTACGGTCCGCTGCGCTCCGACCCCAAGGGCATCCTCGCGCTGCCCGCCGGCTTCTCGTACAAGATCATCACGTACTGCGGGAAGACCAAGCTGGAGTCCGGCGAGTTCACGCCGTCCAACCACGACGGCACCGCCACCTTCGACGGCCCGCGCGGCGCCACCCTCCTCGTCAACAACCACGAGCTGGCGGGCGCCCGCGCCTCCTGGCCGCACCCGGTGCCGCTCACCGAGGGCCTGGTCTACGACCCGATGGCGGCCGGCGGCTGCACGGTCGTCGAGGTCCGCCGCGGCGGCGAGGTCGCCGAGTGGGTCGGCATCGCGGGCACCGCCACCAACTGCGCGGGCGGCTCCACCCCTTGGCACACCTGGCTGACCTGCGAGGAGACCGAGGACAAGGCCGGCAAGAACGGCTTCACCAAGGACCACGGCTACGTCTTCGAGGTCGACCCCGCCGACAGCCGCGCCAACCGCTCCCCGAAGCCGATCAAGGCGTTCGGCCGGTACGCGCACGAGGCGGTCGTCATCGACCCCAAGCGCGGCCACGCGTACCTCACCGAGGACGCCTCGGGCCCCAACGGCCTGCTCTACCGCTGGGTGCCGCCGCACGGCTTCCACCACGGCCGCGGCAAGCTGCGCACCCTCGCCGACGACGCGGGTGTGCTCCAGGCCTTCAAGTGCTTCGACTCCGGCGGCCGCTTCGTCGACGACCTGTCGCGCGCCACGAAGACCGGCACGGTCTACGGCGTGGACTGGGTCGACGTCCCCGACCGCGACGCCAAGACGGTCTCCACCCGCAAGCAGTTCAAGGACGGCGAGATCACCCGCGCCCGCAAGCTGGAGGGCATGTGGTGGGCGGACGGCGGCGCCTACGTCGTCGCCTCGTTCGCCCGTGACGAGAGCCCCGTCGCCCACGACGGCCAGGTCTGGTTCTACGACCCGAAGCGCCGCACGATCACGCTGAAGGTGCTGCTCGGCGTCAACCCGGACCCGTCCGTCGACGGCGCCTTCGACGGTCCGGACAACATCACCGTCTCCCCGTACGGCGGTCTGGTCATCGCCGAGGACGGCGAGGGCGTCCAGCACCTGTTCGGCGCCACCGAGCGTGGCAACACGTACCCGATCGCGCGCAACGAGCTGAACATCGGCACCGAGGAGGACCCGGAGTACAGCGAGTTCACCGGCGTCACGTTCTCCCCTGACGGGCGCACCCTGTACGCCAACATCCAGACGCCCGGCATCATGCTGGCGATCACCGGCCCCTGGAAGCGCCAGCGCTGATCTCTCAGCCCAGCGGGTCCACCGGGGGCGCCTCCTGTTCGGCGGCGATCCGGTGGACCCGTCGCCGTACCGCGAACCAGCCGCCCGTCAGGGCGAGCGCGATCGGGATCAGCAGCAGCACCGTGTCGCGGCCCGCGCCGTCCGTGTCGAACCACATCATCACGAGCACCGCGAGCAGGAACGCGATCGTCGTCAGCTCGATCCACGGCGAGGCCCACAGCCGGAACGCGGGCCGCCGCACGAGCCCCTGCTTCGCCCGCCGGACGAAGACCAGATGGCAGATCATGATCATGCACCAGGTGGAGATGACGCCGAGCGAGGCGACGTTGGTGACGATCCCGAACGCGTCCTCGGGCAGCCACGCGTTCAGCGCGACGCCGAGCAGCGCCACCGTCGCCGTCAGCAGGATGCCCGCGTACGGGACATGGCTGCGGCTCATCCGCGCGGTGAAGGACGGTGCCGAACCGGCCATCGCCATCGAGCGCAGGATGCGGCCGGTCGTGTAGAGGCCGGAGTTGAGGGACGACATCGCGGCCGTGAGCACGACCAGGTTCATGATGCCGCCCGCCGCCGGCACCCCGATCTTCGACAGGACCGTCACGAACGGGCTCTCGCCGGCCGAGTACGCCGTCCACGGCAGCAGCAGCGTCAGCATCACGACCGAGCCGACGTAGAAGATGCCCACCCGCCACATGATCGAGTTCACGGCCTTCGGCACGACCGTCGCCGGATCCTCCGTCTCGCCCGCCGTCACCCCGACCATCTCGACGGCCGAGTACGCGAAGATCACCGTCTGCGTGATGAGGACGACGGGCAGCACACCCATCGGGAACCAGCCCCCGTGATCACCGATGAGCGAGAGACCCGCCGCGTGGTCCGCGATCTCCTTGCGCGAGGCGAGGAAGAAGATGCCGATCAGCAGGAACACCACGATCGCGGTGACCTTGACGATGGCGAACCAGAACTCCATCTCGCCGAAGCTCTTCACGGAGATCAGGTTCACGGTGAGCACGATCGCCAGCGCGATCGCCGCCAGCACCCACTGCGGGACCGACGTGAACATCGACCAGTAGTGCACGTACAGCGCGATCGCCGTGATGTCGGCCATCCCGGTGGTCGCCCAGTTCAGTACGTACATCCAGCCCGCGACGTAGGCGCCCTGCTCGCCCAGGAACTCGCGGGCATAGCTCACGAACGAGCCCGACGACGGGCGGTGCACCACGAGTTCGCCGAGGGCCCGCACCACGAAGAACGCGAACACACCGCACACCGCGTACGCGATCGCCAGCGCGGGGCCGGCCTTGGCGAGGTTTCCGCCCGCGCCGAGGAAGAGCCCCGTGCCGATCGCGCCGCCGATCGCGATCATGCTGATGTGGCGTGGCTTGAGGGCCTTGCTGTAGCCGAGGTCGCCCGCGTCGGAGACCCCCTCGGCGGTGGTGGGATCGTCCGGCGGAGTTCCATGATGAGAGCTTTTGTGCAGGTTCACGCCGGAAACTCTCGCATTGCGCGTCGCTCTGACGGTGGCGCCGTCAGCGGGGCCCGGAAGAAAAAGTCCTGGGTAAGGGAACGGTAAAGCGGACCCGCTCGTTACCCCTGGCATGACAGCTATGACCCCAGGTTCGAACATCCCGCTCACGGCCCAGCGTGTCGCGGTGGACGTCTCGGCCCCCGTGCGGCTCGACGTGTCGGGCCTGCTGCTCACCGCCGACGGCAAGGTGCGCTCGGACGACGACTTCATCTTCTACAACCAGCCCGCGGGCCCCGGTGTCACGTACACCTCGGGCGGCGGCACGAGCCCCGACTCGATCACGGTGGACACGGCCGCCGTCCCGCCGGGCATCGAGAAGATCGTCGTCACCGCGAGCCCCGACGCCGCGGGCCAGACGTTCCAGGGCATCGAGCCGACGGCCACGGTCCGCAGCGCGGACGACGGCGCGGTCCTGGCCACGTTCACGCCGCCGCAGCTCGGCGCGGAGACGGCACTGGTCGTCATCGAGGTCTACTTGCGCAACGGGGCGTGGAAGGCCCGCGCCGTCGGCCAGGGTTACGCCGACGGGCTCGCCGGTATCGCCACCGACTTCGGCGTATCGGTCGAGGAACCGGCCGCGCCCGCGGCCCCTGTCGCCCCGCCCGTCGCGGCTCCGGCCGCCAGTCCCGCCGCCGCCATGCCCGCGCCGACCACCCCGCCGGTCGACCCGCGCATCGCCCCGCCCCCGCCGCCCGCCGCGGCCCCGGCCGCCGCGCCCGCCGCTCCCGCGCCCGGCTCGGGGAAGATCAACCTGGACAAGGGCCGCGTCTCCCTCCAGAAGAACCAGACGGTGTCGCTGGTCAAGGGCGGCAAGCCGCTGCTGAGCCAGGTCAAGATGGGCCTCGGCTGGGAGCCCGCGTTCCGCGGCAAGGACATCGACCTGGACGCGTCGGTCATCGCGTACGGCCCGCAGCGCAACCACGTGGACAGCTGCTACTTCGGCAAGCTCTCCATCGTGAACGGCGCGATCAAGCACTCCGGTGACAACCTCACGGGTGAGGGCGCCGGCGACGACGAGGTGATCGTCGTCGACCTGGGCCGCCTGCCGCAGGACGTCACGGGCCTGGTCTTCACGGTGAACTCGTTCTCGGGCCAGAAGTTCACCGACGTCGCCAAGGCGTACTGCCGGCTGCTCGACGCCGCGACCGGTGAGGAGCTGGTCCGCTTCGACCTGACGAGCGCGGAGGCGCAGACCGGCGTGATGATGGCCAAGCTCATCAAGCAGTTCTCCGGCGAGTGGGAGATGACGGCGATGGGCGACTTCGTGAAGTCCCGCACGGTGCGCGGCATGGTCAAGCCGGCGGCCCAGGCGCTCTGACGGAGCTCTGTCAGCGCTGGTTGCGCGGGTGGGAGCGGGCCTGGCGTTCGTTGCCCCGGCGGTAGTTGCCGGTCCAGCGGGCCATGACCAACTGGGCGTCCCCTGACGTCACTTCGGCCAGGAATTGCTCCGCCCGCGCACCGCGCAGCACACCCGCGTCACGTCCCGCGTGGCTGATCGTGACGCTGCCGTCGGCGCGTTCGGTATAGGTGAATCCCTGGGGTCTCGGCACGGTCGGGAGAGTAGCCCGACCGTGCCGCACCCGGCACCGATTTACGGCTCGCCCAGGGGCGATGACACAGGTTCTTACGGCACGACCACGATCTTGCGGCCCACGCCGGACGCGAACTGGTCGAGCGCCTGCGGGTACTGGTCGAGCGGCAGCCGGTCGCTGATGAAGACGTCCGGGTCGAGGACCCCGCCCGCGAACAGTTCCGCCGCCCGCTCGTAGCTGTGCAGGACCGCCATCGAGCCCGTGATGGTGATCTCCTGGTTGTAGATGCGGTACGGGTCGATCTCCACCCGGGTCGCGTAGTCCGCGACGCCGAACTGGAGGAACGTGCCCGCCTTGGCGACGCGGCCGAGGCCGTCCTGGATCGCCGCCGCGTTGCCCGTCGCGTCGATCACCACGTCCCAGCCCTCGGGCCGGTCCAGCTCGTCCGGGCCCGCGGCGGACGCCGAGACACCGAGCTGCTTGGCCGTCGCGAGGCGCTCCGGGTTCAGATCGACGACATCCACGCTGGCCGCGCCGGTGCGCTTGGCCAGCTCCAGCATCATCAGGCCCATGGTCCCCGAGCCGTAGATCAGCACATGCGAGCCGAGGCGGGACCGGAGGACGTCGTAGCCGCGTACCGCGCAGGACAGCGGTTCGATGAGGGCCGCGTCCTGGGTGCGTACGTGGTCGGGGAGGCGGACGCAGTTGGCGACGGGAGCAAGGGCGTACTGCGCCGCGCCGCCCGCCGTGGTGACGCCGATCGCCGCCCAGCGCTCGCAGAGGTTGCCGCGTCCGGCGCGGCAGAAGCGGCACTCGTGACAGTGCAGCGAGGGGTCGACCGCGACCCGGTCGCCGACCCGCACCTCCGTGACGGCGCTGCCGACCTCGGCCACCGTGCCCGCGAACTCGTGCCCCGGCACCACCGGCAGCGTGGGTGCGAACTCGCCCTGCCGGATGTGCAGATCCGTGCCGCACAGGCCGCAGGCCGCCACCTCCACGACGACGTCCCGGGGACCCGGTGTGGGGTCGGGCACCTCGCCGACGACGACCTTGCCCACTGACTCGACGATCGCGGCCTTCATTTCACTGCTCCCAACGACAGGCCCTGGACCAGCTTGTCCTGGGCGGCGAACCCCGCGGCGAGCACCGGCAGGGAGATCACGAGCGACGCGGCGCACACCTTCGCCAGGAACAGGCCCTGGCTGGTGATGAAGCCGGTCAGGAAGACGGGCGCGGTCTGGGCGACGACGCCCGTGAGCACCCGCGCGAAGAGGAGTTCGTTCCAGCTGAAGATGAAACAGATCAGCGCGGTCGCCGCGATGCCGGGCAGCGCGATCGGGGCCACCACCCGGGTGAGGACCGTGGGCAGCCGCGCGCCGTCGATCTGGGCCGCCTCGATGATCGCGACCGGTACCTCCGAGAGGAACGAGTGCATCATCCACACCGCGATCGGCAGGTTCATCGACGTGTAGAGGATGACGAGCAGCCAGATGTTGTCGAGGAAGTCCGTGTTCTTCGCGAAGAGGTAGATGGGCAGCAGGCCCGCCACCACGGGGAGCATCTTCGTGGAGAGGAAGAAGAACAGGACGTCCGTCCACTTCTTCACCGGGCGGATCGACAGCGCGTACGCCGCCGGCAGGGCCAGGATCAGGACGAAGAGCGTCGAGGCCAGCGAGGCCACCGTCGAGTTGATGAGCGCGGGCCAGGGGCTCGCGCCGCCGCCCGCGCCGAAGAAGTCGCGGTAGCCGTCGAGGGTGAGGGAGGCGGCGAAGGACGGCGGGTTGGTCGCCGCGTCCTCCTCGGAGTGGAACGACGTCAGGGTCATCCACGCGATGGGCAGGAAGAAGACGATGGCGGCCAGCCAGGCGACGAGGCCGAGGCCCTTGCTCTTGAAGAAGGTCGAGAGCGTCATCAGCGTGAGCCCTCCTCACGGAACAGGGACGACACGACGCGCAGCGCGAAGGTCGCGATGATGATGGAACCGATGACGACCAGGACGCCGGCCGCGGAGGCGAGGCCGTTCTCGTGGGCCTGGTAGAAGCTCTGGTAGACGGTGTAGGGCAGGTTCGCGGTGCCCAGGCCGCCGGAGGTGAGGGTGAAGACCGCGTCGAAGTTCTGCACGATGTAGATCGAGCCGAGGAGCGCGCCGAGTTCGAGGTAGCGGCGCAGATGCGGCAGCGTGAGGTGGCGGAAGACCTGCCAGGGGCTCGCGCCGTCCATCCGGGCCGCCTCGATGAGTTCGGGGGAGCGCGACTGGAGTCCGGCGAGCAGGATCAGCATCATGAACGGGGTCCACTGCCAGATCAGCGCCACCTCGACCGCGATCAGCGGGGTGTTGGAGATCCAGTCGGGCTGCGGGCCGCCGACGTAGTGCAACAGGCCGTTGAGCAGCCCGTATTCAGGGTTGTACAGGACGTGCTTCCACAGCAGGGCCGCCGCCACCGGCACCACCAGGAACGGGGCGATCAGGAGCGTACGGACCAGACCGCGCCCCTTGAACTTGCGGTCGAGGAGCAGCGCGAGGCCGAGTCCGACGATCAGGCTGACCAGGACCACGGTGACGGTCAGGACGATGGTCGTCAGGACGGACTTGCGCAGATCGGCGTCGGTGAGGACCTCGGAGTAGTTCCCGAACCAGGTGAAGTGGCGGGCGTCCGGGTACAGCGCGTTCCAGTCGAAGAGGGAGATCACCAGCGTGGCAACGAACGGCAGCTGGGTCACGACGATCATGAAGACGAGTGCGGGCAGGAGCGGCGCTCTCGTGGCCCAGGCACGGAGCTTCTGCGGCGCGGGACGCGAGGAGGGGGCACGGCCCTGGGCCACGGGGGCCGGGGCCACGGTCGGTGTCGTCATCGGCCCTCGTACTCCTTCGCGATCTCGGAGGCGAGTTTCTGGGACTTCTTCAGGGCCGAGTCGACGGACTGGCGTCCGGCGACGGCCGCGCTGATCTCCTGCGAGACCTTGGTGCCGAGGTCGGTGAACTCGGGGATGCCGACGAACTGGATGCCGGGCGCGGGCCGCTCCTGCACGCCCGGGTCGCGCGGCTTGGCGCCCTCGATGGCGGTGCGGGTCACGTCCACGAAGGCGGCGGCCTCTTCGCGGTACGCCGGGATCTCGTACGTCGAGGCGCGCTTGCCCGCGGGGACGTCGGACCAGCCGACCTTCTCGCCGACGAGCTTCTCGTACTCCTTGCCCGACGCCCAGGAGATGAACTTCCAGGCCTTCTCGGGGTTGGGGGAGGCTTTCTGCAGGCCCCAGGCCCAGGTGTAGAGCCAGCCGCTGTTCTCCGTCTTCTCGACGGGCGCGGAGACGTAGCCGATCTTGCCCTTGACCGGGGAGTTGGCGGATTCGAGCGAGCCCGCGGCGGAGGTCGCGTCGTACCACATGGCGGTCTTGCCCTGGGTGAGATTGTTGAGGCACTCGGCGAAACCGGCCTGGGCGGCGCCCGACTCGCCGTGCTCGCGGACGAGGTCCACGTAGAACTTCGTGGCGTCCTTGAAGCCCTTGTCGTCCAGGCGCGCGGTCCAGTCCTTGTCGAACCAGGTGCCGCCGAAGGTGTTCACGACGGTCGTCAGCGGCGCCATCAGCTCGCCCCAGCCGGGCAGGCCGCGCAGGCAGATGCCCTTCATGCCGGACTCGGCGCCGTCCACCTCCGCCGCGAGGTCCGCGACCTGCTGCCAGGTCGGGTGCGCCGGCATCTTCAGGCCCTTCTTCGCGAAGACGTCCTTGCGGTACATCAGGAACGACGACTCGCCGTAGAAGGGCTCCCCGTAGAGCTTGCCGTCCTCGCCGGTGAGCGACTCCCGCATGGGCTCGAGGATGTCCTGCTGGTCGAAGCCCGGGTCCTTCTTCACGTACGGGCCCAGTTCGTGCAGCCAGCCGTTGCGGGCGTAGATCGGTATCTCGTAGTTGCTCAGGGTCGCGACGTCGTACTGGCCCGCCTGGTTGGCGAAGTCCTGGCTGATCTTGTCGCGGACGTCGTTCTCCGGCAGGACGGTGAAGTTCACCTTGATGCCGGTCTCGCGGGTGAAGTAACGGGCGGTGAGCTTCTGCAACTCGGTCATCTGCGGGTTGTTGACCATCAGTACGTTGATGGCGTTGCCGCCCGTACCGAGCCCGCCGGCGCCGGCCCAGCAGCCGGACAGGAGGGGGATGAGCAGCGTCCCTGCGGCGGCACTGGCGAGCAGGGCGCCCGGCGGCCTCCGTCGGCTCTGGGTTCGCATGGATGCTCCTGGACTTATTTGGCGTATGGGGACGAAAGGGGCGTGCTTGGGTAGGTGGTTGCCCGACGGGTGGTGCGTGGGGTTGGCGGTGCGTGGGGTTGGCGGTGCGGGAGTGTCGTACGCGGGTGGGGGGTTGGTGTGGTGCCGGGGGTGTCAGACGCGGATGACCTGCGGGCCCATCAGCGAGTACCGGTGTGCCTCGGACGAGGGCAGCTGGCTGCCCGTGACGATCGCCTCCAGCGCGCCCACCGGGGCGAACCGGCAGAAGCTGACGGCGCCGAACTTGGTGTGCACGCCCGCGAAGACGGTGCGCCGTGCGGCCCTGATGGCCTGCGCCTTCACTTCGCTGACCGCGGGATCGGGGGTGGTCAGGCCGTGGTCGCGGGAGATGCCGTTCGCGCCGATGTAGGCGAGGTCGATGACGAAGCCGGCCAGCATCTTCGTCGTCCAGTGGTCGACGGTGGCGAGCGTGCCCGCCCGCACCCGGCCGCCGAGCAGCAGCACGGTGGTGTTGTCGGCCTCGGCGAGGGCGCCGGCCGTGGCCAGTGACGCGGTGACGACGGTCAGCGGCCGGTCCCGGGGCAGCGCCTCGGCGATCAGCTGCGGGGTGAACCCCTCGTCGACGAAGACGGTCTCGGCGTCCCCGAGCAGTTCGGCGGCGGCCGTGGCGATCCGCCGCTTCTCCGGCACATGCATCGTCGTACGGAAGGCGAGGGTCGTCTCGAACCCGGCGCTCTCCACCGGATACGCCCCGCCGTGTGTCCGCCGGACCAGACCGTGGTCCTCCAGGGCGCGCAGATCGCGGCGGACGGTCTCCTTGGCGACACCCAGCTCGACGGCGAGCTGCGTGACGTCGACGGACCCGGTGCGGCGTGCCGTGCGCACGATCTCCCGCTGCCGTTCCTCCGCGCTCATGCCGACCCGCCTCCCTGGAAGAGCTCCGTTGCCCGTTCGGGCCCGGAAATGCCCGCACCGGAAGTTCTACCGGCGTCGGCCGACGGTGACCAGGCCTGTTGCGGACATGATGCTGCCCGTCTCGGTCCGTTCGGAGAGACGGCTGTCCGCCGCGGACCTGCGGGGGAGCGGTGGAGGGTGTGGGTTCGGGCGCCGCGGATGCCCGAACAAGACAGCGGGCGGGCCCGTTCGGTGCCCGCCCGCCGCGAAAATCGGCCGGTCAGTACGGCCAGATCGGGGGGTCGTTGATGAAGCGGCCGCCCATGTACAGGTGCGCCGGGTTCTCGTCGGAGAGCGGGCCGAACTCGGCGAGCAGGTTCTCCGCATACTCCTCGGAGTCGTCCTGCGGCTCGTAGCCGAGGGCGCGGGCGCTGGTCAGGTCCCACCACAGCCGGGTGTTGGCGGAGGAGCCGTAGACGACGGTGTGCCCGACGTTCTCGGCGCTCAGCGCCGCGTGGAAGAGGCGCGCCCCGTCCGCCGGGCTCATCCACACCGACATCATGCGCACGTCGGTCGGCTCCTTGAAGCAGGATCCGATGCGTACCGACACGGTCTCCTGGCCGAATTTGTCCCAGTAGAACTGTGCGAGGTCCTCGCCGAACGACTTCGACAGGCCGTAGTAGGTGTCCGGGCGGCGCAGCGTCTCGACGGGGACCAGGGGAGCACCGTCCTCCGTGCGCGGGCGCGGAGTGAAGCCGACCGCGTGGTTGGACGACGCGAAGACGATCCGGGGGGCGACGCCGTCCGCGCGGCTCTCGCCCTCGGCGCGCACGGCCTCGTAGAGGTGGTAGGTGCCCTTGATGTTCGACTCGAGGATCTTGTCGAAGGTCGACTCCAGGGAGATGCCGGCCAGGTGCAGCACGCCGTCGACGCCGCGTACCGCCTCGCGCAGCGCCTCCGTGTCGTTCAGGTCGGCGACGATCGCGTCCGGCGCGTCCGGGATGGGCCGCACGTCGAGCAGCCGCAGCTCGTAGCCGTGCTCGGGCAGCAGTTCCCGCATCAGGGTGCCGAGTCCGCCGGCGGCGCCGGTGAGCAGGATCGTGCGGGGCCCGGGGGGCGGCGGGGACACTGACATGCGCGTTATCTCCGTGTCTGTGAGCTGCATTCACATGGGTGGACGGGTGCGTGGGCAGGTGCGTGGCCGTACGCGAGGGCGGGTGTGTGGTTGCGACGAAACGCTAAGGAGCGGTGTCCAGCCCGTCAAGGGTCGTGTGGTTACGGTGAGTTCGGGTGCTTGACCGTCCCCTTTGGGGCGGCTTACGGTGAGCGCGTTCAGAAATATAGACGCGGATCAGAAACGTGCACATGTTCAGGGAGAGCCCGTGACGACGCCCCCTTTCGGACCCCTCGCCGCTCGACTCACGGTCCCCAGCGGACCGCTGTTCTTCCCCGTCACCGCGTACGGACCCGACGGCGCCCTTGACCTCGACACCTACCGCACCCATGTGCGGCGCGGCGTCGAGGCCGGGGCCGCCGCCGTGTTCGCGTGCTGCGGCACGGGGGAGTTCCACGCGCTCGCCCCCGAGGAGTTCGAGGCCTGCGTCGCGGCGGCGGTCGAGGCGGCCGAGGGCCGGGTGCCCGTCATCGCCGGCGCCGGATACGGCACGGCGCTGGCCGTCCAGTACGCGCGCGCGGCCGAACGGGCGGGCGCCGACGGCCTCCTCGCCATGCCGCCCTACCTCGTGGTGGCCGGCCAGGAAGGCCTGCTGCGGCACTACACCCAGCTGGCCGAGGCGACCTCCCTCTCCGTCATCGTCTACCAGCGCGACAACGCCGTCTTCACCCCCGAGACCGTCGTCGCACTCGCCCGCCACCCCAAGGTCCTCGGCCTCAAGGACGGCCTCGGCGACCTGGACCTGATGCAGCGCATCGTCAGCGCCGTACGGGCCGAAGTCCCCGAGGCGGACTTCCTCTACTTCAACGGCCTGCCGACCGCCGAACTGACCGGCCTCGCCTACCGCGGCATCGGCATCACCCTCTACTCCTCCGCCGTCTTCTGCTTCGCGCCCGACATCGCGCAGGCCTTCCACAAGGCACTGAACACGGGCGACGACGCCACCGTGAACAAGCTCCTCGACGGCTTCTACCGGCCGCTCGTCGAACTGCGCAACCAGGGCAAGGGCTACGCGGTCTCCCTGGTCAAGGCCGGTGTACGGTTGCGCGGCCTCGATGTCGGCGAGGTGCGCCCGCCGCTCCAGGAGCCGACCGGGGAACACATCAAGCAGCTGACCGAACTCATCGAGCGCGGGCAGGCACTCCTCGAAGGAGCCGGCGAGTGAAGACCTCCGCGTTCGTCTACCCCTGGGACATCAACGGCGACCCCGATGCCGCGCGCCGCATCGCCGGCCTCGGCGTCGAGCAGGTCACCCTCGCCGCCGCCTACCACTCCACCCGCGCCCTCACCCCGCGCCACCCGCGCCACCGCATCGTCACCGCCGAGCACGCCGCTGTTCTCTACCCGCTCGACGAACAGCGCTGGCAGGGACGGGAGTTGAGGCCGTACGCGGCGGGGGGCTGGGCCCCCGGTGACGCGTACGGGGAGGCTGCCGCCGCCCTCTCGGAGGCGGGGCTCTCCGTCCACACCTGGGTCGTCCTCGCCCACAACTCCCGCCTCGGCGCCGAGCACCCGAACACTTCCGTCCGCAACGCCTACGGTGACCGCTACCCCTGGGCGCCCTGCATCGCCCAGCCCGCCACCCGCGCCTACCTCGTCGACCTCGCCGCCGAGGCCGCCACCCGGCCCGGCGCCCAGGGGACCGAGCTGGAGTCGCTCGGCTGGTACGGCCTCGCCCATCTGCACGCCCACGACAAGACGGCCGGCGTCGGACTCGGAGAGGCCGGGCAGTACCTCATGTCCCTGTGCTTCTGCGCCGACTGCTGCGAGGGGTACGCACGACACGGCCTCGACGCCGACGAGTTGGCGCGCTCCGTACGCGACGCGCTGGAACCCCTGTGGAGGGGCGAGGCGAGCGACGACGGCTGGGCGACGGTCGAGAAGCAGCTCGGCGCCGAGACCGCGACGGCCACCCGCGCCTACCGGGACACGACCGCCCGAACTCTCCAGGAAGCAGCGGTGGCGGCGGTCCGGGAAGCCGCGCCCACCGGATTCCAGGTGCTGCTGCACGCCGACCCGGTCTCCTACCACTGCGGCGCCAACGCGGGCGTCGACCCCGCGCACATCCTCTCCGTCGCCGACGGGGTCGTCGTGCCGTGCACGGGCGGCGCCGGTCTGCTGCGGCCGTTCGCCGAGCAGGGCAAGGGCGTCGTCGCCGCGAACCTGACCGTCGTACGCGGTATGGGCGGCAGCCCCGCCACCCTCGCCGAGGACGCCCGGGCCGCCCGCGACCTGGGCGCCGACCAGCTGCGGCTCTACCACGCGGGGCTCGCCCCGGACGCGGACCTGAGCGCGGTCACGGAGGCGCTCGCGGCACTTTGACACGCGGCACCGATGAATTACGGGCTGCGGGCCGGTCCACCCGGTGGAGAACGTCCACTCAGGACGTCGCACCCACCGGAAGGGTCACCATGAGTGACACCGCAGTGGACATCGGCCCGCAGGCCCGCATCGTCGCGCGCCTCGCCGACGCCGTCCGCGAGGACCAGCTCGGCCTGCCCACCCCCTGTCCCGACTACGCCGTACGCGAGCTGCTCGGCCACCTCGTCGGCCTGTCCGCCGGCCTGCGCGCCGCCGGCCGCAAGGAATCCGAGGGGGCCTCACCCGGCCCGGGCCGGCCCGAACTCGGCCCCGACTGGCGCGCCGCCCTGCCCAAGGCGCTGGACGAGCTCGTCGCCACCTGGCGTCAGCCCGCCGCCTGGCAGGGCATGACACGGGCCGGCGGCCTCGACCTGCCCGGCGCCGTAGCGGGTCTCGTCACCGCCGACGAACTGGTCGTGCACGGCTGGGACCTGGCCCGCGCCACCGGCCAGAAGTACACCCCCGACGAGGCGGCACTGCGGGCCGCCCGCGAACTGCTCGAGCCGGACGAGGGTGGCCGCGACGGCTTGTTCGGGCCGGTCGTGCCGGTGCCCGAAGACGCCCCGCTTCTGGACCGTGTCATCGGCCTGAGCGGCCGCGATCCGGCCTGGACGCCGTAATCCCAAGATCGTCAACTACCTTCCGCAGGAGCCTTTTTGAGGCGTCTGCGGGAGGTAGTCGCCGTTTGGGCGGTCACTGTTGAAAGTCAGCCGAACTTCTTTTGACGGAAGCGTTGACGAAACTTCGCGGTGCTTCTAGCTTCAACCGCGTCGTACTTCGTACGTCATATATGAGACGCGATACGAGATACGCGATACGCGATACGACACACAACCGAGAGGCGCGCATGACGTCAGTGCCCACTCCGATCCCCTCCCGTACGCAGTTCGTCCAGGACGAGATCAAGCACCGCATCCTGACCGGACAGCTGAGACCGGGACAGGCCCTGGTCGAGACCGACCTCGCCGCACAGTTCGGCGTCTCCAAGACGCCGGTGCGCGAAGCGCTCAAGACCCTGGCCGGGACCGGACTCGTCGTGATGAGCCAGTACAAGGGCGTCACGGTGCGGATGGTGGACGCGGACATGGCCCGCGAGGTCTACGACGTGCGGCTGCTGCTCGAACCGGAGGCGCTGCGCCGCACCGTGCACCGCCGGGCCTCCCTCGACGCCGCCCGCGAGGCCCTGGAGCGCGCCGCCACCGCGACCGACACGGCCCAACGCTCGCTCGCCAACCGGGAGTTCCACCGCGCGCTCTACGTGCCCTGCGGCAACCCGCTGCTCGGCAAGATGCTCGACGAGGTCCGCGACCAGGCCGCCCTGGTCTCCGCGGTGGCCTGGGCCGCGCACCCGTCCTGGGAGCGGGAGGCCACCGAGCACCAGGAGATCCTCGAACTCTCCCTCGCCGGTGACGCCCAGGGCGCCTCGCGCGCGCTGCGCAACCACATCGCGTCGTTCGTGCGGCGGGCCTTCCCCGAGGTCGAGGTCCAGGTCCAGGTTCATGGTGAAGAGGGTGAGCAGCGCTCATGACAGCGTCGTACTCGTTCCAGACCCAGCGGGCCGCGCTGGCCGATGTCGTCGCCATCCCCGTGACCCCGTTCGCCGAGGACGGGTCGGTCGACGAGGCCGCGTACACGGCCCTGCTGAAGCGGCTGCTCGACGCCGGGGTGCGCACGCTCACGCCGAACGGGAACACCGGTGAGTTCTACGCCCTGGCGCCCCAGGAGCGGCGCAGGGTCACCGAGTTGACCATCGAGAAGGCGGGGGAGCGGGCCGCGATCCTGGTCGGCGTCGGCCATGACGTGCCGACCGCCGTCGACGCCGCGCGCCACGCCCGCGATCTCGGAGCGCACATGGTGATGGTGCACCAGCCCGTGCACCCCTACGTCTCCGAGGGCGGCTGGGTCGACTACCACCGGGCCATCGCCGAGGCCGTCCCCGAGATCGGCGTCGTCCCGTACCTCAAGAACGCGGCGCTGCCCGGCGCCCGTCTGGCCGAACTCGGCGCGGCCTGCCCGAACGTGATCGGCGTCAAGTACGCCGTCCCGGACGCCGCACGCTTCGCCGCCTTCGCCCGTGACGCGGGCCTGGACCGGTTCGTCTGGGTCGCCGGACTCGCCGAGCCGTACGCGCCCTCCTACTTCTCGGCCGGCGCCACCGGCTTCACCTCAGGGCTCGTGAACGTCGCACCCAGCGTCTCACTGTCCATGATCGAAGCGCTTCGATCGAGCGACTACCCGAAGGCCATGAAGGTCTGGGAACAGATCCGCCGCTTCGAGGAACTGCGCGGCGCCGACGCCTCCGCGAACAACGTCACCGTCGTCAAGGAGGCGCTCGCCTCCCTCGGTCTGTGCCGCCGTGAAGTCCGCCCGCCCAGCCGGGAGTTGCCCGAGGCGCAGCGCGCCGAGGTCGCCGAGATCGCGGCCGGGTGGTCCATATGAGCGACGTCCCGAGAGAGCGGCTCACCCCCGAGCGGCTCCGCTCCCACCAGTGGTACGGCACCGAGGGCGCCCTGCGCACCTGGTCGCACAACGCCCGGATGCGCCAGCTCGGTTACGAGGCCGAGGAGTACAAGGGCCGGCCGGTGATCGCCGTCCTCAACACCTGGTCCGACATCAACCCCTGCCACGTCCATCTGCGCGAGCGCGCCGAGGCGGTCAAGCGGGGCGTGTGGCAGGCGGGCGGCTTCCCGCTGGAGTTCCCCGTCTCCACGCTCTCGGAGACGTACCAGAAGCCGACCCCGATGCTCTACCGCAACCTGCTCGCCATGGAGACCGAGGAGCTGCTGCGCTCCTACCCGGTCGACGCGGCGGTGCTGCTCGGCGGCTGCGACAAGTCGACCCCCGCGCTGCTCATGGGCGCCACCTCCGCCGACGTACCGTCGCTCTTCGTGCCCGCCGGGCCGATGCTGCCCGGACACTGGCGCGGCGAGACCCTCGGCTCCGGCACCGACATGTGGAAGTACTGGGACGAGCACCGCGCGGGTAACCTCACCGACTGCGAACTACGGGAACTGCAGGGCGGGTTGGCGCGCTCCCCGGGCCACTGCATGACCATGGGGACCGCCTCCACGATGACCGCCGCGGCCGAGGCGCTCGGCATGACGCTGCCCGGCGCCTCCTCGATCCCCGCGGTCGACTCGGCGCACGAGCGGATGGCCGCCGCCTCCGGACGGCGCGCCGTCGAACTCGCCTGGACCGCGCTCAGGCCGTCCGAGATCCTCACCGCGGACGCCTTCGAGGACGCCGTGACCACGGTCCTCGGCCTCGGCGGCTCGACCAACGCGGTGATCCATCTGATCGCCATGGCCGGCCGGGCCGGGGTGCGCCTGACCCTCGACGACTTCGACCGCGTCGCGCGCAGCGTGCCGGTGCTGGCGAACGTGCGGCCGGGCGGACAGACGTACCTGATGGAGGACTTCTACTTCGCCGGCGGCCTGCCCGCGTTCCTCTCCCGGATCCCCGACCTGCTCCACCTGGACCGGCCGACCGTCAACGGCCGCTTCGGCGACCAGGTCGAGGGCGTCGTCGTGCACGACGACGACGTCATCCGGCCCCGCGGGAACCCGGTCGCGCCCGAGGGCGGCGTCGCCGTGCTGCGCGGCAACCTGTGCCCCGACGGCTCCGTCATCAAGCACATCTCCGCCGAGCCGCATCTGCTCAAGCACACCGGGACCGCGGTGGTCTTCGACGACTACAAGTCCATGCAGCGCACCATCAACGACCCGGAGCTGGGCATCACCGCCGACAGCGTCCTGGTGCTGCGGGGCTCAGGCCCCAAGGGCGGGCCCGGCATGCCCGAGTACGGGATGCTGCCGATCCCCGACCATCTGCTGAAGCAGGGCGTCCGCGACATGGTGCGGATCTCCGACGCCCGGATGAGCGGCACGAGCTACGGGGCGTGCGTGCTGCACATCGCCCCCGAGTCGTACGTCGGCGGGCCCCTGGCGCTGGTGCGCTCCGGGGACAGCATCACCCTCGACGTGGCAGCCAGGTCGCTGCAACTGAACGTGTCCGACGAGGAGTTGGCGCGGCGCCGTACCGAGTGGACCGCGCCGCCGGAGCGCTACGAGCGCGGCTACGGGGCGCTCTACAACGAGCAGATCACGCAGGCCGACACCGGCTGCGACTTCGCCTTCCTGGCCAGGCCGGGCAAGGTCCCCGATCCCTACGCGAGCTGAGCCGCCCCCGCGCCCTCGCCGCCCGCCCCGCCCCGGCGGGCCGACACCCCGAACAGCGCCGAGATACCGAACAACGTCTGCGAAGCGCTTCGAAGAACGGAGTCCAGTCATGGCCGCCCAAGCCACTGCCGTGGCGAAAGCCCCGCCCACCCGGCGCCGAAAGTCGGCCACCCCGCGCAGGCTGCCGTACCTCTTGATCGCCCCCGCCGGGCTGCTGATGCTGGGCTTCATCGCGTACCCCGTGCTCAGCGTCTTCTACTACAGCCTGCAGAACTACAACCCCACCAAGCCCTGGCGCAACGGCTTCGCGGGCCTGGACAACTTCGTCACCGCGTTCACCAAGGACCCCGACTTCTGGAGCACGCTGGGCTTCAGCCTCCAGTGGGTCGTCGTGCAGGTGGTGCTCCAGCTGCTGCTCGGCCTCGGCCTCGCGCTCGTCGTCAACCAGACGTTCGTCGGGCGGGCGATGGCCCGCGCCCTCGTCTTCTCGCCCTGGGCCGTCTCCGGCGTGCTCACCTCCGCCGTCTGGATGCTGCTCTACAACTCCCAGACCGGCATCACCCGCTACCTCGCCGACATGGGCGTGGGCACGTACGGCACCTCGTGGCTGTCGGACACCGCGACCGTCTTCCCGGCCGTCGTCACCGCCGAACTCTGGCGCGGCGTCCCCTTCTTCGCGATCCTCATCCTCGCCGACCTGCAGTCCGTCTCGAAGGACCTGTACGAGGCCGCCGAGGTCGACGGCGCCAGCCGCTTCCGGCAGTTCCTGCACATCACGCTGCCGCACCTGAAGGACGCGATCATCCTGTCCACGCTGCTGCGCGCGGTGTGGGAGTTCAACAACGTCGACCTGCTCTACACCCTCACCGGCGGCGGGCCCGCGGGTGAGACGACCACCCTGCCGCTGCGCATCGCCTCCATCGCCGTCGACTCGCACGACTTCGGCTACGCGTCCGCGCTGACCTCCATCGCCTTCGTCATCCTCCTGTTCTGCTCGATGGTCTATCTGCGGCTGAGCAAGTTCGGGGGCGGGGAGAAGTGACCGTCAAGGAAGCCCAGTTGACCACCGTCACCGCACCCGCCACCAGCACGTCCGGCGGCCGCCACCGGCTCGACACCGTCCCGCCCAAGAAGGGCCGCTCCTACGACGACGTACCGCGCTGGCAGATCTACGTGCCGCTCGGCGTCTACCTCCTCTTCACGCTCATCCCGTTCTACTGGATGCTGCTGTTCGCGTTCCGCCCCACCGGCTCCACCTCGCTGGTGCCGTGGCCGCTGACCTTCGAGCACTTCGACAAGGTCTGGAACGAGCGGGCCTTC
Source organism: Streptomyces kunmingensis (assembly GCF_039533535.1). Taxonomy (NCBI): domain Bacteria; kingdom Bacillati; phylum Actinomycetota; class Actinomycetes; order Kitasatosporales; family Streptomycetaceae; genus Streptomyces; species Streptomyces kunmingensis. Next base: position 341,544 of record NZ_BAAATS010000001.1, read on the forward strand.
GGCACCTTCTTCCAGAACAGCCTGCTCGTCGGCGTCGCCTCGATGCTGATGACCACCGTCGTCGCACTGGCCGGCGGCTACGCCCTGGCCCGCTTCAACTTCAGGATCAAACAGGGCTTCATGCTGGCCCTGCTCTGCTCGCAGTTCATCCCCGGCGCTCTGATGCTGGTCCCGCTGTTCCAGATTTTCGCCAACCTGAAGATGATCAACTCGCTCGGCAGCGTCATCATCGCCGAGACCGTCTTCCAGCTGCCGCTCACGATGATCCTGATCAGCGGCTTCATCAAGAACGTGCCGTACTCCCTGGAGGAGGCCGCCTGGGTCGACGGCTGCGGACGCTTCCGCGCCTTCTGCGCCGTCGTCCTGCCCCTGCTGCGGCCCGGCCTCATCGCGGTGGGCTCCTTCGCCTTCGTGCACAGCTGGAACCACTTCCTGTTCGCCCTGATGTTCCTCTCCGACCAGGACAAGCAGACGATCCCCGTCGGCCTCTCGACCCTGATGGGCGCCGACTCCGTCGACCTCGGCGCGCTCGCCGCCGGCGGTGTCGTCGCGGCCGTACCCGTGGTGATCGTCTTCGCCTTCATCCAGAAGTGGCTCGTCACGGGCTTCAGCGCCGGGGCGGTGAAGGGATGAGCGCCCCGCACACTGCCTCCCGGGCACCGCACGAGCCGGTCCCCGTCGTCCTCGCCGGGGCACGCGGGCACGGCCGCTGGCACCTGAACAACCTGCGGCGCCTCGCCGACGCGGGCCGCGTCACCCTCGCGGGCGTGTGCGAGCTGAAGCCACTGGACGAGGAGGAACTCGCGGGGTTCGCCGCCCAGCACCCGCCGGTCGCGCAAGGAGACGACTTCGGGGCGCTGCTCGACGCGACCGGGGCCCGCGTCGCGATCATCTGCACCCCGATCCCCACCCACACCGACCTGGCCCTGACCGCCGCGCGCCGGGGCGTCCACCTCCTCCTGGAGAAGCCGCCCGCGCCGTCATATACGGAATACGAGCGGATGGCGCGGGGCGTGGCCGAGGCGGGGGTCGCCTGCCAGATCGGGTTCCAGTCGCTGGGCTCGCACGCGATGTCTCATATACGAGATCTCGTACGCGACGGCCACATCGGTGAACCGCTCGGCATCGGCGCCGCCGGGGCCTGGGTCCGCGACGAGGCCTACTTCCGGCGCGCACCCTGGGCCGGGCACCGCCGCCTCGACGACGGCACCGGCACCGGGCGGCAGGTCGACGTCGTCGACGGCGTCCTCACCAACCCCCTCGCCCACGCCGTCTCCACCGCCCTCGCGCTGGACGGGGCGACCGGCGCCGACGACCTCGCCGGCATCCGCACCGAGCTCTTCCACGCCAACGCCATCGAGGCCGACGACACCTCCTTCGTCGAACTCACCACGCACAGCGGCTCGCGCGTCACCGTCGCCGCGACGCTCTGCGCCGAGCGGGCCGACGAGCCGTACGTCCTCGTGCACGGCAGCCGCGGCCGCGTCACCTTCTGGTACAAGCAGGACCGCGTCCTCGTGCAGCGCGCGGGGCACGGCCCGCAGGAGTCCGTGCACGGGCGCACGGACCTCCTCGAGAACCTCCTCGACCATCTGGTGAACGGCGCGGAACTCCTCGTCCCACCCGCCTCGACCGGCGCCTTCATGCGGGTCGTCGAAGCGATCCGCAGCGCCCCCGACCCGCGCGCCCTGCCCGCCGAGGCGTGGAGCACCGCCCCCGGCACGGCCGACGGCACCGTCCGCCGCGTCGTGCACGGCATCGACGGACTCGTCGCCGCCAGTGCCGACTCCCTCACCGGCTACGCCGAGCTCGGAGCGTTCTGGGCCCGGCCAGGACTGGAGGCAGCATCGTGAGTCCCCTCGTGCGACAGGCCGTCGCCCCCCTGACCCTGAGCTGCGCGGGCCGCCCCGTCGCCCGCTACGACCTGCGCCCCGACATCGGGCACGACCTCGCGCCGCGCCCCTGCCTGCACCCCGTCAGCACGCTCGGCGGCACCCCGGTCACCGAGTTCGCCCCCGCCGACCACGTCCACCACCTCGGGGTGAGCGTCGCCGTGCCGGACGTCGCCGGGTACAACTTCTGGGGCGGCCGCACCTACGTCCGCGGCCAGGGCCCCACCGTCCTGGACAACCACGGCGAGCAGCGCCACCTCGAATTCAAGCTGTGCGACCCCGACGGCTTCGTCGAGGACCTGGAGTGGACCGCGGACGGCTGCCTCGTGCTGCGCGAACGGCGCACCGTTGCCGCGACCCAACTGGGCCCCGAAGCCTGGGCGTTGGATCTCACCTTCACGCTGACCAACCCGTCCGCCCAGGAGCTGACCATCGGCAGCCCCGCCACCAACGGCCGCCCCGGCGCCGCCTACGGAGGGTTCTTCTGGCGGGCACCCAAGGAGGCCGGCGCGCCCGCCGTGTTCACCGCCGCCGCCGAGGGCGAGGCCGCCGTGCACGGCCGCGCCGCCGACTGGCTGGCGCTGGCCGGTGACGGCTGGACCCTGGTGTTCGCCGGGGCCACCGCCGAGACCCGCCGCGACCCCTGGTTCGTGCGCACGCAGGAGTACCCGGGCGTCGGCTCCTCGCTCGCCTCCGACGCGCGGCTGCGGATCGGAGCCGGGGACACCGCCGTGCGCCGCATCGTCACGGTCGTCGCCGACGGCCGCCTCGACCGGGCCCGCGCCGCCGCCCTGGTCCGCAAGGCGGTGACGGCGTGAGTACGGCGCGGCGCACGGGTGACCTGGGCGACGGCACGTACCGCAATCCGGTCCTCGCCGCCGACTGGTCGGATCCGGACGTGCTCCGCGTCGGCGACGACTTCTACCTCACGGCGTCCAGCTTCGGCCGTGCCCCGGGCCTGCCGCTGCTGCACTCCCGCGACCTCGTCAACTGGACGCTGCTCGGGCACGCCCTCGACCGCCTCGAACCCGCCGAGGCGTTCACCACACCGCGCCACGACTGCGGCGTCTGGGCACCCTCGCTGCGCCACCACGCGGGCCGCTTCTGGATCTTCTGGGGCGACCCCGACCACGGCGTGTATCAGATCAACTCGCCGTCCATCAGGGGGCCGTGGACCGAGCCGCACCTCCTCAAGGCGGGCAAGGGCCTCATCGACGCCTGCCCGCTGTGGGACGAGGAGAGCGGCGAGGCGTTCCTCGTGCACGCCTGGGCCAGGTCCCGGTCCGGGATCAAGAACCGGCTCACCGGCCACCGCATGAGCCCCGACGGCCGCGAACTCCTGGACGAGGGGCGGGTGTTGATCGACGGGGACGAGCTCCCCGGCTGGTTCACCATCGAGGGCCCGAAGGTGTACATGCACGACGGCTGGTACTGGATCTTCGCCCCGGCAGGGAGCGTGGAGACCGGCTGGCAGGGCGCGTTCCGCTCCCGCTCCTTCTTCGGCCCCTACGAGGAGCGGGTCGTGCTCGAACAGGGCACCACCGACATCAACGGCCCCCACCAGGGCGGCTGGGTGCGCACCGGCGCCGGCGAGGACTGGTTTCTGCACTTCCAGCAGCGCGGCCCGTACGGACGCGTCGTGCATCTGCAGCCGATGCGCTGGGACGCGTCCGGGTGGCCGGTGCTCGGCGACGACGGCGCCCCCGTACACGTACACAAGAAGCCCGCGCTGCCCGAACAGCCGGTGGTCGCGCCCGCAACCGACGACGACTTCCCCGGTGGCCGTTTCGGGCGACAGTGGCAGTGGACCGCCAACCCCCGCAAGGGCTGGACGAGTTCGCACGCCGGGGACGGGCTGCGGCTCGCCTGTGTACGGTCCGCGGACGGGGTGCGTGACCTGCGCCGCGTACCGCATCTGCTCACCCAGCGGCTGCCGCTGCTGCCGTCCCGGGTGACGGTCGACCTCTCGCTCACCAGCACGACGCCCGGCGCCAGGGCCGGACTCGCCGTACTCGGCGACGCCTATGCGTGGATCGGCCTGGAGCGGGACGAGGACGGCAGCGCCCGGGCCGTGCACCGGTTCGCCGAGCCGGTCGCCGAGGCGGAACGCGATGCCGCCAACGCGCGTCCGGCGCCGGACGGGACGGCGCGGCTGCGTGTCGACATCGCCGACGGGGCGCGCTGCCGCTTCGCCGTCGACACGGGCGACGGCGCCGGGTTCCTGCCCTCGGGCCAGGTGTTCGCCGCCGCGCCGTGGCGCTGGGTCGGGGCGCTGCTCGGCCTGTTCGCGTCGGCGCCGCCCGGCGCGGGACCCGCCGGGACGGCCCTGTTCACGCACTTCCAGGTCACCACCGACCAGAACCTCCAGTTGGATCCAGAAGAAGAGAGCCGATCATGAACATCCGTATGCGAAGAAGCGCGCTCCGTACCGGCACCGCCCTCGCCCTGACCACCGTCCTCGCGTTCACCGCGACCGCCTGCGGCGACGACGGCAGCGGCGCGGGCGGCGACAAGGGCGACGAGGGCTCCGGCAAGGGCGAGGTCACCTTCTGGGACAACAACACGGCGGTGCGCCGCGACGTCTGGATGGAGATCATCAAGGACTTCGAGAAGGCCAACCCCGACATCAAGGTGAAGTACGTCGGCATCCCCGCCGAGAGCGTGCAGTCCAAGTACGACACCGCGATCCAGGGCGGCGGCCTGCCCGACGTCGGTGGGGTCGGCACCGCGATGCTCGCCGGGATCGCCGCGCAGGACGCCCTCGAACCGCTCGACGACCGCTACGCCACCAGCTCCCTCAACGGCAAGCTGAACGACGCGTTCGTGGACTCGGTGAAGGCGGCCGGCGGCTCCGGCTCGAAGATGTTCACCCTCCCGACGTCGGCCAACAACGGTGTCCTGTACTACCGCACCGACCTGTTCAAGACGGCCGGCCTGGAAGCGCCGACGACGTGGACGAAGTTCTTCGACGCCGCCGCCAAGCTCACCGACACCGGCAAGAACCGGTTCGGCTACACCATCCGCGGCGGCGAGGGCTCCATCGCCCAGGCCCTCGACGTGATGTACGGGCAGAGCGGCATCACGTCCTTCTGGGACGCGGACAACACCAAGACGACGGTCAACGACCCGAAGAACGTGGCCGCGCTGGAGAAGTACGTCGGCCTCTACAAGAAGTCCACGCCGTCGGCCGACGTCAACAACGACTTCACCAAGATGGTCGCGCAGTTCGACAGCGGCCAGATCGGCATGCTCAGCCACAACCTGGGCTCCTACGGCGACCACGTGAAGGCGTTCGGCGACAAGTTCCGCGGCCTGCCCAACCCGACCGGCGACGACGGCACCCGCGTGCAGGTCTCCAACCCCGTCGACGGGCTCGGCCTCTTCAAGTCCAGCAAGAACAAGCAGGCCGCCTGGAAGTTCATCGAGTTCGCCGCCTCCCACGCGGAGAACAGCAAGTGGAACGAGTCGGCCAAGCAGATCCCGTCCAACAGCGACGCCGCCAAGGACGACTGGGTCCAGAAGTCGGAGCCGACCCGGCTCGCCGCCGAAGCCCTGGCGTCCGGCTCCACCAAGATCGTGCAGCTGCCCTACTACCTGCCCGACTGGAACACCATCTCCAAGGCCGACAACGAGGACGACCTGCAGAAGGTCATGCTCGGCAAGCAGTCGGCGAAGGAGTTCCTCGACCACCTCGCCGAGCAGCTGAACAAGGCGCAGGACGAGTGGAAGGCGCAGGCCAAGTAAGCCTGGTCACGCGCCCGGACGACCGGTCCGGCGGCGGGATGTCACAGGCCCCGCCACTCCCGCCGCCGGACCCACCAACCTCCTCTGGACGTCCATGAAAGGACGGCACATCCACGTGTCGACCACCCGAAGAGCGACCCTGGCCGCGCTCGCCGGACTGCCGCTGGCCGCGGCCGTCGCGGCCCCGGCCGCCGCCCGCCCCGCCGGGGGCAGGGCCCGGACCCTGTTCATCGCGGGCGACTCCACCGCCGCCCAGAAGTACGCGGACGCACAGCCCGAGACCGGCTGGGGCATGGCCCTGCCGTTCTTCCTCTCCTCGCGCGTCGAGGTCGCCAACCACGCGGTCAACGGCCGCAGTTCGAAGAGTTTCGCCGACGAGGGCCGCCTCGACACGATCCTCGCGGCGATCCGCCCCGGCGACCTCCTCCTCATCCAGTTCGCGCACAACGACGAGAAGAGCGCCGACCCCGCGCGCTACACCGAGCCGTGGTCGACGTACCAGCAGTACCTGAAGCGGTACGTCGACGGGGCGCGGGCCAGAGGTGCCCGCCCTGTGCTCGCCACCTCCGTGGAGCGCCGCAAGTTCGACGCCGACGGCAACGCGCTGCCCACCCATGGCGAGTACCCGGCCGCGATGCGCGCGCTCGCCCGCGAGGAGGGCGTCGCGCTCCTCGACATCCAGGCGCGCTCGCTCGCGCTGTGGCAGCGGCTCGGCGCCGAGGAGACGAAGGTCTACTTCAACTGGACCGCCACCGAGCAGGACAACACGCACGCCAACCCGCCCGGCGCGATCGCCGTGGCCCGGCTCGTCGCCGAGGAACTGCTGCGCCGCCGGGTGCTGCCCGCGCGCGACGTGCGCCGCCTCGGCGACGAGATCGACGAGCTGTCCGAGGTGTGGCAGTCGCGGCTGAGCTGGCTGCCCGGCACGACCCCCGCATGAAGCTCCGCCCCCGTCCGACCCCCGCATGAAGCTCCGCCCCTCCCCGTCTGACCCCCGCTGAAATCCCGCAAGGAGTCGCACAGTGAGCACACAGAGATGTCATGGCCGCGTCATAGCTGGGCTCGTGGGCTGCACCGCCCTCGTCCTCGCCGTCACCACCACCGGCACCGCCCAGGCACACGGCCGTGACGCCGCCCGCCAGACGCTGCCCGCGGGCGACGGCTGGGCCTCGGCGACGACCGGCACCACGGGCGGCGCGGCCGCGAAGCGCGTGTACACGGTCACCACCTGGGCCCAGTTCAAGGCGGCCCTCGCCGAGAGCGGCACCGCCCCGCGGATCATCAAGGTCAAGGGCGTCCTCGACGCGGACGGCGCGGACTGTTCCGAGTTCGCCGTCGACGGCTACGACTTCGACCGGTACCTCGCCGACTACGACCCCGCCGTCTGGGGCTACGAGGAGGACCTGGAGGGGGAGAAGGCGACCGCCGGCACCCAGGAGTACCTGCGCAACCAGTCCGCAGCCGCCCAGGCCAAGGCCATCAAGGCCGCCGTCCCCGCCAACACCACGATCATCGGCGTCGGCCGCGACGCGGGCATCGTCGGCGGCAGCCTCCAGATCAACGGCGTCGACAACGTCATCGTGCGCGGCCTCACCCTGGAGTCCCCGCTCGACTGCTTCCCGCAGTGGGACCCGACCGACGGTTCCACCGGCAACTGGAACTCGGAGTACGACGCGGCCGTCGTCTACAACGCCACCCACGTCTGGCTCGACCACAACACGTTCACCGACGGCGACCACCCCGACTCGACGCTGCCCTCGTACTACGGGCGCATCTACCAGCAGCACGACGGCGAACTCGACGTCGTCAGGGGCGCCGACTACGTGACCGCGTCCTGGAACGTCTTCGAGGACCACGACAAGACGCTGATGATCGGCAACAGCGACAGCGCGGGCGCCACCGACGAGGGCAAGCTGCGCGTCACCCTGCACCACAACCTGTTCCGCAACCTCGTCGAGCGCGCGCCCCGCGTCCGCTTCGGGCAGGTCGACGCGTACAACAACTCCTACGTCGCGAACGGTGACTTCGGGTACGCCTTCGGCGTCGGCTTCAAGTCCCAGCTCGTCGCCGAGAAGAACGCGTTCACGCTGCCGCGGGGGATCGGTGCCGGGGCGGTCCTGTACCGGTGGAGCGACTTTCCTGTCACCGGCGAGGGCAACGTGGTGAACGGGGTGCGGACCGATCTCGTCGCGGCGTACAACACGGCGAATCCGGCGACTCCGCTGGCCTCGGGGGCCGGGTGGAAGCCGGTGCTGCGGGCGCAGGTGGACCCGGCGAAGGTTGTGACCCGGGTCGTGGGTCGGGGAGCCGGGGCGGATCAGCTTCGTTGAGGTGGGGTCGTTGTTCGGGTGCGGGGTGTCTGTGGTTGCTCGCGCCCCGCGGCGGAGCCGCTGATCGGCACTGCCCCGCGCCCCTGGCTGGATGGAGTACAGGCATGTCCTCGGGACACCCTCAACTTAGCTTGTCCAGGCGGCAGTTCGTCGCATCCGGCGTCGGCGCCGCGCTCGCTGTCGGGATCGGCGCCGCGCCCGCTCACGCCCGCCCCCGGACCTTCGGGTCCTACGGGTCGCCCGGGCACCGACTGACCCCGCGCACGCTCTACGTAGATGCACGCGGCGCCGGTGACCACACCACCGTCCAGGCCGCCGTGAGCGCCGCGGCCGGAGACGGGTACATCCTCGTCCTCGCCCCCGGCGTCTACCGGGAGACGGTCTCCGTCCCCGCCACCGCCACCGGCATGACCTGGATCGGCGCCGCCCGCGATCCGCGTCGTACGGTCGTCGTGTACGACAACGCGGCGGGCACCCCCAAGCCCGACGGGTCGGGTACGTACGGCACCACCGGATCGGCCACCGTGACCCTGCGCCCGGACGGGTTCACCGCGCGCGGACTCACCTTCGCCAACGACTGGCTGCGCGCCGACCACCCGGAGATCACCGGCACCCAGGCCGTCGCGCTCAAGGTCATGGGCGACCGCTCGGCCTTCTTCGACTGCCGGTTCCTGGGCCACCAGGACACGCTGTACGCGGACTCGCCCGCGCTCGCCACCCTCGCCCGCCAGTACTTCCGCGACTGCTACGTCGAGGGGGACGTCGACTTCGTCTTCGGGCGCGGCACGGCCGTCTTCGACGACTGCCACTTCCGTACGCTCACCCGCACCGACCTGGCCGGCGCCCCGTACGGGTTCGTCTTCGCGCCGTCCACCGCGGGCGCCAACCCGCGGGGTTTCCTGGTCACGCGCTCCCGGATCACCTCGACGGCGCCGGCCGCGTACTACAAGCTGGCCCGGCCGTGGGTGCCGAGCTCCGACACCACGGCCCGGCCGATGCTCGTCGTCCGTGACACACGTATGAGTTCCGGTATCGACGCGGTCGCGCCGTACACGAACATGTCGGACGCCTATCCGTGGCAGGGACAGCGGTTCGCCGAGTACCGGAATTCCGGTGCGGGTGCGGTGGTTTCGGTAGCCGCGAACCGGCCGCAGCTCAGCCCTGCCGAGGCCGCCGCGCACACTCCCGGGATCTACCTCGGCGACTGGCGTCCGGCTTTTCGGCTCCGGTCCGGCGGGGGCTGAGCGCGCAGTTCCCCGCGCCCCTGAGGCATGCGGCTCCGCCGCAGGGGCGCACCCGGCAGCGGACGCCGGACCGTCACCCCAGTTGCCACAACGCGTACACGATCACCAGCAGGACGACCCCGGCGAAGGCCAGCAACCCCCCGAGCCACCGCAGGTGCCCGCCCCGGACCGCCACCCCGCGTATGTCGAGCGCCCAGTTCAGTCCCGCTCCCAGGGCGACGACGCCGCCCACGGCGAACACGGCGAGGAGCACGGGGGACTGCCCGTGCTTCGAGGCGGCGACGGTGAACTGCTGGAACACGGGGGGTCCTTTGCGGCGGGTGCGCCACCGAGCCTAGGCCGGGGCGCTCCAAGCCCAGGTCAAGCGGCTGTCATGGGCGGGCAATGGTTCACCGGGAAGTCCCCGGAACACCTGCGCGGATCAGGTATCGATCGCGTAAAGCCCCTCGCGCGGGGCCGTGTGATGCGCGTAGACCAGGGAGCTCCCCCTGTCGACGACGGCCGTTTCGGGCCAAGATCCGGAGAAACGATTCATGCGGAAGTCCCTCAGAGTCGCTGGTGTCGCCGCCGCGTGTGCCCTGGCCGGCGGAGCCCTGTACGGCACCGGCGCGGCCGGCGCCGACGCCCCCACCGCGCGGACCACGGCCGAGCCCTACAACATCGGCAGACTGGTCGGTGACATCAAGACGTACTACGGGGCCACCCAGGACGCCGACGGCACCTGGCAGGCCGCGCCCGACAGCGCCTACGCCGACGACCTGGCCCGTATCCAGGCGGGCGCCAGGAAGGACATCGCCAAGGCGGCGAAGCAGGCCGAGCGGGCGAAGGGCCACCACGCCAAGCCCGCGATCGTCTTCGACATCGACGACACGCTGCTGCTCAGCCTCGACTACGAGATAGCCACCAACTACGTCTACAACAACGCCACTTGGGCCGCCTACGTGGCCGAGGCCGACCGCCCCGCGGTCTTCGGCACCCCCGCCCTCATCAAGTACGCCAAGAGCAAGGGCGTCGAGGTCTTCTACAACTCGGGGCTGAGCGAGTCGCAGCGCGCCGGCGCCGTCGAAAACCTGAAGAAGGTCGGCATCGACGTCAACCTCGACGCCCGCCATGTCTTCCTGAAGAACGCCGACAACCCGCCCGCCTACCTCAGCGGCTGCGCCACCGCCGGCGCCTGGAAGTGCACGACCGTGCAGTACAAGTCAGGCACCCGCAAGCACATCGAATCGCTCGGCTACGACATCGTCGGCAACTTCGGCGACCAGCAGTCCGACCTCGACGGCGGCCACGCGCACAAGACGTACAAGTTCCCGAACCCGACGTACTTCGTCGGCTAGTGCGGCAGCCGGGCGCCGGTTCGCCGACGCCCGGCCACGGCTCAGTCGTAGGTCAGGTCGGAGGCGGTGTACTGGCAGTACGTGCCGTCGGGGCCGCTGCCGACCTCCTTGGGCTCGGCGCCCGTGTTGTTGCCGGTGTAGCGGATGCACGGCTTGATCTTCTTGCTGCTGTCACCGTGGATCCGGATGTTGCGCAGGGCGGCCGTGTCGCCGTAGTTGGAGTTGATACCGACGATCGACTTGCCCGGCGCGGTCACGTCGACGTCGTTGATGATGATGTTCCGGTTCTTGTACTGCGTCGAGCAGTTGCCGCAGGAGCGGACCAGCTTGCCGAAGTCGGAGACCTGGAACTTGGTGACGACGAGCTTGCCCGCGCCGTTGAACTGGAAGACCTTGTCGTCGGCCTTCTTCGCGCCGCCGCCGTACACGGTGTACACGGACGACGTGGACTTGCCCTTGAAGGTGGCGGCGTCCTCGCCGACATCCTCCCACCAGACGTTCTGCAGGGTGCAGCTGCCCGCGCAGTGCACACCGTCGGCGGCAGGGGAGCCGATGATGACGTTCTTCAGGGTGGCGCCGTCCTTCAGGTTGAAGATCGGGTCCTGGCCCTCGTCCTGGCCGTCGCCGCCGAGGTCACCGGAGCCGTAGAAGCGCTTGTACCCGCCGTCGTAGGTGCCCGACACCGAGATACTGCTGCTCACGGCCTGGGTGCCCTTGGCCGTCGGCCACGCGGTCGCGGCGCCGGCCGTGCTCAGCATGCCGGTCGTGGCGAGGGCGGCGCCGGTGAGGGTCAGCGCGGCGAGCCCGCCGAGGGTGGCCCTGCGCCGGGTGACGCGGCGCCGGTGGCTGTGTGGGGTGCGGTCGGTTTTCTTGGTCATGCCCGGTAGTCGCCGGGCCGTCGGGAAAGGTTGCCGCCTTCTCGCCGGAGGGACGGCTACGCGAAATCCCCGCCGACAGCGGCCCGGTCGCCCTCCTCGGTCCGGGCCGACACGGAGTACGTGTCACCGCCCGCGTCCCGCCCGCCCTGGGCGTGGTCGTACTGCCCGGCGAACACGTACTCGCCGGCCGGCACCGTACGGCCGGCCTTCAGGACCCACCGGTAGACCAGGAACCCGTCCCCCTCGGCGACGGACACCGTGAAGTCCTCGGCGGACAGCGACCGCCAGTTGCCGGTGTCGGAGACCTCCCCCGTCTGCGCGACCCGCAACTCCACGGTCAGCGCCGTCAGTCGGTCCTTCGTCTTGAACGTGATGTCGCTCTGTGCCCAGTAGTCGTTCGAGCCGGGGTCGATGGAGCCGTCCGACCACAGCGGCCCGTCGGTGGTGGCGGTGGCGGCGGGCGTCGTCGCCTTCGTACCGGCCGGGGGACGGGCCGGCTCCGAGGCCGGGTGGTGGGGCGTGGGCGGCTCGACGGGTGAACTGTGCGTGGACGCAGGGGAGTCGGAGGGCTCAGGCCCCCGTGACGTGGCGTCCGCCGTCGGCGTCGGGACGGCCGAGGGCGTCGGCGTCACGGCGACCGTCTGCCGCGGCCCGTCGTCCTGGCGCAGTGCGGCGCCGACCGCGAACCCGCCCACGGCGAGCGCCGCGGCGACCCCGGCGGTGGCCCCGGCGATCCGCACCCAGCCGACGGCGGGACGGCGTTGCCCGGCAGGCGCCGCGAGCGGGTCGGACATGCCGCGCTCGATGCGGGCGAGCATCCCCTCCCGGTCGGGACGGTGCGCGTCGGCGGCGTCGCGCAGCCGCTGCCGCACTTCGTCGTTCACCGCCGGCCTCCTTCCACCGTCGCTCCGACCGCCCGTACCCGGCGCGGTGTCTGTCCGTCCCGCTCGCCGGACCCGAGCCGCCGTTCCAGCTCGGCCATCCCCTTGGACGTCTGGCTCTTCACCGTACCCACCGAGATGCCGAGGGTGAGCGCGGTGTCCTTCTCCGACAGGTCGAACGCGTGCCGCAGCACCACGCATGCCCGCTTGCGGAACGGGAGTTCACGCAGTGCGCCCTGGACATCGACCACGGCCGGCACATCGGGATCCTCGGCGCGCTCCTGCCGGCCCGACCAGAACAGGGCGACGCGCCGCCGCTCACGGACCGCGCTGCGGATCCGCGTGCGGGCGAGGTTGGCGACGACGCCACGGGCGTACGCCACCGGGTGGTCGGCGTCCCTGACCCGGTCCCAGCGGTGCCAGAGCGCGAGCAGTGCGTCCGCCGCGAGATCGTCGGCGGCGTCCGGTTCGCCCGTCAACAGGTGGGCGAGCCGGGCGAGTTCAGCGTGATGCCGTTCGAAGAAGGCGTGGAACTCGGCGGAGGCGTCGTCGTCCACGACGGTACTCACACGGTTCCCTCCCCTCACTGTCGGCCCGACGGGATGCGAGAGCGTACCAGCGTTCTGTACGACTTTTCGAAGGCCGTGCGGGATTTCGTACTTGGCGGAGGAGGGGGTTCCGGAGCGGGCGATTCCGTGCAAGGGAGGAGGACGTGCAGGCAAGCCAGGCTTGCGACCCAGGTAGCCGTACGGTCGAGTGGTCCGGTTGCGAACGGGCCGGCCGGACCACAGCTGATCTACGCTGGGGCGGGGCTCTACCAGGGAGTGCGATGACGGACGCCGTTCTGGACTCCGGTGACTATCTGGCCGAGCTGGCCCGCCTCCTGCTCGCCCGGGGGCTGCCGCCGGACCATGTCGCGGCGACGGTCGCCGACCTCCGGGGGCATCTGGCCGAGTCCGGGCCGGTCGACCCCGCCGAGGAGCTCGGGCCGGTCGCGGACTTCGCCCGCCAACTGGCGCCGGAGGGCACGGACCAGGACGCCGTGGCCCCCGACGAGCATGTGGAGACCTGGCGCTGGAGCGCCGACACCTACGCCGACGAGGCACTGCTCGGCCGCTTCGGCGACGAGGGCTGGGAGGTCGAACGGATCGACGCCCTCGGCCGCTTCGTCAGCCACCGGGACCCCGAACAGCCGCAACGCTGGGAGTACCGGCGGGAGTTGGTGACCCGTGGCCGCGCGGCCCTGGACCGCAGGCTCGCGGTCCAGGACTGGGAGCCGTGCGGCACCTGGGTCGTCTACGGCTGGTACAAGCGCCCCAAGGCGGCGACGCCGGGCCCGGCGGCGCAGTTCACGGCCCCGCCGCCGCAGGCCCCCGCCCGCCATGCCTTCTTCAGCCGCCGCTTCTGCGTGACGACGGCGGTGGCGGCCCTCGCGCTGATCGCCGCCGCGGTCGCCGTGGCCGTCTCGGACGGTGAGCCGAGCACGGGTGCGGGCTTCGTCACCGGAGCCCTGGCGGGAGCGGCTCTCCCCCTCCTGGCCGTCTGGGCGGTACTGGCCTGGAGGGGACGCCGCCGCCAGCCGCGTTCTAGTCCTGCAACGCCGCCGCCATCATCGCCTTCGCGATCGGCGCCGCCAGGCCGTTGCCGCTGACCTCCGAGCGCGCCGCGTTCGACTGCTCCACGACCACGGCCACCGCGACCTTCTCGCCGCTCGCATCGTCCTTCGCGTACGACGTGAACCAGGCGTACGGCGTCTGGCTGTTGTTCTCGCCGTGCTGCGCCGTACCCGTCTTGCCGCCCACCGTCGCCCCGGAGATCCGCGCGTTCGTGCCGGTGCCCTTCGTCACCACGGTCTCCATCGCCGACTGCAACTGCGACGCGGTCGACTCGCCGATGACCCGGTCGCTGTCGGAGTCCGGATAGCTCTTGACCGCGTCCCCGTCGGCGTTCGTCACCTCGGACACCATGTGGGGCGAGGCCTGCTCGCCGCCGTTGGCGATCGTCGCGGAGACCATCGCCATCTGCAGCGGCGTGGCCGTCACGTCGAACTGGCCGATGGCGGAGAGCGCGGTCTGCGCCTTGTCCATGCCGGTGGGGTAGACGCTCTCCGCGGCGCGCACGGGCACGTCCTGCTTCTTGTCGTCGAAGCCGAACTTCTCGGCCATCGCCCGGACCTTGTCCTGCCCCAGCTCGACGGCCATCTTCCCGAACACGTTGTTGCAGGAGTACTGCAGCGCGGTGCGGATGGTGGCGTCCTCGCACGGCGCGCTCGCGCTCTCGTTCTTCAGATACGTGCTGGTCCCCGGCAGCAGATAGGGGTTCGGGGAGTCCGTCCTGTCGTCGACCGACGAGTACAGCCCGTCCTCCAGAGCGGCCGCGGCGACCACCAGCTTGAACGTCGAACCCGGCGGCAGTGCCTGCTTCAGCGCCCGGTTCAGGGTCGGCACGTCCTCGTCGTCCGACAGCTTCTTCCAGGCCTTCGCGTCCGACGAGCCCGAGCCGCTGATCTCGGAGGGGTCGTACGACGGCGACGACACCATGCCGAGGATCTTCCCCGTCTGCGGATCGATCGCGACGGCGGCGCCCTTCTTGTCGCCGAGCGCCTTCGACGCGGCCTTCTGCACGGCCGGGTCGATCGTCGTGACCACATCACCGGGAGCGGCGTGCTTGCCGGTGACCGTGTCGACCGGGTTCTTCAGCTGGTTGTCGCTGCCGTCCAGCACGTCCTGGTACAGGGCCTCCAACTGCGTCGAGCCGTACACCTGTGACGTGAAGCCGGTCACCGCCGAGTACAAGGAGCCGTCCTTGTAGGTCCGCTTGTACTTCAGGTCGCTGCCGCCACCTGTCTTCTCCGAGCCCGTCACCGCCTCTCCGCCCACGATGATGTCGCCGAGCGGATACGCGTACTGCGCGATCGTCTTCCGCCGGTTCTTGTCGTTGTCCGCGAGGGCCTGACCGTCGTAGAACTGCACCCACGTCGCCCTGACCAGCAGAGCGAACACGAGCAGCAGACTGAAGACGGAGGCGCGCCTGATCGTCTTGTTCATCCCGCAGGCAAGACGAACGGCCCGCAGCGAATCGTTCCGATAAGCCCGCTTTTCTCAGAAAGCTCTCATGTCCCCTCCCGCAGGAAGCCCCCCTCGTACGCCGCGATCACCGCCTGCGTGCGGTCCCGCGCCCCGGTCTTCGCCAGGACCGCCGCCACATGCGTCTTCGCGGTGGCCGGGCCCACCCCGATCCGGCCGGCGATCTCCGCGTTCGTCAGACCGGCCGCCATCAGGCGCAGCACATCGCTCTCCCGGCCCGTCAGCCGCGCCACCCACGGGGCGACGGCCCGCCGCGCGGCGTGCTCGGCGGCGAGGGCCCGCACGGCGGCGGGGAACAGCAGGCTGTCGCTGCGGGCCACCAGGCGCACCGCGCCGACCAGGGCGTCGGCCTCGGCCCGTTTCAGCAGGAACCCGGAGGCGCCGGCGCGCAGCGCCTCGTACACGTACGCGTCGTTCTCGAAGGTGGTGACGACCACGATCCGCGGTGGCACCTCCATGGTCCGCACGATCTGCTCGGTCGCCCGGATCCCGTCGACCTCCGGCATCCGGACGTCCATGAGGACCACGTCGGGCCGCAGCTCGCGCACCACGGACACCGCCTCCGCGCCGTTCGCCGCCTCGCCGACCACGTCGAGGTCGGGTTCAGCGGACAGGATGGCGCGCAGCGCGGTGCGGACCATGCGCTCGTCGTCGGCGAGCACGATGGTCACGGGCTTCACGGCCCCAGCGGAGTTCACGGACGAGGTCCTTTCATCGAAGGGTTCATGGGCGGTCGTGCCGGGTGGTCGTGCTGAATGGCTGTACGGGGTGGTCGTGCGTCTCACCGGGATCGCATGGGCAGTCGTACGGCGAGGCGCCACACCCCGTCGTCCTCCTCCGCCCGGCCCGCCGCGGCGGAGCCGCCGAGCAGCCGGGCCCGGTCGGCGATGCCGCGCAGCCCGTGGCCGCCGCCCGGCCGGCTCTGCGCGGCGCCCTGCGCGGGTTGCTGCAGCGGGTTCTCCGCGGTGATGCGCAGGGCGTCCTCCTCGTGCGCGAGGCGGAGGTCGACCCGCGTCCCCGCGTGCCGCAGCACATTGCTGAGCGCCTCCTGCACGATCCGGTACGCCTCTCGGGAGACGAGCGGCGGCACCCGCGCCGGGTCGATGCCGAGCGAGGCGTCGACCGTGAGCCCCGCGGCCCGGGTGCGGCGCAGCAGGCCGTCGAGGTCGTCGGCGAGGGTCGGCGCGGGCGTGGTGCCGGACGCGTCGCCCGCCTCCCTCAACACGCCCAGCACGGCGTCGAGTTCACCGACCGTGCGGCGTGTCGTGTCCTCGATGGCCGCGAGCGCCTCCCGCGCGAAGTCCGGGTCGCTGTTGAGCACCCGGCGCGCGGCGCTCGCCTGAAGGGTGACGGCGCTGAGCGCGTGCCCCACCGTGTCGTGCAGCTCGCGCGCCAGCCGGTTGCGCACGGCGAGGTCGGCGGCGCGTGCCTCGGCGACGGCCAGCCGGTCCTTCGGCGTCGGGCCGAGCAGCGCGGGCGCCCAGCGGGCGAGCAGCCCCGAGGCGAGCGCCGCGCAGCCCGCGAGCGCCGCCAGCATCAGCGCCCCGGCGACCGGCGCGAGCGCCAACGCCCAAGTGTGCCGCAGGACTTGGGGCAGCTCCAGGCTCGCATCCCGCAGGCCGGTGTAGAACGGCAGCGCGATCAGTGTCACCGCGAACGGCGGCAGCGCCAGCGTCGCCCCGCTCAGTACCCCGCCGAGCCCCAGGTGGAGCGTGAACCAGACGGCGGTCCGCCCGCGCGCGGCCCGGCTGCGCGGTGGCCCGTCCGCGAGCGCGCCGGAGTCCACCGTGCACAGGGCCCGCACCGCCGCCACCGACATCGGCCGGGTCAGCGGGAACAGCGCGGTGACCGCGGCGAGCGGCAACCCCACGGCGAACGAGGCGAGTTGGAGCGAGATGTCCGTGAAGACGTCGTTGCCCCCCAGCACCGAACCGACGAGCACCGAGCCCACGAGGACGTACGGCATGGCGAGCGCGCCGCCGAGGATCAGATGGATCCACCGGCGGCGCGCCGTCCGTCCGAACAGGGCGCGGGCGAACCTCATACGCGGACAGGGGCGCCGGCCGTCACGCCGGGGAGCCTGCGCGGGCGCGCGGCGGTGCGGACGTAGTGGATGCCGACGAGGGCGACGAGCAGGCCGACGGTCATCTGCCCAGCGTAGGTGAGCCGCATGAGCGCCGTCGGCCGGTCCGCGGCGTCGCCCGTCGCCGCCAGGGTGGCGAGCAGCATCCAGCCGCCCCAGCAGGCGGCGGCGCCCGAGCCGAGCCAGGCCGCCGCCAGCGGAACCTTCACCGTCAGGGACCGGCCGCGCGGGAAGGCGAGCAGCAGAGCACCGGCGACGGCGGCCACCGGGTAGAGCACGTTCAGGGCCTCCAGGACGTAGAAGTCACTGGCGCGGTCGGCGATACGGCCCGCGGCCAGGCCGGTCTCCGAGCCGAGCGCCCACAGCAGATGGGTCGCGGCCGGGAAGAGGGCGAGCACGGCGGCGGCCACGGCGGCGACGCGCGGAGCGCCGCCCACGGGAGCCAGGTCCCCCAGCCGGCCCTGCCACAGATGTCCCCAGCGCTGCCGGGCGTAGCCGAGGAACAGGGCGCCCAGGCACAGGCCCTGCACGATGAACCCCGGGTAGACGATCATGAACACCCAGGGGTCGAGGAACGGGTCGTCGGAGCTGCCCGCGGGGGCCGTGCCGCCGAGCGCCTCGACCAGGAGCTGCACGGGGTACCCGGCCATGATCGGCAGGAGCAGCCCGGTCGCCACCCACATCGGGACGGCGAGCGGCACCGCCGGTACGCGCTGTCCCCAGGGGCGGGTCAGGAGCAGGGCGAGGACGACGACGGCACTGTCGAGCAGCACCGTGAACGCGTTGGCGACGGCCATGGTCGCGCGGTGCTCCAGCAGGGAGCTGCCGGCCGGGATGCCGACGGTGCCGCCCGCGATCCAGACGACCTTGAGGATCAGATAGGGAAGACACGAGGCGATGGCGACGGTGCGCAGCGCGCCGCGGGTGCGTGGGGTCATGCGTCCAGGCTGGCCGCGGGCGCGGCGCCGCACCTCCTGCGCACGGCCGATCCGTCTCCGCCGTGCGGCGGAGCGGCGGGTCGGCCGAACTGTGTGCTCAGAGGCGGCGCGTGGCCAGGGTCAGCCGGTCCCGTGCGTCGAACAGCGCGTCCTTCACCATCTGCTCGTGCGCGGGGGTGAGGCGCGCCACCGGCACCGAGCAGGAGATCGCGTCCCGGGCCGGCGTGCGGTAGGGGATGGCGACGCCGAAGCAGCGCAGCCCCAGGGTGTTCTCCTCGCGGTCCACCGCGAACCCCTGCTCCCGCACCGTGTGCAGCTCCTCGATGAGCTTCTCGCGGTCGGTGATCGTGTGCTCGGTCAGCGCGGGCAGCGTCTCCGGGAGCAGCTTGCGGACCTGCTCGTCGGTGTGGGTGGCGAGCAGCGCCTTGCCCAGCGACGTGGAGTGTGCGGGCAGGCGCCGCCCGACGCGCGTGAAGGGCCGCAGGTAGTGCTGCGACTGGCGGGTGGCCAGATAGACCACGTTCGTGCCGTCGAGCCGCGCCAGGTGGATGGTCTCCGTGGTGTCGTCGGAGAGCCGGTCGAGCGTGGGCCGCGCCGCGGCCACCACCTCGTCGCCGTCGATGTACGACGTCCCGACGAGCAGGGCCCGCACCCCGATCCCGTACCGCGTCCCGGTCGCGTCCGTCTCCACCCAGCCGAGCTCGACGAGCGTGCGAAGGAGCATGTAGAGGCTCGACTTCGGGTATCCGACCGCTTCCTGGACCGCGGCCAGGGAGTGCATGCCGGGGCGCCCGGCGAAGTATTCGAGCAGCTCGACCGTGCGCACCGCCGACTTGACCTGTGCGCCACCTTGCGCGCCCCCTGTTGCAGCGCCCGCAACAACCCCCGTCTCGCCTGCCGACATCGCCCTTGACCCCTTCGTTCGACGAGAAATAGTCTCCGTACAGTTCATCATCAGAGACAGCGTTCAGTATATCGAACGACCCTCGCGGCTCGTCCGCCGAGCCGCGAGAAAAGCTGGAGGAATTCGCCGTGGCAGCAGCACCAGTCTGGAGTGTCGACCCCCGAACCGGGAAGCAGCGGGAGCAGGTCGCGGTCGAGGCCACGGCCCATGAGGTGGACCAGGCGGTCCGCGCGGCCCATGCGGCCCGCTCCGCGCTCGCCGACCGCACCGTGCGCGCCGCGTTCCTGCGCACCGCCGCCGATCTGCTCGACGAGGCCAAGGGCCACCTGGTCGAGGCCGCCGACGCGGAGACCGCTCTCGGCCCGGTCCGCCTCACCGGTGAACTGACCCGGACGAGCTTCCAGTTGCGGGCCTTCGCGAAGGTCGTCGACGAGGGGGCCTTCCTCGGCGTCGTCATCGACCACCCCGACGACACGGCGACCCCGCCCATCCCGGACCTGCGCCGCTACAAGATCCCGCTGGGTGTCGTCGCCGTCTACTCGGCGTCGAACTTCCCCTTCGCCTTCTCCGTGCCCGGCGGCGACACCGCGAGCGCGCTCGCCGCGGGCTGCCCCGTCGTCGTCAAGTCGCACCCCGACCACCCGGCCACCTCCGAGCTGGTCGCCTCCGTCATCCGCCGGGCCGCCGTCCGGCACGGCATCCCGGAGGGCGTCCTCGGTCTCGTGCACGGCTTCGAGGCGGGCGTCGAGCTGGTCAAGCACCCGCTCGTCTCGGCCGCGGGCTTCACCGGTTCCGTACGCGGCGGACGCGCGCTCTTCGACGCGGCCGCGGCCCGCCCGGTGCCGATCCCGTTCCACGGCGAGCTGGGCTCCCTGAACCCGGTCGTGATCACCGAGGCGGCCGCCACCGAGCGCCCCGAGCAGATCGGTACGGGTCTGGCGGGCTCCATGACCCTGGGCGTCGGCCAGTTCTGCGTGAAGCCGGGCCTGGTATTCGCTCCGAGCGGCGAGGCGGGCGACAGTCTGGTGAAGTCGTTGACGGCCGCCGTCAGTGACACGGCTGCGGGCGTTCTCCTCGACCACCGCATGCGGGACAACTTCGTCGCGGGCGTCGCCGAGCGGTCCCAGCTCCCGGACGTGGAGGCCCCGGTGACGCCCGGCGCGGGCGGCGAGCACACCGTCAGCCCCGGCTTCCTCACCGTCCCGGCCACGAAGCTCGCCGTCGAGGGCGGGGCACACGACCTGCTCCTCGAAGAGTGCTTCGGCCCGGTCACCGTCGTCGCCCGCTACGAGACGGCGGACGAGATCACCGCCGTCCTCTCCCGGCTGCCCGGCAACCTCACGGCCACCGTCCAGCTCTCCACCGAGGAGGCCGCCGGCGAGGGCCGCGGCACCGAGATCCTCGCCGAGCTGACCCCGATCGCGGGCCGCGTCCTGGTCAACGGCTGGCCGACCGGCGTCGCCGTCGCCCCCGCCCAGCACCACGGCGGCCCGTACCCGGCGACGACCTCCACCTCCACCTCGGTCGGCGGCACCGCGATCGAGCGCTGGCTGCGCCCGGTCTCGTACCAGACGACCCCCGAGGCCCTGCTGCCTCCGGAGCTGCGCGACGACAACCCGCTGGGCCTGCCGCGCCGCTACAACGGCCGCCTGGAGAACTGAGCACCATGGAACTCCAGCTGCCCGAGCTGTCCTTCCCGCTGTACGCCCACGGACCCGACGGGCACTGGACGTACGAGGACGGAACGCTCACCGGCCGCGCGGGCGCCCGCCAGGACCGCTTCGTGCCCCCGGCGGGCGACTCCCTCGAACCCGCCTCGGACGCGCCCCGCCTGCTCGGGACCGCGCCCGAGGGCGACTTCCAGCTGATCGCCCGGGTCACGGTCGGCTTCGCGGCGGCGTTCGACGCGGGCGTCCTCTACCTGCACGTGGGGGAGCGGGAGTGGGCCAAGCTCTGCTACGAGCGCTCCCCGGACGAGCCGACGATCTGCACGGTCGTCACCCGCGGCCGCTCCGACGACGCGAACTCGTTCGTGGTGCCCGGCTCCACGGTGTGGCTGCGGATCAGCCGCACCGGTTCCGCCTTCGCCTTCCACGCCTCGACCGACGGCGAGAAGTGGACGTTCGTCCGCGTCTTCTCCCTCGGCGACGAGAAGTCCGCGGCGGCGGCCCAGGTGGGCTTCCTCGCGCAGTCGCCGACGGGGGAGGGCTGCGAGGTCACCTTCGACCGCATCGAGCTGCGCTCCGGCGCACCGCGCGACCTGCGGGACGGGAATTAGCGACCGGCCTCACCGGTTGACGTACGGCGCAGGGCACCCCCTGCGCCGTACGTATCCACTGGAGCGAGAGACCCATGCGCGTCGAGATCTGGACCGACATCAACTGCCCGTTCTGCTACATCGGCAAGTCCCGGTTCGAGCAGGCCCTCGACGCCTTCCCGCACAAGGCGGAGGTCGAGGTCGTGCACCGCTCCTTCGAGCTCGACCCGTCCGCCGCCAAGGGGGAGACCGGCCTCGTCGTCCCGCACATCGCGCAGAAGTACGGCATCAGCGAGGCCCAGGCCGCCGCCAACGAGCAGGGCCTCGGCCGGCAGGCCCAGGCGCTCGGCCTGCCCTACCTCACCGAGGGCCGTGACTACGGCAACAGCTTCGACCTGCACCGCCTGCTGCACCTCGCCCAGGACAAAGGCGTCCAGGACGCCATGATCGACGCCCTCTACCGCGGGAACTTCGCCGAGCAGGACTCCGTCTTCGCCGACGAGGAGCACGTGGTGCGCCTCGCCGTCGCCGCCGGACTCGACGAGGCCGAGGTCCGCGCCGTGCTCGCCGACCCCGACCGGTACGCCGAAGAGGTCCGCGCCGACGAGCGCGAGGCCGCCGAGCTGGGCGCGACCGGCGTGCCCTTCTTCGTCCTCGACCGCAAGTTCGGCGTCTCCGGCGCCCAGCCCGCCGAGGTCTTCACACAGGCCCTCACCCAGGCGTGGGACAGCCGCTCCCCGCTCACCGTGATCGACAGCGCGGACGGCGGCGACGCCTGCGGCCCCGACGGCTGCGCGGTCCCCCAGGCCTGACCCGTCCGCCAGGCCTGACCCGTCCGCCGGCGGGCAGGGTGGAAGCATGCAGACAATCGGTGCACACCCGCCCGCCGCCCCTGCCCTCGACCTCGACGTCGTCCGCGCGCAGTACGCCCCGGCCACGACCTACCTGAACACCGCAAGCTCGGGGCTGCTGCCCGCGCGGGCCGCCGACGCGATGCGCATCGCGATCGACACCATGGCGCAGGGCCGCTCCGTCGACTCCCTGTTCGCCGACGTCGAGGAGGCCCGCGCCGCGTTCGCCCGGATCGCGGGGGTCCCGGTGGCCCGGGTGGCGACGGGCGCGTCCGTCGCCGTCTACACCGGACTGATCGCCGCCTCGCTCCCCGAGGGCGCCGAAGTCCTCACCGCCGAGGGCGAGTTCAGCTCCACCATCAACCCCTTCCACGTCCGCGGGGACCTCAAGGTCCGCACCGTCCCGCTGGACGCGCTCGCCGAGGCCGTCCGGCCCGGCACCGCCCTCGTCGCCGTCAGCGCGGCCCAGTCGGCGGACGGCCGCGTCGCGGACCTGGCGGCCGTGCGCGCCGCCACCCGCGCCCACGGCGCCCGCCTCTACGTCGACGCCTCCCAGGCCGCGGGCTGGTCCCCGCTCGAGGAGTACGCGGCGGACGCCGACTACGTGGCCGCCGTCGCCTTCAAATGGCTCACCTGCCCGCGCGGCACGGTCTTCTTCGTCGGCCCCGCGGACCCGGACGAGCTGACCCCCGTCTTCGGCGGCTGGGTCGCGGGCGAGAAGCCGTGGGACAGCTGCTATGGCCCGGTCACCGAACTGGCCCGCTCCGCCCGCCGCTTCGACGAGTCGCCGGGCCTCATCGCGTACACCGGGGCGCGCCAGTCCCTCGCCCTGATCGAGGAGCTGGGCCCGGCCGCCGTCCGCGCCCACGACCTGGCGCTCGCCGACCGCTTCCGCGCGGGTCTGGCCTGCCTCGGCCAGGAGCCGCTCCCGGCCCCCGGCTCCCCGATCGTCTCCGTCCCCGAAATCGGCGCGCGCCAGGCCGAGTTGCGTGCCTCCGGCATCGAAGTCTCGAACCGGGCGGGCAACTTGAGGGCCTCCTTCCACCTCTACAACACGGCCGCCGACGTGGACCGCCTGCTCGACGCGCTCGCCCCTGATCGACACGGCCGAACCCTGGCGCCGGGGCCCGCCGGACGCTAGGAAGGCACTACGAGGTGGTGGTGCCGGTGGCCCGGAAGGACGGGACAGGACCGACGGCCGACGCCGAGCTGCACCAGCGGCTGGTCTACGGCGACGAGGCCGCGCTCGGTGAGGTGTACGACATCTACGGCGGGCTCGTCCGTGGCGTCGCCGTCCGGGTGACGCACCAGGCAGGCGCCGCCGACGACGTCGCGCAGGAGGTCTTCGCCCACCTCTGGGCCCGGCCCTACGCGTACGACGAACGCCGCGGCACGCTGCGCACCTGGCTGACCATGCTGGCCCACCGCCGCGCCGTCGACTGGGTGCGCAGCGAGGCCCGGCACCGCAAGGCCGCGACCGCGGACGACGAGGTCCTGCACGCCATCCCGGCGTCGGACCCCGGCCCCGACGAGCGGGTCGTGGACCGTGAACGCGCGCTCCTGCTCCACTCCGCCCTCGCCGAACTCCCGCTGCCACAGCGCCAGGTGGTGCACTTGGCGTACTTCGCCGGGCGGACGTACCGTCAGGCGGCGGTGGAGCTCGGGATCCCCGAGGGCACCGCGAAGACCCGGCTGCGCACGGCCCTGCACCGGCTGGCCGAGACCCTGGCGGACCCACCCGACCCGGCCAGGGAGAGGAGCGCGTGATGACGACCGACGCCTACGACCACGCAGCCGTCTGCGAACTCCTCGGCGCCTGGGCCGTGCACGCCCTACCGCCCTCCGAACAACACGCCATACCACGGCACTTGGCGGACTGCGCCGACTGCGCGGCGGAGGCGGAGCGCCTGCGCGAGACGGTACGGCTGCTGGACGGACCGGACGCCCCCACGGCCGCGGCCGAGCCGGGCACCGCAGCAAGGAACGAGCCGAACCCCATGGTCATGTCCGAGCCGACCCCCGCCACCAGGAACGCAGCCCTGGCCCGCATCCTCGCCGTCCGGCCGCCCGCGCCCCGCACCGCCCCGCACGCCGAGCCGTACGCCGCCGCGGTGGCCGCGCTCCGGGCCCTCCTCGCCGAGCTCGACCCGCAGCCGGACGGCGGCCCGGACCTGGCGGCCTGGCGCACCCCCGTGATCCACGACTGGACCGTGCAGGACACGGTCGCCCACCTCATCGCCGCCGACGAACACCTCGCCGCCCACCTGGGACTCCCGGCCAACCACCCCCAGGACCCGCAGGGCGCGGCGGCCCCGGGGGACACCGACTGGCGCACCGCCTGGGACACCCGCACCCACCGCGTCATCGCCCACGAACGCACCCGCCCCCCGACGGCCACCGTCGCCACCTGGCGCGCCCAGGCCTCCGCACTGCTCGCCTGCCCGGCGGCCAATGACCCCGAACTGGCAGCGCGGGCCGCCACTTTGGTCGGTGTACGCCTCCCCGTCGCCGAGCACTTCCTGATCCGCGCCTTCGAGACCTGGATCCACGCCGACGACATCGGCCGCGCCCTGGGACGCCCGGTGCCCCCGCCGCCCGCCGCGCATCTGTGGCGCCTGGTCCGCCTCGCCGTCCGCATCCTCGGCTTGGCGCTCGGCCCTACAGCAGAACCGGTCGCCCTCACCGTCACGGACGCCGCCCGCAGCACGGAGTGGATCCTCGGCGCGGAGGGGGAGCCGGTACGCGCCGAACTCGTCCTGGACCCGGTCGACTTCTGCCTGCTGATGGGCGGCCGGCTCGCCCCGGAGGCCGTCCCCAGGGCCGCCCTCGGCGACGAAGCGGCCGTGCGCACCGTCCTCGGCCGGGCGGCCCGGCTCGCCTGGCTCTGACCTCCCGGCCGGACGCGAGGCCATCCCGGACATCCCGGCCGGACGCGAGGCCATCCCGGACCTCCCGGCCGGACGCGAGGCCATCCCGGACATCCCGGCCGGACGCGAGGCCATCCCGGACCTCCCGGCCGGACACGAGGCCATCCGGGACCGCCCGGCGCGGCGCCGTGACCTACTCGGGACACCCCTCCGGCTCCGTACAGAGATTGCGCTCCACCAGGGAGAGCAGCCGTACGAATTCAGTCCGGTCCCGCTCCGACAGGCCCGCCAGGGTCTGCTTCTCCAGGGCGCCCCACGCCTCGGCCACGTCCTCCCAGAGTCCGCTGCTCTGTTCGGTCGCCTCGACGAGCACCGCGCGCCGGTCGCCCGGGTCGGGGGAGCGGCGCACATGCCCGGCCTGCTCCAGGCGCTGGAGCGTCTTGGTGACCGTCGACGGGTCGAGCTCGACCGCCTTGATCAGCTCCGACTGCCGCACCGGCCCCCGGTCCCACAGGTGCATCATCACGAACTCCTGCCCCGGGTAGAGGCCGAGCGAGCGCAGCTGCCGGCCCGCCGCCGTGCGGTGCAGCCGCGCGACCCGTGCCAGGGCCAGGCTGACGGGGCCGGCGAGGTCGGCGGGGCCGCCGCACACGGAGTGGTCCACGGACCCGGCGGGCCGGGCCGCCGACGGGGAAGGGCTGGGGTTCGCGGGGGTCGGGGGCATGGGGCACTCCTGTTTTCGGTCGTCTCCAGAACATTACCTTGGTCGGCCAAGTAATGGGTTACAGTGAGCATCGCCCGATTGATTGGCCGACCAATTATTCATGTCGGCGGCGGCCTCGCCATGGCCGGTGCCTTATGCGACGGAGTAGCCATGACCACCGCTTTCGACCCGCTCGACCTGTTCGGTACCCGCCTCGCCAACCGCATAGCCATGGCGCCCATGACCCGCAGCCGGGCCGGCGAGGGCGGCACCGCCACCGCGCTGACCGCCGAGTACTACGCCCAGCGCGCCTCGGCCGGCCTGATCATCACCGAGGGGATCCAGCCCTCGGCCGTGGGCCAGGGGTACGCCTGGACGCCGGGGCTGCACACCCCCGAGCAGATCGCCTCCTGGCGCCGGGTCACCGACGCCGTGCACGCGAAGGGCGGCGTGATCTTCGCCCAGATCATGCACGCGGGACGGATCAGCCACCCGTCGCTGCTGCCCGGAGGGCAGGCGCCCGTCGCCCCGTCCGCCCTGGCGCCCGAGGGGAAGGCCTTCACGAACGACGGCTTCCAGGACTTCACCACCCCGCGTGAGCTGACCGCGGACGAGATCCACGCGACCATCGCCGACTTCGCCTCGGCGGCCCGCGGCGCGGTCGAGGCCGGCTTCGATGGCGTCGAACTGCACGGCGCCAACGGTTACTTGATCCACCAGTTCCTCGCCTCGGGGGTCAACCTCCGCACCGACGAGTGGGGCGGCAGCGTGGAGAACCGCATCCGGTTCGCCGTCGAGGCGGTCAAGGCCGTCGCCGACGCCATCGGCCCGGAGCGCACCGCCCTGCGCATCTCGCCCGACAACCCGTACAACTCGATGCGGGAGAGCGACTCGGCGCAGACGCACGCGGCGCTGGTCGACGCGATCGACCCGCTCGGACTCGCGTACCTCCACGTCCTGGAGGCCGGCGACGTCCGCGACGTCACCACGGATCTGCGCAAGCGGTTCAGCGGCACCTTCGTCCTCAACGCGCTCACCGAGGGTCCCACCGACCACACGGCCCTGAAGCTGATCGAGGACGGTCTCGCCGACATCGTCTCCTTCGGCGCCCTGTTCCTCGCCAACCCGGACCTGCCGGCCCGCCTGAAGACCGAGGGCCCGTACAACACCCCGGACCCCGCCTCCTTCTTCGGCGGCACCGAGAAGGGGTACACGGACTACCCGGCGCTGTAGAAGCGCGGACGGGGCCAGACGTGAGCGGGGGCGGGACCGACAGTCGGTCCCGCCCCCGCTCACGTCTGTACGAGCCTCACTTCACCGGAGTGAAGTCCCGCGCCCCGATGAACTCGGGGCGCCGCACGGGCGCCGCGAACGGCTCCACCGCCGTGTTCTCCACGCTGTTGAACACGATGAACACGTTCGAGCGCGGGTACGGGGTGATGTTGTCGCCCGAGCCGTGCATGGCGTTGCAGTCGAACCAGGTCGCCGAGCCGGCCTTGCCGGTGAACAGCTTGATGCCGTGGGCGTCGGCGAACTTGGTGAGAGCCTCGTCCGAGGGGATGCCCGCGTCCTGCATCTGGAGCGACTTCTTGTAGTTGTCCTCCGGCGTCTCGCCGGCGCACCCGAGGAACGTCTTGTGCGAACCCGGCATGATCATGAGGCCGCCGTTGGTGTCGTAGTTCTCCGTCAGTGCGATGGAGACGGACACCGTCCGCATGTTCGCGAGGCCGTCCTCGGCGTGCCAGGTCTCGAAGTCCGAGTGCCAGTAGAAGCCACTCGCCCCGAAGCCGGGCTTGACGTTGATCCGCGACTGGTGGACGTAGACGTCCGAGCCGAGGATCTGACGGGCCCGCCCCACGATGCGCTCGTCGCGCACCAGGTTCGCGAACACCTCGCTGAGCTTGTGCACCTCGAAGACCGAGCGCACGTCCTGCGACTTCTTCTCGACGATCGAGCGCTCGTCCGCCTTGATCTCCGGGTCGCTGATCAGACGGTTCAGCTCGGCCTGATACGTACCGATCTCGTCCGGGCCGATCAGCTCCTCGATCGCGAGGAAACCGTCCCGTTCGAAGCCCGCGAGGTCCGATTCACGGATCGGGCCCCGCGCCCCCGGCGGCGACCAGACGACCGGATCGACGCGCGGAGTGGCCACTTCGGAGGTGCCGCGGGTCGGATACAGATCGGCGATGTCATGGTGCGCGGACAGGGTGGTCATGGGGATCAGGCCTCCTCAGGTTCGGTCAGCAGCGGGTATACACCGTTCTCGTCGTGGTCCTCCCGCCCGGTGACAGGCGGGTTGAACACGCACACGCAGCGGAAGTCCGTCTTGGGCCGCAGCGTGTGGCGCTCGTGGCCGTTCAGGAGGTACATCGTGCCCGGCTCGATCCAGTGCTTCTCGCCGGTCTCCCGGTTGGTGAGCTCGGCCTCGCCCTCCACGCAGAGTACGGCCTCGATGTGGTTGGCGTACCACATGTCGGTCTCCGTGCCCGCGTAGAGGATCGTCTCGTGCAGGGAAAAGCCCACCCTCTCCTTGGCAAGGACGATGCGCTTGCTCTCCCACGTGCCGGACGCCGATTTCACGTGCCGGTCGGTGTTCTCTATCTCCTTGAACGAACGGACAATCACGGTGAGTTGCTGCCTCTCTCTGTTGCGTTCCTGAGGGGTGTCAGGCGGTCTCGCGCACGGCCCTGGTGAGCGTGCGCAGCCCCTCTTCCAGCTCCTCGGGCGTGATCGTCAGCGCCGGAAGCAGCTTGACGACCTCGCTCTGGGGGCCGGAGGTCTCGATCAGCAGGCCGAGCTCGAAGGCGCGCTTGGCGACCTTGCCGGCCCGCTCCTTGTCGCGGAATTCAAGCCCCCACACGAGCCCGCGACCGCGGTACTGCACGGTGTCGTCGCGGAACTCGTCGCGCAGCGCGCCGAGGGCCTCCTCAATCTGCTGGCCGCGGGCGAGCGTCTGCTTCTCCATGGCCGGACCATCGGTCCAGTACGTCTCCAGGGCGGCCGCGGCCGTCACGAACGCGGGGTTGTTGCCACGGAACGTGCCGTTGTGCTCACCCGGCTCCCAGACGTCGAGCTCCGGCTTGAACAGGCACAGGGACATGGGGAGTCCGTACCCGCTGATGGACTTCGAAACGGTCACGATGTCCGGCGTGATGCCCGCCTCCTCGAAGGAGAAGAACGCACCGGTGCGGCCGCAGCCCATCTGGATGTCGTCGACGATGAGCAGCATGTCCCAGCGCTCGCACACGTCGGCGAGCTTGCGCAGCCACTCGGCGCGGGCGACGTTGATGCCGCCCTCGCCCTGCACCGTCTCGACGATCACGGCGGCGGGCTGGTTGAGGCCTGAACCCTGGTCCTCGAGTAGCCGCTCGAACCAGATGAAGTCCGGCGTCTGCCCGTCCAGGTAGTTGTCGAACGGCATGGGCGTGCCGTGCACCAGCGGGATGCCCGCGCCGGCTCGCTTGAACGCGTTGCCGGTGACGGCGAGCGAGCCGAGCGACATGCCGTGGAAGGCGTTGGTGAAGGACACGATCGATTCGCGGCCCTTGACCTTGCGGGCCAGCTTCAGCGCGGACTCGACGGCGTTGGTGCCCGTCGGGCCCGGGAACATGACCTTGTAGGGCAGGTCGCGCGGGCGCAGGATGATGTTCTGGAACGACTCCAGGAAGTTGCGCTTGGCCGTCGTCGACATGTCGAGGCCGTGCGTGACGCCGTCGCGCTCCAGGTAGTCGATGAGCGCGCGTTTCAGCACGGGGTTGTTGTGGCCGTAGTTGAGTGAACCGGCGCCCGCGAAGAAGTCCAGGTACTCGTGGCCGTCCTCGTCGTACATGCGGCTGCCGTGGGCCCGGTCGAAGACGGTGGGCCACGCGCGGCAGTAGCTGCGCACCTCCGACTCAAGGGTCTCGAAGACGCTCAGGTCCGGCTGGGTGATGGTCACAGCAAATGCTCCTCTTGGGAGGGGAGTTGAGGGGGGTTGGCTTGGGGGCGCGGTTCGTCTACGCGGCCGGCGCGATCGGGCCGATGCGGTACAGCTCCTCGGACAGGTGTCCGTCGTCCGGGAACAGTCCGGCGTCGAACAGGACCTGGCGTTCCACTCCCGCCGCGTGCCTGCGGGCGAAGGAGAGGAACAGCGCCTGGGACGCCGCGTTGTCCGGCGTGATCGTCGTCTCGACGGTGGTGACCTGCCGTCCGGCGGCGACCTTGGTGATGAGACCGTCCAGGAGCTCTCCGGCCAGACCGTGCCCGCGGTGGGTGTCGTCCACGGCTATCTGCCACACGACGAGGGTGTCCGGGCGGTCCGGCCGGATGTATCCGGTCACGAACCCGGCGACCTCGCCGGTCTCGTCGCGGGCGACCGCCGAGGTGGCGGCGAAGTCGCGGCACCACAGCAGATAGCTGTACGAGGAGTTGAGGTCGAGCACCTTCGAGTCGCGTGCGATACGCCAGATCGCGGCCCCGTCGGCCACGCTGGGCTGGTCGAGCTGGAATTGCGCTTGTGCGGCGGTCATGCGAATTGAATTTACCGAGCAATTTCTGGGATTGCATCTGGGCGAGGGGTTACGTCCCGGGGTGATCTGTGTTATCGCGCGCAGGTGAGCCCGCGCATGAGCTTTCGGCAGAATGTGCCGGTTTCGTACGGACATAAGGGGCAAAACTCAGCGTTTGTGGAGTACGTCACAGCGTTCTCGCTGGTCGGACGCCCGTCCGGATTCAGCCGTTTCCCGTTGTTGAAATCTTAGTGTTTACGGTCGCAGGAAGCGGGCAGAAGCAGTACGGGAAGCTGTTCTGATAATTAGCTGAAGAATGCCTTGAAGAAGGAAAATAAAAAAGCGCCGCCCAAAAAAGGGCGGCGCTCTGCGCGGAGGGCGGAATTGGTTATGCCCAGGCCGCCGCGACGGCCTTGCGCGCACCTTCCAGATCCACCGTGAACCCCGCCTCCGCGAGCGCCCCGCCCAGCGCGGCCAGCGAGGACTGCACGACACCGCGCGTGGCCTGCGGCCCGTAGTGGTTGACGCGGATCATCTCCCCGGCCAGCGCGCCGCCCCCCGCGACGAGCGGCAGCACCGGGTCGACGGCGAGGGCCTTGGCCACCAGTTCCCGGGCGTCGGTCCCGGCGGGCGCCCGCAGCGTCGTGGCGACCGGCGCGGCGTCCCGGGCCTCATGGACGTACGGCGTCAGACCACCGCCCAGAGCGAGGGTCCCGGCGCGGGTCGCGGCCGCGGCGCTCGCGTGCCGCGCCATCAGGGACTCCAGACCCTCGCTCTCGATCCGGTCCACGCACGCTTCCAGCGCGAGCATCTCCAGCTGCGCCGGAGCGTGCAGCAGCGCCTTGCGCCCGCCGTCGATCCAGCGCTGCTTCCAGTCGAGCAGCGACAGGTACGAGTGACGCGGCGCCTGCGGGTTGGCGGCCATCCGCTCCCAGGCCCGCGCGCTCACCGAGACAGCGGAGACACCCGCCGGGCCGCCCATCGCCTTCTGCGCGCCGATCACACAAAGGTCCACGCCCCACGCGTCGGGGAGCACCGGCTCGGCGGCGATCGACGCGACCGCGTCGAGGTAGAACAGCGCGCCGTGCTCCCGCACCACCTCACCGATCTCGGCCACCGGGTTGGTGTTGCCGGTCGCGGCCTCCGCGTGCACCAGCGAGACGAAGTCGATGGACGGGTGCTCGGCGAACGCCGTCCGCACCTGCTCCGCGGTGACCGCCGTGTGGAAGGGGACGGCCAGATCGTGGACGGTGGCCCCGCAGTCGCGCAGCCAGTCGCCGAAGGTCTGCCCGTACGGGCCCGTGATCACGTTCAGCGCGACGGTGCCGGGCCCCGCCGCCCCACGGATCGCCCCCTCCAGCGGAAGCAGCGCCTCACCCTGCATGATCACGACGTCCTGGGACGCGGAGATGTTCATGAGACGGGCCACGCGGTCCTCGATGGAGGCGAAGTGCTCCGCGCTCAGGGGGGCCAGATCGAGAAACGGATGCGTCACGGTGGTGCTCTCTTCGCTCACGGGTTCGGACGGGATGCCGCTGTCGAGCGTACCCACCCCTTTCGTAGGCTTCGTGCCATGACTGAGCTGAGCCGTCACGGGGTGCTGCACGTGAAGGGGCGGGTCCTGACCGGGCCCGACGACGTCCGCGACGAACTGTGGGTGATCGACGGCCGCGTCACGTACGACCGTCCGGTCACGGCGGGCCTGGACGTCACCACGGTCGACGGCTGGACCCTCCCCGGCCTGGTCGACGCGCACTGCCACGTCGGCCTCGACGCCCACGGCCCGGTCCCCGCCGAGACCGCCGAGAAGCAGGCCCTGACCGACCGCGACCACGGCACCCTGCTGCTGCGCGACGCGGGCTCGCCCTCCGACACCCGCTGGATCGACGACCGCGAGGACCTGCCGAAGATCATCCGCGCGGGCCGGCACATCGCCCGCACCCGCCGCTACATCCGCAACTACGCCCACGAGATCGAACCCGAGGACCTCGTCGCCTACGTCGCCCAGGAGGCCCGGCGCGGCGACGGCTGGGTCAAGCTGGTCGGCGACTGGATCGATCGCGGCACCGGCGACCTCAGCGCCTGCTGGCCGCGCGGCGCCGTCGAGGCGGCGATCGCCGAGGCCCACCGGCTCGGCGCCCGCGTCACCGCCCACTGCTTCGCCGAGGACTCGCTGCGCGACCTCGTCGAGGCGGGCATCGACTGCATCGAGCACGCCACCGGCCTCACCGAGGACCTGATCCCGCTCTTCGCGGAGCGCGGCGTCGCGATCGTCCCCACCCTCGTCAACATCGCCACGTTCCCGCAGCTCGCGAAGGGCGGCGAGGAGAAGTTCCCCCGCTGGTCGGCCCATATGCGGCGGCTGTACGACCGCCGCTACGACACGGTCCGCGCCGCCTACGACGCCGGAATCCCGGTCTACGTGGGCACGGACGCGGGCGGCTCCCTCGCCCACGGCCTGGTCGCGGGCGAGGTCGCCGAACTCGTGAAGGCGGGCATCCCCCCGGTCCAGGCGCTCTCCGCCACCGCCTGGGGAGCCCGCGAGTGGCTCGGCCGCCCGGTCCTGGAGGAGGGCGCCCCGGCGGACCTCGTCGTGTACGGGGCGGACCCGCGGGCGGAGGTGGGGGTGCTGGCGGCGCCGCGCCGGATCGTGCTGCGGGGCAGGGTGGTCGGCTAGGGCGTCGTGACGGTGTGAAGGTCCGGCAGAGGGGCTTTGCGAGCCTCCGTCGGCGGTTCGGCCGAGCGTCGGGGGTCAGCTGAGTGGGCGGGTTCAGCTGAGCGTCAGGGTTCGGCCGAGCGTCGGGGTTCAGTTGAGCGAGCGGGTTCAGCTGAGCGTCAGGGTTCAGCCGGGCGTCAGGGTTTACCCGAGCGGGCAGATTCAGCTAAGCGTCAGGGTTCAGCCGAGCGGGCGGGTTCAGCTGAGCGTCAGGACGATGGGGACCGCGATGCCCACCAGGATGTACGCCGTCGCTCGCACCACGCTCAGCACCGTGCGCAGGAACAGCCCGCCCCACGGGAGCGGGCGCACCTCCAGCGCGCTCAGCGCCAGCCGCGAGGCACGGACCGGGGGAGTGCCCGGCGCCGGGCGCGTCACCTGCGCCGCGACGGCCCGCAGCACCCGGCGCATCGCGTCGTCCTCCGCGCTGAACCCGATCCGGGTCCCCGCCGAGTCCGTGACCGCGAGAACGGTGACGACCAGGCCGGAGTTCCGTACCTCACGCCAGCCCGTCACCCGGCGCACCGAGGCGACGTCCAACGTGCGCACCCCGGTCACCGTGCGGCACCGCAACGTGTCCCAGTCCGCCTGCTCCGGGGCGCCGATCTTGACGCAGAGATACGGCACCAGCCACCCCAGGATCGCCCCGAGGACACCGCAGACCGCGGCCACCAGGGGCGGCTCGTCACCGGGACCGGCCACCAGGCCCGGCACCACGACGAGCCCCGCCGCCAGAGCGCCGAGCCCCGCCGTCGCCCAGCGCGCCCGCGTCACGCCCGCACCGCCTTCATGACGCCTCTACCGTTCCTCGGTTCCGTACCCGCGTTGACAGAGCGTGACCTGCGAGGTCAGCTGCTCGTTGCACACAACTTGCCCGCGCCCGCGCTGTCAACCGGCGTACGTGACCAGAGTGTTGGCACGGGTGACAACAGGGTGATGTGAGGGAACAGCCGAGCCCAAAGATTCGAAGACATGCACGGAAACCCCCCGTTGGGGTGAACTGCCGTCACATTGCAGCTTGTTCACTCTCAGTGCGTAAAGATTCACTCATCGATGACCGGTCGACGCGGTCGGCGGTGCCATGTGATGTCCCCATCCACGGAGCCCCGACGCCGCGTATCGCGGTGCATCACCTGTCCCGTTCTGTCCTCTCCTGGGGGTCCCATCAGCATGCCCAGCTCCACTGTCACCACCGCTCTGCGCACTCCCGCCCGCCGCTTCGCCGCAGCGGCCGTGGCGACCGTGCTCGCCGCCGGACCCGCCGTGCTCGCGACCGCGGGCCCGGCCGCCGCCACGGGCGACCACGGAGGCAAGGCCGGCGCGGTCGTGCTCCGCACGGGCCTGGACGTCTCGCTCCTGAACAAGACCGTGAACGTCCCGCTCGCGGTCGCCCTGAACGAGGTGCAGGCACCCGCCAGCGCCGAGAAGACCGCGCTGACCGTGAAGTTGGACGGTGTCGACGGCGGGCAGCCGTTCAGTGTGCTCCGTGCGGACGTGGCCAAGGCGAGGGCGACCGTCGACGCGCAGAAGGCGGAGGGCTTCACGCAGCTCGTCCACGCCAAGGTCCACGTGCCCGGCCTGCCGCTGCTCTCCCTGATCGAGGTCGACCAGGTCACCTCCAAGGCCCTCTGCGTGGCAGGCAAGAAGCCCGTCGCGGAGTCGAACCTGCTGGGCTCCGTCACGGTCCTCGGCAAGAAGGTGACGCTGAGCGCCGGCGGCACCACGGAGATCAAGGTGCCGGGCGTCGGCGACGTCACGCTGGGCCTCTCCAACCGGTCCACGACCTCGACCACGGCGGCCGCCTCCGCGCTCCAGCTCAAGGTCTCCGTCAACCCGCTGAAGCTGAACGTGGCCGAGGTCAACGGCGAGGTCACGCTGGCCGGCGCCACCTGCGAATCCCCGAAGCCGGCCCCGACACCGGCCCCGTCGAAGCCGGCTCAGGACGACGTCACCCCGCAGGGCACCAAGGGCGACCGCCCCGTCGCCCAGGCCGACCTGGCGGAAACGGGCGGCAGTTCGTCGACGCCCTACATCGCCGGCGGCGCCATCGCCCTCCTCCTGGCAGGAGCCGGCGCAGTAGCCCTGACCCGCCGAGGCCGCACGCGCGCGTAGCAACACCGGGGCGCCGCCGAGGGCGGCGCCCCGCCCCCCTACGACCAATCAAGCCCCTCCGGCCAATCAAGCCCCTCCGACCAATCAAGCCCCTCCGGCGATTGAGGAGCGGGGTCCGGGGCAGAGCCCCGCGGCCCGCACACAGACACCCCGCCACACCCGGCCCCGCCACGCCGAGCCCGGCCCCGCCACACCCGGCCCCGCCACACCGAGCCCGGCCCCGCCACGCCACCGCCCCGCCACCCCCAAAGTCACCCCCGCAAAACCCCCCGCAACGCCGCCACAAACTCCCCACTGACCCCCCGATCCCGCACAGCGACCCGCACCCACTGTTCTGATCTTCGTCTAACCGGGCAGGGCCAGCTCGAACCACACCGTTTTGCCACCCGACCGGGG
>NZ_BAAATS010000001.1:377305-386949 GCF_039533535.1 Streptomyces kunmingensis
GCAAACCCACGCCCCCGCAGAAGCGACCGAACCGCCCCCGCCCGGGGCACCCGCACCAACACGAACGGCCCCTCCGCCGGCCCCGCCACCACGACCCCGAGCCCGGCCAACTCCCGCAACAGCCCCACGAGATACTCCCGGTCAGCCGCAACCGCCCGCGCCGCGTCAGCCGCCTCAGCAACCCCCCGCGCCGACACACACGCCCGCGCAGCGACCAGCGCCGGTGACGACACGGGCCACAACGGCTGCGCCCGCTCGAGCGCCCCGATCACCTCCGGCCCGGCCAGCACATACCCGATGCGCAACCCGGCAAGGCCCCACGTCTTCGTGAGACTCCGCAGCACCACAAGCCCCGGCACATCCGTCCGCCCCGCCAGGGACTCCCGCTCACCCGGCACCGCGTCCATGAACGCCTCGTCGACCACGAGCACCCGCCCCGGCCGCGCCAGCCGCGCCATCTCCTCGGCGGGATGCAGCACGGACGTAGGGTTCGTCGGATTCCCGATCACCACCAGATCCGCGTCCTCGGGAACCAGCGAAGGATCGAGCCGGAACCCGTCCGCCTCCCGCAACAGCACCCGCCCCACCGCGTGCCCGGCATCCTCCAGCGCCGCCTCCGGCTCCGTGAACTGCGGATGCACCACCACAGGTCGCCGCACCCTGAGCGCCCGCGCCAGCAGGACGAACGCCTCCGCCGCCCCGGCCGTCAGCAGCACCCGCTCCACCGGAACCCCGTGCCGCTCCGCCACCGCCGCCCGCGCGGCCCGCCCGTCCGGATACGCCGCGAGACCCTCCAACGACCCGGCGACACGGTCCCGCAGCCACGCCGGCGGCGTCCCCGTACGGACATTCACCGCGAGATCCGTCAACTTCTCACCGTCGTCCCGCACTTCGGCATCACCGTGATGCCGCAGATCGGGCCCGCCCCCTGCGGTCGGCGGCCCGGCGGGATCCGCCCCGCGCCGCACCTCCACCCCCGGATGGGCAGCGCCCCACTCCTCGGCCTGCGCCCAGAACCGGTCCGACGGCAACTCCTCGTACGGCAGGACGACCACCCGCCGGGCCCCGAACGCCGCACACCGGTCAAGACCCGACGGCACGTCCGGGACCGCCCCCGACACGAAAGCCGGCTCCACCCCGGCGAACCCGCCGCCCTCCCACAACAACCGTGCCGCCGCGACGAGTTCGGCATTGACGATGGGGTCCGCCGAACCCCGCCCCACGAGCAGGACCTGCACATCGGCCCGGTCGCACGGGAAACGGTCGGCGCGCTGTTCCAGGGCGGAGAGCAGAGCCGGGGGAGGGATGAGCACGGAACTGACTCCTTGCAGGGGACGCGACGTACGGGACACAGAACACAGACCGAAGACGGACAGAACACAGACTGAAGACGGACAGAAGACAGACAGAAGACAAGGCGAGAACCGCCGAGACCATCCAGAAACACCAGAGCAAAGCCCGAGCGGCCCAGGACCCTACCCGCCCCGCGCCACCGCACAGGTCACCCGCCCCGCCGCCACCCGCTTGGGGACGACCAGCTGACCCCCGCCCGCCAGCGCCGCCGCCTCGGCCACCGACGGCGTGCCCAACACCCCGCGCACCCGGTCCGAGGGATGCGGCACCGGCACCCCGGCCAGGACCCCGGCGGCATACGTCACCAGCGGCACCTTGAGCGCCCCGGCCGCGCCCACGATCCCGGGCTCGTTCCCCTTCGTGTCGACGGTCGCGAGCGCCACCACGTCGTCCGGCCCGGCCCCCGCCTCGTCCAGGACGGCCCTGACCAGGCCGAGCACCTCGCCGGACGTCACCCCGGCGCGGGCGCCGACCCCGACGATCACCGCATTCGGGCGGTGTCGGATGTGCGTATGGGGTGCCGGATGGGTTAGGCAGGGCCCATGGCGGTGTTCGTGGCGCTCGGCGCCTTTGTGATGACCCTGGTCGGCGGCTGGACCGCGAGGCGGGTCACCGACCGGCGCCATCTGGTGCTCGGTCTCGCGGGTGGCCTGATGCTCGGCGTCGTCGGCCTCGACCTGCTGCCGGAGGCGCTCGACGCGGCCGGCGGCCCGGTCTTCGGGGTACCGGCGGCGCTGCTGCTGTTCGTGGCCGGGTTCCTCGCCGCGCACGTCCTGGAACACCTCCTCGCCCAGCGCCAAGCCGCCCACGGCGCCGACGAGCACGAGCACGGGCGGGCCCCCGAGGTCGGCCTCACGGCGGCCGGGGCGATGGTCGGGCACAGCATGATGGACGGCATCGCGATCGGCGCCGCGTTCCAGGTGGGCGGCGGTATGGGCCTCGCCGTGGCACTCGCGGTGATCGCGCACGACTTCGCCGACGGCTTCAACACGTACACGATCACGCGCCTGTACGGGAACGCCCGCCGCAAGGCGATGACGATGCTCCTCGCCGACGCGGCGGCACCCGTGGTGGGCGCCGCCTCGACGCTCCTGTTCACCATTCCGGAGCAACTGCTCGGCGCCTATCTCGGTTTCTTCGGCGGAGTGCTGCTCTACCTGGCCGCCGCCGAGATCCTGCCCGAGGCCCACCACGACCACCCCGCCCGCTCGACCCTGCTGTGCACGGTCGCGGGCGCGGCGTTCATCTGGCTCGTCGTGGGCTTCGCGGGCTGAGCTCACGGCGCGGCGCACCGGTCCACCAGGCGCCGGGCGACGTCCGGCCGGGCCGCCCAGTGCGTGTGCAGATAGCTGGCGTGCACGCCCTGCTGTACGAAGCCCTCGACGCGCGGCGCCGGCAGCCGCATGCCCCACGCGGCGGCGGGCCCCGCGCCCGGATCCATCGAGGTCCGGTGGAACTCGTGGCCGCGCATCCTGGCCCCCGCCGGCGCGAGAACACTGTCGGAGACGGCGACGGCGTCCCGGTAGCCGAGGGTGAGGCGCGCCGTCATCCGCGCGTCCGCGTCCAGCACCCCGCACATCTCCTGCCCGTCGAGGGACCGGGCCAGATACAGCAGGCCCGCGCACTCGGCGACCACCGGAGCACCCGAGCGGGCCAGCTCCGCGACCGCCTTGCGGAGCTGTTCGTTGGCGGAGAGCTCGGGGGCGTAGACCTCCGGGAAGCCGCCGCCTATGACGACCGCGGCGGTGCCCTCCGGGAGGTGTTCGTCGTGGAGGGGGTCGAAGGTGGCGACCTCGGCACCCGCCGCGGTGAGCAGCTCCGCGTGTTCGGCGTAGGAGAAGGTGAAGGCGGGGCCGCCGGCCACGGCCACGATCGGGTTGTGGTGTGGCTGCGGGCCGGTGGGGGCTTGTCGCGCAGTTCCCCGCGCCCCTGACTGCGCTGGACTCCACGTCTCTGTTGCCAGCGGCGGCGCCGTGCGCGCCAGCGCCAGCAAGCCCTCCAGGTCGCAGCCCTCGCGCACCATCGCCGCCGCCGCCCGCACCGAGTCCACCGCCTCGGAACTCCGCTCGGCCACCGGTACGAGCCCCAAGTGCCGTGACGGCGTGGCGACTTGAGGGGCGCGGCGCAAGGACCCGTACACCGGGACGCCGACCTCCTCCAACGCCTCCCGGAGCAGCTGCTCATGCCGCTCCGAGCCGACCTTGTTGAGGATGACGCCCGCGAGCCGCACCTCCGGGTCGAACGACGCGAAGCCGTGGACGAGGGCCGCCACCGACCGCGACTGCGACGACGCGTCGACGACGAGGACGACCGGCGCCTTGAGCAGCTTGGCGACATGCGCCGTCGACGCCAGCTCGCCCTGCCCCGACACCCCGTCGAACAGGCCCATCACGCCTTCCACGACGGCCAGTTCACAGCCCTGCGCGCCGTGCGCGAACAGCGGACCGACGAGATCCGGGCCGCACATGTACGCGTCCAGGTTCCGGCCGGGCCGCCCGGTCGCCAGGGCGTGGTAGCCCGGGTCGATGTAGTCGGGCCCGACCTTGTGCGGCGACACGGCGAGACCGCGCTCGGCGAACGCCGCCATCAGCCCGGTCGCCACCGTCGTCTTGCCCGACCCGGACGCGGGCGCGGCGACGACGAGACGCGGCACGTGCAGACTGGGAACAGTCACCACTCGATGCCCCGCTGGCCCTTCTGACCCGCGTCCATCGGGTGCTTCACCTTCGACATGTCGGTCACGAGGTCCGCGAAGTCGACGAGCTCCTGCGGGGCGTTGCGCCCGGTGATGACGACGTGCTGGGTGCCCGGACGGTCCCGCAGCACCTCCACCACCTCCGCCACGTCGATCCAGCCCCAGTGCAGCGGGTAGGCGAACTCGTCGAGCACGTACAGCTTGTACGTCTCGGCGGCCAGGTCCCGCTTGACCTGCTCCCAGCCCTCGCGGGCCTTCTCCTCGTTGTCGGCCTGATCGTCGCGCTGCACCCACGACCAGCCCTCGCCCATCTTGTGCCAGTCGACGGTGCCGCCCTCGCCGGAGGCGCCGAGCACCTTCAGCGCGTTCTCCTCGCCGACCTTCCACTTCGCCGACTTGACGAACTGGAACACCCCGATCGGCCAGCCCTGGTTCCAGGCGCGCAGCGCGAGCCCGAACGCGGCCGTCGACTTCCCCTTGCCGATGCCCGTGTGCACGAACACCAGCGGACGGTTACGGCGCTGACGAGTCGTCAGACCGTCGTCCGGTACGACACTCGGCTGTCCCTGCGGCATCAGGCGGCCCTCCTACGGGTCTGGTTCGTGCCCTGTACGTCCTTGACGAGCCCGGCGATGGCGTCGGCTCGCAGTTCCTCCAACGTGACGGCGCTGCCGCCCAGTTGACCGGCCAGCTGCCCGGCGAGCCCCAGCCGGACCATGCCCGTCTCGCAGTCGACGACCACGGACGCCGTGCCCTCGACGGCGTGCAGCCCGGCCGCACGCCCCGCCATCTTCACCGGCTCCGGCCCACCCGTAGCCCGGCCGTCGGTCACGACGACCATCAGCGGACGCCGCGCCGGATCCCGCAGCCGCTCCACACGCAGCACCTCGTGCGCCGTGAGCAGCCCGGCGGCCAGCGGCGTACGCCCACCGGTCGGCAGCGTTTCGAGCCGCGCGGCGGCCGTGTCCACGCTCGACGTCGGCGGCAGCGCCACCTCGGCGCCCGACCCGCGGAACGTCACGAGCCCCACCTTGTCGCGCCGCTGGTAGGCGTCGAGCAGCAGCGAAAGGACGGCGCCCTTGACGGCACCCATCCGCTGGCGGGCGGCCATCGACCCGGAGGCGTCCACGACGAAGAGGACCAGATTCCCCTCGCGGCCCTCCCGCGTCGCCTGCCGCAGATCGTCGCGGCGCACGACGAGCCCGGGGCCCGACCGGCCGCGCGCCTGCTGGTGCGGCGCCGCCGCGTGCACCGTCGCGGCCAGATGCAGCTTGGTCAGAGCGCCCCGCGGCCGTACGGCGCCGGTCGTCCGGCCGTGCTCCGTGCGCGCCCGGGACCGCCGCCCGGCGGCCCCTTCGCCCAGACCCGGGACGCTCAGCATCTTCGTACGGAACGGCTCACCGGCCGAGACGGCCCGGTGCTCCCGGCCGCCGCCGGACGCGGGAGCGCCCGCCGGTTCCTCAGGGGCCTCCTGCGAGTCGGGCCCGCCGTCCTGCTCGGGCCCCTGCTGCTCGGGCTTCTCCTGCTCAGGCCCGTTCTGCTCCGGCCCGTTCTGAGGCGGCAGGCCCCCGCCGCCACCGGGGCCCCCGCCGTCGTCAGGACCGTCAGGATCCTCGGGACCGTCGGGCTCGGGATCGTCGTCCGGGGCGTCCGGCCCGAACTCGTCCAGCGTCTCGTCGAGCTTGTCCTCGTCGAGCCCCGGCGCGTCGAACGGGTTCCGGCGCCGCCGGTGCGGCAGCGCGAGCAGCGCGGCCTGCCGCACGTCCTCCGCGAGCACATCGGTGCGCCCCGCCCACGCGGCGAGCGCGGTCGCGGTCCTGGCCATCACGATGTCGGCCCGCATCCCGTCCACCTCGAACGCGGCGCATGTCGCGGCGATCCGCGTCAACGCCCCGTCACCCAGGCGTACGTGAGGCAGCAGCGCCCGGGCGGCGGCGATCCGTCCGCGTACGTCGGCCTCCTCCGTGGCCCAGCGCGCCGCGAAGCCCTCCGGGTCGTCGTCGTACGCGAGGCGCCGCTTGACCACCTGCACGCGCTGCTCGGGCTCCCGGCTCGCGGCGACCTCCACGGTCAGCCCGAACCGGTCGAGCAACTGCGGCCGCAGCTCGCCCTCCTCGGGGTTCATCGTCCCGACGAGAAGGAAGCGCGCGGCATGCCGTACGGAGACGCCCTCGCGCTCCACGTACGAGGCGCCCATGGCGGCGGCGTCGAGCAGCAGGTCGACCAGGTGGTCGTGGAGCAGGTTGACCTCGTCCACGTACAGGATCCCGCGGTGCGCGTCCGCGAGCAGGCCCGGCTCGAACGCCTTCACGCCCTCGGCGAGCGCCCGCTCGATGTCGAGCGCGCCGACGAGCCGGTCCTCGGACGCGCCGACCGGCAACTCGACCATGCGCGCGGCCCGTTGCACCCCCGGACCGATCTCGTGCGGCCCGTCCGGGCACTGCGGATCGGGGGCTCCCGGGGCGCACGAGAACCGGCACCCGGCGACGACATCCACCTCGGGCAGCAGCGCCGAAAGGGCCCGCACGGCAGTGGACTTGGCGGTCCCCTTCTCACCGCGCACCAGCACACCGCCGACGGCGGGCGACACGGCGTTGAGCAGGAGAGCGAGCCGCAGATCGTCTTGGCCGACGAGGGCGGTGAACGGATACGGGGTGCTCATCAGCCGTGAACCTCCGGTGAGTTGAAGCGCCCCGAAAGGGACGCGGGGAACGGCGCGAGCAACCACAGAGAACCCGCACGCACAAACGAACCAATGGGGGAACGGGGGCGCGGCCCCCGGGGACGGGACGGGAAGGGGCGGCGGGGGCGGCCTCCCGCAGCGCCGGTCACGCCGGTCACGCCGGCGCCCCGGGCGGCACGAACGGCAGCCCCGGGGGCGCACCCCCCTCGATCAGCCGCCACAACGCATCCGTGTCGGCATACCGCTCGATCAGATCCCCGAGCCGGTCCAGCTGCTCCTCCCGCAGCGCCGCGAACGACGTGTCCGGCGCCGGCACGAACCGCCGCCCCGCCGCCTCGGCGACCAGCCGCAGGAACGCCCGCCGGAACCCGTCCGACTCCAGCGACCCGTGCCAGTGCGTCCCCCACACGGCCCCGACCCGGCACCCGTCCAGGAAGGGCTCCCCGCCGAGCACGTCAGCGACCCCGTGATGGATCTCGTACCCCTCGACCGGCTCCCCGAGCGCGACCCCGGCCGGCCGCTCGAGCGTCTTGTCGGCGGCGAACCGTACGCGTACGGGCAGCAGTCCGAGCCCGTCCACGACCCCGGCCCGCGACTCCACCTCGTCCTCGATGCGCTCCCCGAGCAGCTGGAAACCGCCGCAGATGCCGAGTACCGGACGCCCCTCGGCGGCCCGGCGCGCCAGCGCGTCCGCGAGCCCCCGCTCCCGCAGCCACTCCAGGGCGCGCACCGTCCCGCGCGTCCCGGGTACGACGACCAGATCGGCGTCGGCCAGTTCCTCGGCGCGGTCCACGAACCGGACCACGACGCCCGGCTCGGCGGCCAGCGCGTCGACATCCGTGAAGTTCGACATCAGCGGCACCGCGCACACGGCGACCCGCAGCACGTCCTCGCCGACGGGCGGCGCCACGACGGACTCGCGCACCGTGCCCCGCAAGGACACCCGCAGCCCGTCCTCCTCGTCGATCCCGAGCCCGTGCTGGAACGGCAGAACCCCGTAAGTGGCCCGGCCCGTAAGGGACTTGAGCATGTCGAGACCGGGTTCGAGGAGGCTGACATCGCCACGGAACTTGTTCACCAGATACCCCGCGAGCAACTCCTGGTCCTCCGGCGCGAGCAGCGCCGTCGTCCCGAAGAACGAGGCGAAGACGCCACCGCGGTCGATGTCCCCGACCACCAGGACCGGCAGCCGCGCGGCCCGCGCGATGCCCATGTTCACGATGTCGGTACGGCGCAGATTGATCTCGGCGGGGGAGCCCGCCCCTTCACAGATCACAGCGTCATGACTGCCCCGCAACTCCTCCAGGCACCCCACGACGGTGTCGAGCAGCGCGCCCTGCCGCTTCCCGTGGTAGCCCCGCGCACTCATCTCGCCCACGGGCTTGCCCATGAGCACGACCTGACTGCTGCGGTCGCTGCCCGGCTTGAGCAGCACCGGGTTCATCAGCGCGGTCGGCTCGACCCGGGCGGCCTGCGCCTGCATGGCCTGCGCCCGCCCGATCTCGGCGCCCTCCCGCGTCACGAACGAGTTCAGGGACATGTTCTGTCCCTTGAACGGCGCGACCTTCACCCCCTGGCGTACGAGCCACCGGCAGATCCCCGCCGTGACCACACTCTTACCGGCATCGGAGGTCGTCCCCGCGACGAGGAGCCCTCCGCCCCGCGTAGCCCCGCTCATCGACCCGCCCTCACCGCTCGTCGCCGCGCCCACAGCATCCGCCCGCCCACACAGACTCCCCACGCCAACAGACAGACCCGCCGCGACAACCGCGCGGCGCGCTCCACATCCCCGACCCGCACCGGGCGCCCGGCGGCGTTCAGCACGGGCCGGTGCTCCACTCTGCCCCCGTACGCC
The DNA here is from genome assembly GCF_039533535.1 of Streptomyces kunmingensis. NCBI lineage: Bacteria > Bacillati > Actinomycetota > Actinomycetes > Kitasatosporales > Streptomycetaceae > Streptomyces > Streptomyces kunmingensis. The sequence goes on from NZ_BAAATS010000001.1 coordinate 385,892, forward strand.
AGCGTCCCGCCGAGCCGCACTCCGAGCGCTCCCGCGAACGACGCCTCGACGACCCCCGCGTTCGGGCTCGGATGGCGCTCCGCGTCCTCGCGCCAGGCGCGGGCGGCCTCGCGCGGGCGCCCGCCCGCCAGTACGGCCAGCGCTCCCGTCAGCCGCGCGCCGGGCCACCCGGCCACATCGTCGAGCCGGGCCGAGGCCCAGCCGAACCGGCGGTACCTGGCGGACTTGTGGCCGACCATCGCGTCCAGCGTGTTCACGGCGCGGAAGGCCAGCAGGCCCGGCACTCCGCCGACGGCCCCCCACACCAGCGCCCCCACGACGGCGTCCGAGGTGTTCTCGGCGACCGACTCGACGACACCGCGCGCGATCCCGTCGGCGTCCAGGCCCTGCGGATCCCGTCCGCACAGGCGCGGCAGCAACTCCCGGGCCAGCTCCACGTCCCCAGCCTCGAGGGCGGACCCGACGCCGCGCGCCTCCCGGCCCAGCGAGGTGCCGCCGACCACGGCCCAGGTGGCGGCGGCGGTCAGCGCGACAGAGGCGACAGGGGAACTGCGTACGGTACGAGCGGCGAGCGCGCCGGCAGCGGCGGCGCCACCCGCACAGACCACGGTGTGCGCGGCGCCCCACCCGCGGTGGTCCCGCCACAGCATGCGCTCCACGGCTCCCGCGGCCCGGCCGAAACCGGCGACGGGGTGCCCTCGGCGCGGATCACCGAACAGCAGGTCGGCAAGGAGTCCGGCGGCGGCACCGTACGCGAACACGCGCTCGGCCCGCGCCGCGCCGCGCAGGGCGAACATGGCGTACTTGTCCTCACTCAGGGTGTCCACGCCCTGGTTCGACGAGACCGGCAGCGAGAGTTCCTGGCTCGCCCGTCCCGGATTCCCGGGGGAGGGCTCACAGTGGCGGGACCGCGCCGGATTCGCACCGGCTTCCTCGGACTGCTGCCGTATATGGCCCGCGAAGTCCACCACGCTGCGCGAAGGTGCGTCAACTTGCTGTTGACCTGGGAGAGCGGAGTGTGGGGAGGTCCACAGAGCGAGAGCGAGAGCGAGAGCGGG
>NZ_BAAATS010000001.1:386964-465758 GCF_039533535.1 Streptomyces kunmingensis
CCCGCCCCCGCTCTGTCGGTCAGGCCGGTCGGTCAGGCCACGATCAGAAAGATCCCGTACGCCACGGCTGCCGCGCACAGCGCGAAGCAGAGGTACGCGCCGGAGGTGACGGCCGTCGCCGAGTTGCCCTGCTGCGCCGCGGACTCCCGCTTGGAGAGGCCGACGACGCCGAGGGTGAAGAGTCCCACCAGGGCCACGGTGGCCACGAGGCTGACCCCGAAGACGGAGCCGAGAGCCGCCCAGTCGATCTTCATAGCTGGTCCTGCTTCCTTACAGCGTGGCGCCGGCGGGGCGCGGGGGGTCGGCCACGGCCTGGGCCGGAGCGGGGATCGTGGACTTCATCTCGACGGCGGCCCCGGACTCCACGGCAGCGGCGACCGGCGGCGGGCTGACCGCGGCGATGGCGGTCGTGATGACGCCGGCCGGCTCCTCGGCGGAGCCCGGCGCGTCGGCGGTGACGTTCGTGTGGTCGACGGAGTCGCGCCGGGACAGCTTCCAGATGATTCCGGAGCCGGCGAGCAGCAGGAAGGCCGTCAGGCCGACGCCCCACGGGCCCTGCTTGGTGAGGAACTCGGCGCCCGCGCCGACCAGACCGGCGGCGGGGAGGGTCAGACCCCACGCGACGAACATCCGGGTGGCGGTCGACCAGCGGACGACACCGCCCTTGCGGCCGAGGCCCGCACCCATCACGGCGCCGGAGCAGACCTGGGTGGTGGAGAGGGAGAAGCCGATGTGCGACGAGGCGAGGATCGCGGTCGCGGCGCTGGTCTGCGCCGTGAAGCCCTGCTGCGGCGCGAGGTCGGTGAGGCCCTTGCCCATGGTGCGGATGATCCGCCAGCCGCCCAGGTAGGTGCCGAGGGCGATGGCCAGACCGGCCGAGACGATGACCCACAGCGGCGGGTTGGCGCCGGGCGCGAGGACACCGCCGGTGATCAGGGCGAGGGTGATGATGCCCATCGTCTTCTGCGCGTCGTTCGTGCCGTGCGCGAGGGAGACGAGGCCGGCGGAGGCGATCTGCCCGGCGCGGTAGCCCTTGGCGGTCGCCTTCTGGTCGGTCTTCCTGCTGATGCGGTAGGTGAGCCGCGTGGCCAGCATCGCGGCGACACCCGCCACGAGGGGCGCGGCGACCGCGGGCAGCAGCACCTTGGTGACGACGGTGCCGCCGTTCACCGACGACCAGCCCATCGACATGACCGCGGCGCCGATGAGCCCGCCGAACAGCGCGTGCGACGAACTGGACGGCAGCCCGACCAGCCAGGTCAGCAGATTCCAGAGGATGGCGCCGACGAGCGCCGCGAAGATGACCTCTGTCTTGAGACCGTCCTCGTTGATGATGCCGCCGGAGATGGTCTTGGCGACCTCGACGGAGAGAAACGCTCCGACCAGGTTGAGCACGGCGGACATGGCCACCGCCGTCTTCGGCTTGAGGGCGCCTGTCGAGATGGTCGTCGCCATCGCGTTGGCGGTGTCGTGGAAACCGTTGGTGAAATCAAAGACCAGCGCGGTAACGATCACGATCGCTAGGAGCAGCGTGATGTGTTCCATTTACCCAGGCTTCGGTTGGACGTCAGTGGCTCGTCGAACGTAAGTAAGCCGGATGAACGGAAGATGAACTGGGCCGGACCATGCGGTGACTCGAAGCGGAGGACCGCCTCTTTCCTCGGCGCGGGGCGGCGGCGCGGGTTCCGGATCGGCCCCGCGGTCCCCCGGAATGTGGGGTTCCGCGAGGCTCGGTGCGGGTGGCTAGCCGCGGGCGAACTCCCTCAGCTGGTTCATCGAACCGTTGAAGAGATTCTGGTCACCCGGCAGACCGCCGCCGCCGTTGTCGTACTGCCAGAACGTCCAGAAGGACCACCCGGCGGGCAGAGCGCCCGCGCTCACGTTGTACCGGGCGAGCCACAGGGCGTGATTGGTGGCGAAGGCCCGGCTGTTGCCGGTGCACGTCTTCCACCAGTGGTAGTTCGTGTAGATCACCGGGTGCCGCCCGGTCCTGCGCTTGACCTCGCCGCTGAAGGACTTGATCCACGAGACCATCCGGCCTTTGCTCAGGCCGTAGCACTTCTTCTTGCTGTACGGGTTGTACTCGATGTCGAGCGCGGGCGGCAGCGTCCACCCGTCCGGCGACCAGCCCCCGCCGTTGCGCACGAAGTACGAGGCCTGCGCCCTGCCCGAGGACTTGTTGGGCAGAGCGAAGTGGTACGCGCCCCGGATCATGCCGACACGACGGGAGCCGTTGTACTGCTGCGTGAAATAGGGGTTCTTGTAGGTCGTCGACTCGGTGGCCTTCACGTAGACGAACCGGGCCCCTTTGCTCTTTGCCTTCTTCCAGTTGACGTTCTTCTGGTGTGACGAGACGTCGTGCCCCTTCGGCCTGGCCACGGCCTGTGCGGGCAGCTCCGCGAGTACGGTCCCCCCCAGTGTCAGAGCGGCCACGGAAGTCGCCGCGACAAGGCGGGCGCGGCGACGGGACGGTTTGTTATCACGAGCCATATTTCCCCCCGGATGGCGACGTGCATGACAAATCTCCCAGAGGCTACTGGAAGATCCCGTCTTGCCCGTCGAAGCCAAGCCAGTCGTCGTGGGTGGGCGAAATGTGCCCCTTTGTGCCCCTTACGATGCCTGACAAGATGCCCGGTATGACGGAACTCGAGCTGGCGTGGCAAAAATTGGTGGCTACTGCACGCAGGACCGTGAGCGACGGGCTGGTCGTCGGCACGTCGGGCAATGTCTCCGTACGCGTGCGGGACACCGTCCTCGTCACCCCGAGCGGCGTCCCCTACGACCGGCTCGGCCCGCACGACCTCGTCGCCGTCGATCTCGACGGCGAGCAGCACACCGGCGCGCTCGCGCCCACCAGTGAACTCCCGATGCACCTCGCCATCTACCGGCACACCGACGCCCTTGCGGTCGTGCACACCCACGCGGTGCACGCCACCGCCGTCTCGACGCTCGTCACCGAACTCCCAGCCGTCCACTACATGACGGCGGCCCTGGGAGGTCTGGTGCGTGTCGCCCCTTATGCGACGTACGGCACGGAGGGGTTGGCCGAGAACATGCTCGCCGCCCTGGCGGGACGCACCGGATGCCTGCTGCAGAACCACGGGACCATCACGTACGGAGCGACTCTCGACGCCGCCTACGACCTGACCGCGCAGCTGGAGTGGATGTGCCACCTCTGGCTCACCGCCCACTCCGTCCCCGGCCGCACCCCTTCCCTGCTCACCGGGGAGCAACTGCGCGAGGTGGGGGAGCGCCTGAGCGGGTACGGACAGCAGCCGGGCCGGGGGTAGACGGCGGGCGACCCCGGCCCGCCGCCCAAAATCTCGTCCCACCCGGCACGGAAGCGGCCGGGCGTCACCCCCACCCGCCGCCCCACTGGCCCGGGCGGGCCGGTCCGTCGACACTGGACGGGTGCGTACCGCCAAAGCGACGGCAGCTGCCGTCACCGCCGTGCTCGGAGCTTCCGCCGCCGCGATCGCCGTCGGCCGTCTGGCCAGTGACGCCGCGCTCAAGGCGCCCGCGGGGCGCCCCCTGCCCACCGAGCCCAGACTCACCGTCCACACCACCGCCGCGGGTCAGATCACCCTGACCCGCGATCTGTCCTCGCTGCGCCCGGGCACGTACGGGCTGGCTGGCGACGGCTGGCACGCGGTCGTCGGACCGGTGATCGAGTCGGCGCCGCATGCCGCCGACACCGTCGTGCGCCGCCTCGAGCGGGTCACCCACGGCGTCCTCGAACCCGGCGCGCGGGCCTGGCTCACGCCGCAGGTGCACATCGGGGACCCCAAGTCGGCGCTCGGCCTCGACCACGCCGACATCGACGTGCCGGGTGAACTCGGAGCGCTGCCCGCCTGGTTCGTGCCCAACGTGCGCGACACCTGGGTCATCACGGTGCACGGCCTCGGCACCACCCGCGAACACCCCATGAACCTCATGGGATTCCTGCACCACCACGCGTTCCCGGTGCTCGACCTCGCCTACCGCGGAGACCTCGGCGCACCCCGCTCCCCGGACGGCCTCGGCCACCTCGGGGCGACGGAGTGGCGCGACCTGGACGCCGCGATCCGCTACGCCGTTCGGTACGGCGCCCGGCAGGTCGTCCTGCACGGCTGGTCGACCGGGGCCGCGATGGCCCTGCACGCCGCCGCGCACTCGGCGCTGCGCGACCGCATCAGCGGCCTGGTCCTCGACTCCCCGGTGCTCAGCTGGGAGGCGACCCTGCGCGCCCTGGCCGGGGCCCGGCGCACGCCGTCCGCGCTGCTCCCGCTGGCGGTCCGGGCCGCGCAGGGGCGTACGGGCCTCAGCGGAGCCCGGTTCGCCGAAGCGGCCGACCCGGGCGCCCTGCGGGTCCCCACGCTCGTCGTGCACGGACCCGACGACGAGGTCGCGCCCTGGGCCCCGTCCCGCCGGCTGGCGGCCCGGCGCCCGGACCTGGTCACCCTCCACACGGTCGACGACGCCCCGCACAACGCGATGTGGAACGCGGACCCGAAGGGCTACGAGGAGACGCTGCGGCGCTTTCTGACCCCGCTGATGTGAGCCCCCTGCGACCCTGAGGCGTGCCGTCTCCCGGCGCCCGGCGAACCACGGCGCGAACCCCGAACTGGCACTCCCGTTTGGGAATTAGCGGGGTCACCCTGGAGACTGCTCCAGTGACGTCCCGTACCCCGCGCGACTCCAGGCTCCGACTCGTCAGCCCGCGCCGCCAGCCCCTGGCCGCCGCCGCTCCGCGCGCAGCGGTCCGGCGGCCCGCGCCGCGCCCACCGGAGGGCACCCCGCCACCCGCGGAGCTGGCCCGTGCCGCCCGGCAGGGCCTGGCCGCCGCGGTCCGCGTGGCGCGCTGGGCGGACACCACGCTGAGCCCGGGCAACGGCAACGGCAAGGGCCACGGCACCGGCGCGCGCGACGGTCAGGGCACCCTCTCGGACGCCACCGCGCACCGCGCCGCCGCCGATCTGGACCTGTCCGTCGGCCAGGTCCGCGCCGACTGGGACACCGCCCGGCTCGCGGGCCTCGTCGAGGTGCACGGCGACATCGCGCGGCCCGGCTGGCGGCTGCGGGTCTGGGACCGCGACGACACCGCCGTGCTGCGCGGCTGGGTCGCCCTGTTCGACGCCTGGTCGCTCGTCCACCCGGCGCCGGAGTCCCTGGAGCCCGCCGCGGTGGCCGAAGTCGTCGAGGCCGTACCGCAGTTGCTCTCGTTCTGCCAGCTGATGGCGGGCCCGGTGCCGGCCGCCCAGCTCCTGGACCTCCTCGACCAGCGCGTCGCCGAACTACGCGCGGAGCACTGCGAGATCCCCTACGGGCCGCAGCCCGAGCCGGTGCCGCCGCAGGACACCCCGCTCCTCCCGCTGCTCGACTGGGCCCTCGCGGGCCTCGCCGCGGTCGGCGCGCTGACATACGCCGACGAGCACGCCACGCTGACTCCGCTGGGCAGTTGGGCGGTCTGGGTCAAGCTGGAGCAGATCTGTGTCGCCGCCCAGTCCCCGGCCGGGAACATCGAGGTGGCCGCCGAGGACATGCTGCGCGGCTGTGCCCGCCTGCGTCCGAACGCGGCCCGCGCCGAGTACCGCGCCTGGCTCGCCGCCCGTGACGTCGGCAACGCCGTCACCGAACTCCTCGACGCCGCCCGCGGTGAGGACGCCCTCTTGCGCGGCCTCGCCTTCGAGGCGCTGCGCGTCGTCGGGGCGCCCGCCGAGCCCGAGGTGCGCCGCGCCGCGGGCGACCCGCACCTGCGGGCCTACGCCCTGCTGTGGCTGGCCGAGTACGAGGGCGCCGACCCCGAGGACGTACACACCGTGCTGACCCGTGAGGAGGCCACCTGGCTGTGGGTCGACACGGCCGCGGCCGTCGCCGACCACGGTGAAGCGCCCCTGCTCGTACGGCACTTGGAGTCCGCGGTGCAGCCGACCGTGCCGGCGCTGATCGAGGAGGTCCGCGCCGTCGGTCACCCCCGCACCGTCCAGGTCCTGGTCGCCCTGGCCGCCGCGCACCCCGACCCGGCCCTCGCGAAGGCGGTGCGCCGCGCGGCGTTCCAGGTCCACACGGGCGGGGCATAGCCGCTCCCGCTCCACCCGCCGTGTCACCCGAACCCGCCACCCCGCTCCGCCGCTACACTCTGCGCCTGGTTGCTGACGGACGGTGAGAGCGGCGGGGGCGTGGGATGGCGGTCGAACCGCTCGATGCGGCGACGGAGGCGGGCCCGGCGCAGCGAACCGCCCGGCCACCGCTGCCGCCCCCGGGGCACGCGCCCGGCCGCCCTCGCAGGACCCTCCGCCTGGCGCTCGCCGCCGCGCTCCTCGCCGTCCCCCTGCTGATCGCCGCCCATCACGCCCGTCCCGCCCCCTACGGGGACCACCTCACCCGCTACGCGCGCGTGGCCGCGGATTCCGGCGAGGGCGCCGTCCGGCTCCGTACGAGAGGCGCGGCGGTCGAGGCGTACGACACCTCTGTGCGCTGGCGGCACACCCGGGAGGGGAGCCGTCCGCTCGCCGTGCTGGCCGTGTCCGGTCAGGCGTTCGCGCTGTGGAGCGACGGCATGGTCACCGACACCGAGGGCGCCGAAGGGCGCGCCGTGCGCTGGCACCGGGCGATCCCGGACGCCGCGGCCTGGCTGCGCACGCCGGGCGCGCGCGACGGTGCCGGGGTCCTGCAGCCGCTCGACGACTCCGGGACCCGGATGCTCGCCGTGGTCACCCCGCGCCGTATCGCGGCGTACCGCACGGTGGACGGTGATCTGCGCTGGGTGCTGCCCGCGCGCGCGGGCTGTGCTTTCGTACCGGCCGCCTACCTGCGGCGGGGGTCCGCCCTGCTGATCGCTCAGCCCTGTACGGACGCCACCGTGGCCTGGAGCGAGCGGATCGTGGCGGTCGACGGTCTCGGCAGGATCGTTCCCCGCCGCGCGCCGCTGGGCAATGAGCTGTCCGGCAGGGTGCGCCCGGACGCCGTGGGAAAGTCGTTTGCATCCCACCGTTAAACTGGCTCGTATGACGTTTCTTCTCTGGGTGGATTAGCGGCGCCGACCGGCCCTCGCCTTGTCAACCAGCCGTGAACCCTGTCCTGGAGCCCTCCCTTGATCACCGCATCCGGTATCGAACTGCGCGCCGGCGCCCGCATCCTCATCGAGAACGCCTCTTTCCGTGTCGCCAAGGGCGACCGCATCGGCCTGGTCGGCCGTAACGGAGCGGGCAAGACCACCCTGACCAAGTGCCTCGCCGGTGAGGGCATCCCGGCCGGCGGCACCATCTCCCGCTCGGGTGAGGTCGGCTATCTGCCGCAGGACCCGCGCACCGGTGATCTCGAGGTGCTGGCCAGCGACCGCATCCTGTCCGCCCGTGGCCTGGACACGCTGATGCGCAAGATGCGCGAGAACGAGCAGCGCATCGCCAACGGCTCGGGCGCCACGCAGGCCAAGGCGCTCAAGCAGTACGAGCGCCAGGAGACGGAGTTCCTCACCAAGGGCGGGTACGCCGCCGAGGCCGAGGCCGCCACCATCGCCGCCGCGCTGAACCTGCCCGACCGGGTCCTCGGCCAGCCGCTGCACACGCTCTCCGGTGGTCAGCGGCGTCGAGTCGAGCTGGCCCGCATCCTCTTCTCGGACGCGGACACCCTGCTCCTCGACGAGCCGACCAACCACCTCGACGCCGACTCGATCGTCTGGCTGCGCGACTACCTGAAGACGTACAGCGGCGGTTTCATCGTGATCTCCCACGATGTCGAGCTGGTCGAGACGGTCGTCAACAAGGTCTTCTATCTGGACGCCAACCGCTCCCAGATCGACGTCTACAACATGGGCTGGAAGCTCTACCAGCAGCAGCGCGAGGCCGACGAGAAGCGCCGCAAGCGCGAGCGCCAGAACGCCGAGAAGAAGGCCGCCACGCTGAACGCGCAGGCCGACAAGATGCGCGCCAAGGCCACCAAGACGGTGGCCGCGCAGAACATGGCCAAGCGCGCCGACAAGCTCCTCGCCGGTCTGGAGGAGGTGCGCCAGTCCGACAAGGTCGCCAAGCTGCGCTTCCCCGACCCCTCGCCGTGCGGCAAGACGCCGCTGATGGCCGAGGGCCTGTCGAAGTCGTACGGCTCGCTGGAGATCTTCACCGACGTCGACCTGGCCATCGACAAGGGGTCCAGGGTCGTCATCCTCGGCCTCAACGGTGCGGGCAAGACGACCCTGCTCAAGCTCCTCGGCGGCGCCGAGAAGCCCGACACGGGTCAGGTCATCGAGGGGCACGGCCTCAAGCTCGGCTACTACGCGCAGGAGCACGAGACCCTCGACCCGGAGCGCACGGTCCTGGAGAACATGCGCTCCGCAGCTCCCGACCTCGACCTGATCCAGGTGCGCAAGACGCTCGGCTCGTTCCTGTTCTCGGGTGACGACGTCGACAAGCCGGCCGGGGTCCTCTCCGGCGGTGAGAAGACCCGCCTTGCCCTGGCGACCCTGGTGGTCTCGTCGGCGAACGTGCTGCTCCTGGATGAGCCCACGAACAACCTCGACCCCGCCAGCCGCGAGGAGATCCTCGGCGCGCTGCGCACCTACAAGGGCGCGGTCGTCCTCGTCACGCACGACGAGGGCGCCGTGGACGCGCTCCAGCCGGAGCGCATCATCCTGCTGCCGGACGGTGTCGAGGACCTGTGGGGCCAGGGTTACGCGGATCTCGTCGCGCTCGCCTGACGCGCTTCGCAGGCGTCAGCACAGCTTGATCGAATAGCTGATCCACTGCGTATGGATCATTCGGCCGATCCGTGATCCTTCATCTGAGTGAGATCGCCTCGTACCGAGGTGTGTCCTACACGGATTTTGCCGCCGCCGGGGCCGCCCGGCCCTTGCGCCGCCTGGGCGGCGCTGACCTGCCGGTTTATCGGTACGAGTGGTTCCGGACGTCGTAAAAGGCGTCCGGAATTTCTTGTTCCACTCGTGGGGAGAGCCTTCCCGTCGGGAATTGAGCGCCTACCGACCTTGCCGAATGGGTGGCCAGGAACGCCGCAAGGGGTGATCATGGGAATTCCAGAGCGCACTTCCCATGAGGAGGCACGGGTGGCCGAGACTCTGAAGAAGGGCAGCCGGGTAACCGGCGCCGCGCGCGACAAGCTCGCGGCAGACCTGAAGAAGAAGTACGACTCCGGTGCGAGCATTCGGGCACTGGCCGAGGAGACCGGCCGCTCGTATGGCTTCGTGCACCGGATGCTGAGCGAATCCGGGGTCACGCTGCGAGGTCGCGGCGGAGCCACGCGAGGCAAGAAGGCCGCGGCGAACTGACGCGACCGGCCTGCTCTCCGCAGGTCAGCAAGGTCGTAGACGTTGGTCGGGGCTCATCGGTACCTTCGGTGACCACCCGGTCGGTCGGCTGACCGGCCGGGTGGTTACTGTGCAGTCACTTAAGACCGCGCAGACTCGGAGGCTCTCATGTCCCTGCCCGCACCGCTGCTCGACAAGGATGGCGTCCGGCTCACCGTCGACGACGCGATCGCCACGGTGACCCTGAGCAACCCGGAGAAGCGCAACGCCCAAAGTCCCGCTCTGTGGCGGGCGTTGGCCGAAGCCGGGAGCTCGCTGCCGGGATCCGTGCGGGTCGTCGTGGTGCGCGGCGAGGGCAAGTCCTTCTCCGCGGGCCTGGACCGTCAGGCGTTCACGCCCGAGGGTTTCGACGGGGAGCCGTCCTTCATCGACCTGGCACGCGGCGACGAGGAGTCTCTCGACTCCACGATCGCCGAGTACCAGTCCGCTTTCACCTGGCTGCGGCGCAGCGACCTGCTGTCGGTCGCCGCGGTCCAGGGCCATGCGATCGGTGCCGGCTTCCAGCTGGCCCTCTCCTGTGACCTGCGCGTCGTCGCCGACGACGTGCAGTTCTCCATGCGCGAGACCAGCCTCGGGCTCGTCCCGGATCTCACCGGCACGCACCCGCTCGTCTCGCTGGTCGGGTACGCGCGGGCGCTGGAGATCTGTGTCACCGGGCGCTATGTGCACGCCGACGAGGCCGTGGCCAGTGGCCTGGCCAATGTCGCCGTGCCCGCCGACCAGATCACCGCCGCGACGCAGGACCTGGTCGCCGCGCTGCTCGCCGCTCCGCGGGACGCCGTCATCGAGACCAAGGCGCTGCTGCAGGGCGTGGGCGGCCGCACGCTCGACGAACAGCGCGCGGCCGAACGAGCCGCGCAGGGCCGCCGCCTGCGCGACCTCGCGGGCCTCGGCGACTGACGCCGCCCCGCACCACGTGAACTGGACACCGCCCCGAACCACGTGAACCGATGGGCAGGGTCAGCCGTTCGGCGCGGTCCGCGCCGCTTCGGCGGTGGCCCCCGTGACCAGTACCGCCACGCTCGGACCGTCCGGCAGCGCCGTGCTCACCGCCTGCCGTACGGCCCGCGCCGTGTCGAGGGCACGGGCCCCGGCGGACACCGCCAGCTCCACCCGCACATGACGCCGCGGCAGCGACGCCTCGCCCGGCCGCTCCTCGATGTGGACCGCGCGGCCGAGTCCGGCCGGCTTGCCCGTCAGCCGGGCCACACCGGGCACGGCAAGCGCCGCCTGCGCCGCGCGCGCCTCGTCACCGGAGAGGGACGGGGCCTCTGCCGGTTCCTCCGGAGCCGCGTCCCGGTCCGGCCCCGCCTCCCCGGGCGGACCGTCCAGCAGCGCCGTGACCTGGAGATCCACCTCCGTCACCACCAGGCCGAGACCCTCGTCCGCCGCCCGCGAAAGCGCCGCGCGCAGCCGCGCGGTGGCCGCCGGCAGCGGCTCGTCGACCGTCGCCTCGCACTCCGCGACGATCCGCAACGGACCGGGCGGCAGAGCACTCGGCGGGGCGGGCACCCCCGCCTCGTACACCCCGTCGGGATCGGCCTGCGACAGCCGTACCGAACCGAGACGCACGCCGCGCACCTCCGTCACCGACCGTCGCAGCACCTCCCGCGCCGCGGCCTCCGAGATCCACGCCCCGTCACCCGGCCCACCCAACGGCAGCAGCCTGCCGATGCCGAGCTGTTGCCGTACCGCCTGTGCCCATCGGTCTACCGTCATTGCCCCAGGCTGCCCCATCCCGGGCGCGGGACGGCGTAACCGCACTTAATGTGGTCAAAAGAAAGCACACCCCACCGAGATCACGCCCATAGAGGGGACGGTCCGATGAGCGACATCGCGCAGAAGCCCGGCGACACGCAGGCGGCCTCCGCCGGAAAGACCAACGTCACCAAGCGAGGTGGAGGCGACCCGGCGAGCCGGGGGCGGACCACCATCGCCGACGGCGTCGTCGAGAAGATCGCCGGTCTCGCGGCGCGCGACGTGGACGGCGTCCACGCGATGGGCAGCGGCCTGTCCCGGACCTTCGGGGCCGTGCGCGACCGGGTGCCCGGCGGCGGCAAGTCCGTGACGCGCGGCGTGAAGGCCGAGGTCGGAGAGGTCCAGACGGCGCTCGACCTGGAGATCGTCGTCGAGTACGGCGTGTCGATCGCCGACACCGCGCGCGCCGTCAGGGAGAACGTCATCGTGGCGGTCGAGCGCATGACCGGACTCGAGGTCGTCGAGGTGAACATCGCCGTCAGCGACGTGAAGCTGCCGGACGAGGAGGACGACGAGCCGGAGTCGAAGCTCCAGTGAGATCCGGACCCGCCCGCAGCCCACGTAGGAGGAACGCACGATGAACCTGGCCGTGATCGGCATGATCGCCGGCATGGCCCTCGGATTCGCCGGATACTTCGGCGGATTCGGGGCCTTCCTGCTGGTGGCGGCGCTCGGCGCCATCGGCTTCGTCGCCGGCCGGTTCCTCGAAGGGGACCTGCAGCCCGGCGAGTTCTTCCGCACGCGCGGCGACCGGCGGCGGTGACCTGTGGCGACACAGGTCGCGCCCGCCGAACGAGGCGCGACCCGGATCGCCGACCGGGTCGTCGCCAAGATCGCCGCCTACGCGGCACGTGAGGCACTGGACGCCGTCCCGGCCGACGGCGCGCCGCCGCACGCCACGGTCACCGTGCACCACGACACCGCCCGCGTCCGGATCAGCCTGGAGCTGGACTATCCCGCGGACATCGGCGCCCAGTGCGGTGCCGTACGCCGTCAAGTGGCATCGCGTGTAACGGAGTTGGCGGGCATGGAGGTACCGGAAGTGGCCGTCCAGGTGGAGCGGCTGCACCCGGCCCATACGCGCGGAACGGACCGGGGGAGGATCCGGTGAGCGAACCCACCCAGCGGCTGCCCGTCGCCGAGCGTGGCGAAGAGGACCCCGGCCGCGAGCCGGCGCCCGACGCCTCGCACGCCACTCAGGGGAGCGGAGCGAAGTCCGGCCGCTTCTGGTCGGCCCGCCGCATCCCCGCGGCGCTGTGCGCACTGGTGCTCCTCGGCGGCGTGGGCATCCTGCTCTACGACATCGCGGCCGTACGGTCGGGCCGCCCTGCCATGCAGTGGCGGCGCAGCCTCGGCCAAGAGCTCGCCGAGCGGCCCCTGGACGACACCGCCGTCCTGATCGGCGCCGGCGTCGCCGCCGCGATCGGCCTCTGGCTGCTCCTGCTCGCGCTGACCCCCGGGCTGCGCCCGCTCCTGCCGATGCGCCGCGCCCACCCCGAGGTGCGGGCCGGACTGCACCGGGACGCCGCCGCGATGGTGCTGCGCGACCGCGCCATGGAGGTGGCGGGCGTGCAGTCCGTACGCGTCCGGGTCAAGCGCTCCAGGGCGAAGGTGCGGGCGGTCTCGCACTTCCGTGAACTCGACGACGTACGCGCCGAGTTGGACACCACGCTGGGCGACGGCATCAAGGGGCTCGGGCTCAGCAGGAACCCCAGGCTCTCCGTGCGCGTGGCGCGCCCCGGCAAGAAGGGATGAGTGGCGTGCTGAGAACCGTGAACCGGATCGTGCTCGGACTGCTCGGCCTCGTCCTGCTGCTCGGCGGCGGCTCGGTGCTCGCCGTCGGCCTTGGTGCGAAGCCCCCGTCCTGGTGGATCCACGACGGCCGCAAAGACGTCCTGCTCAGCGTCGCCGACCGGCAGCGCTGGCGTGACGAGGGCTGGTGGTGGCCGGTGGTGATCGCCGTGCTCGGCGTCGTCGTGCTGCTCGCGCTGTGGTGGCTGGTGGCCCAGTTCCGGCGCCGCCGCCTCGCCGAGGTGCTCGTCGACACCGGGGACGGCGAGGGCGCGCGGCTGCGCGGCCGGGCCCTGGAGAGCGTGCTGGTGAGCGGGGCCGAGGCGGTGGACGGCGTCGAGCACGCCGGCCTCGTCCTGACCGGCCGCCGCTCGTCGCCCACGGCCCGCGGAAAGCTCAGCCTGGCACCGCACGCGGTACCCGGCGAGGCCCTGTGGGAGTTCGGCGAGGAAGCACTGGCCCAGGCGAGGAACTCGGCGGGGCTTGCGTCCCTGCCGGCGGAGGTCCGGCTGCGGGCGGTCAAGCACCGCGCGGAGCGGGTGAGTTGAGCGACGCCCCTCGGCCCGCGTGGCCGAGGGGCCGTCCGAGGCGGTCAGAAGCCGTGCCGGTTCCCGCCGTCGACGGGCAGCATGACACCGGTCAGGTACGAGGCGGCCGGCGACAGGAAGAACGCGGCGGTCCGGCCGAACTCGGCCGGCGTCCCGTAGCGCCGCAGCGGGATCCGCGACTCGTTGGCCACCCGGGTCGCCTGCGGATCGGCCGACAGCTCGTCCAGCTCGCGGACGCGGTCCGTGTCGATACGGGCCGGCAGCAGCCCGATGACGCGGATCCCGCGCGGCCCCAGCTCGTCGGCGAGGGACTTGGCGAACCCGGCGAGACCCGGCCGCAGCCCGTTGGAGATGGTCAGACCCGGGATCGGCTCGTGCACGGAACCGGAGAGCACGAACCCGATGACACCGCCCTCGCCGAGCTCGGCCGCCGCGGCCCGCGCGAGCCGTACCGCGCCGAGGAACACCGACTCGAACGCCGACTGCCACTGCTCGTCCGTGTTGTCCGCGACGAAGCCGGCGGCGGGCCCGCCCACGCTGACGAGAATGCCGTCGAAGCGGCCGAACTGCTCCCGCGCGACGGCGATCACCCGCTCCGCGACCTGCGGATCGGCGTTGTCGACGGCGATGCCGAGGGCGTTCGGACCGAGCTCGGCCGCCGCGTCCTTGGCCCGCTGCTCGTCGCGCCCGGTGATGACGACCTTCGCGCCGTCGGCGACGAGCTCGCGCGCGGTGGCGTTGCCGAGGCCGCGGGTGGCGCCGGTGACTACGTAGACACGGTCCTTCAGTCCAAGATCCATGGTCCCTATCCTGCCTCTCCGGAGTCGCAGGTGCCGAACAGGGTCAGCGCCGTGGTCACCAGGCCGATGTGGCTGAACGCCTGCGGGAAGTTGCCGAGCTGGTGCCCCGCCCGCGGGTCGAACTCCTCGGCGAGCAGCCCCACGTCGTTGCGGAGCGTCACGAGGTGCTCGAACAGCTCGCGTGCCTCCTTCGTACGCCCCGTCATGTGCAGCGCGTCCGCCAGCCAGAACGAGCAGACGAGGAAGGCCCCCTCGTCGCCCGGCAGGCCGTCGACGGTGAGGTCCGTGCTGTAGCGGCGCACGAGACCGTCCCGCGCCAGCTCCTCGCGCACCGCGTCGACCGTGCCGATCACCCGCGGGTCGTCCGGCGGCAGGAAGCCCACGCGCGGGATGAGTAGCGTCGCCGCGTCGAGTTCCCTGGAGCCGTAGTGCTGCGTGAACGTGCCCCGCTCGGTGTCGTAGCCGCGCTCGCACACGTCCTGGTGGATGGTGTCGCGCAGCTTGCGCAGCCGGTCGAGGTCGCCGGGCAGGGACGGGTCCTCCTCCATGGCGCGTACGGTGCGGTCGGCGGCGACCCAGGTCATGACCTTGGAGTGCACGAAGTGGCGGCGCGGCCCGCGCACCTCCCACAGCCCCTCGTCGGGCTCGCGCCACGCCTCGTGCAGGAAGTCCAGAAGCGCCAGCTGCAACTGCCAGACGTGCGGCTTGTCGTGCAGGCCCGCGCGCCTGGCCAGCGCGAGCGAGTCGACGACCTCGCCGTACACATCGAGCTGCAACTGGTGCACGGCGTCGTTCCCGCTGCGTACGGGACGGGAGCCACGGAAGCCCTCCAGCCAGGTCAGCTCCTGCTCGGGCAGCCGCCGCTCGCCCGCCAGGCCGTACATGATCTGCAGCTTCGCGGGGTCACCGGCGGCGGCGCGCACCAGCCAGTCGCGCCAGGCCTCGGCCTCGTCCAGGTAACCGGCCGAGACGAGCGCGTTCAGGGTGAGCGTGGAGTCCCGCAGCCAGCAGTAGCGGTAGTCCCAGTTCCGTACGCCGCCGATCTCCTCCGGCAGTGAGGTGGTGGGCGCCGCGACCATGCCGCCGGTCGGCGCGTAGGTGAGCGCCTTCAGGGTGAGCAGCGAGCGGAGTACGGCGTCCCGGTGCGGGCCGTCGTAGCGGCACCGGTCCGCCCAGGCCTGCCAGTCCGCCACGCTGTGTTGCAGCGACTCGTGCGGGTCGATGAGCTCGGGGCGCGGGTGGTGCGAGGGGTGCCAGGTCAGCACGAAGGCGACGCTCTCGCCCGCCTCGACGGTGAACTCGGAGTGCGTGCCGAAGGACTCGCCCCACGTGTGCACCTCGGGCTCGCTGCGCAGCCAGGCCGCGTCCGGGCCGGCGACCGCCACCCGGTGGCCGTCGCTGCGCCGCACCCACGGCACGACGTTGCCGTAGTCGAACCGCAGTCGCAGGGTGCCGCGCACGGTGACGCGGCCGCTGATCCCCTCGACGATCCGGACGACGTCGGGCGCCTTGTCGCGCTGCGGCATGAAGTCCGTGACCCTGATGTGCCCCTCGTCGGTCTCCCACTCCGTGTCCAGGACCAGGGTGCCGGGGCGGTAGGCGCGGCGTGTACAGGTGCCGGCGCCCTTGGGCGCGAGACGCCAGTGGCCGTTCTCCTCGTCGCCGAGCAGCGCGGCGAAGCATGCGGGGGAGTCGAAGCGGGGCAGACAGAGCCAGTCGACGGAGCCGTCCCTGCTGACCAGGGCCGCGGTCTGTTCGTCGCCGATGAGGGCGTAGTCCTCGATATGTGGGTGCACGCGGTGCGAGTTCCCGGCGCGGCGCCACGGCAATCCAGGTCGCGACCGGCCGGGTGAGCCGGAAGTGGTCCTGGCGGGCGGGAGCTACACCGCGGCCGGCGTGGTGTCCTCGACCGACTGCTCGGACTCCGCCTTCCTGCGGCGCTCACGCAGTTCGCGCCGGAGCAGGACGACCCAGCCGACCGGCACGGCCGCGGCGAACAGCCACCACTGGTACGCGTACGCGAAGTTCAGGGCGGAGTCCTCCTTACCGGGCTTGCCGAGCAGCTCGGGGGTGTCACCCTTCGGCGTGGGGTCGGTCTGCGCGACGTAGCCGCCGAGGACCTCGGCGTCGAGGCGCTTGGCCTGCTGCGCGCTGTTGACCAGCATGATCTGCCTCTCGGGCAGCCCTTCGAGGTTCTTGATGCCGCTCGCCTCGGTCGTCTCGTCGGGCATCAGGCGCCCGGTGACGGTGATCTCGCCGCGGGGCGGTGCGGGGATCTTGGGGAAGACGGTCTGGCTCGGCCCGTCCGCGGGGATCCAGCCGCGGTTGACGAGCATCACCTTGCCGTCGGCCAGGACGAACGGGGTCAGGACGTGGTAGCCGACCTCGTCGTCGGAGTTGACCCGGCGGCGTACGACGACCTCGTGCTCGGTGTCGAAGCGGCCCTTCGCCCGCACCGCGTGGTACCGCTCGCGGCTGGTGACGGTGTGCCCGGGCGAGGTCAGCTCCTCCACGGGTACGGGCTTCGCGGAGAGCGCGTCCGTGACCAGCTGGTTGCGCGCGGCACGCTCGTCGTAGCGGTGCATCTGCCAGATGCCCAGCCGGATCATCGTGGGGATGAGGACGAGGGCGACCAGGGTGAGGATCACCCACTGCCGGGTCAACAGGAAGCGGTACACCCCATGACCGTACAGCTCGGGCATGGGGTGTTTTCAGGGGGGTGCGCCCGATTGGGACGGGCGCACCGGCCGGCGGGTCAGACGTTGTCGACGATGCCCACCATCCCCTCCGCGCGGGAGCAGTGCGCCCCGCAGAACCAGTGGCCCTCGACCTCGACGCCCTGCCCGATGATGCGGCACCGGCAGTGCTCGCAGATCGGCGCCATGCGGTGGATGGCGCAGGAGAAGCAGTCGAAGACGTGCACCGCTCCCTGGGCGTGGACCTCGAAGGACATGCCGTAGTCGTTTCCGCAGACTTCGCAACGTGCCATGCGCCACAGGGTGGGTGCCCCGGCGGCGCCGGGCGAGCGGGCGCGGGGCGAGTCGCCCCGTAATCACCCGTCTGTCGCGTCCACCACATCCTGGAGCAGCTGTCCGAACGCCGCCTCGTCCATGACCGGCGTCCCGAACTGCTTGGCCTTCACGACCTTCGAGGTGTACGAGTCCGGGTCATTGGTCACCAGCAGGCTCGTCAGCCGGGACAGGCTCGTCGCCACGTGCAGCCCCGCGTCGACCGCCCGGTCCTCGAGCAGCTCCCGGTCGACCGAGGTGTCCCCGGAGAACGCGACACGCATGCCCTGCTTGAGCGGTTTGCCCGGTTCGTAACGGCCCGGGTTCGGGTACGGGCACGCCGGCCGCTTCCGGGAGGGACGCCAACTGCCCGCGCCGCCGCCCCGGTACGAGGAGGCCGGCTGACGCGGCACCGAGGACTCCGACCACTCGGTGAGCGGGCGGCACTCCAGAAGCGGCAGCCGCACGTTCCCCGCGGCGGCCGCCCGCAGGCTCGGCAGAAACGCCTCGGCCAGCACACGCGCGTCGTCGAGCGCGTGGTGCGCGCGCTCCTGGATGACTCCGAAGTGCGCGGCGAGCGACTCCAGCTTGTGGTTGGGCAGCGGCAGGCCCAGCTCCTTGGAGAGCGCGATCGTGCACAGCCGCTGGCGGACCGGAGCGGTGAGCCGGGCGCGCGCGTACTCGCGGGCGATCATCGACCAGTCGAACACCGCGTTGTGCGCGACCAGGACACGGCCGTCGAGACGCGCGGCGAACTCCTCGGCGATGTCCGGGAAGAGCGGCGCGCCGGCCAGGACGTCGGTCGTCAGACCGTGGATCCACACCGGGCCCGGATCACGCTCCGGGTTGACCAGCGTGTACCAGTGGTCCTCGACGGCGCCCTGCGCGTCGAGCCGGTAGACGGCGGCCGAGATTATCCGGTCGTCCCTGGAGAGACCGGTGGTCTCCACGTCGACGACCGCGTATCCCTTTGGGTACGCGGTCGGCCAGGGGGCTGCGGACGCAACGGTCGGGCGGTCTTCGAGCATGGTCCCTGAGGATACGGGCCGTCACTGACACTCCGGTCGCCGCCCGTCCGGAAAAACCGGCCCCGGTTCAAGTGCCGGATGCAAGGAGCGAGTTCACCAGCGCCCGGACCGACGTGGTGAACAGCCGCTCCGGATCCACCGGCGCGGCGAGCGCCCGGGCGAGGGCCCGGTCGTCCTCCGCGGCCGTGTCCGGCGCGCCCCACAGGTCCTCCTCGCCGGGCCGCTGCACGGGGGCCCGCTCCCGGTTCCGCTCGACCAGGACGTGCCCGACGACCTGGAACTGCACCGCCCGTACGGCCTCGGCGGCGCGGGTGCCGCGCAGCCCCGCCGCGTGCACCTCGTGCACCAGGGCCTGTTGCGCGGGCAGGAACATACGCTCGGTCAGACCGCGTTCGTGGACCATCGCGACCAGGTGCGGACGGTCGCGCAGCTGCCGGCGCAGCGTCCGCGCGACGGAGACGACGCGCTCCTGCGGGGTGGCGCCGCGGGGCCGGATCTCGCCGAGGTCGGCGACCGTGCGCTCCACGAGGGCGTCGAGCAGCGACTCGCGGTTGCCGACGTGCCAGTAGATGGACGTGACGGCCGTGCCCAGTTCGGCCGCGAGCCCGCGCATGGTCAGCGCCTGCGGACCGTGCTCCTTGACGAGGGCAGCCGCGGCGGCGAGCACCTCGTCGCGGGTGAGCGGTGGGCGTGCCATCGGACCGCCCCCTTCGCGTGCGTCCGTGCACCGGCCGGCCGGTGCACGTGTCTTTACCCTTCATCACCGCCGGTGTAACTGTGTTACAGGCGCCACGCGAACGACCCCCGACACGTCACGGACGAAGGGCGGTACGAGATGGCACGCGTACGGTACGGAGCGCGCACCGAGGCGGAGATCGCCGCCGCGCGCACCGCGAGCAGCAAGCTTCCCGACATCTGGTCCACCGGCGTCGTCGCCGTGTGGGAGTCCGATCCGGACACGGTGGCGGCGGTGCTGCCGCCGCCGCTGAAGCCGGCCGCGCGGCCTCTGGTGCGGGTCAACATCAGCAAGGTCGAGCTGCCGGGTTATCCGCTGGGCGCGGGTTCCGTCGCGGTCGCCGCCGAGCACGGCGGCGTCCGGGGCTGGTATCCGCTGGTCATGCCGATGACGCACGAGCGGGCCCTGATCGGCGGCCGTGAGGTGTTCGGCGAGCCGAAGAAGCTCGGCGACGTCACGGTGGAGCGCGACGGGCTCGTGGTGCGGGCGGCGCTCGGCCGGCACGGCATCGAGTTCGTGGAGGTGCGGGGCGCCGTCAGTGGCAGCCTGCCCGTGCCGGAGCCGACGCGGAAGACGGACTTCTACTTCAAGTTCCTGCCCGCCGTGGACGGTTCGGGGTTCGACGCGGACCCCGTCCTCGTGCACTGCGTACGCAACGAGAGGGTCAGGAAGCTGGAGCGGATCACCGGCGACGTGGTGCTGCGGGAGTCCATGTACGACCCGGTCGCCGACCTGCCCGTGCGCACCCTGGTGGAGATCACCATCGGGGAGAAGACCACCGACCAGCGGGGCAGGGTCGTCGAGCGCGTCAGCGGCCAGGCCCTCCTGCCGTACATCCACCAGCGCTACGACGACCCGCAGCAGATCCTCGACGGCCCGCCCGAGGGAAGCACCTGATGCGCCTGGAAGCGGGGCAGGTCGCCGTCGTCACGGGCGCGGCGAGCGGCATCGGTCTGGCGATGGCGCGGCGGTTCGCGGCCGACGGCCTGAAGGTCGTGCTCGCCGACGTGGAGAAGGGCGCCCTGGAGAGCGCGGCCGAGGGGCTGCGGGCGGACGGGGCGACGGTGCACGCGCGCGTGGTCGACGTCGGGGAGCGCGAGCAGGTCATGGCGCTGGCCGAGTCCACGTACGAGACGTTCGGCGGCTGCCATGTGCTGTGCAACAACGCGGGGGTCGGCTCCGGCGCCGAAGGCCGCATGTGGCAACACGAACCCAACGACTGGAAATGGGCTTTCGCCGTCAACGTGTGGGGTGTCTTCCACGGCATCCAGGCGTTCGTGCCGCGCATGATCGCGAGCGGTGAGCCCGGGCACATCGTCAACACGTCCTCGGGGGACGGCGGCATCGCACCGCTGCCGACGGCGTCCGTGTACGCGGTCACGAAGGCGGCCGTCGTGACGATGACGGAGTCGCTGTACGCGCATCTGCGGGCGGAGCACGCGCGCGTGGGCGCCTCGGTTCTCTTCCCCGGCCCCCACATGCTCCGTACCGGCCTGTGGGAGTCGCACCGCAACCGGCCCGACCGGTACGCCAAGGAGCGGCCCCGCAAGACGCCGTACCGCAGCCTCGGCCAGTGGGAGGCCGCCATGAAGGAGGCCGGTCACGAGGTGGCGTTCACACCGGTGGAGGAGGTGGCGGACCTTGTCGTGGAGGGCGTCGCGGCGGACCGGTTCTGGCTGCTTCCCGAGAGCGAGCACAGCGACCGGCAGATCCGGGCCAGGTCGCAGTCGATGCTGGACCGGGCCAACCCGGCGTACCTGGAGAGCTTCATCCTCGACTGAGGGACGGAAGGAAAAGGGGCGACAACCGATGACCGCTCAGCGGAACGACGACCCGTACCTGATCATCTCCTCCGACTGCCACGCCGGACTGCCCACCGAGGAGTACCGGCCCTACCTGGACAGCCGTTTCCACCGTGCCTTCGACGACTTCCTCGGCGAGCGGGACGCCCGCCGCGAGGAGGCCACCCGGCTCGGCATCCGCAACGACGCCTTCGCGGCGAAGTGGTTCACCGACAACGAGGAGGGCCTGCGCGGCGGCTGGGACGCGGCGCAGCGCCTGAAAGAGCTCGACGGTGACGGGGTGGCCGCCGAGGTGGTCTTCCCCGACGCGGACGCCGTGGACAGCCGGACGGCGGCTCCCTTCGGCGTCGGGCTCGGGCTCTCCGGCGACCAGGACCCCGAACTCGGCATGGCCGGCGCGCAGGCGCACAACCGCTGGCTCGCCGAGTTCGTCGGACAGCACCCCGAGCGGCACTGCGGCGTCGCCCTGCTGCCCATCACGGCCGAACCGGACAAGGTCGTCGCCGAGGTGCACCGCGCCAAGGAGTCGGGGCTCGGCGCCCTGATGATCCCCTCCATGTGGGTCGACAAGGACCCCTACCACGCGCGCCGTTACGACCCCGTGTGGGCGGCGGCGGCCGAATGCGCCATGCCCGTCGTGACCCACTCGGGGGCGGCGCCGCGCCACGAGTACGGGGACCACCTCGGCATCTACGTGAGCGAGGTGACCTGGTGGCCCGCGCGCCCGCTCTGGTTCCTGCTCTGGTCGGGCGTCTTCGAGCGGCACCCGGGGCTGAAGTTCGGGGTCGCCGAGTCGGGCTGCTGGTGGCTGCCCAACCTGCTGTGGTTCATGGACCGCCTCTACCTGGGCGCCCACGGAGGCAAGAAACTCTCCCCGTTCGCCGAGCTGAAGCGCCCGCCGCACGAGTACCTGGACCGGCAGGTCTTCATCTGCGCCACCAACACCAAACGCCGCGAACTGGCGCAGCGCTACGAGATCGGCGTCGACAACATCCTGTGGGGCAGCGACTTCCCGCACCCCGAGGGGACCTGGCCCGACACGCGCGCGTGGCTGCGGAGAACCTTCCACGACATCCCGGTCACGGAGACACGGCGCATGCTCGGCCTCGCCGCCGCCGAGGTGTTCGGCTTCGACACCGGCACGCTGGCTCCGCTGGCGGCCCGCATCGGCCCGACCCCGGCCGACCTCGGGCAGGACGCCGACCAGAGCGCCGTCGAGGCGTCCTGGGCCCGCTCGCGCGACGTGGGCCGGCACTGGCTGACCGACCACGACTTCCCGGCCCTGGGGGTGACCTCGTGAACCGAACACCGGACAGGTACACGGTGATCTCGGCGGACTGCCACGCGGGCGCCGATCTCCTCGACTACAGGCCGTACTTGGAGGCCTCACACCACGACGCCTTCGACGCGTGGGCCGCCACCTATGTGAACCCCTACGCGGACCTGCTCGCCGACACCGCCGACCGGAACTGGAACTCCGAGCGCCGGATCGAGGAGCTGGAACGCGACGGCATCGTCGCCGAGGTCGTCTTCCCCAACACCATCCCGCCGTTCTTCCCGTCCGCGTCGCTCATGGCGCCCGCGCCCACGCGCGCGGAGTTCGAGCAGCGCTGGGCGGGACTGCGCGCCCACAACCGGTGGCTCGCGGACTTCTGCGCCGCCGCCCCGGGCCGCAGGGCGGGCGTCTTCCAGATCCTCCTCAACGACGTGGACGAGGCGGTACGGGAAATCCGCTGGGCCGCCGAAGCAGGCCTCAAAGGCGGCCTGATGCTGCCCGGCACACCCCCCGGCTCGGGCCTCCCCGAGCTGTACTCGGCGACGTACGACCCGATCTGGCGGACCTGCGCCGAACTCGGTGTGCCGGTCAACCACCATGCGGGCTCGGCGTCCCCGCCGCTCGGCGAGGAGCCGGCCGCGCGCGCCGTCTTCATGGTGGAGACGACCTGGTTCTCGCACCGCGCCCTGTGGCACCTGGTCTTCGGCGGCGCGTTCCGCAAGCACCCCGACCTGAGACTCGTCCTCACCGAGCAGGGCTCCGGATGGATCCCCGGTGTGCTCGACATGCTGGACTACTACCACGGGCGGCTCGTCGCGGCGGCCTCCAGGGCGAGCACGGCGGAGTCCAAGTTCGGTGCCGGGCTCGCCGGTTCGATGGGCAAGGGCCCCTCTACTGTGTGGCGGGAGAACTGCTACGTGGGCGCCAGTTTCATGCGCCCCCACGAAGTGCCGCTACGGGACCGCATCGGCCTCGACAAGATCATGTGGGGCAGCGACTACCCGCACGACGAGGGCACGTACCCGTACACCCGCGAAGGTCTGCGCATCGCCTACGCGGGCCTGCCCCGCGAGGAGATCGCCGCGATGGTCGGCGGCAACACCGCCCGCGTCTACGGCTTCGACCTCGCCCTCCTGGACCCCATCGCCGCGCGCGTGGGCCCCACGGTCGCCGAGATCGACGAGCCCCTCAAGGAGCCGCCGGCCGACGCGACGAGCCCGGTGTTCGCGAAGGGAGGATCGGTCCGGGTGTGGTGAGCGGTACCGAGCCCCGGCGGACTCCGGGTCCGCGTACCGGCGCAGTCCTGTACCGCGTACCGGCGGAGTCCGGCACCGCGTACCGGCGGTAATACTTGTCGGTAACAACCCCTAGCCGGGGCCCGTCACCTGCCCTTACGGTGCACGCATGTCGTCGCCGAACCTGCCCGATGTCGTGCTGTGGTCGATACCCGCCTTCGTGCTGCTCACGATCGTCGAGATCGTGAGCGTGCGCATCCATCCCGATGAGGACGCCGCCGGGTACGAGACCAAGGACGCGGCGACCAGCATCACCATGGGCCTGGGCAGCCTCGTCTTCGACTTCCTGTGGAAGATCCCCATCGTCGCCCTCTACACGGCGGTCTACGAACTGACGCCGCTGCGCGTGCCCGTCCTCTGGTGGACGATCCCGCTGATGCTGCTCGCGCAGGACTTCTTCTACTACTGGTCGCACCGCGGGCACCACGTCATCCGCATCCTGTGGGCGTGCCACGTGGTGCACCACTCCAGCCGCAAGTTCAACCTGTCGACGGCGCTGCGCCAGCCCTGGACGAGCGTCACCTCGTGGCCGTTCTACCTGCCGCTCATCGCGTGCGGGGTGCACCCGGCGGCGCTCGCGTTCTGCTCCTCGGCCAACCTCGTCTACCAGTTCTGGATCCACACCGAACGCATCGACAAGATGTGGCGCCCCTTCGAGTACGTCTTCAACACGCCCTCCCACCACCGCGTCCACCACGCCTCGCAAGGCGGCTACCTGGACCGGAACTTCGGCGGCATCCTCATCGTCTGGGACCGGCTCTTCGGCTCGTGGGTCGGGGAGGGCGAGCGTCCGGTGTTCGGGCTCACCAAGAACATCAGCACCTTCAACCCGCTGCGCGTCGCCACCCACGAGTACGCGGCGATCGCCAGGGACCTGAAGGCGGCGACCAGTTGGCGCGAGCGGGCCGGACGGGTCTTCGGGGGCCCCGGATGGCAGCCCGCTCCCGCCGCCGCGCCGAACGCCCCGCAGAAGGTCACCGAGGGCGCCGCGTGACCCTGCCCCGGGCCCTGCGCACCGGCTTTCTCGTCGTGTGCGCCGTCGACCTCGGCGCGCTCCTCGCCGGATGGGACGCGGCGCACACCGTCGCCAAACCGCTCCTCATGCCCCTCCTCGCGGCCTACGTCGTCGCGTGCCACGGGCCCCGACTGCTCTGCGCCGCCCTGCTGTCGGGCTGGGGCGGCGACGTCCTGCTGCTGTTCGACCGGGACGCCGCGTTCCTCGCCGGGATGGGCTGCTTCGCCGCCGGGCACGTCTGCTATCTCGTGCTCTTCAAGCGGTACGGGAGACCACGCGCGCGGGGCGGCCTGCTCGGCGCCGGGTACGCCGTCGCGCTCGTCGCCATGATCGCCGCCCTGTGGCCGGACCTGCCCGCAGGCATGCGCGGGCCCGTCGCCGCGTACAGCGTGCTGCTCACCGCCATGGCGTACGGCGCCTCCCGGCTCGGCCCGGTGGCCGGCGTCGGCGGCGCGCTGTTCCTGCTGTCCGACTCGCTCATCGCCCTGGGGGTCGCCGACTGGCCGCGTCTGCCGCCCGCCGACTTCTGGATCATGCTGACGTACGTGGCGGCGCAGTACCTGCTGGCGCGGGGGGTGCTCGGTGAGCGCGCCGAGCCTGCGGCGGCGTACCGTGAAAAGCGTGCCGAGACCCGGCGCACCCCGCACTGACCTGCACAAAGGAAACACCTCATGCGCGCCACCACCATCCACGCCCCGTTCGACATGCGCGTGGAGGACGTCCCCGATCCTGTCGTGACGCTGCCCACCGACGCCGTCGTGCGCGTGCTGCGCGCCTGCATCTGCGGCAGCGACCTGTGGGCCTACCGGGGTGAGGCCGCACGGCAGCCGGGCCAGCGCATCGGGCACGAGTTCCTCGGCATCGTCGAGGAGACCGGTACCGAGGTGTCCACGATCGGCCGCGGCGACCTGGTGGTCGCGCCCTTCATGTGGTCGGACGGCACGTGCGACTACTGCCGCGAGGGCCTGACCACGTCCTGCGAGCACGGCGGCTTCTGGGGCGCGGTCGGCTACGACGGCGGACAGGGCGAGGCCGTGCGCGTTCCGTACGCCGACGGCACCCTCGTCCGGCTGCCCGCCGACGCGGCCTCCGACGACCACCTGCTCTCCGCCCTCCTCACGCTCTCCGACGTGATGGGAACCGGCCACCACGCGGCCCTCGGCGCGGGCGTCCGCGAGGGCGCCACGGTCGCCGTCGTCGGGGACGGCGCGGTGGGTCTGTGCGGTGTTCTCGCGGCCAAGCGGCTCGGCGCCGAGCGGATCATCGCGCTCGGCCGCCACGCGGTGCGTACGGACATCGCGCGCCGCTTCGGCGCCACCGACGTCGTCGCCGAGCGCGGTGACGCGGCCGTCGCGGCCGTCCTCGAACTGACCGGCGGTCAGGGCGCGCACTCCGTGATCGAGGCCGTCGGCACCGAGCAGTCCATGCAGACCGCCGTGCACATCACCCGCGCGGGCGGCGCCGTCGGCTTCGTCGGCGTCCCGCACGGCAGCGGCACCGGCCTCGACCTCGGCGTCATGTTCAACCGGAACATCGCGCTGCGCGGCGGCGTCGCCCCCGTGCGCACCTACATCCCGGAACTGCTCCCCGACGTCCTCGACGGCACGATCGACCCGTCGCCCGTCTTCGACATGACGGTCGGCGTCGAAGCCGTGCCCGACGGCTACAAGGCGATGGACGAGCGCACCGCCCTGAAGGTCATGGTCACGAACTAGAGCAACGGGTCTTCAGGCGGTCACCAGCGGATCGGGAGCGGCAGCGCCGTCAGCACTGCCGACACCGCCACGACGACGGCCAGCACCACGACCTCCGCGCGCGCGGGAACGTACGCGCTCGTACGGTCCCGCGCCCGCCGCAGCCGTAGCCGCGCGACCAGGGCCAGCGCCGCGACGACGGCCACGAGCAGCACCTTCGCCAGCAGGGTGCGCCCGTAGGCCGTCGTCGTCAGCTGGTCGAGGACCGTGCCCGGCGGCATCCGGCGCAGCGTGCTGCACAGCCCCGTGGCCGTGAGCGCGGCGAGCAGCAGCGCGGCCACGCGCGCGTAGCGGCCGAGCAGCGCCGTGCCGGGCCCCGGGGCGGTCGTCCGCCAGGCGCGCAGCGTGCGCAGTACGTACAGCAGGCCGCCCGCCCACAGAGCGCCGCACGTCAGATGGACGAGGGTGAGGCCCGATCCGACGAGCGGGGTGTCCTCGGTGCCCGGGTGGGCGCGCAGCGCCTCCGCGACGACCACCGCGGCCAGCGGCAGGAGCGCGTACGCGGGGCGGCGGGAGCGTGCGCACAACGCCGCCACCAGGAAGGCGTTGACCTCCACCAGGGCGAGCGTGCCGTCCCGCGTCCCGTACAGGCCGCCGATGTCCAGGTCGGCGAGGCTGTGCGGGACCAGGTTCCCGGAGGCCACCACGGAGGCGAGGCCGAGCGCGGCCACGAACCCCGCCCACGCCGCGGGCACCGACCACGTACGAGGCGCCTCCTGCGAGGGAGCCACCTTGCGCGCGAGGCGGCCCGCGAAGACCTCGCCCGCCTGTATGCACAGCGCGGCGAACAGCACCGCCCGCAGCAGCGCGATGCCGCCGACGCCGGGCGCCGCCGCCTCGCCCGTGCCGTCGAGCGCCGCCCGCGGCCCGAACATCGGGATCAGCGCGGCGGCGGCGACGAGCACGAGCACGGCGGCGGCCCGCCCGCCGCCGGGTCTGCGGGCGGGCACGTCGGTCCCCGCGGCGGCGGGTATCCCGGAGGTCGGCGGTGGGGAAGTCACGTGCGGATCCTCACCAGTCGGCACAGACCGGGGCAAGTGCGCAGGGAGAAGTGGGGCGGAGGGATCCGGACACGCGTGACTCTCAGCCACGCGGGAGCCACACCGGTGCGTCCGTGCCCCACCGGCCCGGCGGCCGGGCCCAGTCGGCGGGCCCGCCGGCGAACGACACCGGGGGCAGCGCGTACCGGAGGCGGCCCAGCGCGCTGTCGGTCTCGGCCAGCCAGGGAGCGGGGCTCGCCGAGGCCGCGTCCTCAGAAGCCCGCTTTTCGGGGCTCACCGAGGCCGCGTCTTCAGAAGCCTGCCCTCCGGGGCCCGGTTCGTTGACCAACCACCCGGCCGTCCGCGCCAGCGAGTACCGCAGGATGTGCGAACCGCCGTCCCGGGCCCGGTCGGTGAGCGCCCGCAGGACGCCCGCCGCGAGGAGATAGCCCGTGCCGTGGTCGAGTGCCTGCGCGGGCAGCGCGCCCGGCTGCTCCGTCGAGCCCTGGGTCGCCGCGATGCCGGTCGCCACCTGGACGAGGCTGTCGAAGCCGCGCCGTCCGCCCCAGGGCCCGTACGCGCCCCAGGCCGACACCGACGCGACGACAAGCCCTGGGTGCCGCTCGGCGAGCGCCTCCGGAGCCAGCCCGAACCGGTCGAGCGCGCCCGGCCGGTACCCCGTGACGATGACGTCGGCGGTGGTCAGCAGCTCCTCGAAGGTCCGCCGGTCCGTGCCGTCCGTCAGGTCGAGCCGCGTGGAGCGCTTCCCGAAACCGGTGTCGGCGTGCGTGTCCGGGTCCTCGGGCAACTGCGGCGCGTCCACCCGCAGCACATCCGCGCCGAGCAGGGCCAGGGTGCGGGTGGCGACCGGGCCCGCGAGGACCCGGGTGAGGTCGAGGACCCGCGGCGCGCCACCCCGCACGGCACGCGGCGCGGCGGCGTCGAGGCGTTCCCGGATCACCAGCGGGTGGGCGGCCACCGCGGCGCCCTGCGGATGCGCCGCCCACTCTTCGGGCGTGCGCAGCGCGACGGCCAGGCCACCGGCCGCGTAGACCGTCTCCTCGACCTCGTAGGCGGACCGCCCGGCGAGCAGGCCCGCGACCTCGTCCACGGACGCGTCCGCGCCGACGCCGAGGGCCGCGCACAGTCGCGCCCGGTGGTGCGGGTAGTTGGCGTGGGTTCGCAGCCAGCCGTCCTGGGTGCGCCAGAAACGCGACAGGGGGGCGAAGTTGACCGGTGCGCGTCCGTCGATGAGCAGGTGCCGCTCGCTGGTGAAGGCGGTCGCGAGCGCGCCGTCGTCGACCTGTACGTCGGCCACGGGCCGCCCCGCGCGCGTGGCGGCGAATTCCGCGCCCGCGAGGGAGCACGCGCCCACACAGGCACGGGCCAGTTCGATCACGGGCAGGCGCGCGGGCAGCGAACCCGCGCGCGTGCGGTACGAGATGCGGGACAGCAGGGCGGGGTCTCCGCCGAGCGCTTCCCAGACAGCTGCGATGCCGGGTGTGTGCGTCATGCAGGCACTATGCCGGAAAGCCGTCACGAGAGAGCGGGGAGGGGCCGCCGGCCCCTCCCCGCAATGCCGAGCCTCAGCCCGCTACTTGGTCACGGCGTCCAGTGCGTCCGCCGCCCCCGCTCCGTAGAAGCTGTTCTTGTTCTTGCCGCCCACGCACACCGCGTCGACCGTGCCGTCACCGTCGATGTCGTACGGGTCGGTGCACGGCGTCGCGTCGGCCCCCTTGTAGAGGAGCGCTTTCACCTGCGCTGCCGAGGCCTTCGGATGCGTCGACTTGATCAGCGCGGCGACACCCGCGACGTGCGGCGACGCCATCGACGTACCCGCCTTGTAGCCGTACTTGCCGCCCGGCAGCGTCGACAGGATCAGGCCGCTGGTCGCCGGGGGAGCGGGCGTCTGGTAGGCGGTGCTGTCGCCACCGGGCGCCGCGATGTCGACGACGTTCTTGCCCCAGTTCGAGTACGACGCCTTGATGCCCTTGGCGCCCGTCGCCGAGACGGTGACCACGCCGGGCAGCTGCGACGGGATGTCGAGGCAGTCCTTCGTCTTCACCGTGCGCGGCACCGGAGTCGTGTCGTCCGGCGAGGAGTCGTCGACGATCTCGTCCTGCGCGAGGTCGGTCGAGGCGTTGCCGGCCGCCGCGACGTTCACGGCGCCCTTGCGCTCCGCGTACTGGGAGGCCCGGGTGACCGCGGTGACGAGCGCCTTCTGGTCGGCGTCCGTCTTGCAGTTGAACAGCCACGGGTCCGTGTAGTAGCTGGAGTTGGTGACGTCGACGCCGTGATCGGCCGCCCACACGAAGCCGCAGACCACGGCCTCCGTGTAGTACATGCCGGTGGCCGGCTCGGCCACCTTCAGGCTCGCCACCTTCACGCCGGGCGCGACACCGGTGACGCCGACGCCGTTCTTCGCGGCGGCGATGGTGCCCGCCACGTGCATGCCGTGGTCGGACTCACCGGCCACGGGACGCCACGCGTCGTCCTTCTGCACGGGCACGCCGCCCAGGCAGCTGGCCGACGCCTTCCGGTCGAAGTTCGGCGCGATGTCCGGGTGGGTGTCGTCCACGCCCGAGTCGAGCACGCCGACCGTCACCCGGGAGCTGCCCAGCGACTTCTCGTGGGCCCGGTCCGCCTTCATGGCGGGCAGGTCCCACTGCAACGGCTCCAGTGGGTCCTGGGCCGAGGTCGCCTGCCCGGCCGCCTTCTTCGCCTCGGCGGCGGTCAGCACCTTCTCGGTCGCGATGTCGTCACTGGACTGCGCGGCCAGCGGCGCGGTGCGCGTGGCCCCGGCCGACTCGACGCCGCGCACCGAGCGGACCGCCTCGGCGAAGTCCGGGTTCTGCGAGTGGACGACGAGGACGCCGATCCTGTCGTACGCGATGACGACGCTGCCGCCGGCCTTGCCGATCGCCCGCTCCACCCGGTCCGAAGTGCCGTGCCCCGGGCGGACGTTGACGACGTAGCTGAGCAGGGGCCCGTCCGTGGCGACGGGCGCGTCGGAGGCCACCGCGTTCGGCACGACGGCGAGCGCGGACGCCACGGCGAGTCCCGCGGGCGCGGCCAGGGTGCGGATGAGACGCGTTCTCATGTGTGCCGCCCTCACTTCTTGACGGCCTTGAGGGCGTCGACGATGCCGTAGCCGTAGAAGCCGTTGCGCTGCTTGCCGCCCTCGCAGGTCGCGTCGACGACGCCGTCGCCGTCACCGTCGTACGAGGCGGGGCAGACCTCCTCGTCGGCCTGGGCCTTCATCAGCGCCTGCAACATCGCCGGGGACGCCTTCGGGTGCGTCGACTTCAGGAGCGCGGCGACACCGGCCGCGTGCGGCGACGCCATCGACGTGCCCTGGAGCCAGCCGTACTCGCCGCCCGGCATCGTGGAGAGGATGCGGCCGTTCTGCGACGGGGTGTCCGGGATCTGGTACTTGTCGCCGCCGGGCGCCGCGATGTCGATGACGCCGTTGCCGTAACTGGAGTAGTACGACTTCGCCTTGTTCACGCCCGTCGCGCTGACCGTGACGACCCCCGGCAGCTGCGTCGGGATGTCGAAGCAGGTGTGCGGGTCGATCGTGCGGTTCACCGGCGTCGAGTCGTCCGGGCTGGTGTCGTCGACGATCGCGTCGGCGTCGAGGTCGTGGTTGGAGTTGCCCGCCGACGCGAGGTTCAGGGTGCCCTTCTTCTGGGCGTACAGCTGGGCCCGGTTCACCGCGTCGACGATCGCCCGCTGGTCGGGGTCGTCCATGCAGTTGTACAGCCACGGGTCCACGTAGTAGCTGTTGTTGGTGACCTCGATGCCGTGGTCGGCGGCGAACACGAAGGCGCACACGACGCTCTCCGGGTAGAACAGCTCGCTGACCGGGTCGGCCACCTTGATGCCCGCGACCTTCACGCCGGGCGCGACGCCCGCGACGCCGATCCCGTTGCGCGCGGCGGCGATCTCACCGGCGACGTGTGTGCCGTGGTAGTGGTCCGGGGTCGCGGGCCGCCAGGCGCCCGGCGAGGTGTCCGCCTTGCCGCCGACGCAGCTCGCCGACTGGGAGGCGGAGAAGTTCGGGGCGAGATCGGGGTGGGTGTCGTCGACGCCGGTGTCGATGACACCGACGGTGACCTTCCGGCTGCCCGGGTTGATCTTCGCGGCCTTGTCCGCGCCCATCGCCCGCAGGTCCCACTGGTCGGCCTCGAGCGGCTCCTGGGCGGTGCCGGCCTTGGCGGCGGCGGCCTTGGCGTCGGCTTTCGAAAGCTTCTGTACGGCGCCCTCGTCGGTGGTGCCGGCGAGGCTGAGCGGGGCGGTGCGGGTCGCGCCCGCCGAGGCCACGCCCCGCGCCTTGCGTATCTGCTTGCCGAAGTCCGGGTTCGACGACTGGACGACGAAGACGCCGATCTTCCCGTACGTCTCGACTATGGAACCGCCGGCCGCGGATATCGCCTTGCCGACGGAGGCGAGGGTACGGCCGTCGGTGCTGCGCGTATTCACCACATACGCGAGCGAAGCCGCCGAATCCGCTGAACCGGCCGTCGCCGCCGGGGAATCCGCGGGCACGGCGGCCGCGGACGGCATGAAGCCGAAGGAGGCCGTCAGTGCCATGCCGATCGGCAGAGCGAGGGCCAAGCGGCGTCTGGCAGGCAGATGAGCCATGGGATCTCCACATCATCCGGCGTATTCGCTGAATACGGAAAAGCCCGAACACAAGTGGTGCCCGGGCAGGTACATGACGCGTGGTGCGGTGTGAACGTATCTCTGGTCGGCGCAGGTCAGCAACGACTTCCGAAAGAAATCAGGGGAGTTGAACCACGGCGCGCGCGCCTCCGTGTCGTTGTGCAGAGGGCACTGGCTGAAACCAGCCCTCTGTTGGATCACGCCGCAGAGCCCTACGATCGCGACCCGGCTGACGTGATCCACGTCACTGCGCAACACCCCCGTCCCCGACAGCACCCGCCGCACAAGGAGACTCCGTGGCCACCGACGCACCACCACCCCAGAAGGGCAGCCCGGCCCTGCCCTCCACCGAGGAGTTCGTCGCGGCGCAAGAGAGTGCGGAGTTCGCCGAACTGCGCAAGGCGCACCGTTCGTTCGCGTTCCCGCTCACCATCGCCTTCATCGCCTGGTACCTGCTCTACGTCCTGCTCTCCAGCTACGCGGGCGACTTCATGGGCACCAAGCTCTTCGGCAACATCAACGTCGCCCTGGTGCTCGGCCTCGCCCAGTTCCTCACCACGTTCCTCATCGCCTGGTGGTACTCGCGGTACTCCGCCGCGAAGCTCGACCCCAAGGCCGAAGCCATCAAGTCCCGTATGGAGGGCGGCGCATGAGCCCCGCAGTGCACGTACTCGCCGCCGCAGAGGCCAGCGAGCACCGGCCCCTGATCATCAGCCTGTTCGCGGTGTTCGTCGCCGCGACCCTCGTGATCACCGTCTGGGCGGGCCGCCAGACCAAGAGCGCCTCCGACTTCTACGCGGGCGGCCGCCAGTTCACCGCCTTCCAGAACGGCCTCGCGGTCTCCGGCGACTACATGTCCGCCGCGTCGTTCCTCGGCATCGCCGGCGCCATCGCCCTCTTCGGCTACGACGGCTTCCTCTACTCCATCGGCTTCCTGGTCGCCTGGCTGGTCGCGCTCCTCCTGGTCGCCGAACCGCTGCGCAACTCCGGCCGCTACACGATGGGCGACGTCCTCGCCTACCGCATGCGCCAGCGCCCCGTCCGCACGGCCGCGGGCACCTCCACGATCGTCGTCTCGATCTTCTACCTGCTCGCGCAGATGGCGGGCGCGGGCGTCCTCGTCTCGCTGCTGCTCGGCATCACCTCGGACGCGGGCAAGATCGGCATCGTCGCCCTTGTCGGCGTCCTGATGATCGTGTACGTCACCATCGGCGGTATGAAGGGCACCACCTGGGTGCAGATGGTCAAGGCCGTGCTCCTCATCGCGGGCACGATCCTGCTGACCTTCCTGGTGCTGCTGAAGTTCGACTTCAACATCTCGGACCTGCTGGGCACCGCCGCCGAGAACAGCGGCAAGGGCTCACCGTTCCTGGAGCCGGGCCTCAAGTACGGCGTCACGGCCACCTCGAAGATCGACTTCATCTCGCTCGGCATCGCCCTCGTGCTCGGCACCGCGGGACTGCCGCACATCCTGATCCGCTTCTACACGGTGCCGACCGCCAAGGCCGCCCGTAAGTCCGTCAACTGGGCCATCGGCATCATCGGCGCCTTCTACCTGATGACGATCGCGCTCGGCTTCGGCGCCGCCGCCCTCATCAAGCCCGCCGAGATCATCGCCTCGAACCCGGCCGGAAACACGGCGGCCCCTCTGCTCGCACTCCATCTGGGCGGCGTCGACTCCAACTGGGGCGCGATCCTGCTGGCGTCCATCTCCGCCGTCGCCTTCGCCACGATCCTCGCGGTCGTCGCGGGCCTCACCCTCGCCTCGTCCTCCTCGTTCGCGCACGACATCTACGCGAACGTCATCAAGAAGGGCAAGGCGAGCGAGAAGCAGGAGATGCGGGCCGCCCGCTGGGCCACCGTCTTCATCGGCATCGTCTCGATCGCCCTGGGCGCCCTCGCCCGCGACCTCAACGTGGCGGGCCTCGTCGCCCTCGCGTTCGCCGTCGCCGCGTCCGCGAACCTGCCGACCATCCTCTACAGCCTCTTCTGGAAGCGGTTCAACACCAACGGGGCGCTCTGGTCGATCTACGGCGGCCTCTTCACGGCGGTCTTCCTGGTCCTCTTCTCGCCCGTCGTCTCGGGCAACCCGAAGACGTCCATGTTCAAGGGCGTCGACTTCCACTGGTTCCCGCTGGAGAACCCGGGCATCATCTCGATCCCGGTCGGCTTCCTGCTCGGCGTCATCGGCACCTACATGGCCAAGGAGAAGGCCGACAAGGGCAAGTACGCCGAACTCGAGGTCCGCTCCCTCACCGGCACCGGAGCCCACTGATCCGCACTGTCTCCCCGTGCCCCCGTCGTGGACCGCTAGTAGCTCTCTACGACGGGGGCGCGGCATGCTCGTGGGATCACCGGCCTGTCTCTGTCGGACCTGTCACGTAGGCTCGGGTGGTACAAGGCAGGACACGTCACCGGGAGGGGGCCCACGTGCTCATCGACACCTATGGCCGAGTCGCGACCGACCTGCGGGTCTCACTGACCGACCGGTGCAATCTGCGGTGCACGTACTGCATGCCCGAAGAGGGCCTCCAGTGGCTGGCCAAGCCGGACCTGCTCACGGACGACGAGATCGTCCGCCTCGTCCGCATCGCCGTCACGCACCTCGGCATCACCGAGGTCCGCTTCACCGGCGGCGAGCCCCTGCTGCGCCCGGGCCTGGTGGGCATCGTCGAGCGGGTCGCCGCCCTGACCCCCCGCCCCAAGATGTCCCTGACGACGAACGGGATCGGCCTCAAGCGCACCGCGGCCGCCCTCAGGCAGGCGGGCCTGGACCGGGTCAATGTCTCCCTGGACACGCTGCGCCCCGACGTCTTCAAGACCCTGACCCGCCGCGACCGCCACAAGGACGTCATCGAGGGCCTGGCCGCCGCCCATGACGCGGGCCTGACCCCCGTGAAGATCAACTCGGTCCTGATGCCGGGGCTGAACGAGGACGAGGCGCCCGAGCTCCTCGCCTGGGCGGTCGAGCACAGTTACGAGCTGCGCTTCATCGAGCAGATGCCGCTGGACGCCCAGCACGGCTGGAAGCGCGACGGCATGATCACGGCGGGCGACATCCTCGCCTCGCTGCGTACGCGCTTCGAGCTCACCGAGGAGGGCTCCGAGGAGCGCGGCTCCGCCCCGGCCGAGCGCTGGGTCGTGGACGGCGGCCCGCACCGCGTCGGCGTCATCGCCTCGGTGACCCGACCGTTCTGCTCGGCCTGCGACCGCACCCGGCTCACCGCCGACGGCCAGGTCCGCACCTGCCTGTTCGCCTCCGAGGAGACGGACCTGCGCGCGGCGCTCAGGGCAGAGGGCCCGGAGAACAGTGACGAGAACATCGCCCGCATATGGAAGCTCGCGATGTGGGGCAAGAAGGCGGGCTCAGGTCTCGACGACCCGTCGTTCCTCCAGCCCGACCGCCCGATGTCGGCGATCGGCGGCTGACCCGGGCGGCCGGATCCCGCCGGTCGCTTCGCCTCACTCCACGCGGGAGTCCCACTCCTCCAGCGTCACGACGTCCTTCAGGAAGCCGCGTACGCCGAGGAACTGGGCGAGATGCTCCCGGTGCTCCTCGCACGCGAGCCACGTCTTGCGCCGCTCCGGCGTGTGCAGTTTCGGGTTGTTCCACGCGAGCACCCACACGGCGTCCGCACGGCAGCCCTTGGCTGAGCACTGGGGATTCGTGGGGTCCGGTGAGGACGCTCCGGAGAGGTTCGCGAGGTTCACGCGGACCACCTTAGAGCCTGTCTTCGAACCCCTGTATGCGCCCCGGAAATGGCGACGCCGAGCAGCCACGGGGGGAGCTGCCCGGCGTCGGTCCGTCGCTCCGACGGGGGATGCGGAGCGCGTACGCAGTATGTCACGCGCGACCCGCCACCCGGCACCTGAACTACATGATTGATCTGAGCTTTTCTTGAGCTTTGAGTACAGGCCGCCCGGACCTGCCGAGAGCGCCGGCCGCGGCAGCGGTCAGCCGCGGTCCTCCGGGCCGAATTCCGCCACCCCACCGGCCGCGGTGGGCGCGATCATGGGCCGTGTCGGGGCGGGCACGAAGGTCGACGGCAGCGACGGCGCGTTCTCCCGGCCCGCGTTGGCGAAGACCACGGCGACATAGGGGAGCAGGGCTCCGAGCACCAGCGTCACGATGGCGACGGGCCGCTGTACGTCCCACAGAACCGCGGTGAGAATCACCGAGAGCGTGCGGATCGACATCGAGATGACGTACTTGCGCTGCCGGCCGCGCACATCGTCCGCGAGCCCCTGCCGGGCCCCGGTGATCCGGAAAACCTGTGCTCCGCCGTTGCTGCTGCGCTTCCGCATCACATTCCACCACCCGACCATTCGCCGGACTCTCCCCGGACCGGACTGCCTCCACGGTACGCCCGGGGTGCGTCGGCTACGAGACCGGGGGCGGCCCGGGCCGGGCGTGTGGCCTGCGCCGTACCGCGTATGGAGCCGCCCGACATGCGCCGTACGGAGTACGGACAGAAACTGATCGCACGGTGCGCGTGCGCGCACCCTCACGCCGCATGAGGAGGCGACGGCATGAGCTGGTTGTGGGCAATCATCGTGGGACTCGTGCTCGGTCTGATCGCGAAGGCGATCCTGCCGGGCAAGCAGCAGATCCCGCTGTGGCTGACGGCGGTCTTCGGAATCCTCGGCAGCGTCCTGGGCAACTGGGCGGCCACGGGCCTCGGAGTCAACGACACCAAGGGCATCGACTGGATCCGGCATCTGCTGCAGCTGATCGGCGCGGTGGTGGTGGTCGGCGTCGGCGACATGGCCTGGGCGGCCCTGCGCGGCAACAAGCGAAGGGCGTAGCCGACGCGAGAGGGGCCGGTTGCCCGGTGACGCNNNCGGTGACGCCGTCACGGCGTCACCGGGCAACCGGCCCCTCCGAGCTGCGGGTCAGGCCTTGACCTCGACCGCGGCCAGGTTCTTCTTGCCGCGGCGCAGCACCAGCCACCGCCCGTGCAGCAGCTGGTCGGCGCCCGGGACGAAGTCCTCGGCGGGGACCTTCACGTTGTTCACGTACGCGCCGCCCTCCTTCACGGTCCGGCGCGCGGCCGACTTGCTCGCGACCAGGCCGACCTCGGCGAACAGATCGACGACCGGGCCCACCTCGGCGACCTCGACCTTCGGCAGCTCGGAGAGCGCGGCGGCCAGCGTCGCCTCGTCCAGGTCCGCCAGGTTCCCGTCGCCCTGCCCGAACAGCGCCTTCGACGCGGAGATCACCGCGGCCGTCTGGTCGGCGCCGTGCACCAGCGTCGTCAGCTCCTCGGCGAGCGCCCGCTGCGCGGCCCGCGCCTGCGGCCGCTCCTGCGTCTGCCGCTCGAGCTCCGCCAGCTCCTCCTGCGACCTGAACGACAGGATGCGCAGGTACGTCGAGACGTCCCGGTCGTCCACGTTCAGCCAGAACTGGTAGAACGCGTACGGCGTCGTCATCTGCGGGTCCAGCCAGATGGCGCCGCCCTCGGTCTTGCCGAACTTGGTGCCGTCCGCCTTCACCATCAGCGGCGTCGCGATGCAGTGCGCCGACGCCTCCGGCTCCAGGCGGTGGATCAGGTCCAGGCCCGCCGTGAGGTTGCCCCACTGGTCGGAGCCGCCGAGCTGCAGCGTGCAGTCGTGGCGCCGGTACAGCTCCAGGAAGTCCATGCCCTGGAGCAGCTGGTAACTGAACTCCGTGTAGCTGATGCCCTCCTGCGACTCCAGACGCCGGGCGACCGAGTCCTTCGTGAGCATCTTGTTGACCCGGAAG
Source organism: Streptomyces kunmingensis (assembly GCF_039533535.1). Classification (NCBI taxonomy): domain Bacteria; kingdom Bacillati; phylum Actinomycetota; class Actinomycetes; order Kitasatosporales; family Streptomycetaceae; genus Streptomyces; species Streptomyces kunmingensis. The sequence goes on from NZ_BAAATS010000001.1 coordinate 424,459, forward strand.
TGCTTGCCGATGTCGCGCAGGAACTCGATGGCCGACATACCGGCCGTCCAGTCCAGGTTGTTCACCATGACCGCCGCGTTCTCGCCCTCGAAGGACAGGAACGGCTCGATCTGTGAGCGCAGCCGGGACACCCAGTTCGCGATCGTCTCCGGATCGTTCAGCGTGCGCTCCGCCGTCGGGCGAGGGTCACCGATCTGACCCGTGGCGCCGCCGACCAGCGCCAGCGGGCGCAGGCCCGCCTGCTGGAGGCGGCGCATGGTCAGCACCTGCACCAGGTGCCCGACGTGCAGCGAGGCCGCCGTCGGGTCGAACCCGATATAGAACGTGACGGGACCGTCCGCGAGAGCCTTGCGCAAAGCGTCCTCATCGGTGGACTGGGCGAACAGCCCGCGCCACTTCAGCTCGTCGACGATGTCCGTCACGGTTCTGTGTCTCCTTGAACAGTTCTGCTGGGTCCCGCCCAGTCTATGGGCGAAAAACGTACGGCTCAGACGCCCTGGCTGACGGAGCTCATATTGAAGTCCGGCACCCGCAGCGCGGGCATCGCAGCCCTAGTGAACCAGTCGCCCCACTCCCTGGGCAGCGTCTTTTCCGTGCGCCCTGCCTCCGTGGCGCGGCTCAGCAGGTCGACCGGCGACTCGTTGAACCGGAAGTTGTTCACCTCGCCCACGACCTCGCCGTTCTCCACGAGATACACGCCGTCGCGGGTCAGCCCGGTCAGCAGCAGCGTCGCCGGATCGACCTCCCGGATGTACCAGAGACAGGTCAGCAGCAGCCCGCGCTCCGTGGCCGCGACCATCTCCTCCAGCGACTTCCCGGAGCCGCCGTCCAGGATGAGATTGTCGATGGCCGGCGCGACCGGCAGCCCGGTGAGTCCGGCGCTGTGCCGGGTCGTCGACAGATGCTTCAGCTCGCCCCGCGCCATCCACTCCGTGGCGGACAGCGGCAGCCCGTTGTCGAACACGGACGCGTCGTCGCCGGAGGAGTGCGCCAGCACGAACGGCGCGGACTCCAGACCGGGCTCGTGCGGGTCGCTGCGCAGCGTCAGCGGCAGCTCGCTCAGCCGCTCGCCCACCCGCGTGCCGCCCCCGGGCCTGGAGAACACGGTCCTGCCCTCGGCCGCGTCCCGCGCCCCCGCCGACCACAGCAGATAGATCAGCAGGTCCGCGACGGCCGTCGGCGGCAGCAGCGTCTCGTAGCGGCCCGCGGGCAGGTCGAGGCGGCGCTCGGCCCAGCCGAGCCGCGTCGCGAGCTCCGCGTCGAGCGCCGCCGGGTCGACGTCCTTGAAGTCCCGCGTCGCGCGGCCCGCCCAGGCCGAACGCCTGCGGTCCGGCGATTTGGCGTTCAGCTCGAGCGTCCCGTTCGGCTGGTCGTGACGCAGCCGCACACCCGTCGACGTACCGAGATAGCTGGACGTCAGCTCGTGGTTGGCGAAGCCGTACAGCTCGCGGCCACCGGACCGGGCCCGCGCGAAGGCCTCGCCGAGCGCCGGCGCGAACCGCGCGAACACGTCCGACGAGGTCTCGGCGGGCGCGTCCGTGAAGCCGGGGGAGTGCGGTACGCCGTCGACGAGCGGCTGCGCGTCCTCGGCGGGGCCTGCCTTCGCGGCGGCCTCCTCGGCGGCCCGCACCAGCGGTTCGAGGTCGGCGGCGGTCACGGCGGACCGGGACACGACCCCGGACGCCGTGCCCTCCTTGCCGTCGACGGTCGCGATGACGGTCAGGGTGCGCCCGCGCGTGACGCCGTTCGTCGTCAGCGCGTTCCCCGCCCAGCGCAGATTGGCGGTCGACGTCTCGTCGGCGACGACGACACAGCCGTCGGCCCGCGACAGCTCCAGGGCGCGCTCGACGATCTCGTGCGGCTTGTTCGTACGGGGGTTGGTCCGAGGGCTCATCGACCCGCCTCCTGCGTCGTGTTCAGAATGCTGACGCCCTTGAAGAGGGCCGCGGGGCAGCCGTGGGAGACGGCCGCGACCTGGCCCGGCTGGGCCTTGCCGCAGTTGAAGGCGCCGCCGAGGACATAGGTCTGCGGCCCGCCGACCGCGGCCATGGAGCCCCAGAAGTCGGTCGTCGTCGCCTGGTAGGCGAAGTCCCGCACCTGCCCGGCGAGCCGCCCGCCCCGGATCTCGTACGCCCGCTGCGCCGTGAACTGGAAGTTGTACCGCTGCATGTCGATGGACCACGACCGGTCGCCCACGAGGTACAGACCGTGGTCGACCCCCGCGATCAGATCGTCCGTCGAGAGCCCGCCCGGATCGGGTTGCAGCGAGACGTTGGCCATCCGCTGCACGGGCACGTGCCCGGGGGAGTCGGCGTACGCGCACCCGTTGGACCGCTCGAACCCGGTCAACTTCGCGATGCGGCGGTCGAGTTGATAGCCGACCAGCGTCCCGTCCCGCACCAGGTCCCAGGACTGCCCGGCCACGCCCTCGTCGTCGTACCCGATGGTGGCGAGCCCGTGCTCGGCGGTGCGGTCGCCCGTCACGTTCATGATCTCGGAGCCGTACTTGAGCTTGCCGAGCTGGTCGAACGTGGCGAAGGACGTGCCCGCGTACGCAGCCTCGTAGCCGAGCGCACGGTCCAGCTCGGTGGCGTGCCCGATGGACTCGTGAATGGTCAGCCAGAGGTTCGACGGGTCGACGACCAGATCGTACGAGCCCGCCCGGACGCTCGGCGCCCGCATCTTCTCGGCCAGCAGCCCCGGAATCTCGGCCAGCTCCCGGTCCCAGTCCCACCCCGTGCCCGTCAGGTACTCCCAGCCGCGGCCGGCCGGCGGCGCGATCGTGCGCATCGAGTCGAACTCGCCGCTCGAATCGTCCACGGCGACGGCCGTGAGCTGCGGATGCAGCCGCACCCGCTGCTGCGTCGTCGCCGTCCCCGCCGTGTCCGCGTAGAACTTGTTCTCATGGACGCACAGCAGCGAGGCGTCCACATGCGAGACCCCGTCGGCCGCGAGCAGCCGCGCGCTCCAGTCGGCGAGCAGCCCGGCCCGCTCCTCCTCGGGGACCGTGAAGGGATCGATCTCGTAGGAGGAGACCCAGGTCCGGTCGGCGTGCACCGGCTCGTCCGCCAGCTCGACGCGCTCGTCGGACCCGGCGGCCTTGATCACCTGGGCGCTGAGCTTGGCCATCGCCACGGCCTGCGACGCCACCTTCGCCGCCGCGTCCATCGTCAGATCGACGCCGGACGCGAACCCCCACGTCCCGCCGTGCACCACACGCACCGCATAGCCGAGATCCGTGGTGTCCGACGACCCGGCGGGCCTGGCGTCCCGCAGCCGCACCGCCCCATTGCGTACGCGTTCCAGGCGGAAGTCCGCATGGTCCGCGCCGAGCGCCCGCGCGCGGGCGAGCGCCGCGTCGGCGAGGGCCCGCAAAGGCAGTGCGGTGAATGACGGATCGATGTCATGGGCCATGGGCGGCCTCCCCTTCTGTCACGGCGTAATGCGAGTGAGTGAACCATGACGCGGAGGGGTGCGATGCGGCCACCGGATTGTGATGGCGGCCATGCCTGAGGTGAACGCAGCTGCAGTGCCGGAAGACCGGCGCAAAAGGCGGGGACCCGGATAGGCTCGATGGGCGATCACACCCCATGCACAGCGTCGGCCCCTAAACTCCCTGAGAGGCGGTACCACCCCATGAGCAGCGCAGGCGGAGCGTCCCGGACACCGGACCCGCGACTCGTACGCCTCGCCCGGCAGTCTCGCAACTTCGGGTTTCTGCTGCCGCACCTGCCGTTGCTCGTGGCATACGGATCGTCGGCCGAGAGCCACGTCTTCACCGACCCGAACACTTCGCTGATCAAGTCCCGCCAGTTCGGTGAAGCCCTTGCCGCGGATCTGGTGAGCCGGGGCCGTGTCCGGACAGAGGGCAGTACGCAGTTCGACCGGCTGCGTGCCCTGGACCGGGAGGGCTACCTCCACGGCGATGTGAGCACCGCCTTTCATGACGTACGCACACTCGGCAACGACGCGAACCACTCGGGCCTCGACAGCGCCGACGACGCCTTCCGTGCCCTGCGCACCTGCTTCCGCCTCGGCGTCTGGTACCACCGCCTCCTCACCGGATCGCGTGAGCAGCTGGCCTTCGTACCTCCCAGCCCGGACAGCACTCCCGCTGCCGAGAGCGAGCGACTGCTCCAGGACGTCGAGCGGGCCCGCAAGGAGCTCGAAGAAGCGCGCCTCAGTTACCGCGACCAGGCTTCCCAGGCAGAGGCCGAGCAGGCCGCCCGTGCCGCCGCTGAACGTGAGTTGGCCCGGGCGCAGGCTGAGCGCGAGGAGCTGGCCCGCGCGGTCGCGGCCATGCAGGACCAGCTCGCCCAGTTCCAGGCCTCCGCCGAGGCTGAGCAGGCAGGGCGCAGCCGCGCCGACGCAACCGACCGGGATGCCTCCTCGGCAGCGGTCGCTGAGCGCGCCCGCCTCCTCGACAACGCCGAACAGGCATCCCGCGAACCGCTCACCGAGGTGCAGGTCCGCGACCGGCTCGACGCGATGCTGGGGGCCGCGGGCTGGGACGTGCAGAACGCCGGAGCGGACCAGAATCTGCATGTACAGGGCGACTGGCGCGGCAATGGTGTCGCTGTCCGCGAGGTCACCACGGCCAAGGGGCGCGCCGACTATGCCCTCTACGTCGACCGCAAGCTCGTCGGTGTCATCGAGGCCAAGCGCGAAGGCGCCGACCTGTCTGCCGCCGAGGGGCAGGCCGACCGCTACGCTGACCACCTCACCAGCGCACAGGAGCGCCTGAACGCCTGGCGCACCCCGCTCCCGTTCCGCTACGTCAGCGACGGAGGCGAGACCCGTTTCCGCTCCACCCTCGACCCGGACTCCCGGACTCGCCGCATCTTCTCCTTCCACCAGCCGCGCACCCTGGCCCGCTGGATGCGGCAGGCCGACGAGGACGCGCAGGCGCCCAGCTACCGTGCCCGTCTGCGTGACCGCATGCCCGAGCTGGACGAACGGCCGTTGCGCCCGGCGCAGATCAAGGCGGTACGCGGCGTCGAGGACTCGGTGGCGCACGGCAAGGGCCAGCAGGGCATGGGCCAGTCCCGCGCTCTCGTGCAGATGGCGACCGGCGCGGGCAAGACATTCACGGCGGTGACGTTCTCGTACAGGATGATCAAGCACGCGCGCGCGGAGCGCGTCCTGTTCCTGGTCGACCGCAATAACCTCGGGGCGCAGGCTTTCGCGGAGTTCGAGAACTTCAAGACCCCCGACACCGACCGTAAGTTCGCGGACCTCTATAATGTCCAGCGGCTTGGCGCTGAGGGCATGCTCCCCTCCTCCAAGGTCGTCATCTCTACCGTCCAGCGCCTCTACATGGAACTGACGGGTGTGAGCCTGCCGAACGCGGACCGGAACGCCGACGGGGAGGATGTCTCGTACGACGTCCACGTGCCCGGCGGTATCGAGGTCGGCTACAACGCGACCATCCCGCCCGAGGCCTTCGACCTGATCGTCGTCGACGAGTGCCACCGCTCCATCTACGGCAAGTGGCGCTCGGTCCTGGAGTATTTCGACGCCCCGATCGTCGGCCTCACCGCCACCCCCGTCGCCCAGACCTTCGGTTACTTCAACGGCAACCTCGTTAGCGAATACTCGTACCAGGAGGCGGTCGCCGACCGCGTCAACGTCGACTTCTCCGTCTACGAGATCGAGACGCGGATAACGGCAGAGGGCGGCGTCATCGCACACGGCACCATCCCGGTCCGCGACCGCCGCACACGCCGCCAGCGCTACGAGGACATCGCCGAGGACATCGAGTACGGCGCGAAGCAGGTCGGCGTCGGCGTCATCAGCAAGGACCAGTTGCGTACGGTCGTGCAGACCTTCCGCGACCGCCTGTTCACGGAGATCTTCCCGGAGCGTGCGAAGCGCGACGCGGCGACAGGCGCGCTGCGGTGGGACAAGATGTACGTCCCGAAGACGCTGGTCTTCGCCAAGAACGACAACCACGCCGAGGAGATCGTCGAGGTCATCCGCGATGTCTTCGGCAAGGGCAACGACTTTTGCGCGAAGATCACGAGCGCGGCGAGCAACGCGGCCGAGCGACTGGCCAACTTCCGCAACCTCCCGCAGATGCGGATCGCGGTGACCGTCGACATGATCGCGACGGGTACGGACGTCAAGCCGCTCGAATGCCTGTTGTTCCTGCGGGACGTGAAGAGCTGGGCCTACTTCGAACAGATGAAGGGCCGCGGTGCACGCACCCTGACGCTGACGGAGTTCGAGAAGGTGACCCCGGGCGTCGGCCCCAAGGCCCGCTTCGTGATCGTCGACGCGGTCGGCGTGACGAAGAAGCCGAAGATCGACGCGGCACCGCTGGAACGCCACACGGACAAACAGATCAGCCTGGAGAAGCTGCTGCGCAAGACAGCGGCCAACACCATCGAGGAGGAAGAGGTCTCCACCCTTGCCGCACGTCTCGCCAAGCTCGACATCCAGATGACGGGCGAGGAGCGCGCGGAGGTGGCACGTCTGAGCGGTGGCCTGGAGCTGAAGGACATCGTCCAGAAGATGGTCAAGGCCGTTTCGGCGGACGAACAGCTGGACGTACGCGAGGCCGCCGAGCGCGCGGGCCGCAATCCTGAGCGTGCGGTACGCGACCTCATCGAAGAGGCGATCAAGCCTCTGGCCGCTCAACCGGCGCTGCGCTCACGTCTGTTGGAGATGCGCCGGGCGAAGGACATCCTCTACGACGAGAACGGCGTGGACGAGCTGCTGCGCGCGGGTGGGGTCGTTGACGACAAGGAGGCGGCGGCGGAGACGGTCCGCAGTTGGCGCGAGTACATCGACGACAACCGGGACAAGATCGCGGCGATGTCCCTGGCCTTCAGCGCAGGCTCCGACGTACGGCCCGGCGAGGCGATGCGTCAGCTGAAGGATGTGGCCCGCAGCATCGCCCGCCCGCCGCGCGCGTGGACCCCGGACCGGCTGTGGAGGTCGTACGAGCAGCTCGGCGAGGCGATGCTGGACGAGGTCCGCCGCCAGCACACCGCCGCCGACCTGCTGGCCCTGCTCCGCTACGAACTCGCTGGCGGCGCGGAAAGGGGCGCCCCGGCCCCACGCCCTTACGCGGAGCTCGTGGAGGAGCGTTACGCGGCGTGGATCGCCCGCCAGGAACAGATGGGCACCCGTTTCACTGAACGTCAGCGCTGGTGGCTCGACCGTATCGCTGTGGCGACCGCGGGGAGTGTACGCTTCGACACCGCTGACCTCGATTACGATCCTTTCGCGAAGCGAAACGGAACGGATGGATTCCTCGCCGAATTCGGTGAGACGCGGGCAGAACAAATTATTGAGGAACTGGACAGGGAGCTGAGCGCGTGACGGCCGAGTGGGGCGCGGGGCCGGGGGATTCGGCGGACTTTTCGGGGGACGGGCTGCCGGAGGGGTGGGCGCTGGTCAGCATCGGTGAACTGTGTGAGGTAAATCCCCGCGGATTTGACGAAGAGCCCGATGACGATGACCTGATTTCTCAAGTTCCCATGGCCGCTGTCGAAGCCGAGACAGGGCGTATGGATGCCTCCGCGCAGGTGCGGTACGGCGACCTCAAGAAGAAGTCGCTGACTCGGTTCCAGGAGAATGACGTACTCTTCGCGAAGATCACTCCTTGCATGGAGAACGGGAAGATTGTGGTTGCGCGAGGGCTGACGGATGGCCGGGCGCTGGGAAGCACCGAATTTCACGTGCTGCGCAGCCGTGGATCGGTCCTGCCCAAGTACCTGATGCATTACCTGCTGCAACGAAACGTGCGCTGTGTGGCAGAGCAACACATGTCAGGTGCTGTGGGTCAGCGTCGGGTCCCGCGACCGTACTTGGCGGACCTTGAGATCCCCGTCCCGCCCCTTGCCGAACAGCACCGCATCGTCGCCAAGCTGGATGAACAACTGGCGCACATCGAGGCGGGCGAGGCGTCTATCGGCGTTGCCGATAGGCGAAAGGATGAGTTTCTTCAGGTCGTCTTGGCGCAAGTGTTGCGCGGAAAACTCGTCACGGAGGATATCTCTGAGGGCGAAGCAGGCGCCTTGGTTCCCGATCCCGCCGCCTTGGCTGATGGTCCTTGGGATGTTCCGAAATCGTGGCGATGGGCGAGTATCGGTTCGCTTTTCAAAGTGGCTGTAGGGGCAACTCCGGCGCGAGATAATTCGGAACACTGGACTGGCGATATTCCCTGGGTGAGTAGCGGCGAGGTAGCATTCGGGCGAATCTCGGGCACCCGGGAGTCGATTTCTGTCGGCTCGATGGCAAACCCGGCAGCTCGAATCCATCCTCCTGGGACCGTGATGATCGCCATGATCGGCGAGGGGCGAACTCGAGGGCAGGCTGCAATTCTCGATATCGCTGCCGCCCACAATCAGAACTGTGCCTCAATTCGAGTGTCCGAGACACAGATTCTTCCCGAGTTTGTTTACTATTTCCTCAAGGCTAGATATGAAGAGACGCGTCTTGAGGCGTCTGGCGGGAATCAGCCGGCGTTGAATAAAAGTAAAATTCAGGCGCTCGCTATCCCGATTCCACCCCTAGGGACTCAGCGGAATATCGTTGCCCGGGTGCAGGAATTGGAATCCGATTTGCTCGATCTGCAAGAAGCGGTCACAGGTAGTCGGGCGCAGGCGTCGAAACTCCGCTCCGCCCTCCTCCACGCCGCCTTCAACGGCACCCTCGTCCCCCAAGACCCCACCGACGAGCCTGCCTCCATGCTGCTCGACCGGATCCGCGCCCAGCGAGCAGCCGCTGAAGCCAAGCCGACCCCGCGCAAGCGCACCCCCCGTAAGCCAACCCAGGCCGCCGCCCCCGCCACCTCCGGCCGGCCGGTTCCCTCCGGCACCCAGGAAGCACTTCCCCTGTGAGCACCACTATGAGCGACAGCACCGAGAAGTCGACCCCCGCGGACGCCCCCAACACCGCCGCCGCGACACCCCCTGCCCCCCGCACACCGGTACCCGCATCGGCTTCGACCTCCACCCTGGTCAACCGCCTCTGGTCGTACTGCGAACTGCTGCGCCACTCCGGCGTCTCGACCCTCGACTACGTCGAGCAGCTCACATACCTCCTCTTCCTCAAGATGGCTGACGAGCGTGCCAACCGCTCGCACGTCTTCCGGCGCAACCTCCCCGAGGAGCCCCTCGTCCCCGAAGGGTGTGACTGGGCGAGCCTGATGACCAAGTCCGCCGAAGCACTGCTCGACCACTACGAGTTCATCCTCAAGGACCTCGGTCAGCGCGGCGGCACGATGCTCGGTGAGGTCTTCCTCAAGGCGCAGAACAAGATCCATGAACCGGCCGTCCTGGAACGCCTCATCAAGGATCTGATCGACCCTTACACCTGGACCACCGAGAACCAGGACCTCAAGGGTGATGCGTACGAAGGCCTCCTCCAGCGCGGCGCCGAGGACCGTAAGACGGGCGCCGGGCAGTACTTCACTCCCCGCCCGCTGATCGACGCAATGGTCGACTGCGTCCAGCCGAAGCCCGGTGAGTGGATCACCGACCCGGCCTGCGGTACCGGCGGCTTCCTCATCGCCGCGCACGCTCATCTCGTTCAGAACTACGAGGACGAGCTCTACGGCGACAAGGGCCGCGCCCTCCAGACCGGCGCTATCACCGGCTACGAACTCGTCCGCGAGACCGGCCGCCTGGCCCTGATGAACATGCTGTTGCACGGCATCGGCCACTCCGAGGCCAAGCCGCTCATCACCATCCAGGACTCCCTGGCCCGGTCCCCGATCAAGCACTACGACATCGTGCTGGCCAACCCGCCCTTCGGCGTCGGCTCAGTGACTGGAGAGTCCTACACCGCCCGTACCGACTTCTGGGCGCCGACCACCAACAAGCAGCTCAACTTCGTCCAGCACATCTACAACCTGCTCAAGACCAACGGCCGAGCAGCCCTCGTCCTGCCCGACAACGTCCTATTCGAAGGAGGCGCCGGCGAGACGATCCGCAAGAATCTGCTCAACCTCTGCGACGTCCACACCCTCTTGCGCCTGCCCACCGGCATCTTCTATGCCAACGGCGTCAAGGCCAACGTCCTCTTCTTCGACAAGACCGGCCAGCGCTCCGGCGGCCGCCCCGGCACCCGTCGGCTCTGGGTCTACGACTTCCGCACGGACCAGCGCTTCACGCTCAAGCAGCGGCAGTTGCGGCGCGAGCATCTCGACGACTTCGTCGCCGCCTACCACTCCGGCGGCAAGGACTTCACCGCGCGTAAGCCGAGCGACCGCTTCCGCGCCTACGACTACGACGAGCTGATCGCCCGCGACAAAGTCAACCTCGACCTCACGGTCCTGAAGTCCGCCTCCGGCGCCACCACTGAGTACGCCTCGCCCGATGTGATCGCACAAGAGATCGTTGACGAACTCGAAGTCGCGCTGGCCCAGTTCACGGCCGTGGCCCGCGCCCTGAAGAAGGACGCGCCGCCGTCGGGCGACGACGAGTAGGGGTATACAGCGGGCCGGTGGTTCATTGGACCCACCGGCCCGGTGCTGTTCCTACGCCTGTGAACTCACAGTTCGTCGGCAAGTACACCTGCCCGGAACGCGGCCCACTCGGACGCGGTGAACCGTAGCGGCTCCCGCTCCAGATTCTTCGAGTCGCGCACGGCCCGCGCGCCGCGCGGCAGTTCGGCGACCTCGACACAGTCGTTCTCGCCTGCGCTTGCGGATGCCTTGCGCCATGTCGCAGCAGAGAGATCCTCTGCGTACAGCTCTGCCTTAGAGTCCGTCACGTGCGGCTTTCCTCCTCGATCCGTGCGATGAGTGCCATCGAGTCGTCCACGGGGAGTGCCGCCGCGACGATGCGCTCGAAGGCGTCGACGAAGACCTGCACTTCGTCGACGCCCTCAACGTAAGTCGCGCCGATGAGGTTTTCCAAGAGAACGACGTCCGGCATCGGCCCGGGGAAGCCCACCAGATTGAAGCCGCCGGCGCCACCGGGATGCGGTGTCGCGGCCAACGGCATGACCTGCAAGGTGACGTTGGGTAGCTCCGCAACGTCCAGAAGCCGACGCAACTGGTCGCGCATCGTGTCGGGGCGCACGGCGAAACGCTGGTGAAGAACCGCCTCATGGATCACTGCCCAGAACTTCAGGGCTCCGTTCGGGCGGGAAAGTACCGCCTGTCGTGCCATACGGACCTCGGCCAGGGCGGCTGTTTCCTCGGGCGTGCGCGTGGTGGCGTTGGCCGCCACGGTCTCACGTGCGTACCCGGCTGTCTGTAGCAGCCCGGGGACGAGCAGTGGACTCCAGATGCGAACGCTCTCCGCGTCAGACTCCAAGGAGATGTAGTCGGCGTACGCGGGGGCTACAACCCCGCTGTACGTCTGCCACCACCCCTGCTTCCGAGCATCCTTGGCCAGACCTTCCAGCGCGCCCACGATCTCGGGATCGGTCACCCCGTACACCCTGAGCAGTGGCGCTACTTCGGCTGGACGGATGTGTCCGTTGGCCGTCTCGATCCGCGACAACTTCGGTCCCAGCCACCCCAGTTCCGCGGAGGCCGCGTCAAGGCTCATGCCGGTCGTGTTGCGGTACCGGCGCAGGGCCTCACCGAGTCGGCGGCGTCGAACAGTGGGTACGGGGCGCACGTTTGGCATGCGGCGAGCTTCTACCACACCAAGCTGAACGTCCAGGGGAACGGAAATTCGATCCACCAATCTAGGTGACAAACTTGCAGTCGATCATGGATGGGCGAGACCCTCAACTCGAGCGCAATCGCGCCGAGTTGCAGTGCGACCTGTAAGGAGCCCATGCCATGCCCCACTCCCTCGGCTGGTACCACACCCCCACCCCCACCGGATTCGTCCTCCATCTCACGGCCACTCCCGACCACCTCCGCGGCACTCGCACCCTCATCGCGAAGTCCCTCGCCGGGGCCGGTGTCGGCGAAGACCTGGCGCATTCCGTGCAATTGGTGATGTCCGAGCTGTGCGGGAACGCCATCCGGGCCTGCGGCGACTTCGTGCCGCTCGTCGCGGAGGTGGAGGTGGAATCGCCGCTGTGGCGCAACACCGGCGGAGAGCAGGCGGTCTGGGTCCGGCTGCACGACCCGTACCAATACGTGCTCCCTGCCCGCGGCGGCGTACAACTCAATGACCCGGAAGCCGAGTCGGGGCGCGGACTGCCTCTCATGGACCTGCTCGCACCGGGGTGGCGGGTCGCTCCCACGCCCGTCGGAAAGCAGGTGCGCTGCCGGATCGCGGGGGATTAGCTCTCTGGCCAACTGCCTGCTCACCCCGATGGAACGACGCCTCGCCCCGTACCATGTAATGGAGTTGATCGCCTGCGACCCGCTCGGTCGTTGTGGCGTGGCGTCATCGCAGGCTGCCGTCGTCGGCGAATCCGCTCATACAGGGACGTGCGACAACGGGTGGGGCCCATATGGCGACGGAACGGGACGACATAGCGGCGAGAGGGTCGGAGCGCCTCTGGACTTCGGATCGGATCTTCAAGCGCTGGCAGCGGTTCCGTGAGCAGAAGATCACCGGCAAGGCGCTGAGGCGGATCGAGTTCACCGAGCACATAGCCTTCCTGCTCTTCCTCAAACTCGATCACGAACGGGCCCAGCGCACTGGGACGTTCGCGCGCCCGGCGGTGGCGCCCGCAGGCGCGTGGCCGCAGCTCGTGGACGCCAGCGGCGACGCGCTGCACAGGGCTCTCGGCCGTCTGATGGCCGACCTCGGCGCGCCCAACCCGACGGACCCGCGGCGCACGACCGCGAGCGTCGTGTTTCAGGACGCCCAGCCCTGGAACGTGGACAGGATGGCGGAGCTCGGGCGGCTGATCACCGAAGAGTTCAACCCGTACCGCTGGTCGAACGTGCCGAGGGACGAACTCGGGGGAGCCTTCGCGCTGTTGCTGGCCGACTGTCGGGACGATCTGCGGACCAAGCGGGACACCGGCCAGTTCCTCACCCCGCCCCCGCTGCTCGCGGTCGTGGCGAAGGCGCTCGGTCTCACCCCCGGCGACAAGGTCGTCGACGCGGCTGTCGGTATCGGCACCAGCCTCATCGCCGCGTATCGCGAGATGGCCGCGCACGGTGAGCGCGTCGACGCCTCGGCCATAGCGGGCGCCGACATCGACGTCCAGATGTGCCGCCTAGCCACGATGAACGTGCTGCTCAACACCGGGCGCCCATTCCACGACGTACCGCCGATCCTGCGTGCCGATTCACTGAAGGCGCGCGAGGACGTGGTGCGGCGTCATGAGCGGAGCGTGGACGCGACCGTCGTCATCTGCAACCCGCCGTTCAAGAGCGACGTTGCCGCAGATACGCAGCAGCGCGACGACTTCTGGGCGCAGAACGCGATCCTCCCGGCCAACTTTCTCCAGCACCTCGCCATCACCCTGCCTCGGGGTGCCAGGGCCGCTGTTTTCGTTCCTGACGGAGTGCTGTCCCATGACAGCCGAGCCGCGGCCGCGATCCGCCGGGCGCTGCTCATGAACTGCAACGTGCACACCCTGCTGCGGCTGCCGACCGGCATGTTCTACGACACCGGCTCCAAGTCGAACATCCTGTTCTTCACGAAGTCCGCCGACCCCCAGCGGCCAGGGGACATCGCGACGCGCGAACTAGGGGTCTTCGACCTTCGGGACCGTCACTACACGGACACCCGGAACCCTCTCGCGGAAGCCGACTTCGAGGAGTTCCTCACCACCTACAGGCTCCGTGCCGAGGGACAGCCGGTGGAGAGCGAGCCGCAGTGCTTCAGGCGTTATGACGTCGGCGAGATACTTCGCACCCCCACTGCCGGCCTTGCCCTGAACGGCCGTGCCGCAACGCTTCTGGACGATCATGGCGACCCCCGCGACATTGCGAAGTCTATTGTGCGGCACCTCGGCGAGGCCCAGAAGAGCTTCCAGGCAGTCGTGGACTCCCTGAACTGATCCCCGTAGACCTCGCCCTCATCCTTCAGTCGCCCGAATCGCTCGCGGCCTGCCGAAACCGAACAGGAACCACACCCGCATGACCATCGTGCCTTCCGCCCTCGATGTTCCCACCCAGGTCCGCCAGGTCGCTCGCGCCTTCGACGAGACGTACACCGGCCTCATCGACATGAGTGACTTCGGCAACCGGCCGCCGGAGCAGACCACGCCCGCCTTCCGGTCCCGCGCCCTAGCGGCGCACGCCGTGCGCATCATGACGGGGTGGGCTCCCGAGCAGGCGGCCGATTGCGTCATCGACGGCGGCCAGGACCAAGGGATCGACGCCATCGCCATCGACGAGGGCAAGGAGCAGATCTACCTCGTCCAGGCCAAATGGAGCCCGTCTGGGACGGCGAAGGCCGATGAGACGGCCGTCCACAAGCTCTTCGCCGGACTCAGGCTCATCGACTCCGGAGAGGCCGCCCAGTTCAACCCCCGCGGACAGATCCTGGCCAAGAAGGCGCACGACCTCATCGGCGCGAAGGCCCCCAAGATCACGCAGGTGATCGTCCTCATGGGGACCGAACCACCCGCCCCGGGCGTACGTCAGGTCATCGCCAACGGCGAACGAGAGTTCAACTCCCACGGCGACTACATCGGCCACCGCTTCCTCCACGCCCCGGAGATCCACGCCCTTGTCAGGCAGGACCAGCGCAGCGAGCCCGTCACCTTGGAAGCGACGCTCCAGCCCTGGTTCAGCGTGCCCTCGCCGTATCTGTCGTACGAGGGCGTCATGCAGGCCGAGGAAGTCGCGCGCTGGGCCGACCACGGCAACGAACTGTTCGTCCGCAACATCCGTAACCCGCTCGGACTGACGCCCATCAACAAGGAGTTGGTGGACACCCTGATCGACGAGCCGTCCCACTTCTGGTACTTCAACAATGGGGTCACCGTGCTGTGCGAGTCCCTGGACGCGGTGCCGGGATCGCAGCGGGTGCCTGAGCGTTCTCCTGTCCGGCTCACCGCGCACGGTGCCAGCGTCGTGAACGGTGCGCAGACCGTACGCTCCGTCATCGATGCCGCCCAGCAGGCGGAAGACGCCGAACTTGCGCAGGTCACCGTCCGGTTCATCGTCACCGGTGGCGACACCGAGTTCGCTGATCGGACCACACAGGCCACCAACCGGCAGAACCACATCACCGAACGCGACCGCATCGCCCTCGACCCCGTTCAGGCGGTCCTCATCGAGGAGTTCCGCGCCGAGCTGGGCCTGGTGTACAGCGTGCGCCGAAGCGAACTCGAACCACAGGACGACGAGGGCTGCTCCGTCGTGGAAGCCGCGTGTGCGCTGGCCTGCGCGCACGCCGGCAGTCGGTTCGCGGCCCGGCTCGTCGCAGCCGAGTCCACCGACGTGCTGTGGGAACGAGGCGGCAGCGGCATCTACGACCCGCTCTTCCGCTCCGTGCCCAACGTCTACGAGACATGGAACGCCGTGAACGTCCTGCGTTCCGTACGTACGGCACTGCGTACGGAACGCGAGCAGTACACGGGGCGGGCGGCGGCCGTGATTGACGACGGCACCTTCCTCATCACCCACCTGGTGTTCCGCCAGCTGCTGGCCCAGGACGCCGGCATGGGCGAGCCGGACCCTTCGCTCGCCTGGGCCAGCACGGCCCGAGACCAGGTGCCCGAACTCGTGAAGCGCACTGTTCCAGTGCTCGTGCAGGCCCTGGACGATGAGGTGGGAACCCGGTCGAGTCTCCAGCGCGTCTGCGTCGACCCCGGGCAGGCCGCCGACCTCGTGGCAGCGGTTCTCACCGCCATCGAAGGCGGTGGCACTGAAGATGCTGCCGCCAAGTACCGGCGCGAGGAGATCAAGCCCCGTAAACGCCGTCGGCCTAACGCGGTGCATGTCATTGTCAACAGCGGAGCCCTGGAAGAAGGGGCGCCCCTGCACCTGGCTTTGTACGTACTGCCGGAGAAGGACGCTCTGGCTGCATGGCTCGACGCGAACCCGCGCCGCGCGTTGGCGAAGTGGACCAATACCAACCGCGCACGGCCGATCGTCTGGGCTGCCGACGGTCTCGCCTACTCGCCCAGTGGCCTCATCGCGCGGATGTGGGAACTCGCCGAATGGGAAGACCGCCCTGTCTCCAATCAGGGAACCGCCCGGTGGGCCACGGAAAACGGAGAGACTCTTGCCGATCTCGCCTGGCGCCTGCTGGGAGACGTGGAGGACGAGAACGAAACAGGCTGATGGGCTGGATGTCCGTAACCCAGATGCCTCGATTGTGGTTACAGTGAATGTTATGTAGGCACAATCGAGGAGGCCGTTATGAGCGCCATCTCCATCCGCGAGTTCTCGCACAACCCCAGCGCCGTCTTCGCCCGGGTCGAGCGAGGCGAGACCTTCCAGGTCACCCGCCACGGCAACGTCATCGCCATACTGACCCCGGCGGACAGCCCCTTGCAGCGGTACGCGCACCTGGTGGCGGAGGGCAAAATCCGACTGGCCGAATTCACCACGGACGACCTCCACGACATGCCTCGCTACGACGTGCCCGACGACATCGACCCGCTCGCCACCCTTCTCGCCGAGCGCGAGGAGGACTACCGGTGATCTACATGGACGCCTCGGCGTTGGTCACATGGATGTCGCAGCGAAACCACTGGTCCGCCCTCGATGCCTTCCTCGGCGACGAGGACAGGGCAGGCCGTCCCATGGCCACCAGCAGTCTTGGCTTTGTCGAGACGACCCGCACGCTCGACCTCATGGGGACGTTCCCGGGTGCCATGGGCGACTTGGAGGGGAGGGTCGGGGAAGTGCTGCTCACTCCCGAAGTACGCCGGTCTGCGGCCGGGCTGACCGGCCGCCTGCGCACTTTGGACGCCATCCATGTGGCAAGCGCGCTCAGCCTGGGGGAGAGCCTCACCGCTCTGGTGACCTACGACAAGCGCATGCTGGATACGGCCCTTGCAGCTGGCCTGCCCGCCTACGCTCCCGGCATGAAGTGACGTCCGAACTGGAGTGAGCTTGGCATAGCGGGGGCGGGAACTGTAGAGACCCGACAGTGAGTCGTGTACGTCACTGTCGGTGCTCGATTCTCCGTAGCCCGGGTCGTACCGATAGGTTTTCGAAGTACCACACCGCTATCGAAAGGGTGATCCGTTGAGCCGCTCGGTTCTCGTCACCGGAGGAAACCGGGGCATTGGCCTCGCCATCGCCCGCGTATTCGCCGAGGCCGGCGACAAGGTCGCGATCACGTACCGCTCGGGCGACCCGGCGGAGCTCGAGAAGCAGGGCTTCCTGGCCGTCAAGTGCGACATCACCGACACGGAGCAGGTGGAGCAGGCCTACAAGGAGATCGAGGAGAAGCACGGTCCCGTCGAGGTCCTGGTCGCCAACGCCGGCGTCACCAAGGACCAGCTCCTCATGCGCATGTCCGAGGAGGACTTCACGTCCGTCCTCGACACCAACCTCACCGGCACCTTCCGGGTCGTGAAGCGTGCCAACCGCGGCATGCTGCGCGCCAAGAAGGGCCGCGTCGTGCTGATCTCCTCCGTCGTCGGTCTGCTCGGCTCCGCGGGGCAGGCGAACTACGCCGCCTCGAAGGCGGGACTGGTCGGCTTCGCGCGCTCCCTCGCCCGTGAACTGGGGTCGCGCAACATCACCTTCAACGTCGTCGCCCCCGGTTTTGTCGACACCGACATGACCCAGGTGCTCACCGACGAGCAGCGCGCGAACATCGTGGCGCAGGTGCCGCTCGGCCGGTACGCGCAGGTCGGGGAGATCGCCTCCGCGGTCAGGTTCCTCGCCTCCGACGACGCTTCGTACATCACTGGTGCCGTCATTCCCGTTGACGGCGGACTGGGAATGGGTCACTGAGCACGATGACGAACACGACTGGCATCCTCGAGGGCAAGAAGATCCTCATCACCGGCGTGCTGATGGAGTCCTCCATCGCCTTCCACGCCGCGAAGCTGGCCCAGGAGCAGGGCGCGGAGATCATCCTGACGGCGTGGCCGCGGCCGACGCTGACGGAGCGCATCGCCAAGAAGCTGCCCCAGCCCGACAAGGTCAAGGTCCTGGAGCTCGACGTCTCGAACGACGAGCACCTCGCCCGCCTGGAGGGCCAGGTCCGTGAGCACCTGGGCGACCGGCTCGACGGCGTCGTGCACTCCATCGGCTTCGCCCCGCAGGACGCGCTCGGCGGCAACTTCCTGAACACGCCGTTCGAGTCCGTGGCCACCGCGATGAACGTCTCGGCCTTCTCCCTGAAGTCGCTGACGATGGCGCTGCTGCCGCTGATGACCGAGGGCGGGTCCGTCGTCGGCCTCACCTTCGACGCGCAGTTCGCCTGGCCGCAGTACGACTGGATGGGCCCGGCCAAGGCCGCCCTGGAGGCCACCAGCCGCTACATGGCGCGTGACCTGGGCAAGCAGAACATCCGCTGCAACCTGATCTCGGCGGGCCCGATCGGCTCGATGGCCGCCAAGTCGATCCCCGGCTTCAGCGAGCTCGCCTCGGTCTGGGACAGCCGCTCCCCGCTGGAGTGGAAGCTCGAGGACCCGGAGCCCGCGGGCAAGGGCATCGTCGCCCTGCTGTCGGACTGGTTCCCGAAGACGACGGGCGAGATCATCCACGTCGACGGCGGCCTGCACGCGATCGGCGCCTGACACGACGTCCCCCGTTCGGCCCACCGGCCGGGCGGGGCGCAGGGACCTCCACGCACCCTGGGTGCGAGGAGGTCCTTCTCGTGCTCCTGCCCCACCACCGGATAGCCCCGGCCCTGGCCGCCCTTGCCCTGCTGGTCGCTCTGCCGTGCGACGCGATGTCCGACACGGCCGAAGACCCCGGCCACGCGCGCGTGGCCGAGCCGAAGAAGGAGCTGTTCGGCGCCGGGTGCCGGATCGTCGTCGACGGGACCCGCGCCACCGCCGCCTGCCACAACCCCTATCCGGTGGTCGACCGGGTCGCCCTGCACATCGAGTGCGACCCGTGGTGGGACATCGACACCGACACGGCCCCGACCGAGGTCGGCCCCGCCGGGACCGTGCGCCTCGACGGGCGGTGCTGGAAGAACGTACGCACGGCCTGGGTCAGTCACCGCAAGGCGCGCTGAGCCGGCCGGGCCGGCACAGGAACGGATAGGACGCCGCCTCGGCCGCGGCCGCCTCCGCGTCACCCTCCCGGATCGCGTCGACCAGGCGCGTGTGGTCCATGTGGTTCTCGGCGGTGAGCCGCTCGCCCACGTCCTCACGCAGCCAGTCCCGCAGGACCTCGCCCAGATCCGCGTACATCGCCGTCATCACGTCGTTGTGCGACGCGGCCACGACCGCCATGTGGAACGACGCGTCCGCCGTCACGAACGCCTCCGCGTCGCCCGCCTCCCACGCCTCCTCACGCCGTACGTGAAGGGCGTCGAGCTGCTTCAGGTCGCGCTCGGTGCGCCGCTCGGCGGCCAGCTTCGCCGCACTCGACTCCAGCGTGGAACGCAGCTCGGCGATGTGCCGCGGATCGGCGTCGGCGAACCGCCGCTGCATCACCCCCGCCAGCTCACTGGTCGCCACGACGTAGGTGCCCGAACCCTGGCGGATGTCGAGCAGCCCGTTGTGCGCGAGGGCGCGCACGGCCTCGCGCACCGTGTTCCGGGCGACACCGAGCTGCTCGACGAGCTCGGGCTCCGTCGGGATACGGGAGCCCACCGGCCACTCGCCCGAGGAGATCTGGGCGCGCAGGGCGGAGATGACCTGCTCGGACAGGGCCGAGCGCCCGGGAGGGGTCAGTGGCATCGACGTTCCTAACGGTGTGAGGCGATCGGACCCTACGGTGTGACGCGCTCGGACCCTACGGTGTGACGCGATCGGAGTGGACAGCCAATCATCCCATGATTCTAAGATGGGTCCCATGGCTAGTGAGGAAACACCGACCCCGACGATGGCACCGCCGACCGCGCAGGCACCGATACCCACGGAGAAAAGTGCCGCCCCGCGCGTGTGGGCCGTACGTCTGGTGACCATCGGTATCGTCCTCGCAGCCCTGAACCTGCGGCCCGCGATCACCAGCCTCGGCGCCCTCCTCGAAGAGGTCCGCGACGGACTCGGCATGAGCGGAAGCCTCGCCGGACTGCTCACCTCCGTGCCCCCGCTGTGCTTCGCGGTCTTCGGCGTCATGGCACCGCGGCTCGCCAGGCGCTTCGGCGCGAGCGCCGTCGTCTGCGTCGGCATGATGGCGATCGCCGCGGGCCTGATCATCCGCCCGTACACCGGCAACACCATCGGCTTCCTGATCGCCAGCGCCCTCGCCCTGATGGGCATCGCCGTCAGCAACGTGCTGATGCCGGTCATCGTCAAGCGCTGGTTCCCCGACCGCGTCGGCTCCATGACCGGCCTGTACTCGATGGCCCTCGCGCTCGGCACCTCGCTGGCCGCCGCCGCGACCGTGCCCCTGACCGACGCGCTCGGCGGCAACTGGCAGATTGGGCTCTCCATGTGGGCCGTCCTCGGCGTCGCCGCCGTGCTCCCCTGGATCCCGCTCGTACGCGTCAAGGACGCGGCCCCCGCCGAACCGGCCCGGCCCACCACCGGCACCGGCCACGACGACGGGCTGCGCATCACCCGCAGCCGCACCGCGTGGGCGCTCGCCGTCTTCTTCGGACTCCAGGCCACGGCCGCGTACATCACGATGGGGTGGATGGCGCAGATCTTCCGCGACGCGGGCGTCTCCGCGTCGACCGCCGGCGTGCTGCTCGCCGTCGTCATGGCGATGGGCGTCCCGCTCGCCTTCGTCATCCCCCGGGTCGCCGCCCGGCTGCCCAGCCAGGGCCCCATCGTGGTCGTCCTCGGCGCGTGCGGCCTGGCCGGTTACGCGGGGCTGTACTTCGCGCCCGCCTCCGGCGCCTGGGCCTGGGCGGTCCTGCTCGGCATCTCCAACTGCGCCTTCCCGCTGGCCCTGACGATGGTCGGCATGCGGGCCCGCACCGGCGCCGGCGTCGCCAAGCTGTCCGCGTTCGCCCAGTCCACCGGCTACCTGATCTCGATCCCCGGGCCGCTGCTCGTCGGCGTCCTCTACCAGCACAGCGGCGGCTGGGGCGTGCCGATCGCGCTCATGGCCGCGCTGATGGTGCCGCAGATCGTGGTGGGCGTCCTCGCCGGGCGTGACCGCACCATCGAGGACGAGGCCGCCACACCCGCCCCGGCGTCCTGACCCGCGCGGACAGGTGCGACACTTGCCGCATGTCGCCTGTGCTCGAGCCGAACCCCCAGAACGGCCAGAAGAAGCTCCTGCTCGTGCTCGGCGCGATGCTGGCCGTCACCGTGATCGTGGCCGTCATCGCGACGATCGCCTCTCCCTGACGCCGCCGGTCCGTGCGGCCGACCCTGTCGCCGGCCCTCGAGGGTGGGGTTAACTCCACCATCCCCTAGGGGGCCAGTGTCAGGGTCGAGTGGGTGGATCACCGGATGGGCCGCGGGCCGCCGGATCCGTACCTTCGAAGTGTCGCCGAGAGCATCGGCACAGCGGACGAGGACGACGGACCACGGAGGAAGCCATGTCGGCGCCCACGCACCCCCGGACCCACCCGGCAGCCACGGGCGGCGTCGACATCCGGCTCCCCTGGTGGGCGCTGGTCCTGCCGGCCGTCGCCTTCGTGGCGCTCCTGCTGCTGATCCTCAACCCGGCCGACGCCCAGGCCGCGACGGGCGACCCGACCCTCTCCCACATCGTGGAACGCCTGAAGGAACTGCTCCTTCGCTAGTCCCGTCCCGTACCCGCCGGTACCGTCCGTCCCCCCGTTCACCTGCCTCGGGTGAGCCCGCCAACTCCCTGCGCCCCGTGGCCGGTTTCGTGCGAAGCTGGAACGCATGAGCGTCGCAGAACCCCGCAGGATTGTCCTTTTCCGGCATGCCAAGGCGGACTGGCCTCAGGTGTCCGATCACGAGCGTCCGCTCGCCGAGCGCGGACGCAAGGACGCCCCGATCGCCGGCCGCAAGCTGGCCGACTCCGGCATCGCCCTCGACCTGGCCCTCTGCTCGACCGCCGCGCGTACCCGTGAGACGTGGAAGCTGGCTGTCTCCGAACTTCCGGAGCGGCCCAGGACCGTCTACGAGGAGCGGATCTACGAGGCGTCCCCCGGAGAGCTGATCGCCGTGCTGAACGAGACGCAGGACGACGTCCGCAGCGCCGTCCTGATCGGGCACAACCCCGGCGTGCAAGGGCTCGCCGAGGTACTGACCGGCGAGGCCGAGCCGGAGGCCGCCCAGCGGATGAGCCGGGCCGGCTTCCCGACCGCGGCGTTCGCCGTGCTGTCCTTCCCCGGCCCCTGGAAGTCCTTGGAGCCGGGCGCCGCCAAGCTGCTCGACTACTGGTCGCCGAACAACTGAGAGCGCGTACGTACAACCGAGGGCGCGTACGTACAAGCGTGAAGGGGCCCGGCACCGCGGATCGGTGCCGGGCCCCTTCTTCACGTGAGGCGGAGCGTGCCGGCTCAGGCCTCCTGCGCGTCCGCCGCCTCGACCTCTTCGCGTGTGATGCCGAGCAGGTACAGGACCGTGTCCAGGAACGGCACGTTCACCGCGGTGTGCGCGGCCTCGCGGACCACCGGCTTGGCGTTGAAGGCGACGCCGAGCCCGGCCGCGTTCAGCATGTCCAGGTCGTTGGCGCCGTCGCCGATCGCCACGGTCTGCGCGAGCGGAACCCCCGCCTCCGCGGCGAACCGCCGCAGCAGCCGCGCCTTGCCCGCGCGGTCCACGATCTCCCCGGTGACCTTGCCGGTCAGCCTGCCGTCGACGATCTCCAGGGTGTTGGCCTGGGCGAAGTCGAGCCCGAGCCGCTCCCGCAGATCGTCCGTGACCTGGGTGAACCCGCCCGAGACGACGCCCACTTGGTAGCCGAGGCGCTTGAGCGTACGGATCAGCGTGCGGGCGCCCGGCGTGAGCCGCACCTCGCTCCTGACCTTGTCCACGACCGACGCGTCGAGCCCGGCGAGCAGCGCCACGCGCGCGTGCAGCGACTGCTCGAAGTCCAGCTCGCCGCGCATCGCCGCCGCCGTCACCTCGGCGACCTCGGCCTCACAGCCCGCGTGCGCCGCGAACAGCTCGATCACCTCGTCCTGGATGAGCGTCGAGTCGACGTCCATCACGACGAGCCGCTGCGCGCGGCGGTGGAGCCCGGCGGCGACGACGGCCATGTCCACGCCCAGCTTGGCGGCCTCGGTGGCCAGCGCGGTGCGCAGCGCTTCCGTCTCGGTGCCCGACACCGCGAACTCGACGGCGGTGACGGGGTACTTGGCCAGCCGGAAGATACGGTCGATGTTGCCGCCGGTCCTGGTGATCGCGGCGGCGATGACGGCGGTCGACTCGGCGGTGAGCGGATGCCCGAGCACGGTCGCCAGGGAACGGCCCACGCCGCGCGGCCGGTTGTCGCCGATGCCCGAGATGATCTCGGCCTGCATCCGCATGGACTCCGCCCAGCTGTGGACGGTGGCCCGAAGATCGCCCTCCAGACCGGCCGGGGGCTCGGTCACCAGGGCGCACAGGACGATACGGCCGCGCGTGACGACCTGCTCGATGTCGACGACATCGACGGAGTAGGCGGCGAGGGTGTCGAAGAGCCCGGCGGTGATGCCGGGCCGGTCCTTGCCGAAGATCTTGACCAGAAGGGTCGGGACGTCGGCCGGCACGGGCAGGTGTCCGTCGACGTGCGGGGCATCAGCGGGGTGCTGGGGCTGCGGAGCGCTCATGATGCTCACACGTTATCGGGCTTGTGTGCGGACGCGCGGCCCCGGTCCGCGTACCGGACAGGGGCGACGCCACCCCTGTCCTGCGCCGTCTTCCCTCAGCGTCCGTCCTTGTCCCCGCGCCGCCGCCGTCCGTCCCGGGTCGGTCCCGGAGGTGGTGGCGGCGGTGGCGGGGGCGGCCACCCGCCGTCACCACCGGGCCGCCGCGGCCCCGCCACGGTGGGGGCGCCGTTCGCACCGTCGTCATACGGGGGCGGCCCCACCCGGGGCCCGCCGCGACCTGGCTCCCGCCCCTGCTGTGGCTCCCGCCCCTGCTGTGACCCCTGCTCCGGTCCGGACGGCTCCTGCCCGGCCGGACCCTGCCCGGGCGGCTCCGACCTGGGCGGCTCGCGTCGGATCGGGTCATACGGATCCCTCCCGTACGTATCCCTCCCGTACGGATCCCTCCCGTATGTGTCTCGCCCGTACGGATCCGCCCCGGGCCTCCCTTGGCCGCGTGCACCGTCGGGCCCGTCCGGGCCGCCCGGGCCGCCCGAGCCGTACGGGTTCCCGTCGTACGGGCCCCCGTCGCGCGGGGTCTCGTCGTACGGGCGTCCGTCGTACGGCCCGAGGCCGTACGGCCTCAGATACGGGTTCGTGTCCGCGTTCGACGGCCGGAACGGGAGGCTCGTCCGGTACGGGCCGGCCGGTGCGGAGGACGGCTCCTGCGACGCGGCGGCCCCGTCCGCGTCCCCCGCCGGGGCGGCCTGCGCCGCCACCCGCCGCCCCGCGGTCCCGCTCGCGCAGGCGAGGAGCGCCCCGGCCGCCCCGGCCCCCGCGCCCCACGCGGCGCCGAGCAGCAGTGCCATCCCGAGATTGCCGTGCAGATCGATGCCCGCGTCGAACGCGTCGAATCCGAGGACCGACAGGGACGCGTTCGCCGAGATGTCCGTCAGCCACACCAGGAGCGGCAGCGCGAGCGCCGTCACGACACCGAGCCGCAGCGCGCAGCGCCCCGCGAACCCGGCCGCGCCCTGCCCCGGCGCCCGCGGCGTCCGCACCGCGGTGAGCACCCCGGCGAACAGCATCATCAGAGCTGTCGCGATCGCCAACAGCCATACCCTGTTGTCGAGTTCGGCCAGTCGGCCCAGGGTCACGGGCCGGTCGGACGTAACCCTGAGAAGATCGTCCAGCGGGTCGGGGAGCAGCTTCACGAGCTCACCCGAGGCGTTGCCGTCCCAAGGCACGAAGAGGCCGAGCGGCACCCCGAGCCACGTCCCGTTGGGCGCGCCGAGCAGCGCCGCGCCCGCGATCCGCTTCGGATGGTCGTCGCCGATCATCGCGTACGCCGCCGCGGCCAGGCCCGCGAGGACCGTCACCAGAAGGACCGCCACGAGCGCCGACGCGGCCGGCCGCACCATCCGGTGCACCGGCGCGAGGGCGCGCGGCAGGGGAGTGCGGCGCGACGCGAGCAGCGCGATCAGCAGCACCCCGATCACGAAGGCGGCGCCGCCGAGCAGCGTCGCGCCCGTCTGCACCGTGAAGCCGACGGAGGCCTTCGCGTCCGCGAGGTCGCCGAGCCGGTCGGGGAGCAGCCCCCCGATCCCACCAGGCAGTTTGTCCTCGATGTCGTCCGGCAGGCCACCGGCGCCCGGAATGTCGTTCAGCCCCAGCTTCGAACCGTCAATCGTGATGAGGTCGTGACCCGCCCAGACGAGCCCGCCGAGCATCGCCACGAAGAGCACCATCACGGCTCCCGCCCGGGCCACCAGTTCGCCGGGAGCGACCTCAACTCCCCGCGCCCGCAAGGAACGTAGGAAGAACCAGCTCAACAGGAGCGCGCCCACGAGGCTCACGCCCAGTGGCGTGACATCGATCGCGGTGTTCGCCTGCGCGCCGTCCAGACCAAAGGCCGACACGTCACCGGAGGGCGTCACGCGCCCGCCGACGCCGACCGCCACGACCGCGGCGGTCATCGGCCCGAGCGACCCCGCGGAATCCGCCCCCAGCAGATGCAGACCGAGCGCCGCGACGCCCGCCATTCCGATGAAAGCCCAGCTCACCGCGGCGATGGCCGAAAGTAGTACGTCGCCGACGGGCACGCCGCGGCGCCGAGTCGTGTCGTGGCCGGTCTCCATCAGGACCCCCCGATCCGTACCGCGTCGCCCCTGATACCCCCTTTGCGCATGATCCGTAGGGAGTTGTAGGCGCTTACCACTCTCCGGGGCCGTATCTGCCACGTCAACGGCGCGGGCGCCGGGGGAGTCCGAGAGTCTTCACAACCCCTGACGCAAGGCCCGACTTTCGGTCACGGGGCCGTTCCTGAAATAGTTCCTCACGATGTTCGACATCCCTAGACTCCCCATGACGGGGCACAACTTCGGGGGACAACTCAGTGGGGCATGGAGTGCCTGAACTCGTATTGGAACTGAACGGCAGGACCTGGACGCTCGATCCGTCCAGGCCTTACACCCTCGGCCGCGATCCGGGGGGAGATGTCGTGCTGGAGGACGCCAGGGTGTCCTGGCGCCACGCCACGATCAGCTGGGGCGGCCGGAGCTGGGTCATCGAGGACCACGGCTCGACCAACGGCACCTTCGTGCAGGGCCAGCGGATCCACCAGATGGAGATCGGCCCGGGCTCGTCGGTGCACCTCGGCAACTCGACCGACGGTCCGCGCGTGAACGTGCAGGGCAGCAGCCAGGCCGCCGCCGTCGCCTCGCCGCACCAGGCGCAGCAGCAGGCCGCGGGCCTCACGCAGCCGCCGCCGCCGCACCAGCAGCCGCATCAGCAGCCGCAGAGCGGTGCGCCGGGCTGGCAGCAGCAGGCCCCGCAGCAGCACCAGCAGTCGCAGATGCCTCAGCAGCAGCAGGCGTGGCAGCAGCAGCCGCCCGTGCAGAAGGTGCCGAACCAGCAGGGACCCGGCGGCGTCGCGGGGGCCCCGCCGGTCTACGGCGACCGCAGCCCGACCACGTTCCACCAGCTCGCGCTCGGCCGCGTCATGCGCATCGGCCGCGCCCTGGAGAACGAGCTGGTCGTCTCGGACCTCCAGGTCTCGCGCCTGCACGCCGAGTTCCACGCGACGCCCGACGGCCGCTACGAGATCCGCGACCTCGGCTCGCACAACGGCACGTACGTCAACGGTCAGCCGATCGCCAAGGGCGGCTCCCAGCTGCTCGGCCCGAACGACATCGTCGGCGTCGGCCACTCCACGTTCCGCCTCGTCGGCGACCGGCTCGAGGAGTTCGTCGACACCGGTGACGTCTCCTTCTCCGCGCGCCATCTGACGGTCACCGTCGACGGCGGCAAGCAGATCCTCAAGGACGTCTCCTTCGGCGTCCCGGAGAAGTCGCTGATCGCCGTCATCGGCCCCTCCGGCTCCGGCAAGTCGACGCTCCTGAAGGCGCTCACGGGCTACCGCCCCGCCAACCAGGGTGACGTCCTCTACGACAACCGGAACCTGTACAAGCAGTTCGCCGAGCTGCGTCAGCGCATCGGTCTGGTCCCGCAGGACGACATCCTGCACAAGGAGCTGACCGTCAAGAAGGCGCTCAAGTACGCCGCCAAGCTCCGCTTCCCCGCGGACACCAGCGAGCAGGAGCGCCAGCAGCGCATCGACGAGGTGCTGCGCGAGCTGAAGCTGGACATCCACAAGGAGAAGAAGGTCACCTCCCTCTCCGGTGGCCAGCGCAAGCGCGTCTCCGTCGCCCTGGAGCTGCTGACCAAGCCGTCGCTGATCTTCCTGGACGAGCCGACCTCGGGCCTCGACCCGGGCATGGACCGCGACGTCATGCAGCTGCTCCGCGGTCTCGCCGACGACGGCCGCACGGTCCTCGTCGTCACCCACTCCGTGGCCGAGCTCGCGATCTGCGACAAGCTCCTCGTGATGGCGCCGGGCGGTTCGGTGGCGTACTTCGGCCCGCCGGAGGAAGCGCTCAACTTCTTCGGCTACGAGACCTGGGCCGACGTCTTCTCGGCGTTCGAGAACTACCGGGACTACGACTGGGCGGGCCGCTGGAAGGGCTCGCAGCACTACCAGATGTACGCGGCCGACATCGACGCCGTGGCCGCGCAGTCGGTGCAGATGCCGCCGCCCGCCGCGATCAAACCGCCCAAACCGCAGCCCTGGGCCGCCCAGCTCATCACGCTGATCCGCCGCTATGTGTCGGTGATCGCGTCCGACAAGGGCTTCATGGGCCTCATGGTGATCCTGCCCGCGGTCCTGGGCGTCGTCTCCGTGGTCATTCCGGCCGATTTCGGTCTGGCCCCGCCCAAACCGCCGTCGAAGTTCAACGGTGACGCGGGCACGATCATGCTGATCATCGCGGTCGGCATGTGCTTCTCGGCCGCGGCCAACTCGGTCCGTGAGCTGATCAAGGAGCGGGTCATCTACGAGCGGGAGCGCGCCGTCGGCCTGTCCCGCTCCGCGTACCTGATGTCCAAGGTCATCGTCCTCGGTTTCATCACCGCCATCCAGGGCGTCATCATCTGCGCCATCGGCTTCGCCCCGCGGGACCTTCCCAAGGAAGGCCTGCTGATGCCGCCGGCGCTCGAGCTGTGCATCTCGATCATCGCGCTCGGCTTCACCTCGATGATGTTCGGCCTGGTCATCTCCGCGCTGGTGAAGACCTCCGAGAAGACGATGCCACTGCTGGTCATGTTCGCCATCGTGCAGGTCGTCTTCACCGGCGTCCTCTTCCAGATCTACGGATCGATCGGCCTGGAGCAGTTCGCCTGGCTGATGCCGTCCCGCTGGGCGATCGGCGCCGCCGGAGCCACGCTCGACCTGTCCCACCTGATGCCGCCGTGGGACCTGAAGAAGCCGAACGACCTCGACCCGCTGTGGGAGCACTCGGTCACCCAGTGGGGCATCAACCTGACGGTCCTGATCGCGCTCGGCGTGATCTGCGGCTTCGCGGTCGCCCGCCTGCTGCGCCGCCACGAGCCCGAGGTCATGCGCAAGTAAGCACACCCGTCACACCCGTGACACCCGTAGGCCAGTGAAGGGCGGCACCCTCGTCGGGGTGCCGCCCTTCACTGGCATGGGGGTTCAGCGTGTTCCGGACCCAGAGGTCCCGTCAATGCGTCTCAGTACGCGCCGCTCACCGAGGCTCAGTACGCGCTGCTCACGTTGTCGATCGAGCCGTACGTGTGGGCCGCGTAGTTGGCGGCGGCCGTGATGTTGGCGACCGGGTCGTAGATGTTCGTCGAGGTGCCGTCGACGTGGTACGCGTCGAAGGTCGGCTGGATGACCTGGAGCAGGCCGATCGACGGCGTGCCGTTCTGGGCGTTGACGTCCCAGCCGTTGATGGCGTTCGGGTTGCCGGTGGACTCGCGCATGATGTTGCTGTAGAGCCCGTTGTAGCTGCCCGGAATGCCCTTGGCCTGCATGATGTCGAGCGACTGCTTGATCCAGCCGTCCAGGTTGTTCGCGTAGACCGGCTTGCGCGCGGCGGCACGGGAGGCGGCCTCCTGGGCCTCGCGCTCCTTCTTGGCCTTGGCGTCCGCCTCGGCCTTCGCCTTCGCCGCCGCGTCGGCCTTCGCCTTGGCCTCGGCGTCCGCCTTCTTCTTCGCCTCGGCCTCCTGCTGGGCCTTGATCTTCGCGGCGGCCTGCTTGGCCTTCTCCGACGCGCTGGCCTGCTGGTCGGTGACGCTCGCCTGCACGTCCTTGATCTGCTGGGTGCCCGCGCTTGTCGTGTAGGTGACCGGAGCGGAGGAGACCGTCTCGGCCTGGGCCTGCGTGTCCTGGCCCGGTACCAGCGTCACCGCGAGAGCCGCGGCGCCGAGAGCGGCGACACCGGCCATCGAGGCCTTGTGGACGCGGGTCAGCTGACTATGGCCGGGGAAGCTGTACTTGGACATGGGAGACGGGGACCTCTCGAAGAACGGGGCCGCTCGCCGACCGGACCGGACGGGCTGTGTTTGGGACACGAACGCCGTGGGTAAACCCGGTCGGCGCTGAGCGACGGAGGCCATTCTTAGCGGCCGCAAAATTCCGTGGCAAAGGTGTGACGTACGAAGCCGGGTAGTGGGCCGGGGCCGCGAAAAAGGGGGCCGGAAGCCGTCGCGCGACTCCCAGCCCCCGCACAGCCTCGGGGTTCAGCTCCTGTGCTGTTCCACTAGGGCCCTTCGTACGTGATGTGCGCCCTATGCGCGGCGTCACATCCGGTCACTGCCGTTCTCACGCGCGGTTGCCTTCGCAACGCACAGCGTGAGGCCTCTCCTCCGGAAGGATGAGGTGCACGTCCCCGAACTCGTGCCAGAGGTAGAGCCCCCGCACCGCCTCCTCGTACGTGCGGCTCACCGCCGCCCGCCCGGCGATCGCCTCCAGCATCAGAAGATGGGACGCCGCCGGCTCGTGCAGCCCGGTCAGCAGCCCGTCCACCGCCCGCACCCCGCGCTCCGGCGTCACGACGAGCCCGGTCCAGCCGCGCGCCGCCCGCACCGCCCCGTCGGCGCCGACCGCCGACTCGACGGCCCGCACGGCGGTCGTCCCCACGGCCACGACCCGGCCCCCGCCCGCCCGCGCCGCGTTGATGAGCCGGGCCGACGCGCCCGGCACCTCGAAGCGCTCCCCATAAGGCGGCTCGTGCGCCTCCGCCGACGCCACTCCCGTATGCAGCGTGATCGGCGCGAACTGCACCCCCCGGCTCACCAGCCGCGCCACCATCGCCTCCGTGAAGGGCCGCGCCGCGCTCGGCATCTCGGCACTGCCCTCCCCGTCCGCGTACGGCAGCGCGAACACCGTCTGGTAGGCGGACAGCGGCTGATCCCGCTCCGTGTACGCGTACCGGATCGCCCGCCCGTGCCGCCGCAACAGGGCCGGCACGTCCCCCTCCACCCGCGCCCACCACAGCCGCCCCGAATCCGCCGCGACAGGCTCGTCATATACGAGCCTGGAGCCACCGGGGAGCGACACCTGCGCACCCGCCGGGCCACCCGCGCGCGGGTGCGTGGTGCCGCGCCCGTCCGGATCCCGCAGCTCGACCGCCCAGCGCCCGTCGTCACCGCGCGTCGAGAAATGCACGACCACGCGCGCGTGGCCGAGCACCCCGTCCACGGCGGCCGCCAGCGTGGGCGAGGTGTTCACGACGAGCAGATCGCCGGCCCGCAGCTCGCCCGGCAGCTCGGCGAACCGGCGATGAGCGACCTCGGTGCCGCGCGACACCAGAAGACGCACGGACGACCTGTCCCGTCCCGGCCCCCGCCGCTCGGCCGGCACCCGCGCCGACAACTCCTCCGGGACGCGCAGCGCGAGCGTCATCGGGACTCCAGCAAGGAAGGGGCCGCGTACCGCCCGCTCGGGGGCCGCTGCTCCACAAGGCGCAGAAAAGCGGGGACCACGTCGTCGGGGTGCGGCACCGTACTCGGATCCTCGTCCGGCTCCGCGGCCGCCAGCATGTCCGTACGCATCGCGCCCGGATCCACGGCCCACACCCGCAGACCGGGCTCCTCCACCGCGAGCACCGCCGACAGCTGGTCGAGAGCCGCCTTCGTCGCGCCGTAACCGCCCCACGTGCCGTACGCCTCCGCGGCCGCGTCCGAACTCAGGTTGATCACCGCCCCGGCCGGTGCCTCGCGCAACAGCGGCAGCGCCTCCTGGAGCAGCCCGAGCGGCGCCACCACATTCACCTCGAGGGCCGCCCGGAAGTCGTTCAGCGGGTGCTGCTCCAGCGGCACGAGGGGCGCCACCCCCAGCACCCCCGCGTTGTTCACCAGCAGATCCAGGCCGCCCAGCTCCCAGGCCGCCGCGATCAGCTCGACCCGGTGCCCGCCGTCGGAGACATCACCCGGCAGCGCCCGTACCGTCCCACCCCCCTTGCGCAGCGCCGCCGCGACCTCCTCCAGCGGCTGCGCGGACCGCGCGTCCAGGACGAGATCCCAGCCCCGCTCGGCCAGCGCCGTCGCCAGCGCCCGCCCCAACCCCCGGGACGCCCCCGTGATGATCGCTACCGCCATGACAACCGTCCCCTCGCTCCGCCGACCCTGCGTACTGCCCTCAACGTAGGAACCCGAAGGGCGGAGGCACCTCGTGCGCGGGCCGCAACACCGCAGGGCCCTTCGGCCTACGCCCACGGCCCTAGGCGACTGCCGCCACAGGTCCGATCCGCGCTGTCACACCCCGCCGGTACGGTGACGGCATGAGTCACGGCCCCCGGACAGGACTGGCCGCGGTGAGCGCCGCGTTGCTGGCCATGAGCAGGCACCTCGAGGTGCGCGACGTCCTCAAGACGATCGTCGCCTCGGCGCGCGAACTGCTCGACGCCGAGTACGCGGCGCTCGGGGTGCCCGACGACCACGGCGGCTTCGCCCAGTTCGTCGTCGACGGCGTCAGCGAGGACCAGTGGAAGGCCATCGGCCCCCTCCCGCGCCAGCACGGCATCCTCGCCGCGATGCTGCGCGAGGCACGGACGGAGCGCCTCGCCGACGTCCGCAAGGACCCCCGCTTCGAAGGCTGGCCCTCCGCCCACCCGGACATGTCCGACTTCCTCGGCCTGCCCGTGAAGGACGGCGACGAGACGATCGGCGCGCTCTTCCTCGCGAACAAGAGATGCCCCAAGCCGCAAGGAGGCTGCGGCTTCACCCAGGAGGACGAGGAACTGCTCGGCATCCTCGCCCAGCACGCCGCGATCGCCCTGACGAACGCCCGGCTCTACGAGCGCAGCCGCGAGCTCACCATCGCCGAGGAGCGCTCCCGCCTCGCGCACGAACTGCACGACGCCGTCAGCCAGAAGCTGTTCTCCCTGCGTCTGACCGCCCAGGCCGCCGCCAAGCTCGTGGACCGCGACCCCGCACGCGCCAAGGACGAGCTGCGGCACGTCGTCGAGCTCGCCGCCGAGGCCACGGAGGAACTGCGCGCCGCCGTCGTGGAGCTGCGCCCCGCCGCCCTCGACGAGGACGGCCTGGTCGCCACACTCCGTACGCAGATCCAGGTCCTCGACCGCGCCCACACGGCCCGGGTCACCTTCGCCACCGGCGGCATCAGAGCCCTCCCCGCGGCCCAGGAGGAGGCGATGCTGCGCGTCGCCCAGGAAGCCCTGCACAACGCGCTGCGCCACTCCGGCGCGGAGCACGTCCGGGTGACGCTCGACAAGCGCGGCGCGGGCGCGGCGCTCCGCGTCACCGACGACGGCACGGGTTTCGACACGAAGGCGATCCGCCGTGCGGGACGCCACCTGGGCCTGGTCTCCATGCGCGACCGGGCCGGCGGCGTCGGCGGCCGGCTCACAGTGGAATCGGAGCCCGGCAAGGGCACCACGATCGACATGGAGGTCCCCGGTGGCTGAACCGATCAAAGTGCTCCTGGTCGACGACCACCAGGTCGTCCGCCGCGGCCTGCGGACGTTCCTGGAGATCCAGGACGACATCGAGGTCGTCGGCGAGGCGGCCGACGGCGCCGAGGGAGTCGCCCGGGCCGAGGAGCTGCGCCCCGACGTCGTCCTCATGGACGTCAAGATGCCGGGCATGGACGGCGTCGACGCGCTGCGCAAGCTCCGCGAACTGGCCAACCCCGCGCGCGTGTTGATCGTGACCAGCTTCACCGAGCAGCGCACCGTGGTCCCGGCCCTGCGCGCCGGAGCCGCCGGTTATGTGTACAAGGACGTCGACCCCGATGCCCTGGCCGGCGCCATCCGCTCCGTCCACGCGGGCCACATCCTGCTCCAGCCCGAGGTGGCGGACGCCCTGCTCTCCCAGGAGGTCAGTGGAGGCCAGGGGAGGGGCGGTTCGCTCACCGAGCGGGAGCGCGAGGTCCTCGGCCTGATCGCCGACGGCCGGTCGAACCGGGAGATCGCCCGCGCCCTCGTCCTCTCCGAGAAGACGGTCAAGACCCATGTATCGAACATCCTGATGAAGCTCGACCTGGCGGACCGCACCCAGGCCGCCCTGTGGGCCGTACGGCACGGAGCCGCGGGCTGACGAACCCGCTCCGGCGCACTACTGGACCCCGGCGGGGGCGGTTCCCGTCCGGTCAGAGATTCATACTGTCGTGTATGTGTCCTCCATTCGGCGCAACCTGCCGGACCCCGGCGCGTTCTCCAGTGCGTGCTGCGGCGGCTGGCCGCGGCAATCGCAAGGAGGAGCTCGAAGTGAAGAACCTGAAGAAGGCCGCGGCTGTCACCCTCGTCGCCGGTGGACTGCTCGCCGCCGGTGCCGGTCTCGCCTCCGCCACTGACGGTGCGCACGCGGACGGCGCGGCCGTTCACTCGCCGGGCGTCGGCTCGGGCAACCTGGTGCAGGCCCCGATCCACATCCCGGTGAACGCCGTGGGCAACAGCGTGAACGTGATCGGCGTGCTGAACCCCGCCTTCGGCAACGCCGGCTTCAACGGCTGACACAAGCTCGGAGCCTGTTGAGAGACAGGCTCGCAGGGTCCCCGGACCCACCGGCCTCTCGGGTGCGCCCCGGGGGGCCGGTCCGTTTGTCGGCCCAACTCCCCACCGCAACCCGGCAGTCGGACTCCCAGGGCTGTTGATCCGATCGGGCGTATCCCGCCGTCGACCCGTTCCCTTCGCCCGGCCGCGACGTTGCTCACCGTGCGGCTCGCCTTTGGGGCCGGAACGCACCATCTGGAGGAACACTTCATATGAACATCGCCAAGAAGGCCGCTCTGGCCGTAGCCGTCGCCGGTGTCGCCGCGGGTGCCTCGGCCGGTGCCGCCGTCGCCGACGCGGGGGCCGAGGGCGCGGCCACGTCGTCCCCGGGCGTCATTTCGGGCAACCAGGCCCAGGTGCCGGTCCACATCCCGGTCAACGTCGTCGGTGACTCGATCAACGTGATCGGCCTGCTGAACCCGACCTTCGGCAACCCCGCGGCGAACGACTGACATTCCTCCGCCGAGCAGGCGCACCGGAGCCCCGCGGACCCCGGCCCGCGGGGCTCCGGCATGTCCACGCCCGGTGACCCGTGAGACCGGGCCGCCCGGTCAGAGCCTGTGTCATTCCCCGTCCGGGCGCGCGGCGTCTGGCACGCCCTCCCCCAGCCTTCGGCCGGGGGAGACCCCCAGCCGCGTTGCCGAAACGCCCACGTGGCTCCGCCACGATGGCGCTCCGGCGCCTTGCGATCGCACGCACCAGACGCCGCGCGCTGATCCGACCGGGCTTATGACACAGGCTCTCACCCCCGCTGCCGCTCCTCCACGAACGCGTTGTACGCGGCGACCTGCGCCCGCCTGGCCGTCCGCTCCACCGGCCTGAGCGCCACCGCCCGAGCCCCCATCTCCGACGCGCTCACCGCCCCGCCGTGACCGCTCTCGTACGCCACATCGACGAGCATCCCCACCCGCTGCGCCAGCTCAAGGACGCGTACGGCCCGCGGCGGATACCCGGGGGCCAGCGCCTCCCGGCCCCGCTCGGCCCGGGCCCGGTACGCGTCGATGGCCGCCTCCGCCATCGGCCCCGACCCCGCCACATCCAGCCGCGTCAGCACCTCCGTGGCGTCCCGCAGGGCTTCCGCCAGCTCCCGCTCGGCCTCACCGAGCGAGGGCACGTCGGCCGGCGGCGCCTCCCGCACGGGCAGGCAGTGCCACAGCACCTCGGCATGTACATCGCCGTCCGGCCCGGCCTCGTACACCTCGGGGATCAGACCGAGCGCCGCCCCGAAGCAGACCACCGCCTCCTCGGCGTCGACGGCCCGCGCGTTGAACTCCGGCGGCCCGCTCAGCCCCAGCGGATGCCCCGGCGCGGGCAGCGCGACCCGCAGTCCGACGACCCCGAGGGCCCGCAGCCGGCCGAGCGCCAGCGTCAGTCCGACGGGGCCCGCCTCGCCGGGAATCCCCTCGACGCGGTGCACCGCGTCCTCTCCGACGATCGCGAGCACCGCGTCGTCAGGCGCGACAAGACCGGCAAGAAGGGCATTTCCCCATGCCGCAAGACGTCCAGAGCGTGGTTCCGAGAGCATGAGCCCCACCATAGAAGCCCCGGGGGACGCCAAAACCCCGGCCGATGGAATGGACCACGGGACCAGTGGCGTAGGTTTTCCCTTTGGGGGCTGCGTCCAGCGCCGAACAAGCCGAACCTTCACGGACGCACGAGAGACGGCCGAGACTGCAATGGGAGACAACGCGCTCATGAGCGATGTGCTGGAGCTGGAGGACGTATCCGTGGTCCGCGAGGGCCGGGCTCTGGTGGACCAGGTCTCCTGGTCGGTGAAGGAGGGGGAGCGCTGGGTCATCCTCGGACCCAACGGCGCCGGCAAGACCACCCTCCTCAACATCGCCTCGAGCTACCTCTTCCCGAGCAGTGGCGCCGCGACCATCCTCGGCGAGACCCTCGGCAAGCCCGGCACGGACGTGTTCGAACTGCGCCCGCGCATCGGCATCGCCGGCAACGGCCTCGCCGAGAAGCTGCCCAAGCGCCAGACCGTCCTGCAGACCGTGCTCACCGCCGCCTACGGCATGACGGCCGGCTGGCAGGAGAGCTACGAGGACATCGACGAGCAGCGCGCCCGCGCCTTCCTCGACCGCCTCGGCATGAGCGAGTACCTGGACCGCAGGTTCGGCACGCTCTCCGAGGGCGAGCGCAAGCGCACCCTGATCGCCCGCGCCCTGATGACCGACCCCGAACTGCTCCTCCTGGACGAGCCCGCCGCCGGCCTCGACCTGGGTGGCCGCGAGGATCTCGTACGCCGCCTCGGCCGCCTCGCCCGCGACCCGATCGCCCCCTCGATGATCATGGTCACGCACCACGTCGAGGAGATCGCCCCGGGCTTCACTCACGTGCTGATGATCCGTCAGGGCAAGATTCTCGCCGCGGGCCCCCTGGAGCTGGAGCTCACCTCCCGCAACCTCTCCCTCTGCTTCGGCCTCCCGCTGGTCGTCGAGCAGCGGAACGACCGCTGGACCGCGACGGGTCTTCCCCTGGGCTGAGGTGCCGGTTTCGGCCCGGCGGGCCGATCGTCCCCTGTCGGCACGGCCGTCCGCGGATCTACCATGACCGTGTGGCAGACATAGACGCATGGGTGTGGTGGCTGATCGGGGCGGCCGCGCTCGGAATCCCGCTCGTGATCACCGCCATGCCCGAGTTGGGCATGCTGTCCGTGGGCGCCGTCGCCGGCGCCGTGACCGCAGGACTCGGGGGAGGTGCGGTCCTCCAGGTCGTGGTCTTCGCCGTCGTCTCGTGCGCGCTGATCGCCGTCGTCCGACCCATCGCCGTACGCCAGCGCGCCGAAAAACCGGTACTGGCCACGGGCATCGACGCCCTGAAGGGCAAACAGGCCGTCGTGGTCGAGCGCGTCGACGCGAGCGGCGGCCGGATCAAACTCGGGGGCGAGATCTGGTCGGCCCGCACCCTCGACGAGGCCGCGGTGTACGAACCGGGCCGGCAGGTCGACGTGGTCGAGATCGAGGGAGCGACGGCGATCGTCATGTAGCCCGCGGGTCGCGTGAACTCGCCACGCCACATGGGCGGTTCTGACAGACTCGACCAGCACGATCTCATGATCTTCCGGCGTGACGGCGCCGGGAGGACAACGGTACGAAGGGCACAGGAGACGCGATGTCAGCGATCATCATCGTCCTGATCATTCTGGTGGTGTTGGTCTTCATCGCCCTGATCAAGACCATCCAAGTCATCCCGCAGGCGAGCGCGGCCATCGTGGAGCGGTTCGGCCGGTACACCCGCACCCTGAACGCGGGTCTGAACATCGTCGTCCCCTTCATCGACTCCATCCGCAACCGCATCGACCTGCGCGAGCAGGTCGTCCCGTTCCCGCCGCAGCCGGTGATCACGCAGGACAACCTCGTCGTCAACATCGACACCGTCATCTACTACCAGGTGACCGACGCGAGGGCCGCGACCTACGAGGTGGCCAGCTACATCCAGGCCATCGAGCAGCTCACCGTGACGACCCTGCGCAACATCATCGGTGGCATGGACCTCGAGCGGACCCTGACCTCCCGCGAGGAGATCAACGCGGCGCTGCGCGGCGTCCTCGACGAGGCCACCGGCAAGTGGGGCATCCGCGTCAACCGCGTCGAGCTCAAGGCGATCGAGCCGCCCACCTCCATCCAGGACTCGATGGAGAAGCAGATGCGCGCCGACCGTGACAAGCGCGCCGCGATCCTCACCGCCGAAGGTATCCGCCAGTCCCAGATCCTCACGGCCGAGGGTGAGAAGCAGTCCGCGATCCTGCGGGCCGAGGGTGAGGCGAAGGCGGCGGCACTGCGCGCGGAGGGCGAGGCGCAGGCCATCCGTACGGTCTTCGAGTCCATCCACGCCGGAGACGCGGACCAGAAGCTCCTCGCCTACCAGTACCTCCAGATGCTCCCGAAGATCGCCGAGGGTGACGCCAACAAGCTGTGGATCGTCCCCAGCGAGATCGGCGACGCGCTCAAGGGGTTGAGCGGCGCCATGGGCAACTTCGGCCCGATGGCGGGCGCCCCTACCCCGGCCGCCCCGGCGAAGGAGCGCCGGGAGCAGCCCAACATCGACTGAGGGCCTGTCTTCGAACTTCTGTCGACCGCTGACACAGGAACGGGCCGCCGACCATCAGGTCGGCGGCCCGTTCCGATGT
Source organism: Streptomyces kunmingensis (assembly GCF_039533535.1). Lineage (NCBI taxonomy): Bacteria > Bacillati > Actinomycetota > Actinomycetes > Kitasatosporales > Streptomycetaceae > Streptomyces > Streptomyces kunmingensis. The sequence continues at coordinate 462,546 of NZ_BAAATS010000001.1, forward strand.
CCGCTACGGCCGTTCTACGCCGCCACCTTCTGCTGTCCCAGCCATCCCGGCAGGTCCGCCCGGCCGTCCGCCCCGAGGGACAGCAGCATCGCATCGGCCGGCGTCGGCTCGAACGGCTGCCTGAGCAGCGGCATCCCGGCCTGCTCCGGCGTCCGGTCGGCCTTGCGGTGATTGTCCTCGGCGCAGGACGCCACCGTGTTCAGCCAGGAGTCCGCGCCTCCCTGCGACCGCGGCACCACGTGGTCCACGGTCGTCGCCCGCCGCCCGCAGTACGCGCACCGGTGCTGGTCCCGTACGAGCACCCCGCGCCTGGACCATGGCGCGCGTCTTCGGAACGGCACCCGGACGTATCTACAGAGCCTGATCACCCGCGGCACCGGTATGTCGAGCGCCGCTCCGCGCATCCGCAGCTCGGGGTGGGCCTGCTCCACGACGGCCTTGTCCTGAAGCACCAGCACGACGGCTCGGTTCAACGTGACTGTCGAGAGCGGTTCGAAGCTCGCGTTCAGCACCAATGTGTCCCGCACCCTGCCCACCTCCCGTACGCAACGGATCACCCCTCGGCGTCCGTGCGTCAACTCTGGCCGCGCCCGCCGAGATGGACAACGCAATAAAAAATGCCCGCCTCTGATCACTTCCAAGACCAGAGACGGGCAAACGTTCGGTGAACGACAACTCTCAGTGCGCTGTGTGCGCCCCGTGCGCTCCGTGCTTCACGCCGGAGCCGCGTACTCGGCGAGCACCTGCGCCCGCGCGAGCGTGTGGAACCGGAGATTGAACCCGACGGCGGCGGGCGACGTGTCGGAGTCGATTCCGAGCTTCTCCTGATCCACCGCGTACACGGTGAAGACATAACGGTGCGCAGGGTCCCCGGCCGGCGGCGCGGCGCCGCCGAACTCCTTCGTCCCGTAGTCGTTGCGCACCTGTACGGCGCCCTCGGGAAGGCCCTCGAACTTGCCGCTGCCCGCACCCGCCGGCAGCTCGGTCACCGAGGCCGGGATGTCGAACACGGACCAGTGCCAGAACCCGCTGCCCGTCGGCGCGTCCGGGTCGAAGCACGACACGGCGAAGCTCTTGGTCTCCGCCGGGAAGCCCTCCCACCGCAGCTGCGGCGAGGTGTTCCCGGCCGCGTGGACCTGAGCGTCGCCGAGCACTCCACCCGGCTCGAAGTCCTCGCTCACCACGGTGAACGACGGCACCTGCGGATGAAAGTCATGCGGCAACGGCGCCCGCTCGGGCTGCTCGGTCACGACGACACCTCCTGAGTCACGGGTTCTGCACTGTCCCGGGTTCTACGGAATCCGGCCTCTGAAACCCTAGAACCAGTTCTTCCGGCTGCCGACCTCCGACAGCCACTGGTGCAGGTACGCGGACCAGTCGGTGCCCTGGAAGTCGTGGTGCCCGACGACGAACGAGCGGAACGTGTCGCTGCCCTCGCTGAAGAGGCCCGGCTTCTTGTCCATCTCCAGGACGACGTCCATCTCCCGGTCGTCGGCCACGAAGCTCAGCTCGACCTGGTTGAGGCCCCGGTACTGCTGCGGCGGGTAGAACTCGATCTCCTGGTAGAACGGCAGCTTCTGCCGCGTGCCCCGGATGTGCCCACGCTCCATGTCGGCGCTCTTGAAGCGGAACCCGAGCCTGATGAAGGCGTCCAGGATCGCCTGCTGCGACGGCAGCGGGTGCACGCTGATGGGGTCCAGGTCACCGGAGTCCACGGCGCGGGCGATCTCGAGCTCGGTGGTCACCCCGATGTTCATCCCGCGCAGCGGCTGCCCGTCGATCGTCGTGACCGGCGTCTCCCAGGGGATCTCGAGGCCGAAGGGCACCGCGTGCACCGCGCTGGCCTGCAACGTGAAGGCGCCGCCGAGCCGCACCTTGGTGAACTCGATGTCCTGCTTGGTCTCCTGGTCGCCGCCCTCGACCTCGACCCGCGCCTGCAGTCCGACGGACAGTCCCTCGATCTCCTGGTCCACGGATCCGCCCTGGATCCGGACCTCACCCTGGACGACACCACCGGGTACGACATTGGCCTCGGTCAGCACCGTCTCGACGGACGCCCCGCCCGCACCCAGACTTGCCAACAGTCGCTTGAAGCCCATGACTCGATCTCCTCCGTAGGTGAACCGTGATCTCGCGATGACTGAACCTGCTGGTCCTGCTGACTACAAACGCGGTACACCGGCGCCCGGTTCCGCGCGTGCCGAGCCCGCCCGTTCCGTTACCCTCGGACGGCATGATCGCGGCCCCTGACCGTACGCCCCTGACCCGCAAGTTCTTCGACCGCCCTGTACTGGACGTCGCCCCCGACCTCCTGGGCCGCACCCTGGTGCACCACACCGACGACGGCCCGATCGAGCTCCGCCTCACGGAGGTCGAGGCCTACGACGGCGCGAATGATCCGGGCTCGCACGCCTATAGAGGACAGACCGCCCGCAACAGCGTGATGTTCGGGCCGCCCGGCCATGTGTACGTCTACTTCACGTACGGCATGTGGCACTGCATGAACCTCGTCTGCGGCCCTCCGGGTACGGCCAGCGGGGTCCTCCTGCGCGCCGGCGAGATCACCGAGGGCGCCGAGTTCGCCCGCAAACGTCGACTATCGGCCCGTAAGGACACAGAACTGGCCAAAGGCCCGGCCCGTCTGGCCACAGCCCTGGCGGTGGACCGTGCCCACGACGGCACGGACGCCTGCGCCCCCGGGAACTCCCCGGTAGAGATCCTGCACGGCACACCGGTCCCCGCTGACCAGGTACTCAGCGGCCCGCGTACCGGAGTCGCCGGCGACGGCGGGGTCCATCCCTGGCGTTTCTGGATCGCCAACGACCCCACGGTGAGCCCTTATCGGGCCCACACCCCCCGCCGCCGCCGAACTTGACGCGGTCTTGCGGGATCCGTAATGTAGCCCGAGCCGCTTGACCGGGTATGGCGTTCAGCCAGCAACCGGAAGCAGCCAAACCACTATCTACAACCTCCCTCACCGGGTCCTTTTCGGCGTGCCCGCATGCCGAAATTCGAACTCGCGAAACTCAATTATGAGTTGCTGAGGGAATCGGTTAACGTAGTGGACACGCCGAAAGGCAAGGCCCTCCAACGGCCACCGGAAATGAAATTCTGAACCGGAAACGGAACGGAAAACGGATCTGGTAAGGTTGGAAACGCAAGACCGAAGGGAAGCGCCCGGAGGAAAGCCCGAGAGGGTGAGTACAAAGGAAG
>NZ_BAAATS010000002.1:0-124716 GCF_039533535.1 Streptomyces kunmingensis
GGATGCCCGCCCGCCGAAAAAGGCCGAAGGTTTACTTGCCCTTGGCGGCTTCCTTGAGCTTCGAGCCCGCGGAGACCTTCACGCTGTAACCGGCCGGGATGTTGATCGGCTCGCCGGTCTGCGGGTTACGAGCGGTGCGAGCGGCACGGTGGGTGCGCTCGAAGGTCAGGAAGCCGGGGATGGTGACCTTCTCGTCGCCCTTGGCAACGATCTCGCCGACGGTCTCGGCGAAAGCGGCCAGCACGGCGTCGGCGTCCTTGCGAGTCACCTCGGCGCGGTCGGCCAGCGCGGCCACCAGCTCACTGCGGTTCATGTTTGTACTCCCGTGTTCTTCTTGCCGTTAGGCGTGCCATACGGCTGGGCCGCATGTTGGGCAACAGCGAAGCCGATGCTGCCAGGGTCTCGGTCAGGCCCAGGACCCGGGTCCGTTCTCCGGACCCCGGCGCCCTGTGGGGGGCGCCCCCTGGACGCAGTCCTTGGGGGAGCATCCTGCCCCCACCAGCGGCGGTAAAGCCAATCCGGCACCCGTGGGGGTCACACGGAAAGCCTTACCGCCCAGGGTCCGGGGGCGGGACGGGGGCCTGCTTCCCGGCCACCCTAAAGGCCCCGCCGGGCCCTGCATTCCGCGACGCGCCGGTCCTCAGGCGCTCGTGGTGCCTGTCACAACCACCCCGGCGGCCTTCGCGGCGTCGCGCACGGCACCGGCGACGGCACCCGCGACCTTGTCGTTGAAGACGCTGGGGATGATGTAGTTCGGGTTGAGCTCGTCCTCGCTCACCACGTCGGCCAGGGCCGTGGCGGCCGCCAGCATCATCTCCGTGTTGACCGTACGCGACTGGGCGTCGAGCAGGCCGCGGAAGACGCCGGGGAAGACCAGGACGTTGTTGATCTGGTTCGGGAAGTCGGAGCGGCCCGTGGCCACGACCGCCGCCGTCTCACGGGCGATCGCCGGGTCGACCTCCGGGTCCGGGTTCGCGAGCGCGAACACGATGGCGCGCTCGGCCATGGCCGCGACATCCTCGCCGTTCAGCACGTTCGGCGCGGAGACGCCGATGAAGACGTCCGCGCCCGCAACCGCTTCCTTGAGCGTGCCGGTCAGGCCCTCGGGGTTGGTGTTGTCGGCGATCCAGCGCAGCGGCGAGTCGCTGTCGGCCTTCACGAGGTCCTCACGGTCGGCGTGCACGACGCCGTGGATGTCGGCCACCACCGCGTTCTTCACACCCGCCGCCAGGAGCAGCTTGAGGATGGCGGTGCCGGCCGCGCCCGCGCCGGACATGACGACGCGGATGTCGCCCATGCCCTTGCCCGCGACGCGCAGCGCGTTCGTCAGGGCGGCGAGGACCACGATGGCGGTGCCGTGCTGGTCGTCGTGGAAGACGGGGATGTCCAGGGCCTCGCGCAGCCGGGCCTCGATCTCGAAGCAGCGGGGCGCGGAGATGTCCTCGAGGTTGATGCCGGCGAAGCCCGGGGCGATCGCCTTGACGATCTCGACGATGGCGTCGGTGTCCTGGGTGTCCAGGCAGATCGGCCAGGCGTCGATGTCGGCGAAGCGCTTGAAGAGGGCGGCCTTGCCCTCCATGACCGGCATGGCGGCCATCGGGCCGATGTTGCCGAGGCCGAGCACCGCGGAGCCGTCCGTCACGACCGCAACGGTGTTGCGCTTGATGGTCAGGCGCCGGGCGTCCTCGGGGTTCTCCGCGATCGCCATGCAGACGCGGGCGACACCCGGCGTGTAGACCATGGAGAGGTCGTCACGGTTGCGGATGGGGTGCTTGGACTGCATCTCGATCTTGCCGCCGAGGTGCATCAGGAACGTACGGTCGGAGACCTTCCCGAGCGTCACGCCCTCGATCTTGCGGAGCTCTTCGACGATCTCGTCCGCGTGGGACGTCGAGCTGGCCGCGATCGTGACGTCGATCCGGAGCTTCTCGTGGCCGGAGGCGGTGACGTCGAGGCCGGTCACCGAGCCGCCGGAGGACTCCACGGCAGTGGTGAGCTGCGAGACTGCCGTACCGCTCGCGGGCACCTCCAACCGGACCGTCATCGAGTAGGAGACGCTGGGCGCCGTTGCCATGGCCGACTTCCTCTGCTTTCACCGTGTAGCTGTTGCCGTCCGATGGTCGCACCTACCGCCGAGTACGTGGTAGCCGCATCGGATTGTGAACGTTACGTTCACCAAGCTTTTGGAAACTTGTTTCCACCATACGAGAAGTGGCGGAGAATGAACAGGAAGAGGCTCCAGGAACGAGAAGAGGCTCACGTCACTGGGTGACGTGAGCCTCTCTCTACGTTCATGACACCGACCCGCCATGCTCGCCTCGCGGCAAGTGGTCCCTCTGAGGGACGAAGGTTGGGCCCGGGGGCTTGGATCGGGCCGGTGCCGTCATCAACGGTACTGCATTCTCCGGGAACACCCCAGACCCCCGCTGCGCCTGCGGGCACAAGGGTCCGTCGAGGTCAGTCGCGCAGCAGGTCGGGCACCCCGTTCGCGTCGGGTTCGTCGCGCTCGGCGGAGACCACGGTGAGCTGCTGCGTGGCCCGGGTCAGGGCCACGTACAGGACCCGCAGGCCCGCCGGGGACTCGTCGGCGATCTCCGCCGGGGAGACCACCACCGTGGCGTCGTACTCCAGGCCCTTGGCCTCCAGCGAGCCGAGCGCGACCACGCGCTCGCCGAGCCCGTCTAGCCAGCGGGCCGCCTCCGCGCGGCGGTTCATCGCCACGACGACGCCGACCGTGCCGTCGACCCGGTCGAGCAGCCGCGCGGCCTCCTCCCGGACGGTGGAGCCCAGGCGGTCCCGTACGACGCTGAAGCGCGGCTCGACGCCGGTGGAGCGGACCGCGGACGGGGAGTCCGAGCCCGGCATCGCGAGCGCCAGGACCTTGGCGGCCAGCTCCGCGATCTCGGACGGGTTGCGGTAGTTCACGGTCAGGGTGAAGCGGCGGCGCGGGCGCGAGCCCAGCGCCTCGTCGCGGGCCGCGGCCGCCTCGTCCGGGTCGGACCAGGACGACTGGGCCGGGTCGCCGACCACGGTCCAGGTGGCGTGCCGGCCGCGGCGGCCGACCATGCGCCACTGCATCGGCGTGAGGTCCTGCGCCTCGTCGACGATGACGTGCGCGTACTCGGTCCGCTCCTGGGCCAGGCGCTCGGCGCGCTCGCGCTGGGTCTCCTCCCGCCCCGGCATCAGCTCCTCCAGGCCCGTGAGCTGGTCCAGCGGGTCGTACTCGCGCCTCTTCTTCGGGCGGGCCGGGGCGCCGAGGATGGCGGTCAGCTCGTCGAGCATGGCCACGTCGTGCACCGAGAGGGCCTCGCGGCGCAGGGACCGGGCGACCTTGCGGACCTCACCGGGGTTGAGGATGCGGCGGGCCCAGCGGCCCAGGCGCCGCTCGTCGGACATCGCGGACAGGACGGCACGGGGGGTCAGTTCCGGCCACCAGGCGTCCAGGAAGCGCAGGAAGTCGTCCTCGGTCGTGATGTCCTCGTCGAAGGAGGAGCGCAGCTCGGCGGCGAGCTCGGGGTCCGTGTGCCGGCCGCCCGCGCCCGACTGCTCCCACAGGGCGTCGAGCAGCAGCTTGCGGGCGCGCGGGCGCAGGTGGTTGACGGGCGCCGTGCCGCTGAGGGCGGCGTGGCGGATGCGGTTCAGCCGGCCGGCGTCCAGCTCCAGGCGGCGGCCGAAGGCGACGACGCGCAGGCGGGTGGGCGTACCGGCGGGGGCCTGGACCTCCTCGTCCGGCTCCTCGCCGAAGGCGAGCTGCTGCTGCTCGGCGGGCGCCGGGGCCGGGCGGCCCGACTCCAGTGCGCCGCGGGCCGCCTTGCGCAGCACCTTCAGCATCCGCGAGGAGCCCTTGACGCGGGCCACGGCCGGGCTGTCGTACTCGCTCGCCTCGGCCCCGTCGACCAGGGAGCCGACCGCGCGGATCGCGACCTGGCCCTCCTCGCCGAGCGAGGGAAGGACGCCCTCGGTGTAGGCGACGAGCAGCGGGGTGGGCGAGACGATCAGGATGCCGCCCGCGTACCGGCGGCGGTCCTGGTAGAGGAGGTAGGCCGCGCGGTGCAGCGCCACCGCCGTCTTACCCGTGCCGGGGCCGCCCTCGACGTACGTGACGGACGCGGCGGGCGCCCGGATCACCTGGTCCTGCTCGGCCTGGATGGAGGCGACGATGTCGCGCATCGAGTGGCTGCGGGCCTGGCCGAGCGCGGCCATCAGGGCGCCGTCGCCGACGGCCGGGAGCCGCGCGCCGTCCAGGTGGGCGGTCAGCTCGGGGCGCATCAGGTCGTCCTCGACGCCGAGCACCTTGCGGCCCTTGGAGCGGATGACGCGGCGGCGCACGACGCGGCCCGGGTCGACCGGCGTGGAGCGGTAGAACGGCGCGGCGGCCGGCGCCCGCCAGTCGATGACCAGCGGCGAGTAGTCCGCGTCCAGGACACCGATCCGCCCGATGTGCAGGGTCTCGGCGATGTCCGCGGTGTTGTCCGGGCGCACCGCGCCGTCGGCCGGTTCGATCGCCGTGTAGGCGCCGTCCGGGCCCTTCTTGCCGTCCTTGCCCTGGAGCAGGTCGATACGGCCGAAGAGGAAGTCCTCGAACTCGTTGTTGAGCCGGCTGAGGTGGACGCCCGCGCGGAAGACCTGGGCGTCCCGCTCGGCGAGCGCGCCGGGCGTGCCGACCTGCCCGCGCTTGGCGGCGTCGTCCATCAGGAACTCCGCCTCGTGGATCTTCTCTTCCAAGCGGCGGTAGACGGCGTCGAGGTGTTCCTGTTCGACGCCGATCTCGCGGTCACGAACGGAGTCCGTATCCGAGTCCACCGCTGGATCCTGCTGAGCCTGAGCGGCCACCGGGCCCCCTTCTGACGTGCTGGGCAGCCGTCAAAGGTACGCGACAGGGGGCCCCGGCGGCTACGTCCACGACGCTCGGCTCACCGGGAGGTCACGCGTTCACCTCCACGAGCCGCTTCCCGTCGAGGGTCTCCACCTCGAAGTGGTCGATCTGGTTCCGGTCGAAGGCGGCCCCTCCGTGCACGTACAGCGGGTATTTGGCGCTCTCGTGCGGGCTGGACTCGATGCCGTAGCCCCACTTCGGGACGGCCCACGTGGTGACCGTCTCGCGCTCGCCGTTCTTGCCGACCGCGACGAGTGAGCACTTCAGCGGGCCCTTGACGTTCTTCAGCTGGAGGACGGTGTGGGTGCCCCAGGCCTTCTTCTCCATGCCGATGGTCGCGCTGACCTTCGTCGTCGCGTCGGTGGCCTTCACCTTCTCGTCCATGTGGTGGAAGAAGGCGTCCTCGGCGGGGCTCGTGGGGTGCGGCTCCGCGACGCTGCCGGTGCCGCCGTCGTCGGTGGCCGCCATGACGGTGAGCGGGCCGCCGATGATCAGGGCCGCCGCGGCCGCCACCAGGTACAGGCCCCGGCGCCGCTTGCGTCCGCGCCTGCGCGCGACCTCGTCGACCAGGGACTCCGCGAGCCGCGGACTGGGCGTGGCCGCGAGGGACTCCCCGATGTGCCGCACCGTGGGCACGTCGCGGGCGGCCGGCAGGTCCGCGAGGGCCGCCAGCATCGGCTCCATCCCGGCGAACTCCTCCAGCTGCGCCGCGCACCCCTCGCACGTCGCCAAGTGGGCCTCGAACGCGCTCGCTTCGGCGTCGTCGAGGATCCCCAGCGCGTAGGCGCCGACCGTCTCGTGCACGTCACCCGCCGGTTCGTGACCGGACGGTCCGTACGCCCCGTACGCCGACGTCATGCCGTCACCCCCCGCTCCTCCAGCGCCAGCTTCATGGAACGCAGTGCGTAGAACACGCGGGAGCGCACCGTGCCGCTGGGGATACCGAGTGTCTCGGCCGCCTCATTGACCGTACGCCCTTTGAAGTACGTCTCCACGAGCACTTCCCGGTGTGCGGGGGTCAGGTCCTCCAGGGCATCGGAGAGTGTCATCAGCCACAGCGCCTTGTCGATCTCGTCCTCCGCGGGGATGACCTCCAGCGGCGACGCGTCGACCTCCTGTGGCCGGGCCTGCCGGCTGCGGTGGCCGTCGATGACGATCCGTCGGGCGACCGTCACCAGCCAGGGGCGTACCGAGCCGGTCGCCCGGTTGAGCTGACCGGCGTTCTTCCAGGCACGGATGAGCGTCTCCTGCACGACATCCTCGGCGCGCTGCCGGTCCCCCGCGACCAGCCGCAGCACATAGGCGAGCAGCGGCCGCGCGTGCTCCGCGTAGAGCGCGCGCATCAGCTCCTCGTCCGGCTCCGGCGGCCGGGGCGCGCGATGTCGGGCCCGGGGTGGGCGTTCATCGGCCACGGCGGAATCCTTGCGCACGCCTACCTCCGGTGTCCCCAGTTCGACGATCCGGCCGTCTCTTCTTCGGCTGGGCTCACGGGTGGGATACGTACGCGAACAGGCCTCTGTTCAACGGGAGTTCGAGCGTGTTTCCGGTTCAGGCCCGGGCGAGGGCCGCCCGGCGGCGGTGCCGGGCCACCCGCTCCCTGTTGCCGCACACCTCGCTGGAGCACCAGCGGCGTCTGCGCCCACGGGACGTGTCGAGGTAGATGATCGGGCAGTTGTCGCCCTCGCACTGGCGCAGACAGCCCCGGGCGGCGGGGTCCGTGAGCAGGTCGACGACGTCCCGGGCGACGGCCGCGAGCAAAGCCGGGCAGCCGGGCTCGTCGTGCAGCGCCCGGACGAGGGTGCCGTCGGCGGTGCGGACGGCGCGGGGGGCGGGCGGGGCGGCACGGGCGATCAGGTTGACGCGTTCGAGGGCGGCGGGCGCGGGGCGGCCGGCCAGCTCGCCGCGGACCAACCGGCCGATGTGGCCCCGCAGTTCACGGAAGGCGGCGAGCCAGGCCGCGGTGCACGCGGGCAGCGCGGCGGCGTCGGGGACGAGGCCGGCGCCGACGAGCCAGGCGCACAGCCGGTCCGTGGAGGCCAGACGTTCGTCGGGGTGTGCGGTGGCGACCAGATCCAGGCAGAGGCGTCCGGAGTCGAACCGCAACTCGTGGAGAGGGGGGTGGGAGGGCCCTGTGAGTACTGCTGCCATGTCCTCTACAGTGCCCGCCCCGGAGCGCCGCCGGAACCCCCGGTGACGCGGCCTTACTGGGAGAGGTGCGCGGGCGGGCCGTCGTGCAGCAGCCGCTGGAAGAGGACGTGGTCGCGCCACTCCCCCGCGATGTGCAGGAAGGCGGGGGCCGTCCCGTACTCGACGAAGCCGCACTTGGTGAGCACACGCTGCGACGCCTTGTTGTCCGTGAGGGCGCCCGCCTCGACGCGGTGCAGGCCGAGGTCGTCGCGGGCGGCGCGGCAGACCTCCTCGACGGCGGCGGTGACCAGGCCGCGGCCCGCGTAGTCGCCGTCGACCCAGTAGCCGAGGTTGGCGCTGCACAGGGGGCCGAGGGTGATGCCGGTGAGCATGAGGCGGCCCACGACCCGCTCCCCGTCGAACAGCAGCCACGTCGCGCTGTTCGGCTGGTCCAGCCGCTCGGCCTGGCCCGCGGCGGTGTAGAACTCCGGCTCCCGGTGGGGCTCGGTCGGCCCCAGGTGCTCCCGGTTACGCAGCTGGGCCTCGGCCAGGGCCTGGGCGTCGGCGCGGACGGCGAGGCGCAGATCGATGTCGGGGGTGATCAACATGCTCGTACGGTACGCGGGGCCCGAACGCGCATGACCATGGGTGGTTCGGGGCGGACCGCGGGCGCGTCCCCACTGGTCCGCGTCCTCACTCGTCCGCGTACTTCGCGTCCGCCGATGCCGGGTCAAGGGCCAGCCGGTACCCGCGCTTCACCACCGTCTGGATCAGCTTCGGTGTCCCTAGCGCCGACCTGAGCCGGGCCATCGCCGTCTCGACCGCGTGCTCGTCGCTGCCCGCGCCCGGCAGCGCGCGCAGCAGGTCCGCGCGGGACACCACCCAGCCAGGTCGCCGGGCCAGCGCCCGCAGCAGCGACATGCCGGCCGGTGGTACCGGGCGCAGCTCCCCGTCGACCAGGGTCGCGTGCCCGCGGATCTCCACGCTGTGCCCCGCGACCGGCAACGTCCGCGCGCGGGACGGCAGTTCGCGGCAGAGCAGCTGAACGAGCGGGCCGAGCCGGAAGCGCTCCGGCTGCACCGTGTCCACGCCGCGCGCCTGGAGCGGCAGCGCCGTCACCGGGCCCACGCACGCCGGGACCACGTCGTGCCGCATCGCGGCCAGCAGCTCCGGCAGCAGGCCACGCTCCTCGGCCCGGTTCAGCAGCGACGCGGCCGCCGGCGCCGAGGTGAAGGTCAGCGCGTCCACGCCCCGCGTCACCGTCGCGTCCAGGAGCCGGTCCACCGGCCCGATGTCCTCCGGCGGCATCCACCGGTACACCGGCACGCCCACCACCTCGGCGCCGGCCTCCCGCAGCGCCTCCACGAAACCGGGCAGCGGTTCGCCGTGCAGCTGGACCGCGACCCGCCGGCCCTGGACGCCCTCGGCGAGCAGCCGCTCGAGGACCTCGGCCATCGACTCCGACGACGGCGACCACTCCTCCGTCAGCCCCGCCGCACGGATCGCCCCCTTCACCTTCGGGCCGCGCGCGAGGACCTCGACCCCGCGCAGCCGGGCGATGAGGTCCTCCCCCAGGCCCCAGCCATCGGCCGCCTCGACCCAGCCGCGGAACCCGATGGCGGTCGTCGCGACCACGATGTCGGGGCCGTGGTCGATCAGCTCCTTGGTCGCGGACAGGAGTTCGCTGTCGTCGGAGAGCGGCACGATCCGCAGCGCCGGCGCGTGCAGCACGGTGGCACCGCGGCGCTTGAGCAGCGCGCCGAGCTCGTCGGCGCGGCGCGCGGCGGTCACGCCCACGGTGAAACCCGCGAGCGGGCCGTGCGGCTGCGCGGTCCCGGGGGCCTGCTGTTCGTCGTACATCTGGTTCTCGTCCCGCTCGACGGTCGTCCCGTGCACTGCTGTGCTGCTCTTCGCCTCTGCTGTCGCGCTGCTCCGCTGTCATGCCGAGGTCCGAGCCTGTCAACACAGCGTGACAGGCCCGGATCAGCATGATTGCGTACGTGTTACACCTCGACGTAGCTGAGCTGCGGCTTTGCCTCGGCGCTCGGTGCGGCCACGGTACGCGCGGCCGTCCGGCGAAGGTATACGGCCCAGGTCACCGCGAAGCACACCGCGTAGAAGGCGAGGAAGGAGACGAAGGCCCCGGTGCCGGTGCCCGCGCTCTGGAAGGACTGGCGGAACGCGAGGTTGATGCCGAGTCCGCCGAGCGCCCCGACCGCGCCGATCAGCCCCATGGAGGCGCCCGAGAGACGACGCCCGTACGCGGCCGCCTCCTCGCCCGTGAGCCCGAGGCCCCGCGCCTTGGCCAGGAAGATGCCGGGGATCATCTTGTACGTGGACCCGTTGCCGAGCCCGCTCAGGACGAACACGACGATGAACGCGACGGTGAACAGGGCCAGGGATGCGCGGACCGACGCAAGGATCACGACGGCCGTCGCGGCGGCCATCGCCACGAAGTTCCACAGCGTGATGCGCGCCCCGCCGAACCGGTCCGCGAGCCGCCCGCCGACCGGCCTGATCAGGGAGCCGAGCAGCGGCCCGATGAAGGTGACCCCGGCCGCCTGGAGCGGCGTACGCCCGAACTGGGTCTGCAGGACGAGTCCGAACGCGAACGAGTAGCCGATGAACGAGCCGAACGTGCCGACGTAGAGGAACGCCATGATCCAGGTGTGGGCGTCCTTGGCCGCGTCCCAGGCGGCGCCGGTGTCGTTCTTCACCGACGCCAGGTTGTCCATGAACAGGGCCGCGCAGAGCGCCGAGACGAGGATCAGCGGGATGTAGATGCCCAGCAGGACGCGCGGGCCGCCGCTCAGGCCGATGACGGCGAGGGCGACGAGCTGGATGACGGGGACGCCGATGTTGCCGCCACCCGCGTTCAGGCCGAGCGCCCATCCCTTCTTCCGCATCGGGAAGAAGGAGTTGATGTTCGTCATGGAGGAGGCGAAGTTGCCGCCGCCTACGCCGGTGAGCGCCGCGCACACCATGAACGTGCTGTACGAGGTACCCGGCTCCATCACAACGAACGCGACGACCGTCGGCACGAGCAGCATGCTCGCCGCGATGACCGTCCAGTTGCGGCCGCCGAACACGGCGACGGCGAAGGTGTAGGGCACGCGGGCGAAGGCGCCGACGAGCGTGGCCATCGAGACGAGGAAGAACTTCCCCGCCGGGTCGATGCCGTATTCGGGCCCCATGAACAGGACCATGACCGACCACAGGGTCCAGACGGAGAACCCGATGTGTTCGGAGAGGATGGAGAAGACGAGATTGCGCCGGGCGACCTTGGCGCCCGTCTCCTCCCAGAACGTCTCGTCCTCGGGGTCCCACCGCTCCACCCACTCACGGGTCCGGCTCCGGCCTGCCATTCACGCCTCCAGGGTCGCGGTTCGTGCTTGCTGCGACCGACGGTAGGGAGGCCGGATTTCCGGGCTGTGGCGGGCGATGACCCTTGGGGAACGTTGCTCTCACCCGGCCCGGCGGCGAGCGGTGAGGCTCGGCGCCGGTCGGGAGGGACCAAGCAGAGGATCAGGCGGGATCGGGCGGGATCAGGTGGAGCCCTCGCCGGACCAGGGCAGCTTCACCGAACCGCCCTTGTCCCATTTGAGGGTGACGACGTCGGAGGCCTGGGTGAGGTTCGCGGCGAACACCTCGTCGCCGGTGTCCTGGCCGACGCAGGACACGGCGATCCGGAAGCCCGTCCCGTTCTGCGTCTGGCCGATGCCGCTGCAGATGCCCTTACCGGCCGAGTCGATGTAGGAGACGCTGTACTTGCCCTTGGCGCTGCCCGACGCGATCTTGGCGCCGACGGTGAGGGTCTGCGCCTCCTCGTTCTGCCACTGCCCCTGGTAGCCGGTCGAACCGGCCGGGCGCTCGGCGGGCTCGTCGTCGGCGCCCGGGTCGTCGCTGGGCTCGTCGCCGTAGGGGTCGTCGGTCGGGGCGTCGGTCGGGGGCAGTACGGGGCTCGGAAGCTCCGACTCGCTCGGGTCCCCGCCGACGCTTCCCGTGGCGACGATGCTGCTCTGCTTGGCGGCCGGCTCGTCGCCGCCGTTGTCACCACTGGTGGCCAGCAGGATGCCGCCGCCGGCGAGCGCGGCGACGACCACGACCGCGACGGCGATCAGCACGGCCCGCTTCTTGCCACCGCCACCGGGGCCCTGGCCGGGCTGGGGCGGGAACGGGCCCTGCGGCGGCGGGAATTGCCCGTATTGCTGCTGCGACTGTCCGTATCCGGGCTGCTGCCCGTAGGCGGGCGGGGGCGGCTGCTGCCCGTAGGCGGGTGGAGGCGGCTGCTGCCCGTAGGCGGGTGGAGGCGGCTGCTGCCCGTAGGCGGGCGGGGGCGGCTGCTGCCCGTAGGCGGGCTGCGGTGTGGTGGGCGCGCTCGCGTACGGGTTGTCGGTGCCGTACGGGCCCTGGGGCTGCTGCGGGGTGCCGTAGGGGCCCGGTGCTCCGTAGGGCCCGGCGGGCGGCTGCTGTTGAGGCTGCTGCGGCTGCGGTTGCTGCGGCGGTTGTTGGGGTTGCTGCGGTTGCTGCGGCGGTCCGCCGTATCCGTATCCCTGGCCGTCCTGCGGCGGCTGCGTCATGACTGTCCCCGTCCCCGTGGTCCCCGTGGCTGCTCATGCCCACCATGCGGCCCACACCGCACAGTTCACACAAGTCAACCCGGAGGGGGCCTCCGGGCACAAGCCCCACCCGCACCAGGAGCCAGGGTCTCAGTGGCGCCGCTGTCTCTTCTTCTTCCCGCCGTCCGGCCACAGCCGCAGCGGGCGCTTGGCGGCAAGGTCCTCGATCCAGCCCACGCACACGATCGCGAGCGCGATCAGCGGAAACACGAGGACGAACGTCCAGAACTCGTAGGTCGTGTCGAGGGCGGAGCTCAGCCCTTCGTTCATGAACGGAAGCGAATAGACCCAGTCGACGACCGGGAACGTCGCCATGATCAGCAGGTTGTGCCAGAGGTAGATCGTGACGGCCCGGTTGTTGGCCAGCGTGATCGGCCTGTCCCAGCGGGCCAGGCGCCCCGGCAGCTCCTGCCAGGAAGGCGCGTACTGGAGCAGGATGACGACGAACCCGAGGGACCACGCGGCCTGCGCCATCGGGATCTCGTTCAGGTCCCAGCCGCCCTCGGCCAGATGCCCCGAGGCCCACCACAGGCCGAAGGCCATGACGAGCGCGGCGCCCGACACCGCCAGGTAGCGGGGCACCCTGGCGAGCACACCGTCATGGTGGGCGAAGCCGAGGATCCAGCAACTGCCGAAGATGGCGAAGTCGGTGATCGTGTCACCGGCCCGGCCCGGAATCTCGACCAGGCCCGTGCCGACGACGGCGGTGAGGGCGAGCGGCGCCAGCAGCGTCGCCCATGGCACCTTGCGGAACGCCCACAGGAGCAGCGGCGAGGCGATGACGAACCAGAGGTAGGCGCGCAGGTACCAGAGCGGGCCGATGCCCTGCTCGGCCCAGCTGCTCTCCAGGAAGCCCGGCGGGTTCGCGATCTCCCAGGGGAAGGAGGGGGCGCCGATGGGGATGACGTAGTCGACGATGCTGAGCCAGCCCCACAGGCCCCCGCTGTCGGGGTCCTTGCCGGGATTCCAGCCGCCGATCAGCAGCAGGGGCAGCGCGAGCGCGCTGAACGCCCAGAGCGGTGGCAGCAGTCGCCGCACGCGCGCGCGGATCACGCCGAGGGCGGGGCGGCTGAGGGAGCGGGCCATCAGCGACCCGGCGAGCGCGAACATCACGCCCATGGACGGGAACACCACGCTCAGCCAGGCCCACCCGAAGAGGTGGTAGAGGACGACGCGGAAGAGCGCGAGGGAACGCAGCAGGTCGAGGTAGCGGTCCCGGCCCGGCTTCCGGGGCGCGGCGGCCGGGGCTTGCTTCTGCTCCTGCTCTTGCTCCGGTGCGGGTGCTGCTGTCGGCGGCACCTGGGGCAGGCTCTCCGTCCGGTGCGGGACCTCGGTGACCCAGGCGGCGGCCTGCGTGGACGTCTGGGCCCGGGGCCAGGCCGACGTCCCCGGCCCGGTGGGCGCGGCCGGCCACGAGGCGCTGTCGGTCCGGGCGGCCTTGTTCTCTTCGTAGGGCTGCGTCATGCTACCGGCCTCCTGTCGTCGCCGGTGACCGAGGCGGCGCGCTGCTGCGGCAGGCCGCCCGGGGCGGAGCCCAGCGCGCCCGTGCGGCGCAGCTTCTGCCAGCGCAACCGGCCGCCGGTGAGGGCGGTGATCCAGGACTGGAGCAGAACGACGTACATGAGCTGCCGGTAGAGGATCTGCTGGAGCGGGAGGGAGATGAGGTGCGTCATGCGCTCCTTGTCGAGCCGGAAGGCGTACGCCGCGCAGACCGCCTGGATGGCGAGCACGCCGAGCCAGGCCACCACCGTCTTCTCGGTGGGGCCGAACACCACCCCGTACAGCAGGAAGACGTCGATCAGGGGCGCCAGGAGCGGGGCCAGGACCATGAAGAGGCTGACCAGGGGCAGTCCGACGCGGCCGAAGCGGCCGGACGGGCCGCGCTCGATCACGGCGCGGCGGTGCTTCCAGATGGCCTGCATGGTTCCGTACGACCAGCGGTAGCGCTGTGACCAGAGCTGCTGCACGGATTCGGGGGCCTCGGTCCACGCGCGGGCCTTCTCCGCGTAGACCACGCGCCAGCCGGCGCGGTGCAGCGCCATGGTGACGTCGGTGTCCTCGGCGAGCGTGTCGTCGCTCATGCCGCCGAAGGGTTCGAGCGCCGAGCGGCGGAAGGCGCCCACGGCCCCCGGGATCGTCGGCATGCAGCGCAGGACGTCGTACATGCGGCGGTCGAGGTTGAAGCCCATCACGTACTCGATGTGCTGCCAGGCGCCGATCAGCGAGTCCCTGTTGCCCACCTTCGCGTTGCCCGCGACGGCGCCCACGCGCGGGTCGCCGAACGGCTGGACCAGCTCGCGCACGGTCGCCGGCTCGAAGACGGTGTCACCGTCCATCATCACGACGAGGTCGTACCGGGCGTTGGCCAGGCCTCTGTTGAGTGCGGCCGGTTTGCCCGCGTTGTGCTGGCGCACGACCCGGACGTTCGGCAGCCGCAGGTTCTCCACGATGCGGGCCGTGCCGTCGGTGGAGCCGTCGTCGATGACTATCACCTCGACGGGGTGCTCGCTCGCCATCAGGGAACGGACGGTGTTCTCGATGCACTTGGCTTCGTTGTACGCCGGTACGAGCACCGTCACCGGTTCCGTGACGGGCGGGCCCCAGGCGAAGTCGCGGCGCCGGACCCGGCGGGCGTGCAGCGCGGAGAGCAGCAGCATGAGGCCGAAGCGGCCCATGACGAGGACGCCGATGACGGCGAGTCCGGCGACCATGACGCTCGTGATGTTCTCCGAGGCCTGGACGGCGTAGACCCACGCGCGGCCCTTCCACAGTTCGAGACCGCTCACGGGCGTGTGCGCGCTGGGCGTGCCGAGGGCCTCGGTGAGGTTCCTGAACTTGTATCCGTCGCCTTGGAGCGTCGGCAGGAAGCGGTCGAGCGCGGCGACCGTCTGTGCGCGGTTGCCGCCGGAGTCGTGCATCAGGACGATGGCGCCCTTGCCGTCGTGCGGCGTGGCGCGGCGGATGATCTCGTCGACGCCGGGCCGCTTCCAGTCCTCGCTGTCGGTGTTGTTGACGACCGTGATGTAGCCGCGCGAACCGATGTACTTGGTCACCGGCCACGACGCGTCGTCCATGGCGTCGGCGAACGAGGAGTAGGGCGGCCGGAACAGGGAGGTGCGGACGCCCGCCGCGCCTTCGAGCGCCAGCTGGCTCTGCGACAGCTCCCAGTCGATGCGCTTCGTCGACTGGTACGAGAGGTCGGGGTGGTTGAAGGTGTGCAGGCCCACCTCGTGGCCCTCGGCGACCATGCGCCGCACCAGGCCCGGGTGGCGCGAGGCCATGGTGCCGGTGACGAAGAAGACGGCGTGCGCGTGGTGCTTCTTCAGGACGTCGAGGACCTTGGGGGTCCACTCCGGGTCGGGCCCGTCGTCGAAGGTGAGGACGAGGTTGTGCCGGTCGACGGAGTGGCTGCTCTCCCGGCCGCCCCGGGTGTCGATGACGGGGCCGCCGTCGAGGATCTTGTCGGGGACGTGGCGGGTGCCCGCCTCGGGCCGGACGCGGTGGTCGGCGAGGATCTCGCTGTGGACGTAGCCGCGCAGCATGAGCATCACCATCACCGCCACGAGGAGCAGCGAGGGCAGCAGATAACGCAGGGGAAGGCGTCGCCTGCGGGTGCGGGGCCGCCGGGGACGTGAGCGGTCGGACATTTACAGGACGCTGCTTTCCGGGGACGCGACGCTTGTCAGAGACGCGAGGTTCTGCGGGAACGCGCCGCCTTGGAGGGGCGCGAGGTTGCTCAGGGACGTGACGTCTTGGAAGGGCGCCAGGTTTTCCAGGGACGTGACGCCTTGAAAGGACGCCAGGTTCTCCAGGGACGTGACGCCCTGGAAGGGCGCCAGGTTCTTCAGGGACGTGACGGTGCCGCCGAGGAGCGGCTCGACGGGCTTTCTCGACGCGGCGCCGGCGGCGGTGACGTCGGTGTCGCCGCCCACGGGGTCGGTGGACGGGACGCCGGACGGGTCGGCCGGCGGCGAGGTGGTGCCGGCGGGCGGGTCGGCCGGTGGGTCGGCCGGCTTCGTGTTGCTCCCCGGCGTGGACGGGTCGGCGGGCGTCGTCGGCCTGTCCGCGCCGGGAATGTCGGGCGCGGCGCTGCCGGTGCCGGTACCGGCGTCCTCGCCGGGCCGGCTGTCGTCCGCGCTGGTGCCCGGGGCGGGCGCCCCGCTCCCGCCCGGGGTCGCGCCGCTGCCGGGCGCGGTGTTGATGGCGCTCGGGTCCGGTGCGCCGCCCGGCGCGGTGGACGGCGGCGCGGAGTCTGCGGGCACCAGCGGTTTGGTGTCGACCTGCCCCGCCGGTGTGTCGGGCATGGGCAGCCAGGGCGCGCTCGAGTTCCCCGAGAGCATCGTGATCACGATGACGACCGCGTACACCGCGCAGGCGACGCCCACCAGCACGCCGGCCCGTCGGAAGGTGCGGCCGCGCCGCCCCGAGTCGTCGACGAAGACGGGTACTTCCTTGCCGCCGCCCGGCGCCGCCGGCTCGGCCGACGCACCTGCTCCGGCGAGCAGTCCGCTCAACAGGCGGCCTGCTCCGTCCAGTTGGACGGTTACCTCGTTCGGATCATGGGTATGCCCGGACCGGGCATCTTCTCGCCAGTTCTCCACCGTACGCACATCCCCCCAAGGACACGTTCATGAGTGCGCGCGCGACTACGAGGAGACTCGTCGGCCGGACCGGGCCCCCACCCGATCCGAGCGCCCCCCTTATCACACTGCACCCGGACCCTGAATGTAGCGCACGCCAGTGACGCTCATGTGCAGCAGTCAATCGCGGCTCATCATGATGAGTGCGTCCGTGGCCGGAATCCACCCGTTCGAGGGACGGCGGAGCCATCCGTTCTCCTCGGCGAGCTGAGCCGCCGCGGTTCTCAGTGCAGCAATTCCTGGATGTTTGCGCCCCTTTAGCCACACCAGTGACACGGGTGACAGAGGTACGGGGTCGACGAGCGGGCGCAGAACCGAGCCGGACATGGCCGGGAAATCGACACCCGCGAGGACCGGATTACGGTACTTCGCCATGATTCTCCGGAACTCCTCCTCGCCGATGGCGAGCGGCGCGGGCGGTGCGATCCCGATGCCCCGCCCGGCGAACAACCGCCGGGCCAGGTCGGTCCATTCGGGGGTCCGCGGATTGCCCGCGCCCGCGTAGATCGTCTCCCCCGCGAGCCGGTCCAGGGGTACGGCGTCGAGCCCGGCCAGCGGATGCTCCTCGGGCAGCACGACCGCCATCGGCTCGTACCGCATGGGCTGCTGGGCGAGCCGCTCCCGCACGGCCGGGTCGAGCCCCGCGAACCTGCCGAAGGAGGCGTCGATCCGCCCCGCGAGGAGTTCGGCGGCGGCGTGGGTCAGGCCGCTCTCGTAGCGGGCCATCAGTTCGCAGTCCGGGGCGAGTTCGCGGGCCCGCGCCAGGACGCGCTCGTGCACGAGGCCGGGGCTGTTGACGTCGACGAGCAGCGGCCGGGCCTCGGGGGTGGGCCGGGTGAACGCGGCGAGCAGCTCGTCCTGCGCCTCGATCGCGCGCCGCGCGTACGGCAGCAGCCGCGCGCCGTCCGCGGTGAGCGTGACCTGCCGCGTGGTGCGGCCGAACAGTTCGGCGCCCAGCTCCCGTTCCAGGCGCCGGATGTCCCGGCTGAGCGCCTGCTGGGCGACGTAGAGCCGGGCGGCGGCGCGCGTGAAGTGCAGTTCGTCGGCGACGGCGAGGAAGGCGCGCAGCAGACGCGGCTCGACGCTACGAGGGCCGGGAGAGGGGGTCGCAGAGGGGGGCGCCATCGGGGGAACTTACAACACCAGTGCGTGAATCGGCACCGAGTAGGTGTTGGACCGCGTGGGTGACCTGCGGCGACGCTCTCCGTATGCCTGACGTGACCCCGACACCGGCCTCTAGCGCGGCCACGCCCCCAGACACGCTCACCACCCCCAGCACTGCCCCGAGCACCGCCCCACCGCCGCCCTCCGGCGACGCCCCACAGAAGACCACCTACGCCCGGCTGTTCACCCTCCCCGGGGCGCGCGCCTTCACCCTCGGCAACCTGATAGCCCGCTTCCCGCAGGGGATGTTCAGCATCAGCGCGGTCATCATGATCTCCGGCACGCGGGGGTCGTACGCGCTCGCGGGCGCCGTCACCGCGACGGGCCTGGTCGCCAACGCGGTCGTCGGCCCCTGGACGGCCCGGCTCGTCGACCGGTACGGGCAGGCACGTGTCGCCGTCCCGGCCACGGTGATCTCCGCGTGCGGTTCGCTCGCCCTGCTGCTGTGCGTGCACTTCGGGGCACCGAACTGGACCCTGTTCGCCGCGTACCTGGCGTCGGCGGCCACGCCCAACACGGGTGGCATGTCCCGGGCCCGCTGGGCGCATCTCCTCAAGGGCGACGCGGACGCCCTGCACACCGCGAACTCCTTCGAGCAGGCGGCGGACGAGCTCTGCTACATGCTCGGCCCGGTGGTGGCCGCCTTCTTGTGCGGATCGCTGTTCCCGGAAGCGGGCACGCTGGTCAGCGTCGTACTCATGGTGACGGGCGTGCTGATCTTCGCCGCGCAACGCGCCACGGAACCCCCGCCCCACGCGCGTACAGAGGCGACGAAAACGCCGCTACGCGCGCGTGGCATGCCGCCGCTGCTGATCGCGTTCCTCGCCATGGGCGCGATCTTCGGCTCCCTGGAGGTCGTCACGGTCGCCTTCGCGGACGCGCAGGGCCACAAGGTGTGGGCGGGCGGCATCCTGGCGTTGCAGGCGGCGGGTTCGTGCGCGGCGGGCCTGGTCTACGGGGCGACGAAACCGTCGGGCGCGGCCGACCGGCGGCACCCGCTGTGTGTCGCGGCGATGTCCGTCCTGATGACGCTGCCGCTGCTCGCCGCCGCCCTCACCGGTTCGCTCGTCGCGCTCGGCGGGGCGCTCCTGATCGCCGGGATGGCGACGGCGCCGACGATGGTGACGGGCATGACGCTGGTCCAGCAGCGCACCCCCGCGGGCCAGTTGAACGAGGGCATGACGCTCGCGGTGACCGGGCTCCTCGGCGGTATCGCGTGCGGCTCGGCGACGGGCGGTGCCGCGGTGGAGCACTGGGGCCCCACCGCGGCGTACGCGGTGCCGGTCACCGCGGCGGCGACAGCGCTGCTGCTGTCGCTCTACGGATACGCGCGGCGGCCGGGGCATCCCCTGCCGTGAGCGCTCAGCACCTGGCCGGCTTGCGCCACGAGCACTCCAGGTCCCCGTCCCGTTCCGCGGCGGGTACGGCTCGCAGGGACTTCGGTGTGACGGCCACCGTCTCCCCCTCGGCACCGGACTTCGCGAGGGTCACGACGATCGCGTCCTCCAGCGGTTTCACGGAGGCGACGAGGTAGTTGTTCTGGACGACGCTGTAGACCAGCTCGCGCCCGTCGGCGTCCTTCACGTATCCGGACAGCGCGCTGGCCCCCGTCAACGAGCCGGTCTTGGCATGGGTGTTGAGGGCCGCCGGAGTGCCGCACATCCGCGTCCGCAGAGTCCCGCCGACGAACGGGTCCGGGTCGCAGGCCACCGGCAGCGACGCGTACCAGTCGGCGTACCAGGGCTCGTGCCGTACGGAGAGCAGCAGGTCGGCGATCTGCCGTGCGGCGAAGTTGTCCTTGCGCGACAGCCCCGACCCGTCGACCTGCCGGATCTTCCCGGTGTCGACCCCGGCGGCCTTCAGGTAGGAGGCGATGGCGGCGACCCCGTCACCCCAGTTGCCCGGCCTGCCGGTCGCCTTGTGCCCCATGGCCTTGGTGAGCGACTCGGCGTGCATGTTGTTGGACAGCTTCATGAAGGGGACGAGGAGGTCCTTGAGCGCCATGGAGTCGTGCGAGGCGAGCTGCCTGGCGCCGGCCGGGGTGGCACGGCCCGTCTTCGTGGCGCCGCTGACCCGCACGCCGTGCGCGGCGAGCGCGTCGCGGAAGACGGCGGCCGCGTAGCCGGTCGGCTCCCAGACGGTGACCCATTCCTTGGTGGTGTCCCCGCCCAGCGGCACGGTTCCGCTGACGGTGATGGTGTTGGTGCCGTGCTGCCGTTCGACGGCGACGGTGTCCTCGCCGCCGGCGGCCACGGTGCTCGCCCGCACGTCGAGGTGGACGTAGTGCGTCTTCGGCGTCACGCGGACGACGGGCCCGGCCCCCGCCTTCTTGCCCGGTGCGACCTCGACGATGACGGTGCCGGTGTCGTAGTCGGTGTCCGGTGCGACGCTCAGCGCGGAGATCTGGGCGGCGTAGTAGGAGGACTCGTCGTCGGCGCCCCAGGTGTCGCCCTGCCGGCGGTCGTCGAAGCGCGTGTCGTCGGCGACGAGCCGCCCGCCGACCCTTTTCACACCGGCGGCGGCGACCTCGGCGGCGAGCTTGTCGTAGTCGGCGGCGAGGGTCGTCGGATCGCCGGTCCCGCGCAGATACAGATCGCCGTCGAGCACCCCGCCGCGCACCCGGCCTGCGGCCAGTACGTCGGTGGTGAACCTGTGATCCGGGCCGAGGAGTTCCATGGCCGCGGCCGACGTGGCGAGCTTGGTGTTGGAGGCGGGCATGAGCCGCCCGGTCTGGTTGTGCTGGTAGAGGGTCTCGCCGGTCGCCGCGTCCGCGACGACGACACTGGCCGCGCCGCCCTCCATCCGTGGGTCACCGAGAATCGAGTCGATCGCCTCGGACAGCCCGCCGGGACTGGAGTCGGCCCCGGCGGGCGCACCCCACGTGAGGGTGGCGGCGGCCACACCGAGAACGGCGGGCCAGACCCATTTCCTGAACCCGGTGCGGGAGTTGACGCGCGGTACGTCAGATCTACTCATGCCACAGGAGCATCCCGGACGTCCGACGCTCAGCCAAGACCCCACGAGTGGCCGAGGACGTAGGCGGCGCACACATTCACATCAAGGATGTACGCGCCCGCGCTCCCGCACTGCGTGGCGCCGCTCCCGGGGTCGACGGGCTGCCCGTGCCCCATCCCCGTGATGCTGTACGTCTCCACGGCCACGCCTCCGGAGGCGTCTCGGAAGACCTGGTGCGGGAAGCCGCCGACGGTGTCGCTCGCATCGGCGACCTGGTCGGCGCCCCGCACGTCGGTCCACTGCTTCATCAGGTCCGTCATGTTGACGGGCTTCACGGTGTAGTCGGCGCTGCCCTGGAACACGGTCAGCCGCGGCCAGGGCCCGGTGTACCCGGGCCGCGCGGCCCGCACCCGGTCGCCCCACTGCTTCGCGCTCTGCGTGGCTCCCACGTACATGCAGACGTACGGCGATCCGGCGGCCTGCGCACACCCGTAGGGCAGCCCGGCGACGACACCGCCGGCGGCGAACTTCTCCGGGTACGCGGCCATCATCACGGCCGTCATTCCGCCACCGGCACTCAGCCCGGTCACGTACACGCGGGAGGCGTCCGCGCCCGCGTCGGCGACCTGCTTGTCGACCATCTGCGCCACGGATGCGGCCTCGCCCCGGCCGCGCTCGATGTCGCCGCTCTGGAACCAGTTGAGGCAGGAGTTGAGGTTGTTGCCGGAGGTCTGCTGCGGCAGCACGACGGAGAACCCCCACCGGTCGGCGAGCGTCGTCCAGCCGCTGCCGGTGCCGTACCCGGCGGCGTTCTGCGTACAGCCGTGCAGGGCGACGACGACGGGCCGCCCGCTCGGCAGCCCGTCGGGGACGTAGCGGAACATCCTCAGGGCGCCGGGGTTGGACCCGAAGCCGGTGACTTCCTGGACGCTCGGGGCGGCGGAGGCGTGGGGCACTGTCGGCAGGAAGAAGGCCAGCAGGGCCAGCAGGACGGTGGCTGCTCTGGTTCTGGTGCGGGAGGAGGTCATGAGCAGGGACCGTAGAACCGTCCCGCGACACCGGACATGTAGCGGGCCCACACAACGACAAAGGCCCGACTGTGTGAACAGCCGGGCCTGAATCGCATGGGATGAGTGGAGATGGCGGGAATCGAACCCGCGTCCAACGGTGCAGCAGCAGGGCTTCTCCGTGTGCAGTTCGCTGCGATTTTCTCGGCCCCGGCGATCACGCGAACAAGTCGCCGACGGGCCCAGTCACTGTTTGATTTCCCATCGAACCCCGCGACCGGGCTCGATGGTTTAGTTCCCTAGATTATGCCAGGATCCGGGTCGGGAACACTCCCGGGCTGACACCCTTTTAGGGTCCTTCAGTCGCTGTTATTAGGCAGCGAGGGCGAAGGACTGGGAATCGCTCTTGGAATTGGCGATTATTGGTTGCGACATATGGTTAACGAGATCATTGCCGCTTCCTCGACACGCTTCACCTGCTTCGACATCCGCTGTCGAAACCGATCATCCCCATGTTGGCTCTATTCAATTAGATACAGCTCAAGATGGACCTTGCGGTCCGCTGTCCCTGCAGTGAGGAACAGTGCCATCGTACGTGACCAACGCACGTCGGTGCCAGCGTATTCCCCGGCGCCCGCCGCGACGGCCCGGTCAGCGCTCCTGCGCCCGCTGGCGCCGCTTCGCCGCCGCGATGGCGCGGTCCGAGTCCCGCCGGTCCTGCTGCTCGCGCAGCGTCTGCCGCTTGTCGTACTCCTTCTTGCCCTTGGCGAGCGCGATCTCGGCCTTGGCGCGGCCGTCCTTGAAGTAGATCGCGAGGGTCACGATCGTGTGCCCTGACTCCTGCGACTTCGACTCCAGCTTGTCGATCTCGTCGCGGTGCAGGAGCAGCTTGCGCTTGCGGCGCACGGCGTGGTTGGTCCACGTGCCCTGGCTGTACTCGGGGATGTGGGCATTGTGCAGCCACGCCTCGCCCCCGTCGATCTGGACGAAGGCGTCGGCCAGGGAGGTCCGTCCCTGGCGCAGCGACTTGACCTCCGTGCCGGACAGCACGATGCCCGCCTCGTAGGTGTCGATGAGCGCGTAGTCGTGCCGCGCCTTCTTGTTCTGCGCGACGATCTTGCGCTTGCCGTCCTTCTTGCTGGACGCGTCCCCCTTGCCCTGCTTGGGCTGGGACTCCTTCGGTACGTACATTCCCTTGGCCATAGTGCTGGCCATTTTCGCACTACGAGGGGGACCCGAGGCCACTCAATACTGTCTCGGCCCGCTGCCGGGCGTCGTCGTCGGCCTCCAGGTCGGGGGTGATGCCGCGGCTGTCGACGCCCCGGCCGGAGGGGGTGCGGTAGTGCCCGACGGTCAGCTCCGCGACGGAACCGTCGGGCAGCCGGCTCGGCATCTGGACCGAGCCCTTGCCGAAGGTTCTGGTGCCCACGACGACCGCGCGGCCGCGGTCCTGGAGGGCGCCGGTGAGCAGTTCGGCCGCGCTCATCGTCCCGCTGTCGACGAGCACGACCACCGGTCTGGTGGTGTCACCGCCGCGCTCGGCGTGCAGGGCGCGCTGCTCGCCGCGGACGTCGTACGTGGCCACGAGGCCGCCGTCCAGGAACGCCGAGGCCGCGCTGACCGCCTCGGTGACCAGACCGCCGGAGTTGCCCCGCAGATCGAAGATGATGCCGGCGTGCGCGGGCGCCTCGCGCACCGCATTGCGCACCTGTGCGCCGGAGCCCTTGGTGAAGGCGCTGACCTTCACGAGCAGGGCACCCGAGGCGAGGCGGGTCGTGGAGACGGAGTCCGTCGACAGATTGGCGCGGCGCAGCGTCTCGCTCCACGCGCGCGTGCCGCGCTGTAAGCCGACGCGGACGGACGTGCCGGCGTGCTCGCCGCGCAGCAGGCCGAGTACCTCGGTGACGGGGCGGCCGGTGACCGGCCTGCCGTCGACGGCCGCGATGCGGTCGCCCTCACGGATGCCGGCGAGCTGCGCGGGCGAGTGGGAGCGGACCCGGGTCACCTGGACGTCGCCGTCGGCGGCCCGCCGTGCCCACAGGCCGACGCCGGTGTACTCGCCGTCCAGGGCCTGCTCGAACTCCTCGTACTCGCCCTGCGAGTAGACGCCGCCCCAGCGGTCGCCGCTGCGGCTGACGGCCTCTTCGGCGGCCAGCGTCGGGGACTTGCCGTCCTCCATCGCCTCCGCGGCCGCTTCGGTCGGGTCGTTGAGCGGCTTCCCGTGCGGTCGCTCGTGCGCGGCGGCCGTCCCGGCGGCGGATTTCCGGCCGTCGTCCGGCCAGGAGCCGGTCGCGGTGCCGGCGGCGAGGACGCTCGCGAAGAGCAATGTCAGGGCTGCCCCGCGGCCGATGCGGCGGGGCGAGGCGAGCGCGGAGAGCAGATCCGGGCCTGACATGTCGGTGAGTCTAGGACAACGCGGGGCGCCGTACGGGTGGTTGACCCGCTCGGCGCCCCGCGTTGCTGGGGACTTCCGTCACACCTTCAGGTACTTGCGCAACGCGACGAACGCGGCCAGCGCGGGCATCAGAACGCTCACGGCGAGGATGAGCGGCAGCTTGGTGAGCACCGCGTCCCAGCCGATGAAGTTGATGAGCTGGAGCTTGTCGGAGAGCGCCACTCCGTTGTCGATGACGAAGTACTGACCTGCGGCGAGGAACACGCAGGCGATGCCGCCGCCGATGAGTCCGGCGACCGCGGCCTCCATGATGAACGGCGCCTGGATGTAGAAGCCGGAGGCGCCGACCAGGCGCATGATGCCGGTCTCGCGGCGCCGGCTGAACGCGGACACCCGCACGGTGTTCACGATCAGCAGCAGGGCCACCACGAGCATGACGAGCATCACTGCCCCGGCCGCGTAGTTGAGGTAGCCGAGCAGCCGGAAGAGGTTGTCGAGCACGCCCTTCTGGTCCTGCACGGACTGCACGCCGGGCCGCCCGTTGAACGCGGTCGCGATGACCTCGTACTTCTCCGGGTCCTTCAGCTTGATCCGGTACGACTCCTGCAACTGGTCCGGCGTGAGGGAGCTGGCCAGCGGGGAGTCGCCGAACTGCTCCTTGTAGTGCTTGTACGCCTGGTCCTGGGACTCGTAGGCGACCTTCTGGACGACGTCCATCTTGCCGAGGTCGTCCTGGATCTGCTTCTTCTGCTCCGCGGTGACCGGGCCCTTGGCACAGTTCGGGTCGGACTCGGAATCCCCCTTGTTGCACAGGAAGATCGAGACGTTGACCTTGTCGTACCAGAAACCCTTCATCTGGTTGACCTGGTCGCTCATGAGCAGCGAGCCGCCGAACAGGGCGAGCGAAAGGGCCACCGAGATGATGACGGCGAAGGTCATCGTGAGATTGCGGCGGAGGCCGACACCGATCTCCGACAGAACGAATTGGGCACGCATAACGCTTACTGAGCCTTTCGCAGCTTCTCTCTCGGTACTTCTCGGTCCGGTACCTCGGTACCGTCGGTTTTTCTCAGTGCTGGTAGCCGTAGACGCCGCGTGCCTGGTCGCGGACGAGACGGCCCTTCTCCAGCTCGATGACGCGCTTGCGCATCTGGTCCACGATGTTCTGGTCGTGGGTGGCCATCACCACAGTGGTGCCGGTGCGGTTGATGCGGTCGAGCAGCTTCATGATGCCGACCGAGGTCTGCGGGTCGAGGTTGCCGGTGGGCTCGTCCGCGATCAGCAGCTTGGGCCGGTTCACGAACGCGCGCGCGATGGCCACGCGCTGCTGCTCACCGCCGGACAGCTCGCCCGGCATCCGCTCCTCCTTGCCGCCGAGGCCGACCAGGTCGAGGACCTGCGGTACGGCCTTGCGGATCTCGCCGCGGCCCTTGCCGATGACCTCCTGCGCGAACGCGACGTTCTCGCCGACGGTCTTGTTGGGCAGCAGGCGGAAGTCCTGGAAGACCGTGCCGAGCTGGCGGCGGATCTGCGGGACCTTCCAGTTGGAGACGCGGGCGAGGTCCTTGCCGAGGACGTGCACCTGGCCGTGGCTGCACCGCTCCTCGCGCAGGATCAGCCGCAGGAACGTCGATTTGCCGGAGCCGGACGAGCCGACCAGGAAGACGAACTCACCACGCTCGACCTCCAGGGAGACATCCCTGAGGGCGGGCCGGGTCTGCTTGGGGTAGACCTTGGAGACGTTGTCGAATCGGATCACGGGAGCGCCTCGGAGCGTCGGGTGTGTCGGGGCGGGGGCGCTGTGCGGGGCTTCCGAGACACCCCCTCGGTGAGCGTGACCATACGCGAACCGGCACACAGAGCGCAGGCGCCGTCCCCGCTTGTGCGTTTTGTCCCGGTGCGCGGTCACTGCCGGTGCCGTTTTTGTCCGGCCCGTGCCTGGTCAGGGATGGTCCTGTGTGCGGGCCGCGCCGAAAATACGGGAAGCTGGCACAGTGGAGGGGGAACGGTCGCGTTTCCCGGAGCGTTGAGCGGAGAGAACCGTTGAGCG
Source organism: Streptomyces kunmingensis (assembly GCF_039533535.1). Lineage (NCBI taxonomy): Bacteria > Bacillati > Actinomycetota > Actinomycetes > Kitasatosporales > Streptomycetaceae > Streptomyces > Streptomyces kunmingensis. Next base: position 25,834 of record NZ_BAAATS010000002.1, read on the forward strand.
GAGAGAACCAGTGGGAATCTGGCAGACGTTTCCTTCGGCTCCGCCGCGCGGGAGGAGGACGAGCGCATGACCTTTGACCGGTTGGTGTGCGCGAACTGCGCGGCGCCCGTGAGCGAGGGCCGCTGTCCGGTGTGCCGTGCGAACCGCGAGCGGCTCCAGCAGAACCCGTTCGCCGGGCTGAACCCGATGGCGCTGATCGCCCTCGTGGCCGTGCTGGTGGCTGCCGTGGCGCTGCTCGCCCATCAGACCGTCTAGCCCGGTCCAGCCCCGCCGAGTCCCGTCAGAACAGCGGGAAGGGCCCGGAGCGGTTGCTCCGGGCCCTTCCGCGTGTGCGCTGTGTCGCTCAGGCGTGACGCGCAGGCGTTACGCGGCGGCGCCGCGGTTGCCGGCGAGGCGCGGCAGGAACCGGAAGCCCACACCGCCCGCGATCATCGTCGCGGCGCCGATGAGCAGGACCGTGGTGCCGTCGGCACCGGTCTCGGCCAGTTCGCCGCCGTTGCCCTGGGCGTTGGCCTGCTCGGCCGCCGGCGTGGAGCCGGTGTCCTGCAGGCTGTCCTTGCCCTGACCCTGCTCGACGGGGTTGTTGTTGCCGTCGGGGTTGGTGTTGTCGCCACCGGTGGACGAGCCGCCACCGTTCTGGCTGCCACCGTTCTGGCTGCCACCGTTCTGGGAGCCGCCGTTCTGGCTGCCACCGTTCTGCGAGCCGCCGTTCTCGGAGCCACCGTTCTCGGAGCCACCGTTTTCGGAGCCACCGTTCTGGTTGCCACCGTTCTCGGAGCCACCGTTCTGGTTGCCACCATCGGTACCGGCGATCGCACCGCCATCAGCGCCACCGTCAGCACCGCCGTCGGCACCACCGTCGGCACCGCCATCGGCGCCACCGTCAGCACCGCCGTCAGCACCGGCGATCGCACCGCCGTCAGCGCCACCATCGGCACCGCCGTCAGCGCCACCATCGGCACCGCCGTCAGCACCGCCGTCAGCGCCACCGTCAGCACCGCCGTCGGCGCCACCGATCAGGTTGACACCCACGCCGTCCTCGTTGGCGCTCACGTTCGCCAGGCCGGGAACGTCGACCTCCAGGGCGGAAGCGGCACCCGCGGCGGTCAGCGACGCGCCGGCGGCGATCACCGCACCAGCGGCTATCCGCGCTACACGGATCCGCGTCTTCTTGGTCATATGTCTGCTACCCCCAGTAGCCAATCGTCATTGGAGCAGCGCCCGGGACCGCGTTCAGTCGGGGGCAGCAGGCATCGCGTTCAACCGGCCCCCGTTCACACGCGTCCCACTGATACGCATGCCGCGCGCCAGCCTTCCCAGTTTTCGGATCAACGTCAAGGTCGTTGCGCACGCGATGCCCCGTAATAAGCCGACTTGACCGCCGTACGGTCATGTGACTGTGACGTAAAACGCCGAAGGACCTTCACAGTTGGGAGTCCTCGCGGAATCGTCCCGGAAAACGCAAAGCAACTGCCGCTCCGTGCGCGGCAGTTGCCTTGTCGATAAATCCCGGTGGATCCCGGGCTACTTCTCCTGCTGCTTGCGCCAGCGAATACCCGCCTCGATGAAGCCGTCGATCTCGCCGTCGAGCACGGACTGCGGGTTGCCGACCTCGAACTCGGTGCGGAGGTCCTTGACCATCTGGTACGGGTGCAGGACGTAGGACCGCATCTGGTTGCCCCAGGAGCTGCCGCCGTCGCCCTTGAGGGCGTCCATCTTGGCCCGCTCCTCCTGGCGCTGCCGCTCGAGGAGCTTGGCCTGAAGGACGTTCATCGCCGTCGCCTTGTTCTGGATCTGCGAGCGCTCGTTCTGGCAGGAGACGACGATGCCGGTGGGGAGGTGGGTCAGACGGACCGCGGAGTCCGTCGTGTTGACGCCCTGGCCGCCGGGGCCAGAGGAGCGGTAGACGTCGACGCGCAGCTCGGACTCGTCGATCTCGACGTGGTCGGTCTGCTCGACGACGGGCAGCACCTCGACGCCGGCGAACGACGTCTGGCGGCGGCCCTGGTTGTCGAACGGGGAGATGCGCACGAGGCGGTGCGTGCCCTGCTCGACGGAGAGCGTGCCGTACGCGTACGGGACCTGGACGGCGAAGGTGGTCGACTTGATGCCGGCCTCTTCCGCGTACGACGTCTCGTAGACCTCGGTCTTGTAGTTGTGGCGCTCGGCCCAGCGCAGGTACATGCGCTGAAGCTGCTCGGCGAAGTCCGCGGCGTCGACGCCGCCGGCCTCCGCGCGGATGTTGACCAGGGCCTCGCGGGAGTCGTACTCGCCGGAGAGGAGGGTACGCACCTCCATCTCGTCGAGGGCCTTCTTCACGGAGGTCAGCTCGGTCTCGGCCTCGGCGCGGGTGTCCGGGTCGTCTTCCTCCTCGGCCATCTCGAAAAGGACGGAGAGGTCGTCGATACGACCGCGCAGCGCCTCGGCCTTGCGGACCTCCGCCTGGAGGTGGCTCAGCTTGCTGGTGATCTTCTGCGCCGCCTCCGGGTCGTCCCACAGGGACGGCGCGGCCGCCTGCTCCTCGAGCACGGCGATATCTGCCCTCAGCTTGTCGAGGTCCAGGACGGCCTCGATCGACTCCATGGTCGAGGAGAGGGACTTCAGCTCTTCGGAAACATCGACGACTGCCACGAGACCAGCCTAACGGCTCCGCCGGGCGGCGGTGCGAGGCGTACCCCGGGGCTCGGTGTACGCGGCTTCGCGCCGTGGGCCGAGCGGCTCGTGGCCGACTGCCGTCCGGTGGGGCCGGTCGCGCAGTTCCCCGCGCCCCTGGAGGCATGCGCTGCGCGCAGCCTTCTCCTGGGAGGCCTGCGGCTTCGCCGCGCCTCCCCCAGGAGATGCCGCACGAAGTGCGCATCGCAGGGGCGCGGGGAACTGCGCGAGAAGCCCCACGAGCCCGCGGCCGACGACAGTGGCCCTACGGCGCCGCCGGTGCCGAGTTGTTTCCGTCGGACGGGGGGCGCTCCTCGCCCCCGGAGGACGTCATGGCCCAGATGCCGCCGCCCAAGGCCACCGCGAGGACGAGGCCGGCCACGCCCAGGGTGATGCGGCGGCGGCGCGCCGGGTGGCGGTTGCGGGCCGAGCCGGGGCGGGGGGCGCCCGCGGCGCGCGGGGCGCGGGCCGTGCCGCGGGCGCCCCCGGCCAGCTCGTCCGGGGCCGGGACCCGCATCGAGGTGTGGGTGTCGCGGTTGGAGTCCGCGGAGGCGGCGCCGGGGACCAGGGAGACGGCGCCGCGGCGGGGCGCGGCGGGCTCGGCCGGCTCGGGCTCGGCCGGCCGCGACTGCTCGGAATCCTGATCCGCGGCGGAGTCGTCGCCGTCGTCGGGGTCGTCCACGTCCAGCGGGGCCATGCCCGCGAGGAGGGGGCCCAGCTCGCGCAGGCGCGCGGCCAGCTCCGACGCGCGCAGCCGGGACGCGGGGGCCTTCGCCAGGCATTGGATCAGGAGCTGCCAGAGCTCGTCGGGGATGCCGGGCAGCGGGACGACGGTCTCCGTGACGTGGCGGCGCAGGATGGCGCCCGGGTGACCGCCGCCGAAGGGGGTGAAGCCCGCGAGGAGTTCGTAGAGGACGGTCGCGAGGGCGTAGATGTCGACCGCGGCGCGGGGCGGCAGGCCCTCGATGATCTCGGGGGCCAGGTAGTCGGGCGTACCGATGATCTTCGTGGCGCGGGTGCGGCGCGGGGTGTCGATGAGCTTGGCGATGCCGAAGTCGGTGAGCAGTGCCGGGTGCGAGCCGCCGGGGCCGAGCGGGCCCTGCATGTCGAGCAGCACGTTCTCCGGCTTGACGTCGCGGTGCACGATGCCGGCGGCGTGCGCGGCGGCCAGTGCGTCGGCGACGTCCGCGGCGATGGCGACGGCGGCCTCGGGGGCCATGCGCCGCTCGCGCTCGAGGCGGGTGCGCAGATCGGTGCCGCGGATCAGGTCCATGACCAGTGCCAGGTCGTTCCCGTCGACCACGAGGTCGCGGACGCCGACCACGCGCGGGTGGTCGAGGCTCAGCAGGGCCGTGCGCTCCTGGACGAAGCGGCCGACCAGTTCCTGGTCGGAGGCGAGGTCCTCGCGCAGGAGTTTGATGGCGACGGGACCGTCCGGTCCCTCGCCCAGCCACACCGTGCCCGCACTGCCGCGCCCCAGGATCTGGTGTGCGGTGTACCGGCTGCCGATCTTGCGTGCCAAGACTGCTCCTACAGACGCGTGTTGGCGCCCAAGCTACGCGGCTCGGACGCCAACCAGCGCATCGGCGGGGGAAATCACCCGTCGGGTGTCGACAAATCTGCAAACTCGTTGTCAGTTACGGCGCAAGGGCGGTCAGTTGCCCGCATTGCCCAGGTCACCGATCCAGCCGGTCACCGTCGAGAACCAGTCGGACAGCTGGGCCCAGTACCCCTTGCCGGTGCCGATCCAGTCCTGGAGCGGGGTGAACTCCCAGACCAGCCAGCTCACCACGAAGAGGATCACGATCATGAACAGGCAGCCCTTGAGGCAGCCCAGACCGGGGATCTTCATCGGGTTGGAGCTGCGCCGGCGGGGCTCACGCGGCTCGCGCGGCTCCCGGGCGGGCGGCGCCTGGCGGGGCGGCTGCTGCGGCGGCGCGTACTGCTGGGGCTGCTGACGCTGCGGCGCGTACTGCTGGGGCTGGTGCGGCTGCTGCGGCTGAGGTGTCGAGCGGCGCGGCTGCTGGGGCGCGTACTGCTGCGGCCTGGGCTGCTGCTCGGGGCGCGACACCTGGCGCTGCGGGCGGCGGCGCAGGGGGTCCTCGTTCGGGTCGAGGTACTGGACCTGCGTCTGCTCGTTGCGGTCGCGGGCCGCACGCATCTGGTTCTGCCAGGGGTGCTGGTCGTCAGGGCCGCCGTCCTGCGGGTTCCGGCCAGGCTGTCCCGGCTGGTGCGGCGGGACCGGGGGCATGACGGCCGTCGGGTCGGCGGCGCCGCGGTTCGGCAGCACGGAGGTGGGGTCCGCGTCCGAGGTGCCGAAGCCCTGGCCGCCCTGCTGCTGCATGACGCTGGTCGCCGCGTTCGGGTCGTAGGACGCCGCGTTCGTGGGCAGTACCTGCGTCGGGTCGGCGGCGCCGGGGGCGCCCGGGACCTGCGCCGGATCGGGGTCCGGCGTCAGCAGGACGGCCACGCCCTCGGCCGCGGCGATCTGCGCGCTGTTGGCGTGCACACCGATGCCCTCGGCGACGGTACGCAGGGCGCGCGCGAGGTTCTCGGCGCTCGGCCGGTCGTCCGGGTTCTTGCGCAGGCAGCGCTCGATGACCGTCCACAGCGGGTCGGGGACCGTCGAGGGGCGGCGCGGTTCGGCGCTGAGGTGCTGGTGCAGGACCTCCAGGGCCGAGCCGCCCGCGAACGGGGGCCGGCCGGTGACCAGCTCGTACAGCAGGATGCCCGCGCCGTAGATGTCGACGGCACTGGTCTGCGGGCGGCCCTCGGCGGACTCCGGGGCCACGTACGCGGGCGTGCCGACGAATTCGTGGGTACGGGTCAGGCCCGGGGAGTCGGCGAGGCGCGCGATGCCGAAGTCGGTGAGCATCGGGTGCATGCCCGCGTCGTCCTGCTTGAGCAGCACGTTCGCGGGCTTCAGGTCGCGGTGCACGACGCCGTCGGCGTGGCTCGCGGCGAGCGCGTCGGCGATCTGCGCGGTCAGCAGCGCCGCGGCGACCGGCGAGAACGGCCCGTTCTCCCGCAGGTATCGGTGCAGGTCGGGGCCGTCGACCAGATCCATCACCAGGGCGAGCAGCTCGCCCTCGACGACGAGGTCGCGGGTGCGCACGATGTTCGGGTGGGTGAGGCGGAGCAGGACGGAGCGCTCGCGCAGGAAGCGCATCACCACGTCCGCGTCGTTCGCCAGCTCCTCCTTGAGGACCTTGATCGCGACGGTCTCGCCGGGCTGCCCGGCGACGGCCGCCTCGGCGCCCGCGGTCTCGCGCTGGCGGGCCCGCCAGACGGTGCCCGTGGCGCCGCGTCCGAGCGGCTCCTCGAGCAGGTACTTGCTGCCTACCGGCCGCACGTCATGCGCTCCCTGCATCGGTACTTGCTTGGTCTGCCCGGTCCCGGGTGTCGCGACCCACTCTAGTGGCGGCACCCGGGGTACCGGCTGTCGATCGGCCCGGCCTCCTGACCACTTCCCGACCGCTGTCCGTGCCCGCACTCCACGGCAAACCCGTGTTCGACGGAAAGACGCAGGTACGGCGTTCTTGGTTGCCGTACGACGACGTGAGTGATCTCAAGCGGCATCCAGGCGGCACGCAGCAGGCACTTTTGCGGGCAGAGCCGACCAATCAAGATCACTTACGGGTGGGGGGCGGGCGTGTTGTCGGTGGCAGGTGCGAGGATGCCTCCAGCACTGGCTGACGTGCCCGTAGCGATGGGGGAATCTGCGGTGGGGGGACCGCGGGCTGTTCCGTCCCGGGCGCCCGCGCAGAAGGGACCGCAGACGGCGATGCAGATCCGCCTTACCGTCGTAGACCCCCTGGGCACGCGCCCCGGCGCGGCCGCGCGGGAGGGAGCCGCGGGCCCCGCGGTGGACAGGGCCATGGACGTGCTGGTCACCGCGCCGGGCGGCACCGCGCTCGCCGCCGTCGCCTCCGGCCTCGCCGCGGCCGTCGCGGGTGGCGACGCCCCGTCGTCCGTCCTGTACGCGGGTGCCGAGCGGCTCGACGCGCAGCGCTGCCTGCTCGGTGACCCGCCGCTGACCGACGGGGCGGTGCTCTCGCTGGGCGCTCCCACGGACCCCGGGCCCGAGCCGGACAGTGCGGCGGCGCAGCTGCACGTGGTGGCCGGTCCGGACGCGGGCGGCGTCCATCTGCTGCACGGCGGGCAGATCCGCGTCGGCCGCTCCGCCGACGCGGATGTGCCCCTGGACGACCCGGACGTGTCCCGGCTGCACTGCGCGGTGACGCTCGCCGCCGATGGGCAGGTGTCGGTGGTGGACCTGGGGTCGACGAACGGCACGACGGTCGACGGCCGCCCCCTCGGCGACCGCCCCCTCCGCCTCTCCCCCGGCGCCCTGCTGCGCCTCGGCGAGTCGGCGCTGCGGGTCGCGGTCGCGGGCGACGCGGCCCGCCCGTCCCCGGCCCGCACGGCGCCCGACGGCGAGGGACATGTACGCGTCGTACTCGAGGGCGGTACGGAGGCCGCGGGGCCCGCCTGCGGCGAAGACGAACCCGGGGCCGGGCAGACGGACCCGGGTGAGACACGGCACGGGTTCGGGGACGCCTCCTGGGGCGCCGCCGGCGAGGGGGCCGGGCAGGGCGCCGAGGCCGTGGTCCCCGAGCAGGGTGGGCCGCCCGATGTGGAGCGGACGCGGCTCGGTACGCCGCCGCGCGGCACCGTGATGCCGCGCGCCCCGCGCCGCCGCGGCGGCCTGGGGCGGCTGCTGCGGCGCGGCCGCGACGAGCAGGACCAGCAGCACGAGATCCACGAGCCGTACACGCTGCGCACCCCCCACACCCCCGAGGCGCCCGAGGACGGGCCGGACCCCGCGCCGCTGCCCGGTCCCCCCGCCGCCCAGACCTGGCCGGACGCCGCCGCCCTGCTGCTCACCGCGCTCGGCCCGGGGCCCCGGCTGTGGGAGCGCGGGCCCGGGCACCCCGAGGCGCTGGCCGTGCGGCTCGGCACCGTGGACCGGACGGGGCCCGACGGCGCCGGGCTGCTGCCCGCGGTCCCGGTGACCGTGGGGCTCGGCGAGGCCGGCGCGCTCGGCCTGGCCGGTCCGCGGGCACGCCTCGCGGGGCTCGCCCGCTGTGTCCTCGCCCAGCTCGCCGCGTTGCACGCACCGGAGCGCCTGGAGATCGTGCTGATCGCCACCGACCGGGCCAGGACCGTGGAGCAGCGCGTCGCCGAGTGGTCCTGGCTCGGCTGGCTGCCGCATGTACGCCCCGCCCACGGTCAGGACTGCCGGCTGCTGCTCGCGTACGACCGTGACCAGGCGGCGGCCCGCACCGGTGAGCTGCTGCGGCGCCTGGACGATCACGCGGCGGGGTTCCGGCCCGGGCGCACCGGGCCGGACGCCGCCGACGAGGCCACCGTCGTCCCGACCGTCGTCGTCATCGACGGCGATCCCGGGTCGGCCACGCTGCGGGAGGCCGCCGCGCGGCTCGCCGCCGAGGGCGGCCCGGCCGGGATCCATGTGCTGTGCCTGGCCGAGGCGCCGGCCGCCTCACCCGCGTCGCCCGTGGCGGAGACGTACGAGGCGGCGTGCGCGATGAGCCCCGCGTTCCGGGCGTGCGGCGCCGCGGCCCTGCTCAGCGGGGACGTGGCGACGGCGCTTCGGCTGCACCGGGCGGCCGGCGGACAGCTCGTCGGGCACGGCACCGTCGCCACGGTGGACGCCGTCTCGCTCCCCTGGGCGGAGCGCTTCGCGCGGGCGCTCGCCCCGTTGCGTACGGATACGGCGGGCGGCTCCGGCGCCCGGCAGGCGCGGGTGTCGGCGCCGCTGCCGCAGACGGCGAGGCTGCTGGACGAGTTGGGGCTCGCGCGGGCCACCCCGGCTTCCCTGATGGCGCGGTGGGCCGCCGCCGCGGACGATCCGGGTTCGCTGGGCGGCCGGGTGTGGGCGGTGCTCGGGGCGGGGCCGCGCGGTCCGGTCGCCGTCGACCTGGCCGCCGACGGACCGAACCTGCTGATCGAGGGGCCCGCGGGCAGTGGCCGTACGGAGCTGCTGCGCTCGGTCACCGCGTCCCTCGCCGCCGCCGAGCGGCCCGACCGGCTCGGCGTCGTCCTCGTCGACGGGCAGGGCGGGGGCACGGGCGGTGAGCGCGGCCAGCGGCTTGACGGGCTGCGGGTGTGCACCGATCTGCCGCACGTCACCACGCATCTCGCCGCCAACGACCCGGTGCGCATGCGGGAGTTCGCCCAGTCGCTGACCACGGAGCTGAAGCGGCGGGCCGAGCTCATAGGGCGTACGCACTTCACGGAGTGGCACACCCAGCGGGCCGTCTCCGGGCGGATGATCGCCCAGCGCACCGCGCCGCCCTCCGCCGGCGGGGCCGGTGATCTGGAGGCGCCGCCGAGTTCCACGATCCGGCTGCGGCCCGGCGGGGCGCGGGAGAAGACGGAGGCCGGGCCTCCGCTGCCGCGGCTCGTGGTCGTCGTCGACGATCTGGACGCGCTGCTCGCGCCACCGCTCGGTTCGCCGGGGCGGCCCGCGGCCGGTTCCGTCGTACGGGCGTTGGAGGCGGTGGCCCGGGACGGGGAGCGGCTCGGGGTGCATCTGGTGGCGGCGTTCGCCTCCGGCGGGGGGCCGGGGTGGGCGGCGCGGCCGCTGGTGGTGCTGGACCCCGTCGGGTCCGGGGCGGAGGATCCCGCGCCGGGGCGGGGGCGGTTGCAGGGGGCCGATGGGCGGGATGTGGGGTTGCAGGCCGGGCGGGTGACCGGGCGGATTCCCCGGACGGCGACGCAGCGGCCCACGGTGGTCGGGCTCGACTGGGCGCGGATGGGGGATCCGCCGGATCGGCGGCCTGTACGGGAGTTGGGGAACGGGCCTACGGATTTGGCTCTGCTGGCCAGTGCGTTGGAGCGGGCCGCTCGGTCTGTGGCTGCGCGGGAGGTGCCCTCGCTTTTGTGAGGGGTTGGGCTGGGCCCGGGTGATGGCCGCCACTTGACGTGCTCGGCGCTCCCGTCCCGGACCGGGTATGGGCGGGGGCCGCCAGGAGAGCGCGCCCGGCGCTGGGGGCCGCCTCGGCCCGGGTTCTGGTGGGGCCGCCTCTAAGCACGCCCGGCGTTGGAGTACCACCCGGCCCGGGTATGGGCAGGGCCACCAATTAGCGCGCCCGGCGCTGGGGGGCCGCCTTGCCCACCCTGCCGCCCTGGGCGGCAGATTGCCCAAGACGGGCGGGGTAGCGGCGGCGGCAGATTGCTCAAGACGGGAGGCCCGGGCGGAACCCATGGTTCAGGCGAGTGTCCGTTGTCAACTCCTGCCCCCCGTAATGACGTTGACGCATCACGACCCCGTCACGATCACCGTCTTGACAGCACGGGCACTCTTGCCGGTTATCCCTGGTCGGGCGTAGACCAGTGCGGACGGGACAGCGCTCAGTACGTACGTTCAGCGTTCAGGACGAGAACGGGGCAGCGATGCGCAGCACTTTTCGTACACCCATATTCCGCCGAGCCCTCGTGGCCGTGGCCGTGGGGTCACTGGCCCTCGGGCTCACCTCGTGCGGGGACGACAACAAGGACGACAAGGCGAGTGGGGGCGAGAGCAAGTCGCCCTCCTCCGGGGTTCAACTGCCGAAGCTGGACGGTGAGTCGCTGGAGATCGCCGCGGTGTGGACCGGCGACGAGCAGAAGAACTTCAAGCAGGTCCTCGCGGAGTTCGAGAAGCGGACGGGCGCGAAGGTGACGTTCGTACCGGCCCAGGACCCGATCATCAACTTCCTGGGGTCGAAGGTGGCCGGCGGCGCTCCGCCGGACATCGCGATGCTGCCGCAGCCCGGCGCCATCAAGCAGGCCGTCGACAAGAAGTGGGCCAAGCCGCTCGGCAAGGACGCGCAGGCGCAGCTGACCAAGAACTACAGCCAGGGCTGGCAGGACCTGGGGAAGGTCGACGGGAAGCAGTACGCGGCGTACTACAAGGCGGCGAACAAGTCGCTGGTCTGGTACAACACCGCGGTGTTCGAGAACGCGGCGGCCAAGGAGCCCAAGACCTGGAAGGAGTTCCTGGCGACCGCGCAGACGATCTACGACTCGGGTGTGACGCCGATGTCGATCGGCGGGGCCGACGGCTGGCCGCTCACCGACTGGTTCGAGAACATCTATCTCTCCCAGGCGGGCCCGGAGAAGTACGACCAGCTGGCCAAGCACGAGATCAAGTGGACGGACCCGTCCGTCAAGGAGGCGCTGACCACGCTCGCGCAGCTGTGGGGCAAGAGCGACTTCATCGCGGGCGGCAACAAGGAGGCCGTGCAGACCGAGTTCACGAAGTCGGTCGAGCAGACCTTCACCGGTGGTGACCAGCCCAAGGGCGCCATGGTCTACGAGGGTGACTTCGCGCAGGTCAACATCCAGCAGACGAAGGCGAAGATCGGGTCGGACGCGAAGGTGTTCCCGTTCCCCGCGGTGGGTGCCGACGCGCCCGTGGTCAGTGGCGGTGACGCCGCGGTGATCCTGAAGGACTCGAAGGCGTCGCAGGCGCTGGTGACGTGGCTGGCCTCGCCGGACGCGGCGATGATCCAGGCCAAGCTGGGCGGCTATCTCTCCCCGAACAAGAACGTGGACCTGTCGGCGTACCCGAACGAGGTGCAGCGCACCATCGCGAAGGCCGTCATCGACGCGGGCGACGACTTCCGTTTCGACATGTCGGACCAGACGCCGCAGGCGTTCGGCGGCACGCCCGGCAAGGGCGAGTGGAAGGCGCTCCAGGACTTCCTGGTGAACCCGAAGGACATCGCGGGCACGCAGGCCACGCTGGAGGCCGAAGCGGCCAAGGCGTACAAGGAGTGACGCGGCGATGACTCCGGCCGCCGACGGCGGCGGCCCGGACCACACCGCCAAGTCACCGGACAACAGTGGTGACTTGGCGGTTCCGGCCGGGCCCGCCAGCAACAAGAAGAGTCCACGGTTCAAGAGCGTGACCGGTACCCGCAGAACGGTCGCGCTGCTGTTCCTGCTGCCCGCGCTCGTCCTGCTCGGCGCGCTGGTCGTGTACCCCATCGGGTACTCGGTGGTGCGCAGCTTCTTCGACGCGTCGGGCGGCTCGTTCATCGGGTTCGACAACTACGAGACGCTGTTCACGCGCGCCGACACCAAAGCGGCGATCAACAACAACATCTTCTGGGTGGTGCTCGCCCCGACGGTCGCCACGGCGCTCGGCCTGATCTTCGCCGTGCTCACCGAGCGGATCCGCTGGGGTACCGCGTTCAAGCTGGTCGTCTTCATGCCGATGGCGATCTCGATGCTGGCCGCGGGCATCATCTTCCGGCTCGTGTACGACCAGGACCCGGAGAAGGGCGCGGTGAACGCGGTCTGGGTCGGCATCCACGACACGTTCGCCGAGTCGTCCGCCTTCCCGAAGGCGCATCCGCGGCCGAACGGCGAACTCGCCGGCAAGAGCGGCGGCCCGTATCTCACGAAGGAGCCGGTGCGGGCCGGTCAGCCGGTGAAGCTGGCGCTCGTCGGGGTCGCCGCCGACCAGATGCCGAAGGACGCCGAGCCGGCGAAGGAACCGCGCAACGCGCGGGCCGAGGTCACCGGCACCGTCTGGCAGGACTTCACCCTCGGCAAGGGCGCCGGCGGTCTCAACGGCATCGACACCACCGAGCTCGGCTACCCGGGCATGCGGATCGAGGCCGTCAAGGACGGCAAGGTGGTGGCGTCGACGACGGCCGCGGCGGACGGCACGTTCAGCCTGCCCGCGAAGGCGGACGGCGCGAAACTGCGGCTGCCGCCGTCGAACTTCGAGGAGGCCTACAACGGCGTCGACTGGCTCGGCGACAAGAAGTTCTTCACGGTCCATCTGGGCGGCTTCGACCTCTACCTCAACATCGTGACCACCTCGATCATGGTCTCGTACGTGTGGATGTGGGCGGGCTTCGCGATGGTGCTGATCGGGGCCGGTCTCGCCAGCATCCCCAGGGAGCTGCTCGAGGCGGCCCGGGTCGACGGGGCCAACGAGTGGCAGGTGTTCCGGCGGGTCACGGTGCCGCTGCTCGCGCCGGTGCTCGCCGTCGTCCTGGTGACCTTGATGATCAACGTGTTGAAGATCTTCGACCTGATCTTCATCATCGCGCCGGGCTCCTCGCAGGACGATGCCAACGTGCTGGCGCTCCAGCTGTACCGGTCGGCGTTCAGCGAGGGCAACGAGGGCCTGGCCAGTGCCATCGCGGTCCTGCTGCTGCTCCTAGTGATCCCGGTGATGTGGTTCAACATGCGGCGGCTTCGGCGGGAGGGACGACGATGACCACCGTCGACGAGACAGTGAAGAAACCGCGGTCGTTCGCGAGCCGCGTCGTCGACAGGGTCGGCGGCGGGGTCCTGCAGTTCGTCCTCATCGTGGTGGGCGCGGTGTGGCTGGTGCCGACGGTGGGGCTGCTGCTGTCCTCGCTGCGCAGTCCGGAGGACATGGCGGCGAGCGGCTGGTGGGAGGTGTTCAGCAAGCCCTCGCAGCTCACCTTCGACAGCTACGCCAGCCTCCTGGAGAACGCCGACGTCACGAAGTCGCTGGTCAACACGGCTCTGATCACCATTCCCGCGACGCTGCTCGTCATCGTCATCGGCTCGCTCGCCGGGTACGCGTTCGCGTGGATGGAGTTCCCGGGCCGCGACTGGTGGTTCCTCATCGTGGTGGGTCTGCTGGTGGTGCCGGTGCAGCTCGCCCTGGTGCCGATCGCGAAGCTCTTCGGTGACATCGGGATCTTCGGCTCGATCTTCGGCGTGATCCTCTTCCACGTCGGGTTCGGGCTGCCGTTCGCGGTGTTTCTGCTGCGGAACTTCTTCGCGGAGATCCCGCGGGAGCTCCTGGAGGCCGCCCGGCTGGACGGCGCCGGGGAGTTGCGGCTGTTCGTCCGCGTCGTGATGCCGCTGGGCGGTCCGGCGATCGCCTCGCTCGGCATCTTCCAGTTCCTGTGGGTGTGGAACGACATGCTGGTCGCGCTGATCTTCACGGACACCGACAGCCAGCCGATCACGGTCGCGCTGCAGACCCAGGTCCGGCAGTTCGGCAACAACGTGGATGTGCTCGGCCCCGGGGCGTTCATCTCGATGGTCATCCCGCTGGCCGTGTTCTTCGCGTTCCAGCGCCAGTTCGTGTCCGGCGTCATGGCGGGCGCGGTGAAGTAGAGCGACAGCGCCGGGGGCGGGCACCGCCCGGCCCCGGTGTCACCGCTCCAGCAGTGCGAACAACTCCTCCCACAGCTCCAGGATCCGTTCCTCGGAGAAGCGCTGTACGTTGGCGCGCGCCCGTTCCCCCATGGTGTCGCGCAGCCGCGGGTTGCCGGTGAGGCGCAGCAGCCGGTCGGCGAGGGCGTCGAGGTCGCCGAGCGGGGCGAGGAGGCCGTCCTCGCCGTCGCGGACGATCTCGCGGACGCCGGGCGCGCAGTCGAACGCGGCGCACGGCACGGCGCTGGCCATCGCCTCCATGAGGGCCAGCGGGAAGCCCTCGCCGCGGGAGGACTGGACGAACACCGAGGAGTTGGCGAGGGCGCCGGGCACGTCGTCGGTGCGGCCGAGCCACCGCACGGACGTGTCGAGCCCCAACTCGGTGCACTGGCGGCGCAGTTGGGTTTCGTCCGCGCCCGCCCCGTACATGTGCAGCTGCCAGTCCGCGCGGAACGGCGCGACCTTCGCCCAGGTGTCGAGCAGCATGTCGACGCCCTTCTGGTCGGCGAGCCGGCCGATCGAGCAGACGGTCTTCTCGGTGCGCGGCGAGGGGACGGCGGGCAGGTGGGCGAGGGCGTTGGGCATGAAGTCCACGTTGTTCAGGCCCTCGGCCGTCCAGATGTCGGCGTCCTCCTGGGTGAGCGCCAGCCAGCGGTCGACGTGCGGGTAGTGCCGCTTGATCCAGCGGTAACGGTGGCAGGCGCGCGAGTACGCGAAGGATTCGTGGCTCATTCCGATGACCGTGAGGTGCGAGGTGTCCATCTCGCGCAGCCACTCCATCGGCCACACCTGCGTGACGACCACGACGGAACCGGGCCGGGCCGGGCCCAGGATCGACTCCAGGGCGGCGACGGCCCGCTTCTTCGCGGCGATCCTGCGGCTCTCGCGGCGGCGTGCGGGCACGCTGAGGCGGCGGGCGCCGCGCGGCGGGTCCGGGGTCGGCGGGTGCCGCTCGTAGAGGCTGGTCACGGGGTAGCCGGGGGCTTGCGGCACGGGCATCTTCAGGTCGGACTCGTGGACGCCGATGACGTGCACGCGGTGGCCGGCGCTCGTGAAGAGGCGGGCCATCTGGTGGGTCCAGGCGGTGACGCCGCCGAGTTCGTCGGTGCTGTTGGCGACGAGGAAGAGGTCGCGGGCCGCGGTCATGAGCCTGCCTTTCGGGTGAAGATCGCGTCGACGACGGCGCGGGCGGCCGAGCCGTCGTCGTAGGTGCCGAACTCGGCGGCGAACGCGCGCCGCGCCTCCTGCCAGTCGGCGTCGGCCTCCTTGATCCCGGAGAGGGTGCGGTGCAGCTCGTCCTGGGTCGCGACGACGGGGCCGCCGGCGCGGGCGCGCAGATCGAAGTAGCTGCCGCGTTCGGCGGTGTACGCGTCGAGGTCGGGCGCGAAGTGCACGATCGGGCGGTCCAGAAGCGCGTAGTCGAACATGATCGACGAGTAGTCGGTGACCAACACATCGGCGAGGCACAGGAGTTCACTGACGTCGTGGTGCGCGGAGACGTCGAGGACGGTGCCGGGCGGGGTGGCCGGCAGGGTCGCCGCTTCCATGTAGTGGGCGCGCACGAGCAGCACGTGTGTGTCCCCGAAGCGTTCGGCGAACGCACGTACGTCCAGCAGGAGTTGTGCTTGCTTGTTCTTCGGGGTGCCGCGGAACGTGGGCGCGTACAGGACGGTCGTCCGGTGGTCGGGGATGCCGAGTGCGACGGCGCGCTCGGGGCGGGGGAAGCGGCCCTCGCGTTCGTCGCGTTTCCTTGCCGCCACGAGCCGGTCGTTGCGCGGGTAGCCGACGCGCAGCAGGCGTTCCTCGGGGATGCGGTAGGCGCGGGCGAGAGTGTTCACGTCGTGCTCGGAGCGGACTAGGAAGTGGTCGAACCGGTCGACGGCGCGCGCCAGCTGCTCGCGCTGCGGGGCGTTCTGCGTCTTGTGCCGGATCTCGTCGAAGCCCATCCGCTTGTACGCGGAGCCGTGCCAGGTCTGCAGGTACGTGGTGTGCTTCGGCTTGGCGAGTGCGTGCGGGAAGCCCTGGTTGTCGACCCACCACTCGGCGCGGGCCAGCGCCCACAGATACCGCCAGGACCAGCGGCGCACGAGTGTGGCGTCCGCGGGGAAGCCGGCCGGGGACGTCGCGTAGGACCAGATGACGCGGGCCCCGCGGCGCCGGGCGACCAGCTCCTCGTGGAGGGCGCGCGGGCTGTCGCCGTAGGCCTTGCCCATGTGGCTCTCGAAGACGACGGTGCCGCGGCTGACGGGCAGGCGGCGCAGGTACCGGTTGTAGACGCGGGTCTTGAAGCGCTGCGCGTGCAGGGCCGCGTACGTCTTGCGGAGCTTCTTCCACAGCCGCGTGGCCGTGCGGGCGGGCCGGAAGTTCGTGAGGTACCGGGCGAGCGCGTCGGCCTTGCGGGCGGGCCGTTCGCGGGGCAGCAGGCACACGGCGAGGTGGTGCTTCGCGGTGACGTACGGCTGCCAGGTGTCGGCCGTGAGACGGGTCAGGCGGGGCCGGGCCGGGAGCGCCGCGGCCCTGCCGGGGACGGCGTCCTTCCCGGCGAACAGGGCGAGCGGGCGCAGCAGTTCGCCGTCGATGGCGAGGCGCAGGCAGGGGTCCCATACGCGGTCGCCGATGCCGCGGGGGCGCAGGGCGCGGGTGAGCGGCAGGGCGGCGCGCCAGGTGACGGTGGAGGCGTCCCGGAGGCGTACGTCGTCGACGGGCACGGTCACCGTCTTCTCGCCGGCGTCGCGCACCTTGAGGTCGAGGGTCGCGGTGAGGACGCGCGGGTGGGCGCCGCCGGTCATCCCGAACGGGACGACGACCTCGCCCTCCACGACGAGCCGCCCGTCCTCGAGCGCGCACCGGGTGACGCGGTTGAGGAGGGCGAGGTCGCGGGGCGCCCGGTACTGGTGGCCGAGTTCGGTGACGTCGTACGCGGTGCCGGTGTGGTCCGCGCTCCAGTGGACGCGGCCGTCGCGGCGGGTCAGGGCGGAGACGACGGTGCCGGGCGGCCGCTCCAGGGCGTACGCGGCGCTGTGCACGCCGTCCGCGTCCCCGTCGGCGAGCAGGCGGGCGGCGACCCTCTCCAGGGCCGGGAGCCGCCCGAGAGCGGCGGGGTCGAGCAGGCCGTCCAGCAACCGCCGTGCCTCAGACGCCAGTTGGACCCGGTGTTCGCGGTCGAGGCCGAGGAAGGCGCGGGCGCACGGCAGGACGTCGTCGGCGACGAACGCCTGCGCAGCGCGGGAGCGCAGTTCGGCATCGGCGATCAGGGTCAGGGTGTGCCGGTGCCGGGCGGCGGCGGCCGGGAGGTCGTGCGGCGGGTCCGGGGCGGCGCGGTGCGTGGTGATCAGGCTGGGCACGAGGGCGATGCGGCGGGCGACGACGGCGAGATCGAGACCAGACCGCGCGTCCGCAGCCGCGGCTTCGAGGAGCGTGCGCCGCACGCAGTACCCGGCGGTCAGCGCGGACCGGGTCAGCAGCTCCGGGGCCTCTGCCGCCGCGTCCAGCACCCGTGACCTCGCGTAGAGGCCGCTCTGCCACTCGGGGGCGTGTTCCTTCGCGCCGGAGCCGGTCCTGGTGCTGGTGCCGGGGCCGGTCAGCCGGGTCCAGCGGCCCGCGATCAGGTCGGCGCCGGTGCGCCGGGCGGCGGCGTAGAGGTTGCGGCAGGCGTTGCGCTCCAGGAGTTCGCCGGGGGCCAGCGGCAGGACGTAGGTGCCACGGGGGGCGCCGACGCGGACCCGGTCGGTGGCGGAGAGGGCCGGCCCGGGGTCGCCGGTGAGCGCGATCTCCGTACGGGCGAGGGTCTGGTCCAGGGCCGAGCGGACGGTGGCCCGCAGCCGCGCCGGGTCGGTGCCCGCCGGGCAGTCGACGAGGACGCTGATGTCGAAGGCGTCGGCGGCGCTCACCGGCGGCCCCCGGCCGTCCCGTGGGCCAGCATCGCGTCGGCGACCTGAGCGGCGGCGCTGCCGTCGTCGAGGTCGCAGAACGCCTCCCGGAACCGGGCGTAGGCGTCCCGGTGTCCGGCGACCGCGGCGTCCGGGTCGAGGAGCGCCGCGATCACCTCGTCGCTGGTGCGCAGCAGCGGTCCCGGCGCCTGCGCGGTGAAGTCGAAGTAGAAGCCGCGCAGGGAGTCCCGGTAGTGGTCGAGGTCGTAGGTGTGGAACAGCATCGGCCGGCCCGTCTGCGCGAAGTCGAACATCATCGAGGAGTAGTCCGTCACCAGCACGTCGGCGATGAGCAGGAGTTCGGCGGCGTCCGGGTGGCGGGTCACGTCGCGCACGAAGTCGCAGCCGGGCACGGCGCCGCCGACCAGGTAGTGGCGGCGGACCAGCAGGACGTGGTCGTCGCCGAGGGCCGCCCGCGCCGCCGCCAGGTCGAGCCGGAGGTCGAGGCCGTAGCGGCCGGAGCGGCGGGGCTGGTTCTCGCGCCAGGTCGGGGCGTAGAGGATGACGCGCTTGCCGTCGGGGATGCCGAGGCGTTCGCGCACGGAGGTGGCGAGCTTGTCGCGGTCGGGGGCGTGCAGCACGTCGTTGCGCGGATAGCCGGAGGCGAGGACCTCGCCGGTGTAGCCGAAGGCGCCGCGCAGGACCGGGGTGGAGAAGCTGTTCGGGGAGACGAGCAGCGACCACTGGTCGGCGCGGGCGGGCAGCGTGGCGATGTACTTCGCGTCGGCGGAGGCGATGCCCCGCAGGTCGCGGCCGATCCGCTTGAGGGGGGTGCCGTGCCAGGTCTGGACGACGTACTGGTCCTCGGCGCGCTCGAACCACTCGGGCAGGTGCGTGTTGGTGACGACGTAGCGGCAGCGGGCCAGCGCCTCGTGCCAGTCGGCGCTCCACAGGGCGACGGGCGTGGTCCCGGGCGGCAGCTCCACCTGCTGGTCGCGCACGGCCCACAGGTGCTCCAGGGCGGCGCCGCGGGCGACCAGTTCGTCGTACACGGCGCGCGGTGAGTCGGAGTGCTGGCGGCCGTCGAAGCTGATGTAGAGGACGGCGTCGCGGCGCGGCAGGGCGCGCTGTCGCACGTACGCGGCGCGCAGGGCCTGCTGGGCGCCGCGGCCGCGGTCCCACTCGGGCAGCGAGGTGCCGGAGGTGAGCAGGAGCTGGTCGTGGTGGCGGCGCTGTACGACGAAGTCGCGGCCGCCGAGGGCTTTGATGAGCGGCAGGTCGGGGTGGCGGGCGGGGGCGACGAGGACGGGTACGGCGGAGTCACTGTCGTAGAGGCCGTCGGCGCTCGGGTTGCTGTCGCCGCGTTCGCGCAGGAACAGGTACCAGTTGCCCTCGGCGAGCGGCAGCGTGCCGGCCGGGCCCGGGAGGGCGTGCGGGTGCAGCGACACCTCGAAGCGGCCGTCGGCGAGCACGACCGGGACGACGGCCTCCTCGTCGTGGCCGCTGTGCACGAGGACCAGTTCGCGGCGGACGGCGTCCGGGTAGCTGCCCGCGAGCAGCAGCCGGCCCGACTCCTCCCAGCGGACGGTGTCGACGACCGGGCGTACCGTCTGGTCGCGCAGCTCGGTGTTGCCGGACGGGTTGGCGAGCACCATCAGCTCGCGGCCGCCGTCGAGTCCGTAGCGGCCGGGGGCGATGTCGGGGCGCACGGCGAGCGAGGTCCAGCTGCCGTCCGCGTCGATCAGGCCGACGCCCCACGGGTCGGCGGGACCGTCCGTGCCGCCGAAGAGGGCCAGTGGCACGTCGGCCGTGAAGGTGCGCCCGTCGCAGATGACGGGCAGGTCGTGGGCCTCCTTGGTGCGCCAGTTCTCGACGCGCACGGCGGCCGGCGCTTCGTGCTTTCCGGGCTCGAACTCGCCTTGCAGGCGCACCCGTTCGCCGTCGCCGCTGTGTGCGGCGAGCCGGGCGGGCAGCCGCTCCACCCGCAGTCGCAGCCGGCCGCCCCGGAAGGTGGGCGTGACCCGCAGGAAGTCGTCGAGGTGGCGTACGGGCAGCGGACACGTGCCGCTCATCCGGACCGGCCCGGTACGCGGCAGCAGGCCGCCCGCGTACGCGCCGAGCTCCAGGTTCCAGGTGGTGCTGCGCCGCCCGGTGACCAGCTTCGCCGGGTCGACGGCCGTCTCGAACCCGGACCGGTCGTAGCTGTGCAGCCCCTGCTTCGAGGCGAGGGTCGCCTCGCGCGAGCGGACGGTGCGCAGCCACAGCGGCACGGCCCGGCGCTTTCCGGCGCGCAGCCAGGCGACGCGGACCCGGGCGCCGACCCGGCCGGCGGGCAGGTTGCGTACGTACGCGTAGCCCTTGAGCCGCAGTGTGCCGTCCTCGGCCCAGGCCGCGTGCGTGACGCGGGCCTCCAGGGGCAGCTCGGCCCGGGCGAGGCCGACGACCTTGCGGGGCAGCCGTGCGGCCAGGGCGGGAAACTCGGCGCGGCGGCCGCGCGGCCCGCGACGGGCCCGGAAGGCGCCCGGGTTCGCGTTCTCGTACGCCATGAAGGTGAGCAGTTCGGTGAGGCGGCGGTCGCGGATCAGCCGCCAGCGCACGCGCAGGCCGACCGGCAGTCCGTCGAGGACGGCCGGGTCGACGCTGTCGGCGAAGGAGTTGGCGTGGTCGAGGAACGCCTCGTGGTAGGCGGCGTCGCCGTCCGGAAGAGCCTCCATGAACATCCACAGGTCACCGGCGAGCACGGAGGCGTCGTAGCGCCGCTTGCCCTCCTGCCACTCGGGGCGTCCGGCGAGGAAGGCGCTGACGTGGGCGACGGCGGCGGTGCGGTCGTGGACGGCGCGCGGGATGGCGCGCCGGTTGGAGATCGAGCCGTCGCGGTCGCGCCACAGGTAGACGGTGTCCTGGAGGACGTCGACGGAGCGGGCCAGGAAGTGGGCTGGCAGGACGACGGGGATGTCCTCGAAGAGCACGCCTTCGGGGAAGGCGAGGGCGTGCTCGTCCCAGAAGGCGCGCCGGAACACCTTGTTGCAGGCGATCCGGTCGGCGAGCAGGTCCCAGTCGCGGGTGACGTGGGTGGCGGGGCGGGTGGCGGCCATCGCCTTGCGGAACATGGGCGACTGCTCGGTGGTGCCGTCGGCGCGCAGCCGGAAGACGTTGCCGGTGACGAAGTCCGAGCCGGACCCGGCGAGGGTGTCGAGCATCAGCTCGTACGCGCCCCGCGGGATCACGTCGTCGCTGTCCACGAACGCGAGGTGGGTGCCGGTGGCGTGCCGTACGCCGGTGTTGCGGGCGGCGCCGAGGCCCGCGTTGGCCTGCTCGACGAGCCGGAACCGGGAGTCCTCCGCGGCGAACGCCCGTGCGATCCCGCCGCTGCCGTCGGTGGAGCCGTCGTCGACCATGACCACTTCGAGGTCCGGCATGGATTGCGCCGACAGCGACTCCAGGCACGCGCCGAGGTAGTCCTCGACGTTGTGGATGGGGACGACGACGGTGAGACGGGGTGTCATGCGCTGCGCACATTCCTTCCGGCGAACGGCGATGGGCCTACTCGTGGACAACCGGTGCCGCTGTTCCCGGTCACCCGTCCTGGGCCATACGAGTGATCACATGTGCGGCCCCCGCAGCACGCGGCGCGGGGGCCGGACGTCCAGCACGTGCGGGGTGGGCGCGGTTCACGGCTTGACCGCGATGCGCCCCTCGTCCATGCGCAGCAGCAACAGCCGCTCGCCGGTCCGCTCCAGGAACTCGTCGACGGCCTGGCGGGAGCCCTGCCAGTAGCCGTAGTCGTCGATGAGCAGCACGCCGCCCGGCACCAACCGGTCGTAGAGGTGGTCGAGTTCGTGCTTGGTGGAGGCGTACCAGTCGGTGTCGAGCCGCAGGATCGCGATCTTCTCGGGCGCCTCGCCGGGCACGGTGTCCTCGACCTTGCCCTGTACGTAGTGGACGCGCTCGGCCGGGTAGGGCACCTGCTCGAAGCCGGACCTGACGTCGTCGAGGGTGGCGTACGCCCAGATCGCGTTCTCCTTGCCGTGCCGGGCGAGGATGTCGGCGGCCGGTGTGCCGTCGCGCCGCAGGTCCTCGTCGGTGGGCGGCGTCATGCCGTCGTACGTGTCGAAGAGGTACAGGTCGCGGTCGGCGACGCCGCAGCTGAGCAGCGTCTTCGCGCAGGCCTGCATCGAGCCGCCGCGCCACACCCCGCACTCGACGATGTCGCCCGGGATGCCGTGCTTGACGATGTGCCGGGTGGCGAGGATGAACGCGTTGAGCCGCTCCGGGGACGTCATGGTCCACGGCTTGACCGCGCGGATCGTCTCCTTGGCCTCGTCGTCGTAGTCGACGGGCAGGTGCAGCGCCTTGGGCTTGGCGGCCCTGCCGGGCCCGTCGGCATTCCCGGGCGCGGGTGGTGCGGGCTTCGGGGCCTGCGGGGTCTTCCGGGCCCCGGCGCGCGGAGCGGGCACCTGGGGTCGGGTCAACTGGTATCCGGTGAGCGTCCGGAGGGCGTCGTTGACAGCTTTCTTCCATGCCATGGGGCGGGACACTACGCCCAAATCACCCCTCATGTCACGCATCGTCAACTACCGGTCACTTTAGGTGCATTGGCGGCGTGTCCACCAGCGTCGGGCGGGTTCCTCGACGTAGGTGTACGCGGCCCAGGACAGGGCGACGACGACGGACGCGACGCCGAGCAGCGTGAACACGGACAGATCCGTGGGCGGCGTGCGGCCCCAATGGTTGAGGATCATCCGGTTCACGGTCTGGTGCAGCAGGTAGAAGGCGTACGACCAGGCGCCGAGCCGCACCATGACCGGCGTGCAGAGCCAGCCGCGCCGCCCGTCCCGTTCGCGCTGCACGTACGCGACGATCACGAGCACGGAGAACAGGGCCGCCAACGGGCGTACGGTGAAGCCGAGTTGAGCGGCTGCGGCCTCGCCGCACCAGGCGTTCCGGTGCACGTACACCACCGTGTACGCGGCGAAGAGGGCGGCCAGGACGCCGGGCTTCAGCGGGAGGCGCAGACCGCGGCCCACGGCGAGCGCAAGCGTGAGGCCGAGCGCGAACTCGGGCAGCCGGCCCAGCGGATGCCGCATCAGCCACTCGCAGTAGAACGGCGAAAGGTGCGTGGCAGCCCACCAGTTGACGGCCCACATGGCGACGAGCCCCGCCCCCGTGAGGCAGAGCAGGGTCCGCGTCCGCAGGCGGTAGGCGACCCGGATGACGAACGGGAACAGCAGATAGAAGAACGCCTCGACGCTGAGCGTCCACGACACCCCGTTGCCCGGGAACATCGGGACGACGCCGGGGAACCATGCCTGTACGAGCACCAGTGACGCCAGGAAACTCGGCAGGTCGAACGGCACGCCGCCCCACGCGTGGAACACCCAGATACAGGGCACGGTCGCGGCCAGGTGCAGCGGCAGGACGCGCCCCGCGCGACGCCGGTAGAAGTCCTTGGCGCCGGTCCCGGAGCGGTGCCCCCAGGCGAGCAGGAAGCCGGACAGGACGAAGAAGAAGTCGACGCCGTTGACGCCGATCGTCGTGTAGGGGAACAGCGCGGGCGCCTGGGCGACGCCACCGGTCGGGCTCGCGCCCGTGAAGTGGTGCGCGAACACGGCGAACGCGGCGAGGAACCGCAGCCCCGTGAGGGAGTCCAGGCGCTCGGCACGGACCGCGCGGGCGCGCCGCCGCAGGGGCGGCTGAGCGGGAACGAGCGTCGTGGTCATCCCGCCACCTCCCGGGCGATGGGTACGACAGGAGCGGCAGGCCGCACGGAGGCGAGCGGGATCGGCCGCACATCACGGTGCGGGGCTCCTCCGGGCGGGGCGTCCCCGGGCGGGGGCGGGGCCGGCAGGGCGGCCGGGGCGGGGCGCCGCGCTGGGCTGTCCGGCACGAGCCGGGCGCCGCAGTCGCCGAGCCGGCCGCCTTCGTGGTGCTTCTCGCGGTTCATCCGGTCGATACGGGGCCGCGCCCACTCCCGTACGGCGTCGACGCGGCGGGGGCCGCCGGGGACGGCGGCGGCGAGGACGTAGTCGCCGCCGTTGCCCTCCCGGTACAGCGGCACGTATCCGGCGGCGGTGAGGCGGGCGTCGGTGATGCCGGACTTCCCCGGCCAGGCACCGTGCGTGTGGACCAGCTCGGGGCGGACCTCGTTCAGCACATGGCGCGTGAGGGCGGCCTTGTCGTGGGCCGCGTACGCGTCGGCGACCGTACGGTCGGTGAGGCCCGCCACGTCGACGACCCGCAGACGGCTGGTGAGCAGCATGCCGCCGAGGTCGGGGAGCGCGGCGGTGGCACCGGGGCGCAGGCCGAGCCGGTCGGCGTACGCGTTGAAGGTGCGGCCGTAGCGGTCGGCGACCCAGCACATGGAGAGCGTCGGCTCGCGCCGGAACCCCTCGCCGCGCGCCTGCTGCCCGGCGATCGAGAGCACGAGGCCGCCCGTCACCGCGCAGCCGAGCAGCACCCGGCCCCGCAGCCCCGCGCCGCTCGCCACGGCGGTGACGGCGAGCGCGGCGACGGCCGAGCCGAGCACCCACACCGGGGTGGCGAACCGGTACAGCGGCATCCAGTCCCGGGCGAGCGCCCCGTACGCGAGGAGGGTGAGGGCCAGCGGCACGCACAGCACGCCGGTCACGCGCCGCGCGGGCCCGGGCCGCCCCAGGACGAGCCCGGCGCAGGCCACGCAGACGAGGACCAGCGCCCAGCCGGCGTAGCCGAGCAGCTCGCCGACCTTCGCCAAGTCGGCCGGTCCGGGCGGCTGTTGGGACTTGGCGACGGCCGTGTTGGGCACCCAGCGCCCGAACTCCGCGTGGCGCCACAGCAGGAAGGCGCCGTACCCCGCCCCGAACACCACGCAGTTGACCAGCGCCGCCCGCGGGGCGCCCCGGCGCCGCAGCAGCAGCACGGTCAGGGGGTACGCGGCGGCGAGCACGGCGCCGTCGGGGCGGGTGAGCGCGGCCGCCAGGGCGAGAGCGGCGGCCCCGCACGCGACGCCGAGCGCGGTCCCATCGCGCAGGGGGTTCGGTACAAGCAGGCCGCGTACGAGAAGGAGGGCCAGGGCGGCGGCGAGCAGCCCGTACAGGGAGTTCTCCAGGCCGGAGAAGCACCAGACGACGTAGGACTCGTTCACGGCGAGCAGCCCGCCCGTGCCGAGCACGACGAGCCAGGCCCGCGCGGGCAGCGCCGCCCGGGCCGCTCCCCCGACGCACGCCAGCGTCCCGGCGACGCACGCGAGGGCGAGGGCCTTGGGGAACAGGGCGAGGTCGCTCACCCCGGACCAGGCGCCGTGGTCGAAGAGGCCGAGGACCCGCCCGGCGAGCAGCAGGGCGAGCCATGCCGGGTTGGAGTACCCCTCGACGGCCGGGGCGCCCGCCTGCTGCACCGGGCCGAGACCGTCGCCGATGCTGCGTACGTAGGCGAAGGTGACGGCGGCGTCGTCGACGATCCACTGCCCGAGCCCGGCGGCGCGGACGGCGACGAGGACGGTGCCGCCGAGCACGGCGAGGGGCATGGCCCAGGAGCGGGCCCAGGAGCGGGCGCGGGTGCCGGGCGGGGTGCCGGCCCTGCGGGCGGCGGGGACGGCGGGGCGGGCCGGGGCAGCGGGCCGGTTCAGAATTTCCATCAGGAGACCAACCCCCGCGGGCCCATGCGGTCACTTGCTCTGGGCCACCCGGGTGACCCGGGCCGGCCGGCGGCGCGCTGCCCGGCCATGGGTCTGCCGTGGACGAGGCCGTCATGGACGAGGTCGTCACGGACGAGGTCGTCACGGACGAGGTCGTCACCAACAGGACCGGGCCGAAGCAGAGAAAGGGACATAGTAGGCAAATTACCCAAGCGGCCCAAGGCGCCCGCCGCCCGACACGGCACGCGGGCCGTCCGCTAACTCACCTGCGCGGGCACCCCCTGCGGCCCCGCGCACAGCTCGCGTCCGTCGACCGGCTCGGGGACCGGGACCGCGTCGACGCCGCCGACCCGGTTGGCCCACCAGCGGGACACTCCGCGCACGACGCCCATCCGCAGCGCCGGGTACGCCGGTGGCCGCCGGAAGACGCCGACCGTGTCGCCCCAGTAGGCGTTCTTGGCGTCGATGGCCTGGTAATCGTGGCGAATTCCCTTGAAGGGCGGGAAGTCCGTGTGCACCTCGACCAGTTCGAGCCCGGTGTACGCGGCGAGCGCCCGCATGCCGTCCGGGTAGTAGCGCCAGCAGTCCTGCTCGTCGTGCACATGGCCGCGCGAGGGCGCGGTGACGAAGGCGGTGCCGCCGGGCCTGAGCACCCGGGCGATCTCCAGCATCGTCACCCAGAAGAACGGGATGTGCTCGAAGGCCTGTCCCGAGAGGACGAGGTCGGCGCTGGTCGACTTCACGGGGACGCGGTACGGCTCGGTCATCACCCGGTCCACGTTGCGCCCGTCGAGCACGTCCACGCCGATGTAGTCGATGTCGTACCCGGCCAGCAGCGAGCGGTGCGTCCTGGTCTGCTTGTCGGAGACGCGCGCACCCAGGTCGACGACGCGGTGGCGGCCCTCGGCGGGCAGGTACCGCTCGACGCAGAGTTTCATGTGGGCGTAGGCGGAGGGGTGCATGGTCCGGTTCCTCTCGGCTCGGAGCGGCGGCGGAGCACCGCTCGGGACGGCGGCGGGGCGCCGCCGGGGCCCCTTCAACCGGCGGGCGGCCCGCAGGGACACGCGCCGGTCAATGCGCCGCCGCCCCGTCGAGGAACAGCTTGCGCACCACCCGCTCGGCCGCGCCTCCGTCGTCGTAGGCGCAGAACCGGTCGCGGAACGCGGCGCGCAGCCGGGTCGTCGCTGCGGTGTCCGCGGCGCCGTCCCGGAAGAGGGCGAGCAGTTCGTCCTCGGTCGTGGCGACGGCGCCGGGGGTGTCGCCGGGCCGGCCGGACAGGAGGTCGAAGTAGGTGCCGCGGGCCAGCCGGTAGGCCTGCCAGTCGGGGGCGTAGACGACGATCGGGCGGTCCAGGCACGCGTAGTCGAACATCACGGAGGAGTAGTCGGTGACGAGCGCGTCGGCGGCGAGGCACAGGTCCTCGACGCGGGGGTGCCCGGTGACGTCGATCAGCCGGGGGTGGGCGTCGACGAGGCCGGCCTCGTCGCCGTAGAAGTAGTGGGCGCGGACCAGGACGACGTGGTCGTCGCCGAGCGCGTCGGCGAACCGGGCGAGGTCGAGCCGGGGCAGGAAGCCCTTCTGGTAGTCGCGGTGCGTGGGCGCGTAGAGAACCGCCCGCTGCCCGTCGGCGATTCCCAACTGCCCTTTCAGCGCACGGACTTCGTCCTCGCCGGTCGTGTAGTAGACGTCGTTGCGGGGGTAGCCGAGCTCCAGCGGGGCGTACGCCGCCGAGGGGTACACCCGCTCCCACACCTGCGTGGAGTGCGGGTTCGCGGAGAGGCTGTAGTCCCACTGGTCGGTGTGGGCGAGGACCTTGGCGAAGCTGATGCCGTGCGTGCCCGCCGGGTAGCGGCGCTGGTCCAGACCCATCTTCTTCAGCGGGGTGCCGTGGTGGGTCTGGAGGTAGACCTGGCCGGGCCGCTTGGTGAAGCCGCCGGGGAAGGACGAGTTGTTGATCAGGTACGTCGCCGTGGCCATGGTCTGCCAGTAGCGGCGCGACCCCTCGATGACGTACGGGACTCCTTCGGGCACGCGCTCCTGGTGGCGGGAGGAGACGACGAAGACGCCCTTGATGTGGGGGGCGGTCCGGCGGGCGGCGGCGTGGATGGCGGCCGGATTGCAGCTGACGCCGCGGTTCCAGTACGCGCCGTAGACCGCGAGGTCCGGGTCGAGGCGGGCGGTGCGCAGATCGGTGCGGTAGGCGGCCTTCATGACGTGGGTACGCAGCTTCTTCTTGTGCCGCTTCAGCGCCGAACCCACCGACTTCTTCAGCCCTTCGGCCCTCTCCTGCTTCTGGTACGCGGTCCAGGACCCGGCGGCCAGCGCCTGTTCCCGCGCGTCCGCCGGGGTGTGCCCCCCGGGCCGGTGGGCGCGGTGCAGCGCGGCGGCGAGGCGGAACAGCTCGGGGCGGTCGGCGGGTGCGGTGCGGGTGGCGTCGTCGAGCACGTCGAGGACACGGCCGACGGCGGCCGGGAAGAGGCGGCGGGCGTCGACGGTCCCGGCGAGCACCTCGGCGTAGCGGTCCACGACGGTGAAGTGCCGGCGCCCCGGGGTTCCGGCCAGGCCGCCCGCGCGGCGCCTGCGCCAGCGCACGCAGGGGCGGGGCAGCGTCGCGAGGGTCTCCGCCTCCAGGACCGCACGATGGGCGGGGACGACGTCCTCGTAGGGCCCCTCTGCGGCGAAGGCGAGACCGCGCCCGGTCCAGAAGTCGCGGCGCACGGCGCGGTTCCAGGCGGCGGGGGTGACGGCCAGCGGGTCGGCGTCCGGGCCGAGGTCGTCGCCGCTCTCCCGGATCCTGTCCCACCAGTCGGTGCGGTCGTGGTCGTAGAGCAGGACGTCGGGGTCACCGGCCCCGGTCAGCGCGGTGTCGATCGCGGCGAGGGCGCCGGGCAGCAGGACGTCGTCGGCGTCGAGGAAGAGGAGGTAGCCCCCGGTGGCCGCGCGCACCCCCGCGGCGCGGGCGGCTCCGACGCCCTCACGGGCGGGCAGCGTGACGGCCCGCACCCGGGGATCGCGCTGCGCGTACTCCGCGGCGATCGCGCCCGAGGCGTCCGGCGAGGCGTCGTCGACGACGATCAGCTGCCAGTCGGTGTGACTCTGGCCGAGCACGGAGGCCAGGCACTCACGGAGATAGCCCTGGACGCGATAGGCGGGGACAATAACGGAGAATCGGGACATAGGGCAGGACGGTACCTCCGTCTGCCACGCCTGGAGAGAGCCTCCGGCCGGGAGGCCGCGGCCGGTTGACCCACACGGGCGAGCGCGCGAAAACTGATGACACAATCGGGCAAATACTGTGAATGTCACAAAAGCCTCGCGGCCCGCGCCTCAGCGTCGTCGTTCCCGTCTTCAACGTCGAGGACTACCTGGCCGAGTGCCTGGAGTCGATCGCCGCCCAGACCCTCACCGACCTCGAGGTGATCCTCGTGGACGACGGGTCCACGGACGCCGGCCCGGGCATCGCCCGCGCCTTCGCGGCCCGCGACCCGCGCTTCCGCTACGTACGGCAGGACAACGCCGGCCTGAGCGCCGCCCGCAACACCGGAGTGCGGCACGCCGACCCCGGCGCCGAGTTCCTCACGTTCGCCGACAGCGACGACGTCCTGCCCCGCGACGCGTACGAGCGGATGACGGCGAGCCTGGACCGCACCGGATCCGACTTCGCGACCGGCAACGTGTGGCGGCTGAACGAGCGCGGCCGGCAGCAGGCCTGGCAGTACAAATGGCTCACCCGGCGCCGCGAACGCACCCACATCACCCGCGACCCGCAGCTCCTCTCCGACCGGGTCGCCTGGAACAAGGTGTTCCGTCGCGCGTTCTGGGACCGGCACCAATTCACCTTTCCCGAGGGGAAGTTGTACGAGGACACGCCGGTCATGATCCCGGCGCACTTCCTCGCCGGGTCCGTGGACGTGCTCGACGACCACGTCTACTACTGGCGGGTGCGCGAGGGCTCCATCACCCGGCGCCGCACGGACGTGAAGGGGGTCCGCGACCGGATCGCCGCCTGCGACCACGTCAGCCGCTTCCTCGCCGAGCGCTGTCCGGACCGGCCCGAGCTGAAGAAGACGTACGACACGTCCTGCCTGCGCGACGACTTCGTGTACTTCATGGACGGGCTGCCGATGGGCGGGCCCGAGTACCGGCAGGCGTTCTGCGACGACACGGCCGCGTTCCTGCGCCGCGCCGATCCGGCGGTCGCCGACGGCCTCCCCCTCGACCTGCGCGTGAAGTGGCATCTCGTCCGCGAGCGCCGCGTCGACGACCTCGTACGCCTGCTCTCCTTCGAACGCCGCAACGGCACCGCCTTCCGGGTCCGCGGGGCGTTGCGGCGCAGCGCCGCCTATCCGGGCCTGGCCCGGCTGCCCGAGCACCTCGTCAAGGTCGGCCGTCGCGAGCTGCCGGTGGTGGCGCGGGTGCGCGAGACGGCGTGGGGCGCCGACGGAAAGCTCCGGATCAGCGGATACGCGTACGTGAAGAACCTGCCCGCCGGGCGCCCCGGGCAGTCGGTGCGCGCCGGCCTGCTCAGGGCGGCGGGCAGCCGCACGCAGCTGCGCCGGGTGCCGACCCGCACCGTCCCCGACCCGCTGGCCACCGCCCACTCCGGGCAGGAACTGCACAGCTACGACCACTCCGGGTTCACCATGACGATCGACCCGGAGAAACTGAAGGTGAAGGGGCGCCGGCGGCCCGGCACCTGGAACCTGGGCGTCGTCGTCGCCGGACCCGGTCAGCTGCGCCGGGCGGCGCTGCGCGCGCTCGACGGTTCGACGCGGCAGCACCTGGTGCGCGAATTCGGCGACGGGACCCGGCTCGTCCTCGGCCACTCCAAGGGGCGGCTCGTCCTGAAGGTCGTGGCGTACGCGGCGCTCGCCGACGACCATCACGCCGAGGACGGCAGCATGGTCCTCGCGGGGCGCCTGCTCGGCGGCATCGAGCCGCGGGCGCTGCGCCTCACGCACAAGCACTCGGGTGCGGAGTTCGACTATCCGGTGACGTGCGCGGGCGGCCGGTTCCTGGTGCGGGTGCCGTTCGCGGACCTGGCCGCGGTGGAGCAGCCGCCGCACCACGCGCCGAAGGAGGTCGAGCCGCCGCACGGCGACCGCTGGCAGGTCAACTTCCGTCTGCCGGACGGGAGTTCCCGGTCGGTGGCGGCGGCGCTCGACCTGCCGCCCGGCCGGTACCCGGCCGAGGGCCGCGAGCTGTGCGCGACCGCCGACGACCAGGGCCGGCTCGTCGTCGAACTGACCCGGCAGCCGGTCGCCGACCAGGTCGACTGGGCGGACGACGGCTCGGCCGTCGTGGCGGGCACGGCCTCCGCCCAGGGCTGGCGCCACCCGGAGTTCGTCCTGCGGCACAGCTCCACCGGCGAGGAGATCACCGCGGCCACCGCACACGCGGACGGCCGTTTCCGTACGGCCGTCACCGCCTCGGGCCTCTGGGAGGGCCGCTGGTACGCGTTCCTGCGCGAAGCCGACGACCGTCACGGCGACGGCGTCCCGATCCGCGTCCTGACCTCCGTCAGCACGGGGCTGCCGCGTCACCGGGGTACACCTGGTCAGCAGCCCGCCCAGGTCCGGGAGTTCACGCTCGACCGGCGTTTCGGGGACCGGCTGCTCGTCGAGGTGGGGCCGGTCCTGGCGCCGGCCGAGCGCGGCCCCTACCGTCGCCACCTGCTGCGGACCGTGCACTATCCGGCCCAGCGGCGCCTCCCCCTGCGGGACGCGGTCCTCTACGTCGACGGGGACTCGCCGCGCGCCGTCCACGCGGAGCTGGTGCGGCGCGGCGCCGACGTCGAGCACCTGTGGGTGACCCGGGACGGCCGCACACAGGTGCCCCCGGCCGCGCGCGGCGTCGAGGAGCACTCGGCCGAGTGGTACGCCGCCCTGGCCCGCTGCCGCCGTGTCGTCACCGCCCACCAGCTGCCCGACTTCTTCGAGCGCCGTGCGGGCCAGACCGTCGTACAGACCTGGGACGGCACCCCGCTGAAGCGGATCGGCGCCGACCTCACCGACACCCTGTACGCCGACCACGACCACCTCGCGCTGCTGCCGAAGCTGGCCCGCCAGTGGGACGTCCTGGTCGCCCCGTCCCGCTGGTCGGCCCCGCATCTGTCGCGCGCCCTCGGCTACGACGGCGAGGTCCTCCAGGCGGGATCGCCGCGCAACGACATCCTGTTCGGCACACCGGACGACCGCCGCGAACGGGCCGCGCGGCTGCGCCGCGACCTCGCCATCGACCCGGACAAGCGGATCGTGCTCTACGCGCCCACCTACCGCGACCACCTCGCGCACTCCCCCGGCCGCTTCCGCCACGAGCCGGCGTTCGACTTCGCCGCCGCCGAACACGAACTGGCCGCGGACCATGTGCTGCTGGTCCGCAAACACCCCCGGGCGACGGGCCGCCTGACCGGCGCACGCGCCCCGTTCGTCCGGGACGTCACGGGCCATCCCAGCGCGGCCGACCTCCTGCTCCTCGCCGATGTACTGGTGACGGACTACTCGTCGCTGATGTTCGACTTCGCGCACACCGGCCGCCCGATGCTCTTCCACACCTACGACCTCGACCACTACCGGGACACGGTGCGCGGCTTCTACCTCGACTTCGAGGACCACGCGCCCGGCCCGCTGCTCTCCTCGACGGACGAAGTGGTGTCCGCGCTGCGCGAGTTGGACACGGTCGCGCCCCGGCACGCGGCGGCCTACGAGGCGTTCCGCAGCGCCTACTGCGATCTGGACGACGGCGGCGCGGCGGCCCGGGTGGCGGAACGGCTGATGCGATGACCTCGCAGGACGCGCTGACACCACGGCCGGCGGCCACGCTCACCCGCGGAGCGGTCCGAGGCGCGACCGCCCTGCGCGGCGGCCGTTCCTGGCGGCCCACGCCGTTCTTCGTGTGCGGCGGTCTTTTCTGGCTGGTGATGACGCTCGCGTACTGGCGGGTGCCGATGTGCTGCGACTTCGGCCAGCACGCGGCGGTCGTCGAACGCCTCAGGGCGTCCCTGCTCCATCCCCGCCACCCCATGGCCGACCTGCCGGGCGCGGGCAGCCCCTACTACTCCCCGTACGCGCTCGCCCAGGGCGTCTTCGCCCGCGCGACGGGCCTGGCGGGCTGGGAGGTCGTGAAACTGGCGGGCCCGCTCAACCTGCTGGTCCTGCTGAGCGGCCTGAACCGCTTCGTACGCACCCTGACGTCCCGCCCGTGGGCGCCGGTCCTGGCACTGCTCGCGATGGTGCTGCTGTGGGGCACCCGCACGGCCTGGTGGAGCGGCTACCTCGGGCTGCTCTCGATGACGGGCAACCTCGGATATCCGTCCACGTTCGCGATCGGCCTGACGTTCTGGGCGTGGGCGGGGGCGGCGAAGCTCCGGACGGGCGGGCCGTGGTGGGGATACGGCGGTCTGGGCGTACTGATGGGCGTCATCCTGCTGATCCACCCGATCACGTCGGTGGCCGCGCTCATCGGCCTCGGGGCCACAGCGATCCCGCCCCCAGGCACGCGAAACCGCGCGCGCAGCCACAACCGGGCGACACTGTCACCGCTCACCGGATGGCCGACGGCGCTCCTGGCCACAGCGGCGGTCACGTCGATCTGGCCCTACTACGACGTCCTGTCCCTCGTCGGGGACAGCAGCGTCGATCACATCCACCGCCAGCTCTACACCGAGATGCCCGCCCGGTTCTGGCTGGCCCTCATCGGCCTGCCGGCGCTCTGGCTGCGGTTCCGGCGCGACCGGCGCGACCCGCTGGCCGTCATGTTCGCGCTCGACGTCCTCGTGATCGCGTACGGCTGGGTCACGGGCCACTACACGTACGGCCGCATCCTGGGCCTGACGCTGGTCCCGCTCCAGTTCTCCCTGGCCATCGCGCTCGCGGCGCCCCGGCCCTGGGCCTGGCCGCGCCGCACCCTGGGCCTGTGCGCGGCGACGGGCGCGGCGCTCGGCTTCCTCACGGTGCAGGCCGGCGCGGTCGTCCCGCGCGGCTTCGACCAGCCGCCGATGTGGCCGACGTACGTCTGGGCGGCGCAGCACATCCCGCCCGGCGACGTGGTCCTGACCGACGGCTACCGGCCGACCCGCTCGCTGCCGGGCTACGGCCCGAACCTGCTCGCCCCGGCCTGGCCGGACCCGGCCCTGGACGAGCGGGAACGGGAGCGCCGTCTGACCGCGGTGCGCGCGTACCTCTCGCCCGGGTCCACCCGCTCGGAACGGACGGCCGTCGCGCGCCGGTACGGCGTCCGCTGGCTGCTGCTCGACAAGAGCCAGAGGCTGCCCGCGGAGGCGGTGATGGTGGCCTGGAGCCCCCGGACCGGCGAGGTGCTCGCACGGGTCGACGGGGGCTCGCCCAGGGAGAGTCGATGACTACTCGATGACGAGGTCGACGTCGATGTTGCCGCGGGTCGCGTTCGAGTACGGGCACACCTGGTGGGCCTGCTCGACCAGCTTGCGGCCCGTCTCGGCGTCGACCGAGTCGGGCAGCTCGACGCGGAGCACGACCGAGAGGCCGAAGCCCTCGCCCTGCTTGCCGATGGAGACCTCGGCGGTGACGGCCGCGTCGCTGACGTCGACCTTGGCGGAGCGGCCGACGAGCCCGAGCGCGCTGCCGAAGCAGGCCGCGTACCCGGCGGCGAAGAGCTGCTCCGGGTTGGAGCCCTGCCCGTTGCCGCCCATCGTCGTGGGGATGCCGAGCTGGAGGTCGATCACGCCGTCGGAGGAGACGGCGCGCCCGTCGCGGCCGTGGGTGGCGGTGGCGACGGCGGTGTAGAGGGCGTCCATGAGGGGCTCCTTGCGTACGTCCGTGAAGTTCTGACAGCCACAAGTAGAGCACGCAATTCAATTGCGCACAACTAAATGACGCGTTCGGTTACCCTGGAACCATGACCAGCACCCGCCCCGCCGCCGAGGACTTCCTCCGGCTCGACCGGCAGATCTGCTTCTCGCTGAACGCGGCCTCCCGCGCGTTCGGCGGCCTCTACCGCGTCCTCCTCAAGGATCTCGGGCTCACCTACCCGCAGTACCTGGTCATGCTGGCCCTCTGGGAGGAGCCGGAGAGCGAAGGACTCCCGGTCAAGCGCCTCGGCGAGCGGCTGCGCCTCGACTCGGGCACGCTGTCGCCCCTGCTCAAGCGCCTGGAGGCGAGCGGCCTCGTACGGCGCGAGCGCAGCGCGCGCGACGAGCGTTCGGTGAACGTGACACCGACCGAGGCGGGCGTCGCCCTGAAGGAGCGCGCGGTCGAGGTCCCGCGCAGCATCGCGCGGGCGACGGGCTTCGAACTGGACGAGATCGAGGACCTGCGGGAACGCCTGAACCGCCTGACGGAGGCACTGGACACGGCGACGCTCGGTTGAGCCTCCGGGCCCCTCGGGGCCCGGTTGAGCCCGCGGGGGCAACATGGGACATACGCTCCCACATCGTGACAGTCGACACGCGAGAACACTCCACCGCTCTCGAACCGGCCCCCGCCTCCCGGACCCTCCCGTCCCGCGCCGCGCTCCCCGTCCTCTGGCTGCTCACCCGGGCCGCGATGCTCCTCCTGCTCGTCCGGGACGAGACGCATCCGCTCGGGTCCGGCGGCGTCGCCCGCGAGGTCCACGGCCTGTACGCGCGCTGGGGCACCACCCTGGCCGACGGCACCTTCCCCACCGACGACCCGCTGTGGCAGTACCCGCCGGGAGCGGGCCCGCTGCTCCTGGTGCCCGGCCTGCTCCCCGGACTCACGTACTTCCAGGCGTTCGTGACGCTCACCCTCGCCACCGACGCGCTCATCACGTACGTACTGGCGCGCGGCGACCGCGACCCGCGCGGCGCCTGGCTGTGGACCGCGGGCCTCCCCCTCATGCTGCACATCCCGCTCGCCCGCTACGACATCGAGGTCACCGCGTTCGCCGTCCTCGCACTGCTCACCCTGCACCGCTCCCCCCGCCTCGCCGGCACGTTCGCGGCGCTCGGCGCCCTGGTGAAGGTATGGCCCGCGCTGACCCTGCTCGGCGTGGAGCGGGGCCGCACGACACGGCAGGCGTGGGGCGCGGCGCTCGCCGCGGCGGCCGCGATGCTCCTGGTCCTGGCGCTGGCCTTCCGCTCGCCGTTCTCGTTCCTGAGCGGGCAGAGCGGGCGCGGGGTGCAGATCGAGTCGCTCGGCGGGACGGCGCTAGCCCTCGCACGCCGGGCGGGCTGGCCCGGGCGGGTCCGGTACCAGTACGGGGCGATGGAGTACGTCGGACCGTACGTGGGTGCGGTCGCCGCGGCCTCGCTCCTACTGACCGGAGCGGCCTTCGCGGTGCTGTTGTGGTGGCGGCTGCGGGCCCGGCGGCACTCGGCGGCGACGCCGTACGACGCCGCGCTGTGCGCCGTACTGATGTTCACCGTCACCAGCCGCGTGATCAGCCCGCAGTACCTGGTCTGGCTGCTCGGCCTGTCCGCGGTCTGCCTCACCTCCCGGCACACCACGCAGCGCACGGTCGCGCTCCTCGTCCTCGCGGCGGCGGGCGTGAGCGCTCTCGCGTACCCGGTGCTGTACGCGGACGTGAAGGCCGGGACGTGGCTGGGCATCGCGGTGATGGCGGTGCGCAACGGCCTTCTTCTGGCCGGGGTTTGGGTGTCGTTCCGCTCCCTCTGGACTGCCACAAAAGCGTAAAACTCTCCGTATATTGAATAATTACTGGACAATCACCCCAAACCTCTAATATTCACCTTGTGAACTCCCACTCCCACTCCCGCTCCCTCACCGCTCCGGCGCCGACCGTCACCGTGATCGTCATCGGGTACGACGATGCCGTCCATGTCGCCGACGCGGTGCGCTCGGCGCTCGTACAGGGACCGGCCGTGCGCGAAGTGATCGCGGTCGACGACTGCTCCACGGACGGCAGCGGCGCCCTGCTCGACAGCCTGGCGGCCCACGAACCCCGGCTGACCGTCGTCCACCGCGAGACCAACAGCGGCGGCTGCGGCACCCCGCGCAACGACGGGATCGACCGCGCCTCCTCCTCGTACGTGATGTTCCTCGACAGCGACGACGTGCTGCCGCCGGGCGCGGTGGACGCGTTGCTCGACGCGGCCGGGCGGCACGGCGCGCAGGTCGCCGCCGGACTGTGCGTACGGCGCGAACTCCCGTCCGGGCACGAGGTTCCCTGGCAGCCCGAGCTCTACGCGAAGGCCGCCGTGATCGCCGGCCCCGACCGGCACCCGCGCCTCGTCCACGACACCCTCTGCGTCAACAAGCTGTACCGCACCGACT
The DNA here is from genome assembly GCF_039533535.1 of Streptomyces kunmingensis. NCBI lineage: Bacteria > Bacillati > Actinomycetota > Actinomycetes > Kitasatosporales > Streptomycetaceae > Streptomyces > Streptomyces kunmingensis. Next base: position 62,361 of record NZ_BAAATS010000002.1, read on the forward strand.
TTCTGCGCGAGCACGGGATCCGTTTCCCCGACGGCCGGTTCGTCTACGAGGACTTCGTGTTCACGGCGCGCGTACTCGCCGCGTCCCCGCGCTTGGCCCTGATCCCCGACCGCGTCTACCTCTGGCACGTACGCCGCACCGCCGAGAAGCTCTCCCTCTCCCTCGACCGGTCCGGCATCGCCAACTGGCAGGCCCGCCTCGACGCCCACCGCCAGTCCGTCACCCTCCTCCTCGACGCCTCGCACAAACGGCTCGCCCGCGCCGCCCGCTCCTACTTCCTCGACCACTCCCTGCGGATGTACGCACGCGAACTCGATCTGCGCGGGCCCGGGTACCGGGCCGAGTGGTGGACGCGGACCCGCGCCTACCTGGAGTCCTTCGACACCGCCGACTTCGAGGCGGCCCCCGCACCGGGCCGCGTCATCGGCCGCCTGATCCTCGCCTCACCGGCCCCCCGCGACCTGCCCCGCGTCAAGGAGATCGCCGCGCGACCGGCCCGCCTGCTCCCCCCGTACGCACGCGCCCCCGACGGGACGCCCGTCTGGTCGCCCGACCTCCCCCAGGTCTCCCTCGAACACCTGCTGCACCGCCCGATGGACCTGCTGCCGGTGACCGTCGACGGCGAACTGCGCCCCCGCGCCCGGGGCACCCGGCTCAAGCTGCTGCTGCACGAGCTGTACGGGCGGGTGGCCGACGCGGGGCCGCGCACGGTGGACGTGGAACTGGTGGACCGGCGACACGGCACGGTCCTCCAGCGCCGGACAGCGACGTTCGCCGCGCTGAACGGTGGCGGCGCGGAGGACGAGCTGTGGCTGGCGACGGCCCTCCTGGACCTCTCCGCGCTCGGCCGCCCCGGCACCTGCGACATCCGGCTCCGCCTGCACTTCGCCGACGGCAGCCACCGCGACGCCACCCCGCACGCCGTCCGCCGCCCCGGCCTGCTGCACCGCACCGCCGTACCGAGCCGCCGCCACGCCCTCCTCCTGGCCCACCCCCACGCCACTTACTCCGGCGCCTTGGCACTGCGTACGGCGGCGGGGTGGAGGGGGGCGCTTTCGGTTGCGCGACGCAGGGTGGCGAGACTGCTCCATTGATCCAGCCCCCAGTTAAGCCCCTCCGGCGATTGAGGAGCGGGGTCCGGGGCAGAGCCCCGCGCCCTCAGCCCCAACCCGCCCCCGGCGCTACCGCTCCAGATAGGCCAGCACGGCCAACACCCGCCGATGCCCACTGTCACTAGGCGGCAGCCCAAGCTTCGCGAACACGTTCCCGATGTGCTTACTGACGGCCCGCTCAGTGACAACCAGCGTCTCGGCGATCACCGCGTTCCCCCGCCCCTCAGCCATCAGCTTCAAAACCTCCAGCTCACGCGGGGTAAGCGTGTCGACAGGATCATCACGGCGCCGGTTGAGCAGCTCGGTGACAACCTCGGGGTCGAGCGCGGTACCACCACCCGCCACCCGCTCCAGCGCGTCCAGGAACTCATCGACCCGCCCCACCCGGTCCTTGAGCAGATAACCGACCCCGCCCGCGCCACCGCCGAGCAGTTCAGTGGCGTAGGACTCCTCGACGTACTGCGACAGCACGAGCACAGGCAGCCCGGGCAAAGCCTTACGGGCTTCCATCGCGGCCCGCAGCCCCTCGTCGCGAAACCCCGGCGGCATCCGCACATCGAGCACCGCGATGTCCGGCCGGTGCCCGAGCAGCGCGGGCAGCACCTCGGGCCCGCTCTCGGCGACGGCCACCACGTCGTGGCCCGCCGATCCGAGCAGCAGGACGAGCCCCTCACGCAGCAAGGCGTTGTCCTCGGCGATCACCACACGCACGGCAACTCCACCTCGATCACGGTCGGCCCTCCGGCAGGGCTCGACACCTTCAGGGTCCCGTCGAGCGCGGCGACACGGCGCCGCATCCCGAGCAGCCCGCTGCCCCCGGCCTCGTCGGCGCCGCCGCGCCCTTCGTCCCGCGCGCGCAGCGCCAACCCGTGTGCGGTGCGGGCGAGTTCGACCCGGGCACCGGCGGCCCCGCTGTGCTTGGCGGCGTTCGTGATCGCCTCGGCCACCACGAAATAGGCGGCCGCCTCCACCGCGGCGGGGGCGCGGCTGCCATCCTCGACGCCGTCGTCGCGCACCTCGACGTCGATGCCGCTGCCGGCCGCGAGGGCCCGCACCGCACCGACGAGTCCCCGGTCGGTGAGGATCGGCGGATGGATGCCGCGCACCACGTGCCGCAGCTCGGCGAGCGCCTCCTCGGCCTGGTCCTGGGCGTCGTCCATCAGTTTGCGCGCGGCGTCGGGATCGTGGCCGTACGCCCGTTTGGCGAGGCCGATCCGCATCGACAGCGAGACGAGGCGGGCCTGCGCGCCGTCGTGCAGATCGCGCTCGATGCGCCGCAACTCGGCGCCGTGCGCGGCCACGGCACCGGCCCGGCTGACGGTCAACTCCTCGATACGTCCACTGAGTTCGACGCCAGGCGCGGGAGCGAGCAGGGCGCTCGACCAGGTCGCGTCGAGCTCGGCGAGCCGGCCCACGAGCGGCAGCAACACGGGCGGCCTCCGCACCACCCCGGCCCACACACCGTCCACCACCACCGCCAGCGCCCACACCAGCAACGAGGCGTAGAACAACACCCATCCGTACACGAAGTGCGCGACGAGCCACCGCAGATCGCGCCAGGTACCCGGGTCGGAGACACCCAGCCGCACCCTCGTCCCCAACGGCCCTTCCAACGCCACGTACGCCTCCGGGACCACCCGCCCCGTCCAGGCGGCCACCCGGCGCCGCTTGAACCCGGCGATCCGGCGCAACAACAGCACGGTCTCGGGCAGCACCCCGGCCCCGACGACGAGCAGCGTCACCACAGCGGTGAACAGAACCAGCGCCACGAACAGATACGACAGGATCGCGAGCCCCGCCCCCACGGCCAACTGCTCCGTGGCACGCCCCGCCCGCCGCACCGTCTCCCCCATGCACCCAGGCTAGATCCTCTCCGCCCGGGTCGGAGGTGTAGCGGGCTACACCTCCAAGCCGGGAGAACACCCCATGGCCCGCACCACACCGGCTACGACATCGTGGATCAGGCAGCGAAGACCGGGCACCGAGCCCACGGACCCCACGGGGAAAGGAACACCACCATGAAGGCCCTGCTCTGGCTCATCCTGAGCGTCGCGCTCATCGTCAACGTCTCCACCAGCTTCGCCTTCGACGGCGTCCAGCAGGTCCTCATCAGCGTGGGCACAGGCCTGGCCGCGCTCGCCTCGGGCGTGGTGCTGTTCGTGACGCGCCGCCGCCGCGACTACGCGTGACCTCAGCCTGCCTCACCGTCGTCCTCCACGAAGAGCTCCGCGACATCCACAGCGGTGACGGAACGGTCGAGCCACAGATCCAGGGTGTCGAGATCAGCACACGAGGCGATCCGCTCCCGAGCCTCATCGCTGACAAGAACGCCCCGCTTCTCAAGAATCCTGAGAACCGCCTTGGCCTCACCCTGGGCACGCCCCTGGGCACGCCCTTGGACGCGACCCTCGTCCCGGATCTCTTCCGACATGTCGGAGTTGTAGAAGGAAAGATCGACAGCCATCAGATGCCTCCACTGTTGTGCTGCGGGGCGCTTGCTCAGGCCCTTCGCAACGAATTCGATGAGCGGGTTCGTCGGGCCCTCGGGGTCGTCCCGCAGGGCGGTGGAGAGTGCTTTCAGTATGGCATCGACTCTCTCATCGGCGGCGTGCGTGATCGCCGAGAACGCCGCGAGTGTCGGATCCTTGCGCGCCTCGGCCGCACTCGTGATGCGAGGCATGTTGTGGGGCCCGATGACAAGGGGCTGAACGGTCAGGCCAGGGATGGCAGGCGGCCCGCTGGACACCGGCTGTGCCGCCCACTCGGCGGTCCGCCGGTCCTGGCACACGACGAGGAGCGTCGTAGGCCGCCGGTACTTCGACCAGAGGTACGCCACGTAGTACGCCCACGTCGCGGGTTTGTCCGGGTGCTTCTTTCCCTGCGCCTCGACCGCGAGAAGATACGGGCCGAATTCCTCTGTCTCCATGTTGAGCAGCGTGTCCACGCGCCGCTCCAGAGGGTCGCCCTCCGTCAGGTCCGTGGGCATGACCGTGACTTTGGTGGGCGCGGGAACCTTCAGTCCCAGCAGCCGTGACACCCGGGTGAAGAGATCCGGGTCCTGCTGGAAAATACGGTGCATCGCCTCATGGGGCGGGCTGACCATGGGTGCTCCAGGGGCCGGTGGCATGTGCCGCGAGCATAGAGATCCAACTCAGCTTTTATGCACATAAGTTGAGCACGTTCACCGCTGGGAGTGAAAGTGCTCCACGAACCGGCGGCATAGGCTGACGCGATGCCACGGAAGTCGCCGCCGTCCCGCCCGCAACGCGCCACCGGGACCGTCATCGGCTCCGCGGTCGGCGACGCCCTCGGCGGACCGTTCGAGTTCGGTCCCGAAGGGGTGTTCTCGGCGCGGTTCCCGCCGGAAGGCGGCCCGGACGCGGGCGAGATGGCCGGGGGCAGCGGCTGGGACCCCGGTGAGGCCACCGACGACACGCAGATGGCGGTCCTGGTGGCCGAGTCGCTGCTCGACAACGGCGGACTGGCACCGGCCGATCTCTTCGCCCGCTTCCAGCGCTGGGCCGCCGCGGAACCCAAGGACATCGGCCTGCAGACCGAGGACGTCCTTGGCAACGGCCTCCCGTGGGACCAGGCCGCCGCGATCCACTTCCAGGTGACGGGACGCGCGGCCGGCAACGGTTCGCTGATGCGGGCCGCGACCTCCGCCGTGTACTTCGCGCCGCACGGCACGGACGCCACCATGGATGCCGCCCGCCGCATCGCCGCCCTCACCCACGGCGACCGCGCCGCCTGGGAAGGCACCGCCGTCCTGCACGAACTCGTGCGCCGCACACTCGACGGCGCCGACCCACTGACCGAACTCCCCGGCATCGTGGCCCTCGTCCACCCCGGCCACCGCGACCGCTACGCCACCGTCCTCGCCGCCGACTGGCACCCGGACCGGGCCACGGAGTTCAACGGGGCGGTCTGGCCGTGCCTGGGCTCGGCGGTGTGGGCGCTGCGCACGACCCGGTCGTACGAGGACGCCCTACGCGCCGCGATCGACCTCGGCGGCGACACCGACACGGTCGCCGCCGTCACGGGAGCGCTGGCAGGCGCGCTGTACGGCGTCGACGCCATACCCGGCCGCTGGACAGCAGCGCTGCACGTACCGTTGCCGGGGTTCGACGGCCGGGTTCTGCGCCTGCCTGAACTCACCAACCTGGCACGGCGGTTGGCCGAACGGAACGCGTGAGGCGGCCTCCCGCCCGCTCCCGGTGGTCCCCAGCACTGTCATCCCATGAGCGCCGCCTCGAACTCCCCGCGCCGGTCCGCCTGCCACGCCTGCAAGCGGTCCCATCCGCCCCAGCCTCCGCGCTGCGCCAGTGCCTCGATGAAGACCGGATCACCGTGCGTCACGCGGCGGGCGACGAAAGCCCGGCAGACCTCCGTGGCCTGCTCGATGACGGCGGGGAGGGCGGCCCGGTCGGCGGCCGGCAGGCCGTAGGCGCCGGCGAGTACGGCCAGCCGCCGCGCCACGTCGAGCCCTTCCGGGTAGGTACCGGCGGCGGAGAGCGGGTCGCGCACCGGGATCCAGTAGCGGGCCGTCATGGCGACGTCCCAGACCGCCCGGCCCGGCGCGGCCGTGTCGAAGTCGATGAGGGCGATCGCGCGGCCGTCCCGGAAGATGACGTTCTCGGGACAGACATCGTTGTGGCACAGGACCGGCCCACCCACCGGATCGGCGAAGTCCCGGGACCAGTCCGCGTCCGCGGGAATCTCCGTCGCCGCGTCGTGCATCCTCCGCAGCAGCACACCGACCGACCGCAACACCTCGTCCGTCATCGCCCACGCCGGGAACGGCGGCAGTGCCACCTCCCCCTTGATGTACGTCAGTTGCTCGCGTCGCCCGTCCGCGCTGCGACCGACAGGCAGCGGCGCCCCGTCGAACCCGCGGCGACGCAGCGCGGCCAAGTGGGCGTGGAGCGCGTCCGCATGCGGTGGCGCCGGCCGGTCCACGACCTGGCCCCGCCGGAACACGGCCCCCGCGTTGGCCAGCCCGCCACTCAACGGTTCCACGTCCCCGGACGCCAGGCCCTCGACGGACGTCATTCCTTCCGCCCGGTGACCGCCACCGTCACACCCAGGCCCACCATCGCCAGGCCGCCCGTCCCGCCGACCATCGCGAGGCGCCGCGGGGAGCGGGCGAACCAGGTGCGGGCCGTGGACGCCGCCAGGCCCCAGACGCTGTCCGAGGCCACCGCGATGACGTTGAAGACCAGGCCGAGCAGAAGCATCTGGAGCGCGGCGTGACCCGCCTCCCGGTCGACGAACTGGGGCAGGACCGCAGCGAAGAAGACGATCGTCTTGGGGTTGGCGACACCGACCACGAAGCCCTCCCGGAGAGTACGCAGCGTCCCGGCACCGGGATCCGCATCGTCCCCGTCACCCTTCTCGAACACCGTTTGCAGCGACCGGCGTTGGCGTATCGCCCTGACGCCCAAGTAGATGAGATACGCCGCACCGACCAGCTTCAGCGTGGTGAACACGACGATCGAGCGTTCCACGACCGAGCCGACACCGAGAGCCACGGCGACGACGAGGGCATACGCCCCGAGCGTGTTGCCGACGACCGTCGTCAGCGCGGCGCGACGCCCCTGAGCGAGGGCCCGCCCGATGACGAACAGGACGCTTGGCCCGGGAACCAGGATGAGAAGAAACGACATCGCCGCGAAGGCGAGCAGACGATCGGTCGACATCAGAGTCATGGCATCCATGGAGCCACGAAACCGTTCGCTGCTCCACTCATATCCCGCGCCCAGGCCGCCTGAACACCCCTGCGGCTCGGCGCTTGCGGCTCGAAGCTCAAACGTTGCAGGTGTGCGCGATGAACGCCGTCCAGGCAGGTGCGGCTGTGGTGAACGTCGGGCTCTGCGGGCCCAGTTTCGAGTCGCGGATGTGGATGCGCTCGGGGGCGCGGGCGGCTTCGAGGCAGTTGGCTCCTTGGCTGTCGCTGTAGCTGGACTTGAACCATGTCAGGCGGTCACTCACAGTTCCTCCGCCACCTTTCTGATGAACTCGGCCGATTCCTCAGGGCTGAGGGCATGCATGCGGATCATGCCATGGGACGTCGCGAGCGAACTGGCCTTGTCACCGTCGGCATACAGCACGCTGGTCTCCGGTCCTTCTACGTACGCGTACCGCTCATGGTCGACCGTCTCCAGCAACGCGATCGCACCGTTCAGCGCCACACCGTACGCACGCCCATACGGCAGCACCTGAATCGTCATGTTCCGCAACTCGTGCCACTTCAGCAGCTGTTCGAACTGCTCCGTCATGGTCTCCCGGCTGCCCACCACCGTACGCAGCACCGCCTCGTACAGCACGAAGCTGAACGCAACGACCTTGCGCTCGGTCAGCGCCGTCTGGCGCTTGATGCGCCCCGCCACACGCTCCTCGACGGTCTCGTCATCAAGCGGTGGGCAGCTGTCGCTGATCAGCGCGTGCGCGTACTCCCGCGTCTGCAACAACCCGGGGATGAGCAGTGGCTCGTACGAGCTGAACGCGATCGCGTCCTTCTCCAGTGCCAGAAACTCTTGCGAGCGCTCCGGGTGCGCATCCGGCTTCAGAAACTCCTGCGCGGCAACGATCTTCCCGCCTGCGCAGCACAGCTGGTCCGCGACCTGGAGAAGCCGGAGCGTGGGTTTACGTCTCCCGTTCTCCATGGACTTCACGTACTCAAGGCCGTAACCGGCCTCGTCCGCCAGCGCCTCACGCGCGACGCCCGCCCCTGTCCGCCACAGCTTGATCTGACTTCCGCAGTAACGCCACGCGTTCGAGTCGGTCGACACGCACACCTCCGCTGGCCCAGTAGGTACTCGACAGGTACAACTACTCGCCGTACATGTGTCGTTACTACCGAGGCTACTCGGCGAACGGAACGGTGGACGCATGCAGACGACAGGCCGCCCCGCGCCGGCCCTCCCCCAGGACATCGAATGGCGCCTGCCGCGTCACGCCCGGAGCGTCGGCCGCGTACGGGCGCTCTTTCGGGAGCAGGCCGCGTCCTGGGCGCTGTCCGACGACGTCACGGACACGGCCGAGCTGCTGCTGAGCGAGCTGACGACGAACGCGTACCGGCACGCAAAGGCCCCCGCGGGGCGGGAGATCTGGGCGCGGGCCGTGTTGACGAACGACCCGGGCCGTCTGCTGCGGCTGCTCGTCACCGATGCCGGTGAGTCTTTCGCCGGGCCGGGGCCCGCGCCTCAACTCCCGGCGCTGAAAGCCGAGTCGGGGCGCGGCCTCGTACTCGTACAGGCGCTGGCGGACGCCTGGGGCTCGGAGCCCCGTCCGCGCGGGCCCGGCAAGACGGTGTGGTGTGAACTGCGCCTGGAACAGGAATGAGGGTCAGACCAGGCGGCGGGCCGTTGCCCAGCGCGTCAGTTCGTGGCGGTTGGAGAGCTGGAGTTTGCGCAGGACCGCCGAGACGTGGGACTCGACCGTCTTCACCGAGATGAAGAGCTGCTTCGCGATCTCCTTGTACGCGTAGCCGCGCGCGATCAGGCGGAGGACCTCGCGTTCGCGCTGGGTGAGGCGGTCGAGGTCCTCGTCGACCGGGGGCGCGTCCGTCGAGGCGAAGGCGTCCAGGACGAAGCCCGCCAGGCGCGGGGAGAACACCGCGTCGCCTTCCTGGACACGGAAGATGGAGTTCACCAGGTCCGTGCCGGTGATGGTCTTGGTGACGTAGCCGCGTGCGCCGCCTCGGATCACTCCGATGACGTCCTCCGCCGCGTCGGAGACCGAGAGGGCGAGGAAGCGGACCGGATTCTCCGCGTCCCCCATCAACGGGGCGCTGCGGCGCAGGACTTCGACCCCGCCGCCGCCCGGGAGATGGACGTCCAGCAGGACCACCTCGGGGCGTGTCGCCGTGATCACCGTGACCGCCTGGTCGACGTCGGCCGCCTCGCCGACCACCTCGACACCCGTCGTCTCCGTACGGCCGATCTCCGCCTGGACGCCCGTACGGAACATGCGGTGGTCGTCGACCAGGACCACGCGGACGTGCCGTCCGGGCTCCTCGGTCGTCGTCTCGGCTGCCTCGTCGCTCATGACGTCTTCTCCGCCCTCTTCATGGTCAGTTCGACCTCGGTGCCGCCGTCCGGCACCGCCCGCAGCCGGGCCGTCCCGCCGTTGCGTTCCATCCGGCCGATGATCGATTCTCTTACGCCCATGCGGTCCACGGGGATGGAGTCGAGATCAAAGCCGGGCCCCCGGTCCCGTACGGACACGAACACCTCGTCCCCCTCGACCTCCGCGAAGACCTGGACGGCGCCGCCCTCGCCACCGTACTTGGCGGCGTTCACCATCGCTTCCCTCGCGGCCTGCATCTGTGCGCGCAGGCCGTCGTCGAGCGGGCAGTCGCCGACGACCACGACCTCCAGGGGCACGCCGTGCTTGTCCTCGACCTCGGCCGCATGCCGCTTGACCGCCTCGGCGACCGTCTCGGGCTCCTGCGGGTTCTCGGCGGCGGCCGGCTTGTACAGCCAGGCCCGCAGGTCGCGCTCCTGGGCGCGGGCGAGACGGCGTACTTCGGAGGGGCTGTCGGCGTTGCGCTGGATCAGGGTGAGGGTGTGCAGGACCGAGTCGTGGACGTGGGCCGCCACTTCGGCCCGCTCCTGGGCGCGGATGCGCATCAGGCGTTCCTCGGAGAGGTCCTGTGTCATCCGGATCAGGTAGGGGCCTGCCAGGAGCGCGATGCCGACCAGGACCGCGAGCGCCGCCTGGAGGATGGAACCGAGGTGCTCGGTGGCGCCCTGCGTGACGAAGATGCCGGTGACGCCCGCGCCGACGAGCACGACGCCCGCCGCCGCGCGGGCCAGGCTCAGGGTGCGTTTGCGGCGGCCGGCCTCCGCCCAGCGGGCCCGGCGCGCGTTGTCGGCCTGGCGCCACACCAGGGCGACGCCGGCGCCGACGAGGACCGTGGGGATCAGATACGCCTTGGTGTTGCCGGTGAGGTTCACGTTCTGCACGAAGATCATCGCGACGATGACCATGAGCAGCAGCGCGAGGATCTGCCCCTTGTCGGGGCGGCGCGCGACCAGGCGGCGGCGCCCGTCGGGGGCCGTCTCCGTGGTGAGCACGGTCGGCCGGTCGGTGCCGACCCCGCCCACGCCCAGCGGTACGAAGAACCAGAACGACGCGTAGAGCAGGGCCCCGAGCCCGTCCGCCATGAACAGGCCCACGAAGACCAGGCGCACCCAGACGACCGGCAGACCGAGATGCCCGGCGAGACCGCGCGCGACACCGCCGAGCCAGCGGCCGTCGCTGCTCCGGTAGAGCTTGCGCGGCGGCCGCGGGTCCCGGGCCCGGGGGTCGCGAGTGCTCCCGCTGTCCCGGGGGTCTTCCGCGAGGGGGACGGTCGCTGCTTCCTGCATGCCCCGATCGTCACACGCCGGCCCAGGTCCGGGCATCAGGGTCGGTCCCGGATACGTCCCTGATCTCAGGGCCGGTACGGGGAGGGGGCGGGGGCCGGGCTCAGGGGCGATCTCAGGGTTCGGCCAGGGTTGTCCCGACTGCCGCGGGCGGCGCGGGCCGGTCACCATGTACGTATGACGGAGCACGCCCCGCACGACGCGGAACCACCTGTGGCCACGGCCCCCGACCCGGAACCGCCCGCCCCGCGCCGCTTCCGCAGGGACCGGCGGTACAAGCAGCTGGGCGGAGTCTGCGCGGGCCTCGGCCGGCACTGCGACATGGACCCGGTGATCTTCCGTATCGGCCTCGCCGTACTCGCCGTGACCGGCGGCGTCGGCCTGATCGCCTACGGGTTCGCCTGGCTCTTCGTGCCCTACGACGACGAGGACGAGAACGAGTTCCGCAAACTCCTCACCGGCCGCGTCGACGGGCCCGGGCTCGCCGCCATCGTCACCGCGCTGGTCGGCTGCGGCGTCTTCCTTTCGATGCTGAACAACGGCGGGGCGCTCACCTTCGCCGCCGTCCTCGCCCTGCTGCTCGCGGGCGCCGGCTACTGGTCGCAGCAGCGCCGCACCGCAGACCCCGACCCCGTCGCCGCGCAGGCCGCCGCCGACGCGCCGCCCGAGGCGCAGGCGCCGCCGGTCTCCCCGGCCCCGTCGTGGTGGCGGGACCCGATCGTCAAGGACGGTACGTCCGTCGGCGGCACCGGTTACTTCTGGGGGCCGTCCGGCAGCGAGGACCTCGGACCGGCGCGGGCCGCCGGACGCGGTTCCCCGGTCAGGCGGCCCGCCGCGCCACCGCAGCCGCGCGGGCCCCGGGGCATCGGCGCCCTCACGTTCCTGCTGGCACTCGTCGCGGGCGCCGCCGGGACCGGGGCGTCCTGGGAGTCCCGCACGTTCGGCGCCAGCCTGCAGGCCGGGCTCGCCTGCGCGCTCGGCGTCTTCGGCCTGGGCATCGCGGTCAGCGCGTTCCGGGGGCGGACCGGCGCGGGCTCGATCATGCTCGCGGTGATCACGACGGGGCTGCTCGTCGCGTCCGCCGCGCTCCCGGCCAACATCGCCACCGAGTGGGTACGGACGGACTGGCGTCCGGCGAGCACGGCGGAGCTGCGGCCGCAGTACGAAGTGGGCTCCGGCGTCGGCACCCTCGACCTGTCGAAGGTGGATGTCGCCGAGGGCCGGACGAAGGCCACGCATCTGGAGATCGGCGCGGGGCAGGCGAAGATCGTGCTGCCGCGCAACGACACGGTGGAACTGCACCTCGAGGTCGGCGTCGGGGACGTACAGCTGCCCGGCGACGAGTCGAACGACGTCGATGTGCGGCCGGGCCTCGAGAAGACGCTCACGCTTGAACCACCGGCCGGAACGAAGGCCTCCGGCGGGGTGCTGCGACTTCATGTCGAGGTCGGTCTCGGACAGGTGGAGGTGTCCCGTGCGGCGTGACGGTCGGCATGGCTTTCATCCCGGGCGGTTGATCGCGGGGGTGGCGGTCGTCGTGGCGGCGGTGGTGTATCTCGGGGACGCGGGGGGTGCGTGGGATGCGCCTTGGTTCGTGGGGATTCCGGTGGTGTGCGGGGGGCTTGGGCTGGCCGGGGCGGTGGGGACGGTTGCGCAGGCGGTGCGGCTTCGGCGGCGTGGCGCTGACGCTGACGCTGGCTGACGATGATTGGGGGCCGGGGTCGAGTGCGGGTCTCGTCGTGGCCGATCGCGCAGTTCCCCGCGCCCCTGAGCACCTTTCACCTGCGCGGCGGTGGGGCTCCTCGCGCAGTTCCCCGCGCCCCTAGGCGTTTTCGTCTGCGGACCGGTGGGGGCTGGTCGCGCCGTTCCCCGCGCCCCTGAGGTGCGCACTTCGTGCGCCACCTCGTAGGCGCACGGCCTCATGGGGCTGCGGCGGAGCCGCATGGCCCAGGGGCGCGGGGAACTGCGCGACCAGCCACGACGCACCCGCACCCGCACCCCACAACGACACCCCGACGCCCCGGCGCCCGCAAACACACCCCGCCCCGCATCCACACCCGCCCAAAAAACCCCGTGTCAACCAAAGCTCGTACAACCTTCGGGCCGATTCAGGCATCTACCCTCCCGTACTCCGCGAAATCCCAGGAGCCCCAGCCGAGCTGGACACCCCGCTACCCGGGCGGCAGCGAGTACGTACCACTGCCGCCAAGCCCGAGGAAAGCGATGTCCCAGCCCCGAGTCAGCGTGATCGTCCCTGCCTACAACGCCCTGCCCGAGCTGACCGAGTGCATCACCTCGGCGATGGAACAGACCATCGGCCTGGACCAGCTAGAGATCATCGCGGTGAACGACGGTTCGACGGACGGCACCGGCAAGGAACTGGACCGGCTCGCCGCGACCTGCCCCGCCCTGCGCGTCATCCACCAGGAGAACTCGGGCACCGCGGCCGTCCCGCGCAACGTCGCCCTCGACGTCGCCCGCGGCGACTACGTCTTCTTCCTCGACTCCGACGACTACCTGGGCCCCGACGCGCTGCGCCGCATGGTGGCCATGGCCGACGAGAACAAGACCGACATCGTGCTGGGCAAAATGGTGTCCGTGGGCGGCCGTTCCGTGCCCACCGCGGTCTTCCGGAGCACCCAGCCGCGTACGGACATCTTCTCCTCGGCCGCCTACCGCACCCTCGGCTGCTGGAAGCTCTTCCGCCGCTCGCTCATCGAACGCCTGGACCTGCGGTTCCCGCCGTTCCGCAACACCGAGGACAAGCCGTTCACGGCTGCCGCGTACCTCAACGCGGACGGCGTCTCCGTCGTCGCGGACTACGACTGCTACTACCACCGCGACCGTGAGAACGGGAACAACCTCACCCTCACCGCGCAGAACCTGAGCCACCGGATGCAGGGCACCCGGATGTGCTTCGAGACGGTCGCCCGCTATCTGAAGCCGGGGCCGCGGCGCGACCAGATCATGCGCCGGCACGTCGAGTGGGAGCTGTGCGGCCCGCTGTGGTGGCTGCTGCTCCGGGAGAGCGAGGAGGACATCCGCGAGCACATCTACCCGGAGATCCGCGACTGGGTGGAGAACTGGGTCACCGACCCGGTCATCGCGCAGCTCGAACCGCGCGACCGGGTGCTCCTGCACCTGCTGCGGGCCGACCGGTTCCAGGAGGTGATGACGGTCATCCGCGACGCCAAGAAGGACGCCGGACGCGGACACGTCATCGACGCGGGGCGGGCCTACTGGGACCATCCGCTCTTCCGTGACACGGCGGTCGGGGTGCCGGACAGCGCGTTCGACATCACCGACCGGCTGCCGGCGCACCACCGGGTCGAGTCGGTGGAGTGGCAGGAGGGCGGCGTACTGCGGCTGACCGGCCACGCCTACCTCGAGAACGTGAACTCCCAGGACACCGTCACCGAGCTGGTGCTGCGCTGCTACGACGCCGACCACCCGGAGGTCCGTGTCCCCACGCGCGTGCACGCCGTCGCCGGGCTCCCGGACGACGAGCGCCACGCGGACGCGGGTTTCGTCGCGGACATCGCACCGCTCACCGCCGTGGCCGGAGCCCCACTGGGCCACGGCCGCTGGAACCTCTTCCTCGAACTGCGGACGCAGGGCATCAGCCGCTCGGTCCGGCTGAAGGGCCCCGGGGCCGGGCGTACCCCGTCCGAGGGGATCACGACGACGGGCCCGGACGGATCCACGGACGGGTCCACGACCACCACCATCACCCCGTACGTGACGAAGTGGGGCAATCTTTCCCTTAATGTCGGCCAGGAACTACCGCGCGACGACGCCCGTTACCGGGTGACCGAGATGTCGTGGCACAGGTCGCGCAGGGGCACGCTGGTGGTCGGCGGCACCCTGGCCGGTGAGGGCACGCGGGACGTCGGGGCGCTGCGCCTACGGGTGCAGAACAGCGCGGGTGACCGCCGGGAGGCGCCTGTGTCCCTCAACGGGAACGGCGGGAGGTTCACGGCGCACCTCCCGGTCAGGACGCTGCGCCCGGGGCGCTGGACGGTGACCCTGTCCCCGCCCGGCTCCTCGTCCGTCGCCGTCCCCCACCTCGCCGGCGTGGGCCGCGCCCACTGGTTCCACCTCGCCCGCCCGTACGCTGCCCGCCCGGTGAAGGCGGCGTCGGAGACGACGCTGGTGATGGAGGTCCACGCGGTGGACGTCCGTCGGGTGGCGCGGCGGAAGTTGCGGAGTGTGGTGCGCAGGGTTCGCCGCCACGCCGCCGCCTGAGGGCCGGCCTCCGCGTCGTCGCTCCGCTCGACGGTGGGTGGGCGCCCGCGGCCCGGTGCGGCTACTCGCGCAGTTCCCCGCACCCCCGAAACGCGCACTTCACCCGCGGCCCGGTGCGGCTACTCGCGCAGTTCCCCGCACCCCCGAAACGCGCACTTCACCCGCGGCCCGGTGGGGCTTCTCGCGCCGTTCCCCGCACCCCCGAAACGCGCACTTCACCCGCGGCCCGGTGGGGCTTCTCGCGCCGTTCCCCGCACCCCTGAGATGCGCACTTCGTGCGCCATCTCGTGGGGCGCAGCCCCGATGGGGCCGCGGCGGAGCCGCATGCCCCAGGGGCGCGGGGAACTGCGCGACCAGCCACGACGCACCCGCACCCGCCGCCGAAACCGCACCCCGCAACGACGCCCCCGCGCCCACAAACACACCCCGCCCCGCATCCACACCCGCACTCGCCGCCGAAACCACCGCCCCCTAACGACGCCTCCGCGCCCGCCACCACCCATCCACCGACCAAACCGCCGCCCCCGCCAGAACCAACGGCACCCACGCCATCAAGTAAGCCAGGTCATTGCCCAGGTAATACGGCTCGGCCGCCCAGCTCACCGTCAGCCACAGGCTCAGCGAGATCAGCACCCCGCCGAGCGCAGCGACCCGCGCCAGCACGCCCAGCAGCGTGCCGATCCCCACCGCCAACTCGCCGAAGGCAATCGCGTAGCCGAAGCCCGCCGGGGACTTGAGTGCCAGGTCGACGAGTTCGGGGATCGCGGAGATGTCGCGCACGTTGCGCATCTGCTCCCCGATGGACCCGGTCCCGTTCGCCCGGAAGAACGCGCTGTCGGTGAGCTTGTCGAGGCCCGCGTAGATGAAGGTGACTCCGAGGAAGACGCGCAGCGGCAGCAGGGCGTACCGCTGGGCGGCCTCACGCCGGCCACCACGGCCCCCACCGCCCCGGGCGTAATTGCTGTGCAGGTCCGTTCGCATACCGTGCGCCATCGCTGGCCCGCCTGCCTCTCGCGCCGGGTGCCTGAATGCCGGGTGCCTGAATGCCTGGTGCCTGAATGCCTGGTGTCTGAATGCCGGGTACCTGAATTCCTGGTGCCTCTACCCGACCATACGTACGAGACGACCCCCCGGCTCACTTCCGACACCGATCAGCCGAGAGGTCACTCGGCCGAGACGCCGGACGCCGAACGCCGAACGCCGGGCCGGACCACACCCCTCAGTCGACGACGTCGATCGCGCAGCGGTTCGTCTCCACCCCGCTCGCGGTGATCACCTGGACCTCGACCCGGCCGGGTTCGACATCCACCGGCACCGGGACGGTCAGCAGCGCGTCCGCCGGGTTGGTGAAGCCGCCGGCGACGGGCACGAGCGGCACATGGACGTGCACGGTGCCGATGCGGACGGCGACCCGGGCCAGTTGGTCGGCGGTGCCCGCGCCGGGCGGCACGAACCCGGCGCCGCGGATCTCGATGTCGTCACCGGTACGGATCGGCGCGTCGAGGTCACCGGCCTCGCGGGCCCGCACGACGGACAGGACGACGGGCCGGCCGCCCTCCGCGTACTTGCCGCAGAGGTACGTCGCCGCGGAGACCGCCACCAGGACGGCGAGGCCCCACGGCAGGTCGGGCAGCTGGTCGGGGCGGCGGGCGAGGCGGGCCACGGCCCACACGAGCGCGGCCGCGCACACGGCGACGTACTGCGTGTCGGTGAAGCTGCCGCGCCCGGAGTCGTCGGTGAGCAGGTCGGCGGCGCGCGGCCGGGTGGCCCGCACCTTCTGCAGACGCTGGGCGAGCACCCGCAGGCCGACGACGCGGCGTACCAGGACAGCGACCGCGCACACCACGGCCAGTACGGTCAACAGGCCTGCTCCGCGCGCGAGTTCGAGGCCGTCGATGAGGTCTTCGCGGGCCTCCGGGCCGGAGGCCGCGGCCAGTTCACCGGCGAGGACGAGTACCGCGTAGACCGCGAAGAGCACGATGCCGCCGGCCACCGCCCGCGACGTGGACAGCCGGTTGTCCTCGCCGATCACGGGCGCGAGGACGCCGCCGCGCGTGCGGTGCAGGGACGCGGCGGCGCTGAGCAGTCCGGCCGTCACGACAGCGGCGATCAGGCCCGCCGTGCGCGCGGCGCTCCAGCCCGCGCCGACCGCGGTGAGCGCCTGCACGAGCAGCAGCGCGGCGACGCCGCCCCACACGACGTACAGGGTGCGCGGCCGCAGGCTCGCGAGCCAGACCGCGCCTTCCTCCCGGCCGCGGTCGGCCACCGCCTGCGCGGACTGGGTGAGTTCGTCGGAGATCCACTGGCGGGAGGCGCCCGCCGAGTGCGCGACGGCGGGCGGCAGTCCGCCCCCGGACGCCAGCTCGTCCCGTTTCGCGAGGAACGCGGCCACGGCCCTGCGATGCCCCTCGCGCGCGCCGTGCGGACAGTCGCCGCAGGCGCATGCGGTCTCGTGTGTGCCCCGGCCTTGTCGCGCTTCCTGCATCGCCACCGCGACGCCCCCACCCTCAGCCTGTGTTCCACTCGTCAACTTCACTGCGTCGACTGGGAATTGTGCCGTACGCGGCGCACGCTCCGGCGCACGGGTCCGGCCCCTCCTGGGTGAACGGTATTCGTCCGCATTGACCGAAGTGTTGACGCGACTGCGAGAATTTCCGTATGGCCGAGATCATCCAGCGTGACGGAACCTGGGCCTTCGACGGAACCACGGTCCGCATCACCCCGGGTCTGCACCGCAGCGTGGCCCTGTTGCGGCAGACGTACGGCGAAATCAGCGTGCCGCTCACGGCCGTCGCCGGGGTCGCCTACGAGCCCGAGCGCAAGCGCGGCCGGCTCCGCCTCACCCTGCGCGAGGCGGCGGACCCGCTCCTCCAGGCCACCGGCGGCCGGCTCCCGGACGCCGCGGACCCCTTCCGCCTTGCGGTGGACGCGGACCGCTCCGGCGTCGCGGAGTACATCGCCGAGGAGATCCGCCAGGCCCTGCTCCTCGAACAGCTACCGGACGGGCCCGCCGACTCGTACCTCGTGCCGGGCCCCGCCGTGCCGGTCTCCGTCCGCTCCAGCGACGGCATGGTCTCCTTCGACGGCAACCGGATCCGCATCGACTGGAGCGACACCTCGGACCGGGTGAAGCGGGCGACGGGCCCGCGCGTCATCGCCCTCGACGCCCTCGACAGCGTCGACTGGGTGCCCAACTCCGGCTACGAGGACGGGGTCCTGAGATTCGTCCTCAAGGACTCGGCGTACGCGAAACTGCCGCCGGAGAAGGACCCGTACGCCCTCGACCTGTGGGGAAACGCCCGCAAGGACCTGCTGACCGCCCTCGTCGCCGCGGCCGTCACGGCCCGCCTGCCGCACCCCTCGACACCCCGCGGCGCACTGGACCGCCCGGCGCCCCTCCACTCCGACCACGACATACTCCTGCGCCGCTTGAGGGAGTTGGGCGACCTGCACCAGCAAGGGGTGCTCACGGACGACGAGTTCGCGATGACGAAAGGGGTGGTCCTGCGCGATTTCCGCTGATGACCCGAGCAGGAGACTCAGGTCAGGCAGATCAGGCAGATCAGGCAGGTCAGGCAGGTCAGGTAGGTCTACGCCAACAGCTCCGGTTCGCTGCGTGTGATGTCCTGCCACATCGACTGGTAGTTGATCCAGGCGACGAGGTCGCCGCCCGTCCGCTCGCGGGTCGCCACCGCCTGGCGCCGGTCGATGAGGACGGGCCGCCCGGCCGCCCGCGCCGCGAGCTGGACCTGGCAGCAGCGCTCCAGGGCGATGAACCACCAGGCCGCCGCGTCCACGGAGTCCCCGACGGTCAGCAGCCCGTGGTTGCGCAGGACGAGGGCCTTGAAAGACCCGAGCGCGACGGCGATCCGCTTGCCCTCCCCCGCGTCGACGGAGACCCCCGTGTACTCGTCGAGCAGCGCGTGGTCCTCGTAGAAGGCGCAGGCCTCCTGGGTGATCGGCTCGACCAGCTCGCCGAGCGCGGCCACCGCGCGCCCGTATGTGGAGTGGCAGTGGGCCACCGCGACCAGGTCGGGCCGGGCCCGGTGCACCTCGGCATGCACCGTGAACGCGGCCTGGTTGACGTGGTGGCGGCCCTCGACGACCTGCCCCTCCCCGTTGGCGAGGACCAGATCACTGACGGTGATGTGCCGGAAGGGCATCCCGAACGGGTTCACCCAGTAGCAGTCCTCGAACTCCGGGTCCCGCGCGGTGATGTGCCCCGACACCCCGTCCTCGTACCCGAGCCGCCCGAAGTTCCGCAGCGCCCCCGCCAGGCGTTCCTTGCGGTGGCGCCGCTCGTCGGCCACGTTCGTGTGCACCGGCGGCATGGCGAAGTGGAGCTGGTCGGTGGGGACGGGGGCGGGGTTCTGCGTCGACATGCTGCGGAAGGTACCTGCGCGGCCTCCAAGGCGACAGGCCCCCGCTGTGAAGAGATCGCGGCGGATCGTCCGCGACAAGCCCCCGACACCGTTGCCCATACCGGACAGAAGGTGTCGGGTTTCCGCGCCAGACTCGGCGTATGACGTCGAACTGGGCAGCCTTCACCACCGCCGAACCGGACCTCGCCAAGACCGTCGAGACCCGGTTCGCCCTGCACACGCACCACGTCCTGGCGACCCTCCGCAAGGACGGCTCGCCACGCACCTCGGGACTCGAAGTCCGTTTCCTGGACGGCGAGTTCTGGCTCGGCATGATGCCGGGCTCCCTCAAGGCCCGCGACCTGCTGCGCGACCCGCGCTTCGCCCTCCAGGCGAACCCGGGCGAGGGCACGGCGATGGGCGGCGGCGACGTACGGATCAGCGGCCGGGCGCTCCTCGTCGGGGACCCGGCGGTCATCGCCCGCTACACCGGCCAGGTCGAGGTCCCCGACCCCGACGACTTCCACCTCTTCCGCACGGAGCTGACCGAGGTCACCCGGACGTACATCGAGGACGACACCTATCTGGTGGCACAGGTGTGGAAGCCGGGCGAGGCCGTGCGCACGATGAAACGGTCGTGAGCTTCGCGCCTACGCAGCCGAAGGCGCCGCCCACCGGAACGGTGGGCGGCGCCTTCATCCACGTACAGCCGTAGTGGGGACTACTCCCACTCGATGGTGCCCGGGGGCTTGCTCGTCACGTCGAGGACGACGCGGTTGACGTCCTTGACCTCGTTCGTGATCCGCGTCGAGATCTTCGCGAGCACGTCGTACGGCATCCGCGTCCAGTCCGCCGTCATGGCGTCCTCGGAGGAGACCGGGCGCAGCACGATCGGGTGGCCGTAGGTGCGGCCGTCGCCCTGGACGCCGACCGAGCGGACGTCGGCGAGCAGCACGACCGGGCACTGCCAGATCTCGCGGTCCAGGCCGGCCGCGGTCAGCTCCTCGCGGGCGATCGCGTCGGCCTCCCGGAGCAGGTCCAGGCGCTCCTTGGTGACGTCGCCGACGATCCGGATACCGAGCCCGGGGCCGGGGAACGGCTGGCGCTGGACGATCTCGTCGGGCAGGCCCAGCTCGGCGCCGACCGCGCGGACCTCGTCCTTGAACAGCTGGCGCAGCGGCTCGACGAGCTGGAACTCGATGTCGTCGGGCAGCCCGCCCACGTTGTGGTGGGACTTGATGTTGGCGGTGCCGGTGCCGCCGCCGGACTCGACGACGTCCGGGTAGAGGGTGCCCTGCACGAGGAAGGCGACCTCGGGGCCGTCCTCCTGGAGGATCTCCAGCTGCGCCTGCTCGAAGACCCGGATGAACTCCCGGCCGATGATCTTGCGCTTCTGCTCGGGGTCGGAGACCCCGGCGAGCGCCTTCAGGAAGCGCTCGCTGGCGTCGACGACCTTCAGGTTCGCGCCGGTCGCGGCGACGAAGTCCTTCTCGACCTGCTCGGTCTCGCCCTTGCGCATCAGGCCGTGGTCGACGTACACGCAGGTCAGCTGGGAGCCGATGGCCTTCTGGACCAGCGCCGCGGCGACCGCGGAGTCGACGCCGCCGGACAGGCCGCAGATGGCGCGCTTGTCGCCGACCTGCTCGCGGATCGCGGCGACCTGCTCCTCGATCACGTTCCCGGTCGTCCAGGTGGGCTTCAGGCCCGCGCCCCGGTACAGGAAGTGCTCCAGGACCTGCTGGCCGTGCGTGGAGTGCATGACCTCGGGGTGGTACTGGACCCCGTACAGCTTCTTCTCGTCGTTCTCGAACGCGGCTACGGGGACGACGTCCGTGGAGGCCGTCACCGTGAAGCCCTCGGGCGCGGCCGAGCAGGCGTCGCCGTGCGACATCCACACCGGCTGCTCGGCGGGGGTGCCCGCGAACAGCGTCGAGTCGGCCTTGGAGACGGCGAGCGGGGTGCGGCCGTACTCACGGGCGCCGTTGTCGTCGACGGTGCCGCCGAGGGTCGTCGCCATCAGCTGGAAGCCGTAGCACATGCCGAAGACGGGGACGCCGGCCTCGAAGATCTCGCGGTCCAGGCTGGGAGCGCCCTCCGCGTAGACCGACGACGGGCCGCCGGAGAGGATGATCGCCGCCGGGTTCTTGGCGAGCATCTCCGCGACCGGCATGGTGCTCGGCACGATCTCGCTGTAGACCCGGGCCTCACGGACTCGGCGGGCGATGAGCTGGGCGTACTGCGCACCGAAGTCGACGACCAGGACGGTGTCGGGGGCGGTGGCAGCGGGGGTCGCTGATGACACGGGTTGCCTTCCGGCGGCTTTAGCAGGGGGTCGTGCCGTCGATTCTAACGGTTCGGGTCAGCTGCACCTGAGGTCACGGGGCTCCGCCCCGGACCCCGCTGCCTCTCGTCCGAAAGGCGGGGCTTGAAAGGGAGGGGCTGGAGCGCAGCGCTATAGTGGGCGCCATGTTCTCGTACGCGACCTTCGTCTTTACCTATGGCAGCCGGCCCGCCGGATGCCATGGTCGTGCTGCTTGAGCAACTGACAAGCGACTTCCCAGGCGCCCCGGGCCGACAAGGCCCGGGGCGTCTGTCGTGTCCGGGGCCTGACGGTCCGGGGCTCCGCCCGACACCGAGAGTGGAGCCCGATCTCATGACCACCACCGCCGCCGCCACGACCACGACCACCACCACTGACACCGCCGATGTGATCTCCGACGCCCGCGCTCGCATCGACTCCCTCGACGACCGGATCATCGGCCTCGTCCAGGAACGCATGGCCGTCTCCGCCGTCGTCCAGGAGGCGCGGATCGCCTCCGGTGGGCGGCGGGTGCATCTGGCGCGCGAGATGGAGGTCCTCGGCCACTACAGGGACGCCCTCGGCAAGCCCGGCACCGCGCTCGCGATGACGCTGCTCGAGCTGGGCCGGGGCCGGATCTGAGGCCCGGATCCCAGTTCGGTTCCGCACTCACCCGTACGGCGCGTGACCCGGACGCGGCGGGCTTCGTTGGTCCCGGTGTCCGTGTCAGCCAGGGGCGGGCCGATCGAACCACGCGTGGCTTTGCTGGAGCGATGAGACGTCACGGTCATGCCGTACGTCGTGGGACCTCGCTCCGGTGCAGTGACCGGACGGCAGGGGACAGCAGCCCGGTCACCCAAGAGAACGGTCGGTTCCGGGGACGCCCGGAACCGACCGGCCTCTTGCGCAGGAAACCCCTACGCCTGCGCGGCAGACCCCCGCTCCACCGGCTTCGTCCGCTCCACCCGCTTTCACCCGCTGCACCCATGAGTTGATCCGAGACTTGCGGCGCTACCCCCCGGCGCCGCTCCGCGGCACCGACGCTGCCCTGACGTCGGAGCCGATGCCGAAGGGCCCCGCAGATCCGTCCTGCGGGGCCCTTCGCCCGTGCCGTACGTGCCCGTGCTGGGCTTGCTCCGGCTATTACTGCTTGGCACCGGCCTACTGCTGCTTGGCACCGGCCCCCTACTGCTTGACGCCGTCCTCCTACTGCTTGGCGCCTGCGACCTTCTCCAGCTTGGCGATCTGCGTCTCGATGATCTCCGCCGGGACCTCGGCCTGCTTCGCGTCCAGGACGTTCATGCCGTAGAAGGCGGCCACGGTCGAGCCCGTGCGCACGACGACGTAGGTCATCGGGATCGTCTCGCCGTCGATCTTCCCGGTCATCGCGTACGAGACGGCCTCGTCGCCCAGAGCCGGGGCCTTACGGGGCTCGATCCCGCTGTACTTGTAGTCCGTGTGCTCGTACGCGTCGCACTTCTCGCTCGCCGCGCGCAGATCCGCGAGCACCTTCTTCGCGTCCGCCTCCTGGTGCGCGAGCAGTCCCATCTGGACCACGGTGGCGTCCGTCTCGGTGAGGCTGGTCACCGAGCGGGCCACACGGGCGGCCGCGTCGGGCTCGGAGCCGAGCAGGAACATGTCGGCGATCGCCTGGCACTCGGCCGGGTCCGCGGGGACGCTCATGTCCGGGATCTCGTCGTCGGGCACCTTGCCGACACTGAAGCCCTTCACGTCCGCCTTGGTGATCGCCGCCTGCGCCAACTGCGCCTCGCTGAGCGGCCGGAGAGCCGTCGGCGCCTCGGACGACGACGTCGCCGCGGGCTTGTCCGCGGGCTTGTCCGCGCTCTTGCCGTCGCTCTTGCCGCCGTCCGAGCCCGAACCGCACGCCGTCGTCGCGGCGAGCGCCGCCGTCACACAGACACCGGCCAGCACGCGGCCCAGACCTGACTTCATGTTCGTTCCCCACCCCATGTGTGCGCCCCCATATGTGCGCGGGCACGTCCGTCGGTCCGGCCGTCCCGAGCGCCATCAAAGCCCGGACCTGCGGCGTTTACCAGTCCTTTGCGCCCGTTCCCCGTAACGATCGGGGCTCGGCGAAATGGTTGTACGGCAGAGGCATGGCAATCCACACACGCAAGCGGGACGCTCGACGGATGACTCCGGAGTGGGGGTTCACGGGGGGCCGGACAAACGGAAGATTCGCCTCATTTTGTGACTCCTGCCACATCAGGCAACGCTCCCCCCGCCGAATGGTCTCAACCAGTGCGCGAGTCGAAGTGGCTCGCCTCCTGGGGGGAGACCACGTGAAGATCGTCTTTCTGCTCAACAACGCGTACGGCATCGGCGGCACCATCCGCGCCACGGCCAACATGTCGGGCGCCCTGGCCACGCGGCACAACGTCGAAGTCGTCAGCGTGCACAGGACCGCCGACCGCACGGGGCTGCCGTTCGACCCGCGCGTGCGGATGAGCACTCTGGTGGATCTGCGCGAGGACAGCCCGGCGTACGCGGGCGACGATCCACTGACCGGACAGCCCTGCACGATGTACCACGAGAAGGGCACGAAGGAGGGGCGGCTGCGCTACACCGCGCTGCACGACCAGCGCCTCGCCGCCTTCCTCGCGGAGACGGACGCGGACGTGGTCATCGCCACCCGCCCGATCCTCAACGGCTACCTGTCCCGCTACGGCACCGACCGCTATCTGCGCGTCGGCCAGGAGCACCTCTCGCTCGCGGGCCACGCCGACGACGTGCGCCGCAACCAGAACGTGGCGATCGGACAGCTGGACGCGTTCGTCACCGTCTCCGAGGCGGACGCCGCGCAGTACCGTGCCGCGCTGCCCCAGGTGCGTACGACCATCACCTCCGTGCCCAACGGGGTGCCCGCCGTCGACGTGCAGCCCTCGCCGCGGGACTCCAAGGTGATCGTGGCGGCGGGGCGGCTCATCCCCGTCAAGCGCTACGACCGGCTCGTCGACGCCTTCGCGAAGGTCGCGGGCGACCACCCCGACTGGACGCTGCGGCTGTACGGCCGCGGCCCCCAGAAGGAGACGCTGCGCGCACAGATCGACGAACTCGGCCTGTACGAACAGGTGTTGCTGATGGGTTCGGTCTCCCCCATCGAGACCGAGTGGGCCAAGGGCGCGATCGCCGCGGTCTCCTCCGACATGGAGTCCTTCGGCATGACCATCGTGGAGGCCATGCACTGCGGTGTGCCGGTGATCGCCACCGACTGCCCGCACGGACCCGCCGAGATCATCACGCACGGGGAGAACGGCCTGCTGGTCCCGAAGCAGGACGGTGACAGCGGCGTCCAGGCGTACGCCGACGCGCTCGGGCTGCTCATGTCCGACGCCGAACTGCGCGACCGGCTCGGCGAGTCGGCGCGGGTCCGCGCCCAGGACTTCGAGCCCGCCGCCGTCGCCCGCCGCTACGAGGAGCTGTTCCGCACCCTGTCGGTCCGGCGCCATGAGGAGAATGCGCCGCAACCCCGGCAGTCCCGGCTCCGGCCGCGGCTGTGGCGCCGGGCCCAGGCCGCCGCGCCCGTCCGGCGGCCCGGGCCGGCCGACGAGCCCGCGCCGCCGGCCCGGCCCGTCGCGTTCATCCGGTCCACCGCCGACGGCGGATGCACGGTGCGGTTCGACGCGGCGTCGCTGCCCCCCGGTTCGCTCGACTTCGTGGTCCGGCTGCGCAAGGACCCCGAGGGGCGGGAGATCCGCGTGCCGGTGCCCGAGGTCGCCACGGCCCCGGATCTCGACGCGATCGGCGTCACCCTCGCGGCCGG
Organism: Streptomyces kunmingensis; assembly: GCF_039533535.1. Classification (NCBI taxonomy): domain Bacteria; kingdom Bacillati; phylum Actinomycetota; class Actinomycetes; order Kitasatosporales; family Streptomycetaceae; genus Streptomyces; species Streptomyces kunmingensis. The sequence continues at coordinate 87,533 of NZ_BAAATS010000002.1, forward strand.
CGAGCACACCCTCGCCGAGGGTCGCTGGGACTGCTACGTCGCACGCCGCGGCACCGACCGGCGGACCCGCCTGGTCTGCGGATTCGCCGAGCGGGCCCGGCGCGTGGGCGCGGCGCCGCGGACCGGCCCCGACGGGGTGTCGGCCTGGCTGCCGTACGCCACCATCGACGGCTTCCTCGCGCTGCGCGCCTGGCACCGCCCCGCGCACGCCGAGGTGCTGCGCGTCGACGTCGGCGAGGAGAGCGCCACGATCGGCGCCGTGCTGCTCGGCGGGCACGACACCCTCGACGGGGCGCGCGTGGTGGCCGTCTCGCACGCCGCCGGCAGCCAGGACTTCTCCGTACCGGTGACCCGGCTCGGCGACGACGGCTTCGAGTTCACGCTGCCCTACGCGGAGGCGGCGTCCCGGCTCGGCGCCGAGCGCGACCACTGGGACCTGCGGCTGCACCGCGCGACACCCGACCCGGCGCCGGTGCCGCTCGGCCGGATCGGCGGCGACATCGTCGACCGCAACAAGACCGACATGTTCCCCGAACGCGGCACCCAGGGCGTGCGGGTGTACATCACCGCGGCCAACGATCTGGCCGTGAGCGCACACGTTCAGTGATCCAGCTCACATAAAGATCCGGTGAGGACCGGGACAACCATTCCCGGCCATCACAGGTCACATGTGCGAGACCAACGGCCACGCCTGCGACCGCCACCGCGGGAGGCCCTCACTTCTTACCGATCGAGGTCCAGATGAAGCTTCGCCGCGCACTGGTGACGGCGGCCGCGACGGCCGCCGTGGCGCCGCTCGCGCTGCTGTCCGCCCCGGCCGCGTTCGCCTCCGTGGAGGCACCGGGCACCAGCGCGGTCGCGGGGACCGACCCGTCGGCGTCGCAGACGGCCTCGCCCGGGACGGGCGAGCCGGGTACGACCGAGACCGAGACGCCCCCGGCCGGCGGTTCGTCGGAGGAGGGCGGCTCGACGGAGGACGGCGCGAACACGCCGGACCCGGGCTCCGAGGGGACGACCCCGGACACCGAGACGCCGCCCGTGACCACGCCCGACCCCGAGACGCCCCCGTCCGTCCCGGACCCGTCCGAGACGGACGAGACGGAGCAGCCCGGCGACGAGCCGGGCGACGAGGCCGGTGACGACGAGTGCGTCGACTACGAGGACAGCCCCGGCACCCTCGCCGAGCTGCGCGGACTGCCGTCGAAGATCGTCGCGGGCTCCGGCTGGCACGGCTTCACGTTCCGCGTTTCGAACAAGACGGACACGGCCTTCGAGTCGGTCACCGCGGACCTGTACACGTTCGCCTACGCGTACGACCGGGACACCACGGAGATCACCAAGTACCTGCACGTCCAGCACAAGGACAAGTCCGGCTGGCACAACGTCGACACCGGCATCTACGCCCAGGACACTCTGTCGTTCGGCGAGGCGGGCGCCCTCGCGCCGGGTGAGCACGCCGACCTCCAGCTGCGCATCAAGGTCGACCCGAAGGCCCCGACCGGGATCGGCGGCTCGGTCGCCTTCGCCACCAGCGTGAACACGGACGGTCTCTGCGGCTTCAACGTCCCCGAGGACCAGGAGTACCGCTTCGAGATCCTGGCTGCGGACGCGAAGCCCGGCAAGGTCACCCCGGCCACGAGCGCGCCACGGCCGAGCAACACCCCGGCACCGCAGGCCAGCAGCACCCCGCTCGCGGGCTCGCTCGCCGAGACCGGTGCCGACTCGACGCTGCCGACCCTCGGCTTCGCAGGCGGCCTCGCCGTGGTCGCCGGTGCCGGTGTCGTCTACTCCGTGCGTCGCCGCAAGGTGAGCAACGAGGCGTAAGCGCCCCGCGCACGTACGCGAAGGACCCGCACTCGGAGGGGGGTGCGGGTCCTTCGTGATTCACCGCCAACTGGCTTGCCGCGACAGCTGGTTACCGCTTCTTGGCCGGCACCGCCGGTATGCCCAGGAACGGCAGCTTCAGCGCGCCGAACGCCTCCGCGGGCACCGCCGGGCTCTTCGGCTCGACGGGCGCGAGCCGCGTGTAGGCCGTGCCGGCCCGCGGGCGCGGATCGTCCTCGCCCTTGTTCGGCCAGTACGACATCGCGCGCTCGGCCTGCGCCGTGATCGTCAGGGACGGGTTCACGCCGAGGTTGGCCGAGACCGCGGAACCGTCGACGACGGAGATGCCCGGGTGACCGTAGACCCGGTGGTAGGGGTCGATCACCCCCGTCTCGGCGCTGTCGCCGATGGGGCAGCCGCCGAGGAAGTGGGCGGTCAGCGGGGTGCCCATCAGCTCACCGACGTTCGACCCGGGGAAGCCGTTGATCTCGGCGGCGATGGCGGCAGCGCCCTCCGAAGCCGCCTTGATCTGCTTGGGGTTGGGGGCGCCGTGGCCCTGCCCGGCGGTGAGCAGCCCCTTGCCGACGCCGTCCGGCTTCAGGTACGTGGTCAGCGAGTTGTCCAGGGACTGCATGACCAGGCCGATGATGGTCTTCTCCGACCAGCGGCGGTTGGAGAGGGAACGCATCAGCAGGGTCGGATGCTTCGCCGCGTTCACCAGCCAGCCCGCGACCCGCGACGACTTGTCCGCGTAGGGGACCTGGAGGATGGACAGGCCGCCCATCGCGTTCGAGCCCTTGCCGTAGCGGACCGGCTCGATGTGCGTGTTCGCGTCCGGGTGGATGGACGAGGTGATCGCGACGCCCTGGGTGAAGTCGGCCTTCGCGCCGTGCCGCTTGCGGTAGCGCCGGTCGCTGGTCTGCGCGCCGACCAGGGCCTCGGAGTTGGTACGCGTCAGCTCGCCCAACTTGGCCGACAGGTGCGGGAGTTGTCCGCTCACCTTCATACGGTGCAGCAGCGTCTGCGTCCCGTACGTGCCCGCCGCGACGACGACCTTGCGGGCCTTGAAGACGCGGCCCGCCGACTTCTTCCTGTCGTCGGTGGGCAGCGTCGCGACCGCGTAACCGCCCTGCGAGTCGTCGGTCACCGACACGACGCTCGTCATGGGGTGGACGACCGCGCCCGCCTTCTCGGCGAGGTACAGATAGTTCTCGTTGAGGGTGTTCTTGGCGCCGTGCCGGCAGCCCGTCATGCACTCGCCGCACTCCATGCACGCCTTGCGGGCGGGCCCGGCCCCGCCGAAGTACGGGTCCGGGACCTGCTGCCCCGGCCGCGCCTTCGCGGTGCCGTCGGCGTCGTCACCGTCGCCGAAGAAGACGCCGACCGGCGCCATGTGGAAGGTGTCACCGATGCCCATGGACTGGGCCGCCGCCTTCAGATGCACGTCGGCCGGGGTCATCGTCGGGTTGAGCCGCACCCCGAGCATCCGCCGCGCCTGGTCGTAGTACGGCTTCAGCTCCTCCTCCCAGTCCGTGATGTCCTTCCACTGCGGGTCCTCGAAGAACGGCTTCGGCGGCACGTAGAGGGTGTTGGCGTAGTTGAGCGAGCCGCCACCGACCCCGGCGCCGGCCAGCACCATCACGTTGCCCAGCAGATGGATGCGCTGGATCCCGTACATGCCGAGCTTCGGCGCCCACAGGTAGTTCTTCACGTCCCAGGAGTTCTTCGGGAGCGTGCCCGGAGCGAACCGGCGGCCCGCCTCCAGGACACCGACCCGGTACCCCTTCTCGGTCAGCCGCAGGGCGGATACGGACCCGCCGAAACCCGAGCCGATGACCACCACGTCATAGTCGTACGCGGAGTCGTCGTTGTCCTCCAGCGCCATTGCCGGTTCTCCTTGCGTGCGTGTGCGGACTGAGAGCCTGTCTTCGAGGGGGAGGGCCGCGCGGGGTTCAGCGCAGCCGGAACTTCTTCATCAGGCCCAGGCTGCGCGTCATGAACTGCGCGTACTTCTCGTCGTCCATCCCGAACGACGGCGCCATCGGCATCAGCCGCTGGTGCGCGACGGTCTGCGCCTCGGTGTACTTCAGCAGGCCCTCGCTGCCGTGCCGGCGGCCGAGCCCGGAGTCCTTCATGCCGCCCATCGGCGACTGCACACTGCCGTACGCGGGCGCGTACCCCTCGTTGATGTTCACGGTGCCGGTGCGCAGCCGGGCCGCGACCTCGTGGCCGCGCTTCGCGTCCTTCGTCCACACCGACGCGTTCAGCCCGTACGGGGTGGAGTTGGCCAGCGAGACGACCTCGTCCTCGTCGGTGAAGCGGTAGAGGGAGACGACCGGGCCGAAGGTCTCCTCGGTGCAGACCGCCATCGGCGCCTGGACCCCGTCCAGGATGGTCGGCTCGAAGAAGTACGGGCCGATGTCGGGGCGCGCGACCCCACCGGCGACGAGTGTGGCGCCCTTGGCGACGGCCTCCTCGACGTGCCGCTTCACGGTCGTCAGCTGCCGCTCGCCCACGAGCGATCCCATGTCGGCGCCGTACGCGAGCGACTTGCCGAGCCGCATCGCCTTGGTGCGGGCGGCGAACCGCTCGACGAAGGCGTCGGCGACCGACTCGTGGACGTACAACCGCTCGATAGAGATGCAGAGTTGGCCCGCGGAGGAGAAACAGGCGCGGACGGCGCCGGCCGCGGCCTTCTCCACGTCGGCGTCCTTGAGGACCAACATGGCGTTCTTGCCGCCGAGTTCGAGCGAGACACCGATCAGACGGGCGGCCGCACCCTGGGCGACCTCGCGACCGGTGCGGGTGGAACCGGTGAACGAGACGTAGTCGGCGTGCCGGACCAACTCGGGCCCCACGACCGGGCCTTCGCCGAGGACGACCTGGAAGACCTCGGCGGGCAGGCCCGCCTCGATGAGGAGGTCGCGCGCCCACAGGGCGGTCAGGCAGGTCTCCGTGTCGGGCTTCATCACGACGGCGTTGCCCGCGACGAAGGCGGGCAGCGCGTCGCCGACGGACAGTTCGAGCGGGTAGTTCCAGGGCGCTATCTGGCCCACGACGCCGCGCGGCTGGCGCAGCTCGGTCACCTTGGTGAGCGTGGGGACGGCGCCGGTGTGCCGCTTGGGCTTCAGGTACGAGGGGGCCTTGCGGCCGTAGTGGCGGGCCGCGACGGCGACGGCCTGCACCTCCTCGTGGGCGTGCAGGCGGGCCTTGCCGGTCTCCAGCTGGATCAGGTCGAGCACCTCGGCCTGGCGGGCCAGGACCAGGTCGTGGAAGCGCAGCAGCACGGCGGCGCGGCGGCGCACCGGCGTCTTCGCCCACACCTCCTGGGCGGCGCGGGCGCGCTCGAAGGCCGTCGCCACGTCCTCGGGCGTCGACTCCGGCAGATCGGCCAGCTTCTCGCCGGTGAACGGCGTGTGGTTCGCGGTCCGTCCCGAGCCGACCACGCCCCGCACCAGCTGGGCGACCAGCTCGGGCGTGACCACGTCGGCGGCGGTGCGCGCGCCTGCGGGGGCGGCGGCCGACGGATTGGTGCCGGCCTTCGCCGCGGGGGCCGCGGTCTCGGGGCCCGCCGCATCGGCCGTCTCGGCTGCGTCGGCTACGTCGGCTGCGTTCTCGGGGGTGGCCTGCGACTCCGTCATGCAGGGGAGCGTATGCCGAAGCGCACGCTTTCGGTACCCATCAGTAACGGGCTTTCACCGACTACACACACTGCGCCAGTGATCGCTGGCAGCAAAGCCGCTGATCAGCGGCTTTGCGGCAGCGTTGCGTACCGTTGATCAATTTTCGGCGATGTCGAGGTTGGTGAGGACGTCGTCGGCGACCTCGCGGCCGCGGTCGGTGAAGTCGCCCGCGCCGGGATAGCCGACCGACACCCGGTACATGTCCCCCGCCTTGTTCTTGAAGTAGAAGAACCGGACCTCGCGCGGCAGAGGATTCTCGGTGTCGTCCGTCTTGTAGACGACGGTGTTCCGCGCGGCGTCCTGCTCCTTGTACTTGGCATTGGCGTCCGGGGTGGTCTCGGCGCCCTCCGGCATGTCCAGATCGGAGTCGCCGGACTCCTTGAACTTGGTGTCGTCGTCGTACATCTGGGCGCGCGCGGAGCCCTTGATCTGGCTCAGCGTGTCGTCCTTCTTGCGCGACACGTTCACGCCCACCCGGATGCTGCCGCTCCAGTCGGTGTACGTCACCCAGTTCTTGTCGGTGTCGGTCTCGGTCGGTCTGCCGGTCTGGTAGTCCTCCGGCACGGCGACCGTCACGCCGAGCGCCTTCTCGGAGTGCTTCTCCCACCCGTCGGGCAGCGGCCCGGCGAACGGGTTCGCGACCACCAGATACGCGGCCACGGCCAGGGCCACGACCCCCGCCCCGATCCCGGTCAGCGCCTTGCGGCCGAGCCGGAGGCCGCCCTGGGCGGAGCCGATCTGCACAACCTGGGTGGGCTGCGGGGCGGGCGGCTCGGCGGCGCGCTCCAGGAGGGCGCGGACCTGCGCCGCGTTCGGGCGCCGCGCCGGGTCCTTCTGGAGCAGCCCGTTGATGGCGTCGGCGAGCGGGCCCCGCGCGGAGGCGGGCGCGGCCGGGGTCGCGTTCAGCACGGACTGGAGCGTGGCGGGGGTGTTGTTGCGGCGGAACGGGGAGACGCCCTCCGTCGCCGCGTACAGGACGACGCCCAGCGACCACAGGTCGGAGGCCGGTCCCGGGCGCTGGCCCAGCACCCGCTCGGGCGCGATGAATTCGGGCGAGCCGACGAAGCCGCCGGTGTCGGTCAGGTTGGTCTCGCCCTCGATCTGGGCGATGCCGAAGTCGGTGAGGATCACGCGGTCGTGCCGGCCGAGCATGACGTTGTCCGGCTTCACGTCGCGGTGCAGGATCCCGGCGGCGTGCGCGGCCTCCAGGGCTCCGAGCACTTCGAGACCGACGCGGGCGGCGTCCCGCACGCCGAGCGTGCCCTCCTGGAGCGCGGCGCCCAGCGAGCGGCCCTGGACGAACTCCATGACGATCCACGGCTGGCCGTCCTCGACGGCGACGTCGTGCACGTTCACCACCGCCGGGTGGTCGAGGCGGGCCGCCGCGCGCGCCTCGCGCCGCATCCGCTCGAAGACGTTCGCCCGCTCCCGGTCCGGCAGATGGTCCGGCACCCGGGGTTCCTTGACGGCGACCTCGCGGCCCACCGTCTCGTCCGTGGCCCGCCACACGGTGCCCATGCCGCCGTGGCCCAGCTTGCTCAGCAGCCGGTAGCGCCCGGCCACCAGGCGGCCCGCGCCCGGCTCGGCCTGCTCCGGCACGACCTGCGTGGGCTGCGGCTGCTGGTTCTGGTGTTGATTCTGGTGCTGGTGCTGGTGCTGGGGGTGGGGCTGGGGCTGCGGCGGGGCGGCCGTGGCGTACGGGTTTCCCTCGTGCGGCACGTGCGCGGGTCCCGGCCGCGGCGGCTGCAGACCGAAGCTGGTGGGTTCGTTCGGACCGTAGGAGGGTCCCCCGTTGTCACTCATGGCCCCATCCCTACCTTGCGGACGCCTCCGGTTCCACCGGGGTCACGGACTTGTGACCGCCCCGGTGCCTCACCTGCCGTCATTCCCCCGCAGAAGGGACGAACGTATCGACGGCGGCATCGAAGTACCCACGTGCCTCATCGATTCTGCCGACGGGCGCCGACACCCACACGTGGTACGTCCGGCCGCCCTCCTCCCAGCACAGATCGATGGCGCGCCGGGGCCCCTCGGCGGCACTGAACCCGTCCCGGGTGTACTCCCACAGCGCGGCGTCGTACTCGTCGTGCGAGGTGTCGGTGACCTTCCCGTCCCGGTAACCGGGGGTGGTGCGTGCCCCGGCCGCGGCCGCCCGGCGCTGCGCGGCGGCGGGCCCGTCGTCGAGCGGCCCGGTGATCCGTATGCCTAAGCGGAAGGTGCTGTCCGGCGACAGGTACAGCACCCGGGACCCGTCGAGCGAGCGGGAGAACCCTTTCGGCACCGCGAGGGTGAACCCCTTCGGGTCCTTCACGGTCCGGTACCCGGACGGCGCGGTGGGCGAGGGCGTCGCGGTGCGGGTCTCCGAGCGGGTGACGGTGACGGTCGGCGTGGGCGAACCCGAGGGCGAACCCGAGGGCGTCCCCGACCCCGTCCCGGTACGCGACGGGGCGGACGACGAACTCGGCGGCTTCTGCGGGGTGTTGTCGTCCCGCCCCGCGAGCAGCGCGGCGGCGGAGATGCCTGCCCCGGCGACCGCCGCGACGAGCGCCGCGGCCACCAGCCACACCCGCGTCGGGACACGGCGGCGGCGCGCCACGGCCGCGTCCTTCCCGGACGGGGCGAACGCCGCGCGGGGCGGGGCCGCCTGCGGGGTCGCGCCCGTGGCGATGTAGGCGCGCAGCAGCCGCTCGGCCTCGTCGAGCCCCATCCGCCGCGTGGGCTCGCGCTCCAGCAGGCCCTGGATCACCGGGAGCAGCGGGGCGGCCTCGGCGGGCGGGCGGATCTCCTCGTAGACGACGGCGTGCAGGATGCCGCCCATCGAGTCGCGCCGGAACGGGGACTCGCCGGAGAGCGCGGCGCACAGCAGCGCGCCGAGCGACCACAGGTCGGCGCCGGCGCCCGCATGGTCCCCCGCCATCCGCTCCGGCGCGGTGTACTCGGGCGAACCGACGAAGCCACCGGACTCGGTCAGCGTGGTGGCGCCCTCGACCTGGGCGATGCCGAAGTCGGTGAGCACGATCCGGGCGGTGCCCGATTCCAGGAGTACGTTCGCGGGTTTGAGGTCGCGGTGCAGTACCCCGGCGGCGTGGGCGACGCGCAGCGCGCCGAGGAGGGCGAGGCCTATCCGCGCGGCGTGCAGGGCGTCCACGGGCCCGTGCCGGGCTATCCGGTCGGCGAGCGATCCGCCGCTCACCAGATCCATGACGATGTACGGTCGGCCGTCGTGCTGCACCACGTCGTGCACGACGATGATGTTCGGGTGCCGCAACTGGGCGACGGCCCGCGCCTCCCGCAGCATCCGCTCCCGCTGCTGGCTCGCCTCGTCGTCGGAGAGCGACTCGTCGATGGCGAGCTCTTTCACGGCGACCTGTCGCGCTAGCAACGTGTCGGTGGACTGCCAGACGACCCCCATGCCGCCCCGACCGATCCTGGCCTCCAGCCGATAACGTCCGCCGATCACACGGACGTTGCCCCCCTCGGTCCCCATGCGCCCCATCATGCCGCACGCATGCGAGCGGGGACTGTCCGGTTCCGGTCAGCAACGGTTACGAAGCGGGCTGCCATCCACGCAAAATAGCGTCGAACTGCTCCCGTGCCCCGTCCCAGTCGGCCGCCGGCACAGAAAGATAAATGGCGTACTCCGTACCGTCGGTCTCCCGGTACGTCTCCTCGATCGCGTGCCGCGCGCCGGACGTGGCGTCCTGCGTCCCCGCCGTCCAGGTGAACTCCCACAGCGAACCGGGCCGGTCCCGGAACGTGTTGGAGTCGAGCATCACCCGCTGGTAGTCCGGCAGCTTGACCTTCAGGTTCTTCTCCAGATCCAGCTGGTGCTGGTACGAGTCCGGCCACTGGGAGGACTTGTCGATGGCGATGCGCACGAAGCTCTCGCCGCCGTCCGGCGTGTAGTCGATCTGCTGCCCGTTCGCCTGGCGCTTCCAGCCGGGCGGCAGCCGCAGGGTGAACCCCTCGACGTCCTTCACCTCCACCCAGTCCTCGGGTATCGCCCCGGACGCGACCTCCTGGCCGTCCTCGTCCTTGCCCGTGCCCTTGTCCGTGTCGGCGGACCCGTCCTGTCCGGCGGTGCTCTGCCCGGACGAGATGCCGCTGCCGTCGCTGCGGTAGTCCATGTAGTACTTCGCCGCGACGACGCCACCGCCCCCGATGGCCAGGGCGGCGACCACCGCGATGAGCATCCGCGGCCAGTGCCGCCGCTTCGGGTCGGCCGGTGCGGGCACGGACGCGGCGGGGGGCCGCACGGTCGTGTCCGTCTGCGTCGGGCCCGGCGCCGGCACCACCTGCGTCGGCACGTAGGCCTGCGCCGCGTGGGAGCGCCGCCCTTCCGCCGCCTCGGCGAGCATCACCTCGGCCTCGTCGGCCGTGGGCCTGGCGGCCGGGTCCTTGCGCAGCAGCGCGCTGATGACCGGCCCCATCGCCCCGGCGTACTCGGGGACTTCGGGCTCCTCCTCGATGACGGCCTGCATCGTGCTGATCGGCGAGGTGCGCCGGAACGGCGAGATGCCCTCGATGGCCGTGTACAGAGTCGCGCCGAGCCCCCACAGATCGGAGGCGGGTCCCGGCTCGGACCCGCTCACCCGCTCCGGGGCCAGATAGTCCACGGACCCCACTATCTCGCCGGTCCGCGTGATGGTGGAGTCGCCCTCGACCTGCGCGATCCCGAAGTCGGTCAGCTTGACCCGGCCGTCCTTGGACAGCAGCACATTGCCCGGCTTCACGTCACGGTGCAGCACACCCGCGGTGTGCGCGGCCCGCAGGGCCCGCAGCGTCCACAGGCCGATGCGGGCGGCCTCCTCGGGCACGATGCGGCCGTGCTCCTTGACCGCGTCGGCGAGCGAGGGGCCCTCGACCAGCTCCATGACGATCCACGGCCGGTCGTCGTGCTCCAGCACGTCGTGCACGGTCACGACCGCGGGGTGGTTGATGCGCGCGGCGGCCCGCGCCTCCGTCTGCGTCCGGGCAAGCAGGATCGCCCGGTCGGCCTCGGACACCCACTGAGCGGCCGTCAGCTCCTTGACGGCGACCGCCCGGTGCAGCACTTCGTCATGGGCGCTCCACACGCGGCCCATGCCGCCGCGGCCGATCGATTCACCGAGCCGGTAACGGCCCGCGAGGAGCTGGCCCTGCATCTGATTCACGTTCCCACCCATGGTCTTGACAGGGCCACACTAGGGAGCGGGGGCCTCTCAAGGAACAGGCGGGGTGCCATGGAGACAGCACTGTGACGCGTGTCGCGTCCGGTACCTCCCGATTCAGCCGCCGTACTGGTAAGTAGCCGACGCCTGGTCGTACAACCGGGTCACCTCGTCGCGCTCCGCCTCCGGCCCGCGGACCTGAACGACGTGGTACTTCCCGCCGACGACCATGGCCAGATTTCGCACAAACACTTCACGTCCGTCGGAACCTTCCCACGTGAACTGCCCCTCGGCCATGGCCCGCCCGCCCACGTTGATGGACTTCATGCCGCTGGACGTGGCCCAGGTGGAATCGCGGAACGACTGCAACTCGCGCTCGTCCTCCCGCTGGTACTTCATCGGGTCACTGCCGTACGTGGCGGTGGAGTCGCGCCCGGGGACCAGGAGAAGCTCGAACTTCCCCCGTGTGTACAGGACCTGGCCCCGCCCGTTCTTCGCCTGCCGCTGCCAGCCCTTGGCGACGGCGACCTCGAAGCCCTCGGGGTCCTTGCGGAGGGTGAACCCGGCGGCGATGTCGGACTGCGGCTGCGTACTGGACGGGTCGGAACTGCTCTTGCCGTCGGGGGACGCGGAGGACCCGGGCGCGGACGGCTCCCCGGCCCCCTTGCCGTCGGACGCGGACGGCGTGCGCTCGGGCGCTCCGCCCACCGAGTTCGCGTTCTCCTTCGTCCCCGAACCGGTGTCGTCCTTCGGCAGGAAGACCACCGCGTACGCCACCGCGCCGACGAGCCCGACCAGCACCAGGACCAGCAGCCGCCGGCCGAGCGACCCGGGCGGCCGCGCCGCTTTCTGGGGCCGGGGCGCCCGCGGCGCCCGCGGTGTTCTCATCGCTTCCGGCGCGGCAACTCCGGTCGAGGCGTTGGCCGCCCTCGATAACGGCTGCGCCTTCTGCGGCCGCGGCGCCTTCTGCGCCCGCTGTGCATTCTGTGGTTTCTGCGGCTTCTTTGCTTTCGGCGCGCGGCCGCGCTTGTGCCGGGCGTGCCTGCGGACGAGCTCGCCCCGGCGGCGCACGATCGGCAGCCGGGCCGCATCGAACGGCGGCGCCGGCACGACGTTCGCCCCCGCCTCCGGCTCGGGCGCGGACCGCACCAACGAGCGCAGCCAGCCCCCCAGTTCCTCGAAGTCGAGCCGCTCCGTGGGGTCCTGCCGCAACAGCGACTCCACGACGGGCCGCAGGGGCCCGCACTCCTCGGCGAACGCGGGCGGCTCCGCGCACACCATCTGTACGAGCTCCGGCGTGGACTCCTCCGGATACGGCGCATGCCCCTGAACGGCCCGGAAGAGCAGCGCCCCCAGGGCCCACAGATCCGTGGCGGGCCCCACGGGCGCCGCCAACTGCCAGCTCTCCTGCACGGGATAAGCCTGCTCAGGCGCCCACCGCTCGGTAACGGGCCCCACCACAGTCATCCGCACCTGCCGAGCCCGCTCCGCGGCAACCCCGGTCAACGGACTCCCACCCCGATCCGGCACAAACCCACCCCGGTCCGGCGAAAACTCAGCCCGGTCCGGCACGAATCCAGCCCGGTCCGGCAAAAATCCAGCCCGGTCCGGCGAAAACTCAGCCCGGTCCGGCAAAAATCCAGCCCCTCCGGCGATTGAGGAGCGGGGTCCGGGGCGGAGCCCCGTGTCTTCAACACCAGCCCCGGCCCCGGCATCCGCATCGGCATCCGCATCCGCATCGGCCCCGGCAACCAACTCATTCCACCGAGCAGGCCGCACCCCACCCTCAGGCCCCGCCTCAACCTCCCGCCCGGCCCGAGGCCCAGCCCCATGCCAAGCCTCCCCACCCGCAGCAGCCCGCGCCCCCGCGCGATACGCCGCGATCGCCCCCGCCCGAGCAGCCCGAAAATCCCCAGGATCCGCCTCGACCTCAGACGCAGACGCAGACGCAGACGCAGAAAACGGCTCAGGCAACGCCTCAGGCGAAGAGGCCGGATCCACCTCCCCCCCAACAGAAGAAGCCGCGGGCCGCGGGTCATACCCGCACAAGGCCTCCTCGGCCGCCCCCGCCGCCATCCCGGTCAGCACAACACGCCCGTCGTCACAGACCAGTACGGTCCGCGCGGTGATGTTCCGGTGCACCCACCCGTGCGCATGCAGCGCCCGCAGCGCGGTCAGTACGTCGGAGGCGACCTCGGCGGCCCGGTACGGACTGAGCGGCGCCTCGGCCAGCACCGCCGCCAGCGGCCGCGCCGCGACGACCTCGCTCACGACCCACAGCGAACCGCCCTCGGCGAACACGTCGAAGACCTGGTCCAGCCGGGGATGGTCGGGTATCTGCGCGGCAGCCTGCGCGGCCTCGATGGCCCGCGCCACGGCGGGCTCGGCGGCCCCCCGGGCGGCAGGTCCTCCGGGTCTGAACCCCTCCGGCAGCCCGTCCGCGTCGAGCACCTCGGCCTCGACGACCTCGGGCAACGGCACCTGCCGGACCAGGACTTCCTGCCCGCTGTAGGTGTCGAAGGCCCGGCTCTCCGCGAACTCGTACGCGTCGGCCGCCGGCACAGGCAGACGGTAACGGTCGGCGAGCACCCTTCCCGCGTACTCGTCCACGGCGCCTCCCTGTCCCGCCCGGCGGTCAATTCCGTTCGCCATGTGCCCAGTTATGCGAACTGTTGCGTCACGACGCCTCCTGATACGGCTGCGTACGGTCCGCAAGCACTCACGATACGTGCCGAAGGCCCTCCAGGGTCAGGACTCTTGAGCTTTCCCGACAAGCGCCCCCACGACATGGGCTTTCAGCAGGCTCACGACTTGGGCTTGAAGGACTCCGTGAACGTCTTCCACGTCGACTTGCGCCGCTCCCCGCTCCAGTCGGCGTCCTTCGCGGTGTACATCAGCCCGTACCCCAGCGAACCGTTGACCACGAACCCACGGTCTATCGAGCGGTACTTGGTGCCCCCGTCGACGTACGTGAACTCCCAGTCCGCCGTGTTCCAGCCCCGGTAGTCGACCGCCGCTATGCGGATACGGTCGTACTGGGAGCGCCGCATGTAGCTTTCCTGGTTCTGCCAGTCCTTGACCGGGTCGGACTTCGGCGTACCGGTCCAGCCGACCAGCAGCTTCTGCCCGCCGGGGCCGGTGAAGCGCGCACCGGCGGAGCTGGTGGACGCGTACTTCCACCCCTTGGGCAGATCGATGGAGAAGCCCTGGGAGTGCTTGTACGTGGTGGCGTCGGAGTCGGCGCCGGAGCCGTCGCTGCTGGGCGAGGCGCCCTGCCCGGAGCCGCTCGCGCCGCCCTCGTTCTCGTCCGGCTCGTCCTCGTCCGGCTCGTTCTCGTCCTCGCCCGAACCCTTGCCCTTGTCCTGTTCCTTGTCCTGGCTGCTGCCCGCTTCCTTGTCCTTGTCCTTGCTGCCCGCTCCGGCGGCTCCCGCGGCCCCGGCGCTCGCGGCCTTGTCTCCGCCCTTGGCGCCACCGGCGTTGCTGTCGTCGCCGCCGAGGGCGATGCCGAGGATGACGCCGATGACGGCGAGCACGACGATGGCCGCGATGATCGCGAGCGTGCGGCGCGGCACGACATCGGTGATCGAGGCCTTGGCGGGGCCCGTGCGCGGCGGCCCGCCGGGCTGCGCCGGGATCCGTCCGGACGCCGCCGGCGCCGAGGCGGAGGCGGCGGTGGTGGTGGTCGCGGCGGGCTTCTCCCGGGCGGCCGTGGCGGCAGCGGCAGCCTTGCGCACCGACTTGAGCGCGCCGCGCAGCTTCTCCGCGGCTTCCTCGCTCCTGGCGGCGACGGCCGAACCGCCCTTGCCCTGCGGCTTCTCCAGGCGCGGCACCGGCGGCAGCGGCACGACCTTGGTGGCGTCGGCCGGCTCCGGCTCGGGGGCCGGCTTGGGCGTGGGGGCGTGGATGACCTCGTTGAGGAGCGCGCGGGCACCCGCGTCGTCGAGCCGCTGCGCGGGATCCTTGGCGAGCAGCCCGTAGATCACCTTCTCCAGCGGGCCCGCGTTGGTCGGCGGGTCGACCGGCTCGGTCATCACGGCGGTCAGCGTCGCGATCGCCGACCCCTTGTCGTACGGGGGCACACCCTCGACGGCCGCGTACAGCAGACCGCCCAGCGACCACATGTCGGCGGCGGGACCGGGCTTGTGCCCCCGGGCCCGCTCGGGCGAGATGTAGGAGGGCGCGCCGACGAGCATGCCGGTGGACGTGATGGAGGGGTCGCCCTCGACCTGAGCGATGCCGAAGTCGGTCAGCACGACCCGGCCGTCCTCGGCGATCAGCACGTTCGACGGCTTCACGTCACGGTGCAGGATGCCTTCCCGGTGCGCCGAGCGCAGCACGTCGAGGACGGCGAGGCCGACCTCCGCGGCGCGCTTCGGTTCGAGCAGTCCGTCCTCCCGCACGGCCTCGGCGAGGGACTTGCCCTCGACGAGCTCCATGACGATCCACGGCCGGTCGTCCTCGTCGACGACGTCGAAGACGGTCACCGCGCCGTTGTTGCGGATCCGGGCGATCGCCTTCGCCTCGCGCAGGGTGCGCGTGATGAGGCGCCGCTTCTCCTCCTCGTCGATGCTCGACGGGAAACGCAGTTCCTTGACCGCGACCGTGCGCCCGAGCGTCTCGTCCTTGGCCCGCCACACGGTGCCCATGCCGCCCCGGCCGAGCACGTCGCCGAGGCGGTACCGCCCGGCGAGCAGCCGCCCGGTCACGTTCCGGCCGGAAGTGGACTCCGAACCGGCGGACCCCTGCCCGTCCCGATCGTCGCCTACGTCCGACACGTCCTTGCTGGACGAGTCCTGACGAGCGCTCTTGTCCTGACGGGTCTCGCCCGCCCGCTCCGCCTCCGACATGCGTCCCCTCTGCAACCCGCCCTGACAGAGCCTTCATTGTCCCTCACGCGAGGACCGTCCGACGCCCAGGGTCGCCCCTCGGACGCCGTTCGCAGATACGTCCCGTCTGATGGACCGCGCCGGCGAAGGGACCGTCATGCCCGCACTTGGGACACTCCCGGCCATACCTGTGACCGCGGTTCTTTCCGTGTGGATCCGGGCAGCACGCCGCCCGTTGATCCTTCTGTGGAGGCCACTCTTCCGCTGCTCGTCACCAAGGGCAAGGCCCTGGCCGTAGCCCTCTTGACCAGCGGGAGCGCGCCGAGGCACAACACCCGCCCCGCGCACGGCGACCACGGCGGCTCAGCGGACCGTCACAACGGTGCGATGTCGGGCGCCCCGAGCCGCGCCGCGTCGGCCGTGAGGTCGTCCGGCTGCAACTGGGACTCGCGCTCCGCCTCCACCCGCTTCTCGTAGTGCGCGACCTCACGCTCCACCTGGTCCTTGTCCCAGCCGAGCACGGGCGCCATCAGTTCGGCCGCCTCCCGCGCGGACCGGGTCCCGCGGTCGAACGTCTCGATGGAGATACGGGTCCGCCGGGTCAGCACGTCGTCGAGGTGCCGGGCCCCCTCGTGCGAGGCCGCGTACACGATCTCCGCCCGCAGATAGTCGTCGGCGCCGCCCAGGGGCGCCCCGAGACCGGTGTCCGCGGCGATGAGTTCCAGGACCTCCTGCGCCAACGCCCCGTACCGGTTGAGGAGATGCTCGATGCGCACCACGTGCAGTCCGGTGCGCGCGGCGATCCGGGCCCGCGCGTTCCACAGCGCCCGGTACCCCTCGGCGCCCACCAGCGGCACGTCCTCGGTCACGCATTCGGCGACCCGCTGGTCGAGCGCGTGCACGGCCTCGTCCACGGCGTCCTTCGCCATGACCCGGTAGGTCGTGTACTTCCCGCCGGCGACCACGACGAGCCCCGGCACGGGGTGCGCCACGGTGTGCTCGCGCGACAACTTGCTGGTGGCGTCGGACTCCCCGGCGAGCAGCGGCCGCAGACCGGCGTACACCCCTTGTACGTCGTCGCGTGAAAGGGGCACGCCCAGTACGGAGTTCACGTGTTCAAGGAGGTAGTCGATGTCGGCGCTGGACGCCGCCGGATGGGCCTTGTCGAGGTCCCACTCGGTGTCCGTCGTGCCGACGATCCAGTGCCGGCCCCACGGGATCACGAAGAGCACGCTCTTCTCGGTGCGCAGGATCAGTCCGGTGGTGGAGTTGATGCGGTCCTTCGGCACGACGAGGTGGATGCCCTTGGAGGCGCGGACGTGGAACTGGCCGCGCTCGCCGACCATGGCCTGCGTGTCGTCGGTCCACACACCGGTGGCGTTGACGACCTGCCTGGCGCGGATCTCGTACTCGCCGCCGCCCTCCACGTCCTGCACGCGCGCCCCCACGACCCGCTCGCCCTCGCGCAGGAATCCGGTGACCCGCGCCCGGTTGGCGACCTTCGCGCCGTACTTTGCGGCGGTCCGCACCAGCGTCGCGACGTACCGCGCGTCGTCCATCTGGGCGTCGTAGTACTGCAGGGCGCCGACCAGCGCGTCCTTCTTCAGGCAGGGCGCGACCCGCAGCGCGTGGCGCCGCGACAGATGCCGGTGCGTGGGCAGCCCGCGCCCGTGCCCGCGCGCCATGGACATGGCGTCGTACAGGGCGACGCCCGATCCCGCGTACAACCGCTCCCAGCCTTTGTGCTGCAAGGGGTACAGGAACGGCACGGGCTTCACGAGATGCGGTGCGAGCCGCTCCAGGAGCAGCCCCCGCTCCTTCAGCGCCTCCCGTACGAGGGCGAAGTCCAGCATCTCCAGATACCTGAGCCCGCCGTGGATCAGCTTGCTGGACCGGCTCGATGTGCCCGAGGCCCAGTCCCGCGCCTCGACGAGGCCGGTGGACAGGCCCCGCGTCATGGCGTCGAGGGCGGTCCCCGCGCCGACCACGCCTGCGCCCACGACAAGAATGTCCAGCTCCCCCTCGGCCATCGCCGCAAGAGCCTGTGCGCGCTGCTCGGGTCCCAGTGTCGCTGCCTTCACTGCTGCCTCCCGCTGTCGTCGGCGCCCTAGGCACTCACCGGCAGGTGTACCCGGGCTCACGGGACGCAAGCAGGACCCCGGAGGCGACTTGTCCCGATTCTTCACCCAGTACCCCGTTACGGCCACTACGAGGTCGAGCCAGGGTGCGGCGCAACACTCCGCGGCCCATCGCGGCGCAATACCGCATATCGGTCATATTTACTCCTAGTGTGACAGTGCGCTCGCCCGTCCTGTCCACCGGGCTTGCGCACTCGTCCCGCTCCGGCTAAAAGCCGGGCCGCCTCCCGGGAAGGACGGCACCAGCCATGCCCGCAGATCTCGCCGTCGTCGGCCTCGGCCACCTCGGTCTGCCGCTCGCGCAGGCCGCCGTCGCCGCAAGGATCGCGACCGTCGGCCACGACCCGGCCCGCGCCCAGGACCTCGCCGCGGGCCGCGTCCCGGGCGACGGCGACGACGCGGCCCTGACCGCCGCCGACGTCCGCCGCATGCTCGCCGGCGGCTTCCGCCCCACCGCGAACCCCGCCGAACTGGGCCGCGTACGCACCGCCGTCATCTGTGCCCCCACCCCGCCCGGCGCCGACGGCGCCCCCTCCCTCACCCCCGTCATCGAGGCGACCCGCACCCTCGCCGCCCACCTGCGCCCGCACACCACCGTGATCATCGAGTCACCGGTCCCCCCGGGCACCACCGAGAACGTCCTGCTCCCCCTCCTCGAAGAGGGCTCGCGCCTGCGCGCCGGCCGCGACTTCCATCTCGCCCACGCCCCCGGCCGGCTCGACCCCGGCAACCGCACGCAGCCCTACGCCTCGACCCCCAAGGTCATCGGCGGCTACACCCCCGCCTGCACCGAGTCGGCGGCGACCTTCTACAGCCGCCTCACCGACAAGGTCGTCCGCGCCCGCGGCCCCCGCGAGGCGGAGACGGTCCACCTCCTGGAGACCAACTACCGCCACGTCAACATCGCCCTGGTCAACGAGATGGCCGTGCTCTGCCACGACCTGAACGTCGACCTCTGGGACGTCATCCGCTGCGCCGAGACCAAGCCGTTCGGCTTCCAGGCCTTCCGCCCGGGGCCCGGCGTCGGCGGCCACGCCCTCCCCCAGGACCTCACCTCGCGCCACCTCCCGACCCGCCCCCTGCGCATGGTGGAACTGGCCCGCCAGGTCAACGACCACATGCCGGCCTACGTCGTCCAGCGCGCGGCCACGCTCCTCAACGAGCACGGCAAGTCCGCCCGCGGCGCCCGCGTCCTGCTCCTCGGCATCACGTACAAGCCCGACCTCGCCGACCGGCAGGGTGCCCCCGCCCAGGAGATCGCCACCCGCCTCATGCAACTCGGCGCGGCCGTCAGCTACCACGACCCCTACGTCCCGTCCTGGAACGTCCTGGACCGCCCGGTCCCGCGCGCCGACTCCCTCTACGAGGCCGCGGCCGACGCCGACCTGACGATCCTGCTCCAGCACCACCGCACGTACGACCTGCAAGGTCTCGCGGTGAAGGCCCAGCTCCTCCTGGACACCAGAGGAGCGACCCCGGCGGGGGCCGCACACCGCCTCTGACTGCTACTGTGCGGGCTTTCTGGGCACACCCGTGCCCACGTTCACTCCACGGGGGGACCGCATGACCCAGCCGCCACCGCCACAGGACGCCAATCCGTACGCCCAGCAGCAGCCGCCCCAGCAGCCGCCGCAGCCCGGCTACGGCTACCCGCAGCAGGACCAGCAGCAGCAGCCGTACGCCCCGTTCCCGCAGCAGCAGGGCCAGCCGGGCGGCTTCATGCCCCCGCCGCCGGCTCCCGCACGCGGCAACCTGGGCCTCGGCGTCCTCGCCGGTTTCGTGACGATGCTGGCCGCGGCAGGCGCGTACGGCGGCATCATCGGCGGCATCGAGCGCGAGATCGGTTACGCGGCCGTCGGCGTCGGCTTCCTGGTCGGCCTCGTCACGGGCAAGGTAGCGGGGCGCAACCCCGCGGCGCCCGTCGTCGCCGTGATCATGTCGCTGATCGGCGTCTACTTCGGCCAGCTGCTCGGCGAGGCCATCATCGGCGCCAAGCAGCTCCCGGTGACGGTGACCGAGCTGTTCATCGACCACTTCGACATCCTCAACGAGGCGTGGAAGGCCGACTCCGACTTCCTCACCTTCGTCTTCTTCGCCATCGCGGGCATCGCGGCGTTCGGCGCGGCCAAGCGCTCGGCCGGCTGAGCCGACCGGAACGTGAGTGGGGCCCCGCCGATCCGGCGGGGCCCCACTCACATTCTGCTACGACACAGCCTGCTACGACTCAGCGTCAGCGCCGGTGCTGGGAGTCGGCCACCGTGACCTCGACCCGCTGGAACTCCTTGAGCTCGCTGTAGCCGGTCGTCGCCATGGCCCGCTTCAGCGCGCCGAAGATGTTCATCGACCCGTCGGGCGTCGACGAGGGCCCGGTCAGGACCTCCTCGGTGGTGCCCACGGTGCCCAGGTCGACCTTCTTGCCGCGCGGCACGTCCTCGTGGACGGCCTCCATGCCCCAGTGGTGACCGCGGCCGGGCGCGTCCGTGGCGCGGGCCAGCGGCGAGCCCATCATGACGGCGTCCGCGCCGCAGGCGATGGCCTTGGGCAGGTCACCGGACCAGCCCACGCCACCGTCGGCGATGACGTGCACGTACCGGCCGCCGGACTCGTCCATGTAGTCGCGGCGCGCGGCGGCGACATCCGCCACGGCGGTCGCCATCGGCACCTGGATGCCCAGCACGTTGCGCGTGGTGTGCGCGGCGCCGCCACCGAAGCCGACGAGGACGCCCGCGGCGCCGGTCCGCATCAGGTGCAGCGCGGCGGTGTACGTGGCGCAGCCGCCGACGATCACCGGCACGTCGAGCTCGTAGATGAACTGCTTCAGGTTCAGCGGCTCGGCGGCACCGGAGACGTGCTCGGCCGAGACGGTGGTCCCGCGGATGACGAAGATGTCGACGCCCGCGTCCACGACCGCCTTGGAGAACTCGGCGGTGCGCTGCGGGGAGAGCGCGGCGGCGGTGACGACACCGGAGTCGCGCACCTCCTTGATGCGCTGCCCGATCAGGTCGGCCTGGATCGGGGCCGCGTAGATCTCCTGGAGGCGACGGGTCGCGTTGTCGGTGTCCAGTTCGGCGATCTCGTCGAGCAGCGGCTGCGGGTCCTCGTACCGGGTCCACAGGCCTTCGAGGTTCAGGACGCCGAGGCCGCCCAGCTCGCCGATGCGGATGGCGGTCGCGGGCGAGACGACGGAGTCCATGGGCGCGGCCAGGAACGGCAGCTCGAAGCGGTAGGCGTCGATCTGCCAGGCGATCGAGACCTCCTTCGGGTCGCGGGTGCGCCGGCTCGGTACGACGGCGATGTCGTCGAAGGCGTACGCGCGGCGGCCGCGCTTGCCGCGCCCGATCTCGATCTCAGTCACGTGATGTGGGCCTTTCCCTCTTGGTCTGCGTGTCCAGTATCCCCGACACACCAGCGAGGGGCGGCCCCGGCAATCCGGGACCGCCCCTCACCAGGCGTCAGAGCCTGTCTTTGAACCCCCGTCGTCCGCGCGAAGCGCGGGCGCAGCGGCGGTCGGTGCGTGCGATCGGTGTGCGGAGTCCCAGGTCATGTGGCGGAGCCACCTGTCCTGGGGCACCGTGCAGCTTGGGGGAGTGCGTGCCGGGCGTCGGGGCGCTGGGGGCACCTCCCAGCGTTAGCTGGGGGAGGGGGTTCAAAGACAGGCTCTGAGTGTTACTTACGGCTGTAGTTCGGTGCCTCGACCGTCATCTGGATGTCGTGCGGGTGGCTCTCCTTGAGACCCGCGGACGTGATGCGGACGAAGCGGCCCTTGGTCTCCATCTCGTCGACGCTCGCCGCGCCCACGTAGCCCATCGTCTGGCGCAGGCCGCCGACGAGCTGGTGCAGCACGTTGGCCAGCGGGCCGCGGTAGGGCACCTGGCCCTCGATGCCCTCGGGCACGAGCTTGTCGTCGGAGGAGACCTCGGCCTGGAAGTAGCGGTCCTTGGAGTACGAGCGGCCCTGGCCGCGCGACTGCATGGCACCGAGCGAACCCATGCCCCGGTACGACTTGAACTGCTTGCCGTTGATGAACATCAGCTCACCCGGCGACTCCTCGCAGCCCGCGAGCAGCGAGCCGAGCATCACGGTGTCGGCGCCGGCGGCGAGCGCCTTGCCGATGTCGCCCGAGTACTGCAGGCCGCCGTCGCCGATGACCGGGACGCCCGCCGCGCGGGCTGCGACACCCGCCTCGTAGATCGCGGTGACCTGCGGGACGCCGATGCCCGCGACGACGCGGGTGGTGCAGATCGAGCCCGGTCCCACGCCGACCTTGACGCCGTCGACACCGGCGTCGATGAGGGCCTGGGCGCCGTCACGCGTCGCGACGTTACCGCCGATGACGTCGACGCCGACGCTGGACTTGATCTTCGACATCCAGCTCAGCGCGTTGCTGTTGTGGCCGTGCGAGGTGTCGACGATGAGGAAGTCGACCCCGGCCCCGGCCAGCGCCTGCGCCCGCTCCAGGGCCTCGGGGCTCGCGCCCACGGCGGCGCCGACGAGGAGGCGGCCCTCGGCGTCCTTGGCCGCGTTCGGGTACTGCTCGGCCTTCTTGAAGTCCTTGACGGTGATGAGGCCCTTGAGCACCCCGGCGTCGTCGACCAGCGGAAGCTTCTCGATCTTGTGGCGGCGCAGCAGCTCCATGGCGTCGACACCGCTGATGCCGACCTTGCCGGTGACGAGCGGCATCGGCGTCATGACCTCACGGACCTGACGGCTGCGGTCGTTCTCGAACGCCATGTCGCGGTTGGTGACGATGCCCAGCAGCTTGCCCGCCGGGTCGGTCACCGGGACGCCGCTGATGCGGAACTTCGCACAGAGCGCGTCGGCCTCTTCGAGGGTCGCGTCGGGGTGCACGGTGATCGGGTCGGTGACCATGCCGGACTCGGAACGCTTCACGAGGTCGACCTGGTTGACCTGGTCCGCGATGGACAGGTTGCGGTGCAGCACGCCGACGCCGCCCTGGCGGGCCATGGCGATCGCCATCCGGGACTCGGTGACCTTGTCCATCGCCGCGGACAGCAGCGGGATGTTCACCCGGACGTTCCTGGAGATGCGGGACGAGGTGTCGACCGCGTTCGGCAGCACTTCCGACGCGCCGGGCAGCAGCAGCACGTCGTCGTAGGTCAGCCCGAGCGTCGCGAATTTCTCGGGCACTCCGTCGACGTATGCAGTCATGACACCTTCCCCAAATGGCCTTGATCGGTGCGGATGTCCATGCTAACGGGAACAAGAGGTGTCTCATTCCACGATCAAGATCATCGGCTTGGTTTGTACGTTCCCACGGGGGCGGCCGGGCTCTCCACTACTGCTCGGCGAGCGCCCGCAGGCGGCTCAGTGCCCGGTGCTGCGCGACCCGCACGGCGCCGGGTGACATGCCCAACATCTGCCCGGTCTCCTCGGCGGTGAGCCCGACGGCGATCCGCAGAAGCAGCAGCTCCCGCTGGTTGTCCGGGAGGTTCGCTAGGAGTTTCTTGGCCCACTCGGCGTCACTGCTGAGCAGCGCCCGCTCCTCGGGGCCGAGGGAGTCATCGGGCCGCTCCGGCATCTCGTCGGAGGGCACGGCCGTCGATCCGGGCCCCCGCATGGCGGCCCGCTGCAGATCGGCGACTTTGTGTGCGGCGATGGCGAAGACGAACGCCTCGAAGGGCCGCCCGGTGTCCTTGTAGCGCGGCAGCGCGAGCAGCACCGCTACACAGACTTCCTGGGCGAGGTCCTCCACGAAGTGCCGCGCGTCACCGGGCAGCCGGGACAGCCGGGTGCGGCAGTAGCGGATGGCCAGTGGATGGACGTGCGCGAGCAGATCGTGCGTGGCCTGCTCGTCGCCGTCGACGGCGCGGCCGACGAGCGTACCGACGACCCCTTGCGGGGTCGGTGCCTCGTCGTCGCGCATCGGTCCATGGTGCCTTGCCGGCGCGCGGTCCGTGGCACCGCGGTCCTGGTTGTGCACCGAAGCGTTATGAGCAGGTGCGCCGGAACTCATCTCCTGCGCCCTCCCCTCTCGCTGACCCTGCTCGCCCGACTCGTCGTCCCCGAGGAACTCCACACCCTCAAGGATGCGGCATGACTCGCGAAACGAGGGAGGGGCGCGTCTCCCGGCGCCCCTCAGGGACGCGGGGAGCATCCCATCAGCGGCTCCGCCGCGGGGCGCGGCCGGCCACTACGAGAGCTGCCCACCACCACCGGCCCCACGCGGCAAACCCGGTGGAGGGCGCTACCGAACGAGCCCCCAGCGGAATCCGAGCGCGACCGCATGGGCCCGGTCCGACGCCCCGAGCTTCTTGAACAGCCGGCGCGCGTGCGTCTTCACCGTGTCCTCGGAGAGGAACAGCTCGCGCCCGATCTCGGCGTTGGACCGGCCGTGGCTCATGCCCTCGAGCACCTGGATCTCACGCGCGGTGAGCGTGGGCGCCGCGCCCATCTCGGCCGAACGCAGTCTGCGCGGAGCGAGCCGCCAGGTCGGATCGGCGAGCGCCTGCGTCACCGTGGCCCGCAGCTCGGCGCGCGAGGCGTCCTTGTGCAGATACCCGCGGGCTCCGGCGGCGACCGCGAGCGCCACCCCGTCCAGGTCCTCGGCCACGGTGAGCATGATGATGCGCGCACCGGGGTCGGCGGAGAGCAGCCGCCGGACCGTCTCGACGCCGCCCAGGCCGGGCATGCGTACGTCCATCAGAATCAGGTCCGAGCGGTCGGCGCCCCAGCGGCGCAGGACCTCCTCGCCGTTGGCCGCGGTCGTCACGCGCTCGACGCCGGGTACGGTCGCGACCGCGCGGCGCAGCGCCTCTCGGGCAAGCGGGGAGTCGTCGCAGACGAGGACGGATGTCATGACCGTCCTCCGCAGCTGATGCGCGTCACCTTGAGCCTCCAGGCTTTGTACGAATCGTCACCTGTGCGGTCGACGCTCTCGGACAGATGCCCGAGCGCTTTTTCCTTCAACCGCCTCCGCACTCTCAACGATGGTCACTCGAAAGAGTTACGGGTCGGACGGCCTCCTTCGGCACTCTACGTGAGGGGCCGGACACAGTGCAGACGCCGCCGCGCACCCTCAACTTTTCATCACAAGCTATGCCCCATTTAGCGGCTTTTCTTCCCTTTTGCTGGTGTCTGTAGCTAGATTCGCAATGAGTCATATTTTCATCTCCTTAGATAGTAGATGTACGGTCATGGGCACCGTATCCGCGTCACAACCGGCTACAAGGGGACAACGCAATGGCAGATTTCTCCCGCCTTCCCGGACCGAACGCTGATCTTTGGGACTGGCAGCTCCTCGCGGCCTGCCGCGGGGTCGACAGCTCGCTCTTCTTCCACCCGGAAGGCGAGCGAGGAGCAGCGCGCAGTGCGCGTGAGAACTCGGCGAAAGAGGTCTGCATGAGGTGCCCGGTCCGCGCGGAGTGCGCTGCTCACGCCCTACAGGTGCGTGAGCCGTACGGCGTGTGGGGCGGGCTGACCGAGGACGAGCGCGAAGAGCTGATGGGACGGGCCCGCAACCGGCTCGTCACGGCGGCGGCGGGGGCCGGCGGGGCCGCGGCCACGGCCGCCCCTCACTGAAGGAACGTTTCTGCGGACGTGGCGACCGTGGGCGCGCCCGGATGCGTTCACGCCGTTGCGGGCGCGGGTGCTTCCGCCCGCGCTCAGCGGGTGGCGGCCGTCGCCAACTGGTCGAGGGTGGCCGCGACCGCCGGTACCTGGGCCAGATCGGGCAGCGTGAGCGCGACGATCTCCCGCCGCACAGGGGGCTCGACGGTCACTGTGCGTGCACCCTTGGGGCGAACGGACTCGATGGCCAGTTCGGGCAGGACGGCAACTCCGAGCCCCGCGCCGACCAGGCCGACCACGGCCGGGTAGTCGTCCGTGGCGAAGTCGATACGGGGCGCGAACCCGGCGCTCCGGCACACCTCGACGAGCTGGCGGCGGCAGCGCGGGCAGCCCGCGATCCACGGATCGTCGGCGAGCGCGTCGATGGTCACCGAGCCCGCGCCGGCGAGCGGGTGCGCCTCGGGGACCAGGCCGACGAGGCGGTCGGCGAGCAGGGGGCGGACGACCAGGTCGTCCCATTCCTCCGCCGTGTGCGCGCCCTCGTACCGGAAGGCGAGCGCCACGTCGCAGTCGCCCTCGCGCAGCATCTCCACCGAGCGCGGGGGCTCCGCCTCCACCAGGGAGACGCGGGTGCCCGGGTGCGCGGCGCGCAGGGCGGCCAGCGCCGTCGGGACCAGGGTCGAGCTGCCGCTGGGGAAGGAGACGAGGCGGACGCGGCCGGCGCGCAGGCCCGCGATCGCGGCGACCTCCTCCTCGGCCGCGGTGAGCCCGGCGAGGATGCCCGCCGCGTGCCGGACGAGGGCCTCGCCGGCCTGGGTCAGGCGCATCTCGCGGCCCGTGCGGATCAGCAGCGGGGTGCCGGCCGAGGTCTCCAGGGCCTTCATCTGCTGGCTGACGGCGGGCTGGGTGCAGCCCAGCTCGCGGGCGGCCGCCGAGAAGGAGCCGGTGGCGGCCACGGCGCGCAGGACACGGAGATGACGGGCCTCGATCATGGTTCAAGCATAAGCGGCGCTTGGGGGAAGCGCCGTTTAATGCGTGGCGACTTTGGTCACGGGTCCCGTAGCGTCCCTGCCATGAAGCTGCTCTCCCTCAATCTCGGCCGTCCCGAGGCCGTCGACTACACCGACCAGCCCGACGGCGTGACCGGCATCGACAAGCGGCCGGTCGAGGGCCCTGTCCGGGTCACCGCGCCGGGAGCGAAGGGGACCGGCGCGAGCGGCCTCGCCGGGGACGCCGTGTGCGACATGCGGCACCACGGCGGCGACGACCAGGCCGTGTACGCGTTCGCGCGGGAGGACCTGGACAGCTGGGAGCGGACGCTGGGCCGGACGCTGCCCAGCGGCACGTTCGGCGAGAACCTCACCACCGAGGGCGTCGACGTGTGCGGGGCGAAGATAGGCGAGCGCTGGCGGATCGGCCCCGATCTGCTCCTCGAGGTGAGCGCCAGCCGCATCCCGTGCAAGACCTTCCAGGGGCACCTGGGCGAGAAGACCTGGGTCAAGCGGTTCACGCAGGAGAAGCGGCCGGGTGCGTACCTGCGGGTGATCGAGCCGGGCGAGATCCGGGCGGGGGACGCCATCGAGATCGTGCGCCGGCCCGCGCACGAGGTGACCGTCGCCTTCGAGTTCCGGGCCCTGATGACCGAGCGCGAGCTGCTGCCGCGCGTGCTGGCCGCCGGGGACGCGCTGCACGGTGAGGTGGAGCGGGTGGCGCGGGAGTACGTCCGGAAGTACGGCGAGCAGGGCAGGTAGGGGAAAACCCTTATGCGGTAAGGGGGTTGAGGTCCGGGGCGGTTCGGGGACCGTCCCCGATGCGGGCGGGGACCGGCCGGCGCCAGGCTCGGCGCATGGCCTCCAAGAAGCGCACCTTCCGGCTCAGGCGTGTCCTTCTCGTCCTCGGCTCACTCGTCGCCGTCATCGCTCTCGCGGTCGGCGGCGGCGTGCTGTGGCTCTGGAACGACGCGAAGGTGAGCACCGTCGGCACGGCGGACTTCCGCAACGAACTGGCGGTGCCGTCGCTCGCCCCGTCGCACGTCGACAAGAAGGACGGCACGCGCGTCTTCGACCTGCGCATGCAGCAGGGCGGCAAGGAGTTCACCCCGGGCCGCACGACGCCGACCTGGGGCTTCAACGGCGACTACCTCGGCCCGACGCTGCGCGCCAGGCGCGGCGAGAAGGTCGCGGTCCGCGTCCGCAACGGGCTCGACGAGGCGTCCACCGTCCACTGGCACGGCATGCATCTGCCCGCCCGCATGGACGGCGGCCCGCACCAGATGATCGGCCCGGGCCGGGAGCGGACGCCGCGCTGGAGCGTCGACCAGCCCGCGGCCACCCTCTGGTACCACCCGCACCCGCACGGGAAGACCGAACGGCACGTCCAGCGCGGGCTCGCGGGAATGTTCCTCGTCGACGACGACAGGAGCGAGCGGCTCGCGCTGCCGAAGACGTACGGGGTCGACGATCTGCCCGTCATCGTGCAGGACGTGCGATTCGACGGAGCGGCGTTCGACCACGGGCACAAGATGATGCGGTCCGCCGGCTTCCTCGGCGACCGGACCATGGTGAACGGCACCCTCGACCCCTACCAGGTCGTACGGGACGAGCGTGTACGGCTGCGGCTGCTGAACGCGTCGACGGCACGGACGTACGCCTTCGGGTTCTCGAACGGGCGTCGGTTCGCGCTCGTGGGGACCGACGGCGGGCTGCTGGAGCGGCCCGCCGCCATGGAACGGATCCAGTTGTCCCCCGGGGAGCGGGCCGAGGTGGTCGTGCGGATGGTGCCCGGGGAGCGGGCCGTGCTGCGCAGCCATCCGCAGGACAACTACGGAAGCGGTTGGCAGACGCGGTTCAACGGCGGCGACGACTCGTTCGACGTACTGCAGTTCCGGGCGGCGAAGCGGCTCCGGCCCTCCCCCGCGGTTCCCGCCGCACTGGGCGAGCCGGAGCTTCCCGAGGCCGGCGCCGCGGTCCGTTCGCGCCACTTCGAACTCGGGGAGGGCGGGATCAACGGGCGCGCCATGGCCATGGACCGCGTCGACGAGACCGTCACGCGCGGCACCACCGAGACGTGGACCGTGCGCAACAACCACGGGATGCCGCACAACTTCCACGTGCACGACGTGCAGTTCAGGGTGGTGGAGGTGGACGGCAGGACGCCGCCGCCCGAGCTGCGCGGGCGCAAGGACACGGTGTTCGTCCCGAGCGGGACGACCCTGAAAATGGTGCTGCGGTTCGACGGCGGGCCCGAGTTCGCCGACCCGGGCGTCCCGTTCATGTACCACTGCCACCTGCTGTATCACGAGGACGGCGGGATGATGGGCCAGTTCGTGGTCGTCGACAAGGGGCAGCGGGCGCGGACACCGGCCGGTACCGATTCCGGTGATCACGAGCACCACTGAACCGTCACTAACCTTGGTGCATGACTACGGCACTGATCACGGGATCCACCGCGGGCATCGGCGCCGCCTTCGCCCGGCGCCTCGCCGCCGACGGCCACAACCTGGTGCTCGTCGCGCGCGACACGAAGCGGCTCCAGGAGCAGGCGACCGAACTGCACGACCGGCACGGCATCGAGGCCGAGGTGCTCACCGCCGACCTCGCCACGGACGACGGCATCGCGGCGGTCGAGGAGCGGCTGCGGGACCGTAAGGCCGCGGTCGATCTGCTCGTCAACAACGCCGGGTTCGGCAACAAGGGCCGCTATCTGGAAGTGCCCATGGCCGACGAGCTGATGATGCTGAAGGTGCACTGCGAGGCCGTGCTGCGGCTGACGTCGGCGGCCACGGAGGTGATGCGCGAGCGCGGGCGCGGCGGCGTGATCAACGTGGCGTCGGTGGCGGCGTTCGTGCCGCGCGGCACCTACGGCGCGTCGAAGGCGTGGGTCGTGCAGTTCACGCAGGGCGTGGCGAAGGACCTGGCGGGCACCGGGGTGCGGCTGATGGCGCTCTGCCCCGGCTTCGTCCGTACGGAGTTCCACCAGCGGGCCGGCATGGGCACGGGCAACATCCCGAAGTGGATGTGGCTGGATGCCGACAAACTGGTCGAGGCGGCGCTCGCGGATCTCGCCCGCGGCAAGTCCCTCTCGATCCCGGACCCGCGGTACAAGGCGCTGATGGGCGTGGTGAAGGTGACGCCGCGGGGCCTGCTGGGCGGAGTCACCTCAAGGACGGGCCGCAAGTACGGCCCCCGCTAGGGGGGCGCGGGGAACTGCGCGACCAGCCACAACAAAAGCGGCACCCGGCAACGAACGAAACCAGGCAGACGCGCATCCGCAGAACCAAGAGGTCCGGCCCCCCAGAACACAGGGGGCCGGACCTCAGGTCACTTCAGCGGAGCGCGTCAGTGGGAGTGACCGTGGCCGTGACCGGCCTCGGGCTCTTCCTCCGCCGGCTTCTCGACGACCAGGGTCTCGGTCGTCAGGAGCAGCGAGGCGATGGACGCGGCGTTCTCCAGCGCGGAGCGCGTGACCTTGACCGGGTCGATGACGCCGGCCTTGACCAGGTCGCCGTACTCGCCGGTCGCGGCGTTGTAGCCGAAGCCCTTGTCGAGCTCGGAGACCTTGGAGACGATGACGTAGCCCTCGAGGCCCGCGTTCTCGGCGATCCAGCGCAGCGGCTCGACGGCGGCGCGGCGGACGACGGCGACACCGGTGGCCTCGTCGCCCTCCTTGCCGAGGGAGCCCTCGAGGACCTTCACGGCGTGGACGAGCGCGGAGCCACCACCGGAGACGATGCCCTCCTCGACCGCGGCGCGGGTCGCGGAGATGGCGTCCTCCAGACGGTGCTTCTTCTCCTTGAGCTCGACCTCGGTCGCGGCGCCGACCTTGATGACGCAGACGCCGCCGGCGAGCTTCGCGAGGCGCTCCTGGAGCTTCTCGCGGTCCCAGTCGGAGTCCGTGTTCTCGATCTCGGCCTTGATCTGGTTGACGCGGCCGTCGACGTCGGCCTTGTTGCCGCCACCGTCGACGATCGTGGTGTCGTCCTTGGTGATGGTCACGCGGCGCGCGGAGCCGAGGACGTCCAGACCGGCCTGGTCGAGCTTGAGGCCGACCTCTTCGGCGATGACCGTGGCACCGGTGAGGGTGGCCATGTCCTGCAGCATCGCCTTGCGGCGGTCACCAAAGCCGGGGGCCTTGACCGCGACGGCGTTGAACGTGCCGCGGATCTTGTTCACGACCAGGGTCGACAGGGCCTCGCCCTCGACGTCCTCGGCGATGATCAGGAGGGGCTTCGAGCCGCCGGCCTGGATGACCTTCTCCAGGAGCGGGAGCAGGTCCTGGATGGACCCGATCTTGCCCTGGTGGATCAGGATGTACGGGTCGTCGAGGACGGCCTCCATACGCTCCTGGTCGGTGACGAAGTACGGGGACAGGTAGCCCTTGTCGAAGGCCATGCCCTCGGTGAAGTCGAGCTCCAGGCCGAAGGTGTTGGACTCCTCGACGGTGATGACACCGTCCTTGCCGACCTTGTCCATCGCCTCGGCGATGAGCTCGCCGACCTGGCTGTCCTGGGCGGACAGACCGGCGACGGCCGCGATGTCGGACTTCTCGTCGATCGGGCGCGCCGTGGCGAGCAGGTCCTCGGACACGGCCTTGACGGCGGCGTCGATGCCCTTCTTCAGGGCGGCCGGGGAGGCACCCGCGGCAACGTTGCGCAGGCCTTCCTTGACCAGGGCCTGGGCCAGCACGGTGGCGGTGGTGGTGCCGTCACCCGCGATGTCGTTGGTCTTGGTCGCCACCTCCTTCACGAGCTGCGCGCCGAGGTTCTCGTACGGGTCCTCGACCTCGACCTCGCGGGCGATGGTCACACCGTCGTTGGTGATGGTGGGGGCGCCGAACTTCTTGTCGATGACGACGTTGCGGCCGCGGGGGCCGATCGTCACCTTGACCGTGTCGGCAAGCTTGTTGACGCCGCGCTCGAGGGCGCGACGGGCGTCCTCGTCGAACTTCAGGATCTTCGCCATGGGAGCGGTTCAGCCCTCTCGGAAAACTAGGGGTGAAGCTTGGTGAACGAACCGCGCCCCCGACCCCGGCTTCTTACGGTCGCGGGTGCCAGGGGCGCTGTTCAATGCAGCAGGTGCTTCTCGGCTTGCTTACTTCTCGACGATCGCGAGAACGTCGCGGGCCGAGAGGACGAGGTACTCCTCGCCGTTGTACTTGACCTCGGTGCCGCCGTACTTGCTGTACAGCACGATGTCGCCGGTCTTCACGTCGAGCGGAAGGCGCTCGCCGTTCTCGAAGCGGCCCGGGCCCACGGCGAGGACGACGCCCTCCTGGGGCTTCTCCTTCGCGGTGTCCGGAATGACCAGGCCGGAGGCCGTGGTCTGCTCGGCGTCGAGCGGCTGGACCACAATGCGGTCCTCGAGCGGCTTGATGGCAACCTTGGAGCTGGCGGTCGTCACGATCCGGTCTCCCCCTTCGGAGATCTACGGGGTTAACAGTCTGGGGTGGCGACCAGGTGGATCCGTCGTCGCGGGTGCCGGACCTGCCCGTCGCTGTTGGCACTCTCCAGTGGTGAGTGCCAGGGCCGAGACTATGACCGCGATTAGCACTCGGTCAAGCGGAGTGCCAATCGTCCGCGTCGCGGCGGCGGGATTCGGCGGGGCTGGGGGTGGGTGCGGGCGCCCGCCGTGGGGGGTGCGAGCGCTTGCCGGGGGCGGGTTGCGGGTGGTTGCTCGCGCCGTTCCCCGCGCCCCTGGGCGGGGTTCTTCTAGAGGTATGTCTCCAGGTGGGCCACCGTCAGGTGCTGGGTGTGGATGCGGTGCAGCAGGTGTTTCGTCGTCTCGGTGAGGCGGGCGCCTGCGGGGGTGTGGAGGATGTCGCCGGGGCGGAGGCGGTCGCCCTCGGCGTACGCGTGGCCCACGACGATCGCCTCGATGCCGCACGCGCCCGCCGCGCGCAGCGTGTTCGCGTCGTACGCGCCGTAGGGCGGTCGGAGCAGGTGCGGGGCCGTGCCGAAGCGCCCCTTGAGGCGCGTCTGCTGGCCGCAGATCTCGGCGTGCTGCTGTACGTAGCCGAGGCCGGGCAGGAGCGGGTGCGTGAGGGTGTGGTTCTCCACGCCGGCGCCGAGCGCGCGGAGCTGCCCGAAGTGGTCGTGGCCGGGGCCGGCCACGGAGTGCGTGAGGAACACCGAGACCGGCAGGCGAAGGTCGCGGACCAGGCCGACGAAACGGGGATCCTTCCCGGCGTCGTCGTCGAAGGTGAGGAAGACGACCCTGTCCCGGGTCGGGACGCGGGTGACCACCGGCGGAACCGCGCCCCGGGCGCGAGGGGCGAACACCCGGTGGGCGGCGGGCCTCGGCGCCGGGGCGGGCCGGAGGGACGGGACGGAGGCCGGGCCCGGGGCGGGGGCATGGGGTGAGGCCGCGGGAGCGCCGGGGGCACCCGTCACCGCGGGGCGTGGGTGGTGGCGGACCTTCTGTGCCGCCTTTCTGCCCAGACGTTCGATCGGGTCGACGGACTGGGCGCAGCCGGTGAGCAGTGCGGCGGCCAGGGCGCAGGCGACCGCCCGTCGCACTCCGGCCGCGCTCGCCCGGACAGTGGTCACAGGTAGTCCTCCAGGCGGGCCACCGCGTACCCCTTGTCGGTGACGTACTTCATGAACGTGCGGACCATGTCGGGCATCGTGCCCTTCCAGTCCTTGCGGCCCCGGAAGTGCGTGAGGACGATGTCGCCCGGGTGGAGGGACCGGTCCCACGCGCGGTGCTCCATGCGGTCGGGGAAGGCCTCGGCGTTCCAGATCGGCGCGTGTTCGATGCCACAGGCCTTGGCCGCCTTCAGGGTGGTGCGGTCGTAGTCGCCGAACGGCGGCCGGAAGAGCGTGGGCCGCTTGCCGTAGTGCTTCTCGATCACGTTCTGCATGCCGCAGATCTCGCGCTTCTGCCGCGCGTACGAGAGGCCCGGCAGGTAACGGTGGTGCAGCGTGTGGTTGTTGAGGGTGACACCCAGACGCTGCGCCTTCTTGAAGTAGGCGTACCGGGGCCTGACCTCGGCGTCGGCCAGGAAGGCCGTGTACGGGATCCGCAACTCGTTCATCATCCTGAGGAACCGCGGGTCCTTCTCCGCCCCGTCGTCGATCGTGAGGAAGACGATCTTCTTCTTGGTGGGGACGGTCGTGAAGACGGGCGGCAGGTCCAGTTCGGTCTGTCCGGCGACCTCGAAGCCCTCGCTCGGCTCGATGACGGGCTTCTTCGTCGGCGGCTTTGGCGCGGGGAGCGGCACGTCGGCCAGCCCCCAGCGCGCGGCCGCGGCGACGCGCCGGGCCCGCTCGGCCCTGAGCTTCGTGGCGTACGCGTCCAGGGCGCGGGCGGCCGGCGCGTTCAGGGCCTGCCGGCCGGGGGCCGGCCGCGCAGTGCCACCGTCGGGTCCGCCGCCGGATCCGCCGCTACAGCCGCCGGTGAGCGAGGCGACCGCGAGGGCGGCGACCGCGAGCGGGGCCGCCGTGGCGCGGGGCGCGGCCCGCCGGCCGGATCTTGCACGAGTCAGCTTCGGAGCGGCTTCCTCATCTTGTCGTACTAGTTGCATGGCGCCGGATCCTCGCAGTTCAGGCCCGTGATCAGGGGCCGACACCGCCACCGTGCGCGCACCGTCCTCCGACTGGCCCACAATGGGCACGGTGAGCTCCTCCCCCGCTTCCGCCGACTTCCGTGCCCTCCTCACCCCCGAGGGTCAGTCCCTGCTCGACGCGCTGCGCGACCACGACCCGGCGCAGGAGCTCGCGCTCGCCACCCGGCTGCGGCGCGAGCATCCGGCCGAGCTCGTCTCGGCGGCGCTCGCCCAGGCGCGGCTGCGGCAGCGGGCGGTGGCGAAGTTCGGGCCGGCGGACGCGGCCCGCATGTACTTCACGCCGAACGGGGTCGAGCAGGCGACCCGCACCGGCGTCGCCGCCCACCGCGCCGAGTCCTTCCGCGCCCTGGGCGTCCGGTCCGTCGCCGACCTGTGCTGCGGCATCGGCGGCGACGCGATCGCGCTGGCCCGCGCGGGCATCTCCGTACTCGCCGTCGACCGGGACCCGGGGACCTGCGCCGTCGCACGGGCCAACGTGGCCGCCCTCGGCCTCGACGACCTGATCGAGGTGCGGGAGGCGGATGTGACGGAGGTCGACACGTCCGCGTACGACGCCGTCTTCGTGGACCCGGCGCGGCGCTCGGCCAAGCGCGGCCGGATCTTCGACCCCGAGGCCTACTCCCCGCCGCTGTCCTGGGCCGTCTCCGCCGCCCTCTCGGCGCCGCGCGCCGCGTTGAAGATCGCGCCGGGCATCCCGCACGAGGCGATCCCGCCGGAGGCCGGGGCCGAGTGGATCTCGGACGCCGGGGACGTGAAGGAGGCCGTCCTGTGGTTCGGCACGGAGCCGGGCCGGATGCGGGCCACGCTGTTGCCGGGGCCGCGTGAGCTGGTCGGCCGGGGGTTGCCGGATCCCGAAGTACGGTCTGTGGGGCGGTACTTGTACGAGCCCGACGGTGCCGTCATCCGGGCGCATCTGGTCGCCGAGGTGGCCGAGCAGGTCGGGGGCGGGCTGATCGACGAGACCATCGCGTACGTGACCTCTGACGAGCTGCGGGTCAGTCCGTACGCCTCCGCGTATGAGATCAACGGGCAGCTTCCCTTCAACGTGAAGAAGCTGAAGGTGTTGCTTCGGGAGCGGGAGGTGGGGGTGTTGACCGTGAAGAAGCGGGGGTCGGCTGTCGAGCCGGAGGAGTTGCGGCGGAAGGCTATGCCCAAGCCCTATGGGAAGCGGGCGGCCACGGTGTTTCTGACCCGGGTCGCGGGGGCGCCGACGATGTTGCTCGGGGAGCCTGTGTCACGTGCCGGGGCTTGAACCGTTGCTGTCACGGGGCTCCGCCCCGGACCCCGCTCCTCAATCGCCGGAAGGGCTTGATTCAGGGCTGAGGTTGTCGCCGGCTGTGCGGGACTTGGCGAGCAGGAAGTTTCGTTCCCGCTCGTTGCGTGCCAGCGCCGCCGCATGCGCGTACTCCGTCCGTGCCTCGGCGAAACGGCCCAGCCGCTCCAGCAGATCCCCCCGCACACTCGGCAGCAAGTGGTAGTCCCGTAGGGCCGGTTCGTCGGTGAGGGGGGCGACCAGGTCGAGGCCGGCCGCGGGGCCGTCGACCATCGACACCGCCACCGCCCGGTTCAACTCCACGACCGGGGACGGGGACCGGGCCGCGAGGAGGCCGTAGAGGGTGGCGATCTGGCGCCAGTTGGTGGCCTCGCACGTGTGGGCCCGGGCGTGGCACGCGGCGATCGCGGCCTGGAGGACGTACGAGCCGGGCGGGCCCGACGACACCGCGTCCGCACGGGAGAGCGCGGCGAATCCGCGCCGGATCAGCAGCGTGTTCCAGCGGCTGCGGTTCTGGTCCCGGAGCAGGACGGGCGAGCCGTCGGCCGCGGTACGGGCGCCCGCGCGGGAGGACTGGAGCTCCAACAGGGCGGCGAGGCCGTGCACTTCGGGTTCCTTGGGCATCAGCGACTGGAGCACCCGGGCGAGCCGCAGGGCGTCCTCGCACAGGCCCGGCCGCAGGTAGTCGTCGCCGGCAGTCGCCGCGTACCCCTCGTTGAAGATGAGGTAGATGACCTCCAGGACCGAGCCGAGGCGGGCGCCGCGGTCGAGCCCTGCCGGCACCTCGAAGGCGACGTTGCGCGTGGCGAGGGTGCGCTTGGCGCGGACGATGCGCTGGGCGACCGTGGGTTCGGGGGCGAGGACCGCGCGGGCGATCTCGGCGGTGGTCAGGCCGCCGAGCAGGCGCAGGGTGAGCGCGACGCGGGCCTCGGCGGAGAGCACCGGGTGGCAGCTCATGAAGACGAGGCGCAGAAGGTCGTCGTCGATGTCGTCGGGGTCGGCCACGGCCGGTGCCTCGTACGCGAACTCCGTCGCCCTGCCCACCTCCTGGAGCTTGCGCGCGTAGTTCTCGCGGCGGCGCACCAGATCGACGGCCCGCCGCCGGGCGACGGCGGTGAGCCAGGCGCCCGGGCTGTCCGGGACGCCGGCCTGCGGCCACTGCTCGAGGGCTGCGACCAGCGCGTCCTGCGCCAGTTCCTCCGCGATGCCGACGTCGCGCACGACGCGGGTGACGGCCGCGATGATGCGCGGCGCCTCCATACGGAAGACCGTCTCGATGGCGCGGGTCGCGGCGGCGTCCGGGTGGGCCGTGGAACGTGGCTCTGTCACAGCCCACCATCAGACACCGGGGAGGGCCTTCGGCCAAGGCCCGGAACGGTCAGCCTTCCATGATCCGTCAGCCTTCCGTGATCCGTCAGCCTTCCATGATCTCGCGGACCTCGGAGGTGACGGTCCACTGTTCCCCGTGGACCCGGAGGAACCGCTTGGTCCACTCGAGGACCTCGGCCTCGTCCTTCGCCTGGATGATCGCGTAGCCGCCGACGACCTCCTTGGTCTCGGTGAACGGGCCGTCGGTGACGGTGATGTCGCCCTTGGCGTAGTGCACGCGCTTGCCCTGCGCGGACGGGGTCAGCCCCGCCGTGTCGAGCAGCACGCCGGCCTTGGTCATCTCCTCGATGAGCTCGCCCATGCGCTGCATCAGCTCGTCGCTGGGGCCCTCGGCGGGGGCGTTGCGCTCGTCGATACGGACCATCGTCAGATAGCGGGGCATGATCGTCTCCAGTTCTGCGTGGCGCCTCCGGTCTTCTCCGAGGCGCCTTTCCGTCGTAGGCCGGGGGGGGTGGTTCGTTCCCGGTCTCTCACTCCTGCGTCGAACGGGCGGCAGCCGGATCGACACGGCCGCCGGATTTTCTCGGAAAACTTTTCCGGGAAGGGCTCCGGCCGGGCGTCCGTGCAGGTCAGACACCGGCCGCTCCCTCCCTTACGCCCAGCTCATCCGCCGCCTGCCAGGGTCCTCCCCCATGCCGTT
This sequence comes from Streptomyces kunmingensis, assembly GCF_039533535.1. Taxonomy (NCBI): domain Bacteria; kingdom Bacillati; phylum Actinomycetota; class Actinomycetes; order Kitasatosporales; family Streptomycetaceae; genus Streptomyces; species Streptomyces kunmingensis. The sequence continues at coordinate 124,545 of NZ_BAAATS010000002.1, forward strand.
CGACCACAACGACCACTACCACCCGCTCCTGCTGCGTCATCTGCCGCCGGGCGCCCGCACCGCGCTCGACGTCGGCTGCGGCACGGGCCGCTTCGCGCGCCGTCTCGTCGCACACGGCCTGCGGGTCGACGCGCTCGACCCCGACCCGGCCACGCTCGCCGCGGCCGAGGCG